>NZ_SLXH01000028.1 GCF_004341365.1 Simplicispira metamorpha | reverse complement strand
CGCCCAGTCATACAGCCGCTCGCCCTTGGCACCCGCGCCTGCTGAGAGGCGCTGCCAAGCGCTTGCTGGTTGCGCTTGTGCGATGGTCTGGGCGCGGGCGATTCAACAGGCAGCTTGAGCGGACCGGTTCCACTTATCGTTTAGCGATTTGTGTTCAAACAAACGGGGCCACCTCTGTGGAACCGCTCGGCCAGTGCGATATGAATGTCTTCCTTGGATGAGAAGTACAGGTAGAACGAGCCCTTCGCCACTTCCGTGCTATCAGTGATCTCCCTGATCACGGTAGCGCCCACCCCCTTCTTCAGGAACAACGCCTGGGCGGCATTCATGAGTTCTTCTCGCCGTGCTTCCGGCGGTTTCGTTCGTGGACGTGGCTGAGCTTCTATCTGCATCAAAGGGTGCGTTTCGTGGACCGGCGACCGCAGCGGACTCCATCCCTGATGCTCGACGCTGGATAGCGGCTTCGCCGCCACGCTGGATGCCGACTGCACCGCCTCCATCGGTCTTATTTTAGACGCTATGGATAAATTTGTTCAAATTAGGTGAAAACCCGGAATCGGGAAGAAAATTCTAAATGCAGAATCGCAGGCAGCATACAGAATGAAGGCGAGCTGCGCTGGCCAGCCCTGACACCTCAGGGGGACGCATGGGAGGGCTGACTGAAGCTTGTGCCAAGTAGCAGGTAAATCCCCAACTGATGGAGACAAACTCATGAAAAATCGACAAACGAGGACGGCTCCCTCCCAGGCCGCAGTGCACATGATTGCCGCTGCAGCGGCATTGGTCGCAACCAGTGGTGCACACGCACTGGAGCTTGACACTGGCAATCCCGACTTCAAGGTGCGTGCCGATGCGACGGTTCGATACAACTTGGGGGTTCGTACCGAGGCACAAGACCAACGACTGTTGAATTTTGCCACCACCGACGAAGGCAACGCCAAGTTCGGCCGTGGAGATATCGTGTCCAACCGGCTCGATCTTTTGGGGGAACTTGACCTCAACTACAAAGGGATCTTTGGTGCGCGGATCAGTGCCGCAAGCTGGTACGACCATGCGTATCGCGATAGGTCGGTGTCTTCGCCTGCTGGTTCCGCGACGTCGTACAACAACAACCGGTTCAACGACGAGGTCAACCGCTTTGTACATGGCCCGTCCGGTGAAATCCTGGATGCGTTCGTCTGGTCCAACTTCGATCTCGGTTCTGTTCCCGTCAACGTGAAGTTGGGCCGCCACACGGTGGTTTGGGGTGAAGGCATGTTCATCGGCGCCCATGCCATTTCCTATGGCCAGTCGCCCGTGGATGGCATGAAGGCTGTTTCCAGCCCGGGCATTGAGACCAAGGAAACTTTCTTGCCCATCAACCAGTTGACCTTCAAGGCGCAGGTGACCGACAAGCTGTCTCTTGCAGGCCAATATGCGCTGGACTGGAAGGCGACGCGCGCACCGTATGCCGGTACGTATCTGATGGGCGCCGACAACACGCCCGGGGTCGATCGTTTTGCCCTGACGCCCTGCAACCCGGCACTGGGTCCTTATTCCTGCCTGGCCATGGCCAACACGGCAGTCAAGACCTCGGGCGACAAGAATTGGGGGCTTTCCGCGCGTCTGGATGTGGATGCCATCGATTCCACACTGGGTGCCTACTACCGGCAGTTCAACGATACCAATCCGGAAACGGGCATTCAACTCACCAGTTTCGCTCCGGTGTCGGCACCCTACAACGCTATCTTGGGGCCTGCGTTGCCGAGTACCTTCAGGTTTGTCTATCCGGCCGCTACCAAGCTCTGGGGCCTGAGTCTCTCCAAGTCTGTGGGCCCGGTGAGCGTTGGCTCCGAAGTGTCCTGGCGCAAGAACGCGCACCTCAATTCGGTTGCCAGCTATACCGCTACCAGCACGGGTGCGACGGGCGACACTTTCCATGCCGTGGTGAACGGCACGTACGGACTGCCCAAGACACCCCTCTGGGATACCGGTACGCTGATCGGCGAACTTGCGTACAGCCGCCTGCTGAAGGTCACGGGTAACGAGCAGTTGTATCGCGGTGTCGGGTATGCCGGTTGCGTGCGGCTCGGAACGAGCGGTGCCACCGCCCAGCCGGGGGATGTGACCGATACCTGCTCGACCAAGAACTATTGGGAGCTTGCCATGCGCTTCACGCCCCAGTACCTGGGCGTGCTGCCGTCCCTGGATGTGTCCGTCCCGATGACAGTGAGCTACGGCATTAAGGGCTCGGCCGCCACCGGCGGTGGCGGGTTTGAAGGCCTCCTCAAGTGGTCAATCGGCATTGCTGCAACCTACGCAAGCAAGCATGAATTCAGCCTGACCTATGCGGACATGTCCGTGCCGACCAAATACAACGCTGCCGGTACGGCCGCCATTGGTGGCAACGCACTCAACAGCAGCGTGGGCGCAACCGATCGTGGTCGCCTGTTTTTCACCTATAAGACCTCTTTCTGATTCCCTGGAGCTGCAATCATGAAATTCCACAACATCCTTTCGCTGGTTGCCATTGGCCTTGCCACGCCAGCTTTCGCGGCCGTGACAGCGGAGGAGGCCAAGCAACTGGGCACCACCCTGACCCCGTTCGGAGCGGTCAAGGCAGCCAATGCCGATGGCAGCATCCCGGCCTACACCGGGGGGTTGACCAAGGCTCCTGAGGGCTTCAAGCCGGATAGCGGCTTCTGGACCGATCCGTTCAAAGACGAAAAGCCCGTGCTGCGCATCGACAGCAAGAACATGGCACAGCACGCAGCCTTGCTGAGCGAAGGGCAGAAGCACCTGCTGTCCAAGTACCCAGGGTACTACCTCAATGTGTATCCCACGCACAGAACGGCGGCCTATCCCAAGAAGATTCTGGATGCGACCGTCCGCAATGCGACCACGTGCAAGGCAACCAAAGAGGGCCTTGCCATTGAAAACGCCTGCCGCGGTGGCATCCCGTTCCCCATTCCGAAGACCGGATACGAGGTGATGTGGAACCAAATCCTGCGTTACCAGGGAGAGACCGCGATCACCACTGCGGCCTCCCGCTCCTGGGTGATTGATACTTCGGGCAAGGCCGTGGTGACGGCGGAGCAAGCGACGTTCCAGGACTTTGTGTACTACCAGACCGACGTGGCAGATCGCGATCCGGACATGGCGTGGCGGGTGTATTCGATCAGCAAGGTGCCGGCACGGCGTGCAGGCGAAATGACAGGCTTGGCAGACTATCTCGATCCGGTGGCTCGTCCGCGCAAGGCTTGGAGCTATACCCCGGGCCTGCGCCGTGTGAAGCTCTCACCTGAGTTCGCCTATGACACTCCCGTAGCCAGCATGGGCGGCGTTACTTTGTTCGATGAGCTGTTCGTATTCTCCGGCATCATGGATCGCTTCGACTTCAAGCTCATCGGCAAGAAGGAGATGTACATCCAGTACAACGCCTACAAGAATCTGTACGATTGCCCGACGGCCGAAAAGGCTTTGCTGCCGAACCACGTCAATCCGGAGTGCGAGCGCTGGGAAAAGCACCGTGTCTGGGCCGTGGAAGCCACGCTCAAGCCGGGCCAGCGTCATGCGTATTCCAAGCGCATCTACTACTTTGATGAAGATTTGACCGGCGCCGCCAACTACGATGCCTTTGACCAGAATGGTCAGTTGTACCGTAGCCTGTTTCAGGCCGCTTCGCCGATGTACGACAAGCAGATCCCCTTTGCTGCGAAGAATGTGGTGTACGACTTCAACAAGGGCATGTACGTCTATGTCAACGATGTGATGGTGGGAGGCTACAAGGTGCTTCCATCCGCGCGCAGCGAGCGCGAGATGAATCCTGAAGCCATCGTATCGCGGGAATCGGCTCGCTGAGCCTCGTGCATGACCAACCTCGATTGGATCCCCCGGCCATGACTTTCCTGCGTTCTTTCTTTCGTTCGCGTTGGGCTTGCGCCGCGCTCGCTGGCGGGTGTGTGCTGCTGACGGTGCCATGGGTGATCGCAGCGCAAAGCGCAGCCCGCCCGGATCTGATCGATGCACCATCGCGAACTCTGGTGTCGGCGCAGCGGGCGACGGCCAGCGGAGTGGCGAGCCAAGGTGGGCGCACCATTGCGGTGGGTCCGCGCGGTTTGATCCTGCTGTCCGAAGATGGTGGGGTATCGTGGCGCCAGGTCGGCAGCCCGGTCTCCACCGACCTCACCACGGTGCGCTTCGCCAGTTCCGGCGTGGCGTGGGCCGTGGGGCACGATGCCGTGGCCCTGAGGTCGCCCGATGGCGGCGCCTCGTGGACGCGGGTGCTGGACGGGCGTGCGGTATTGACGCTGCTGCGCGATTCCGCCAAAGGCTCCGAAGAGAGGGAGGCGGAGATCCAGCGGACAGTTGGGCAATCGGCCACGGCGGACGTCTGGCCCGCGCCGTTGCTCGACATTTGGTTCGCTCCCGATGGCCTCACCGGCTTTGCCGTGGGCGGTTTCGGCTTGATCCTGAAAACCAGCGATGCCGGCAACACGTGGCAACCCTGGCTCTGGAAAACCGACAATGACCAGCGGTACCACCTCTATGCACTGGCAGGTGGGGACGGGGGCGTCTTCGTCGCAGGTGAGCAGGGCCTTGTGATGCATCTCGATGCAACGACCCAGCGCTTCAAGCGGGTGCTGACGCCTTACAACGGCAGCTTCTTCGGCATTGCCCAGTTTGGCCCCCGCTTGCTGGCCTACGGTCTGCGTGGCAATGCCTTTGTCAGCGAGGACGCCGGGCGTGCGTGGAAAAAGATCGAGACTGGTCTCGATGCCAATCTTGTGAGTGCGATCGCCCATGGGGATTCCGCTTTTCTGGTGTCGCAGCATGGGAATGTGCTTGCCGTGGATTTTGCTGCTGCCCGCGCCACCCTATATGACCAAGCGCCAGGTGCCGAGGTCTATGACGCCGCGATGACCAACACCCATCGTTTGGCTCTGGCGCGCATGAACGGTGTCGGAGTCATCGCGTTGCCCGCGCAAGGTAAATGAAGGCCGCAGATCCTTTAGATCTGCTTCGTGAAAGTTCTGATGTCTGCTCATTCCCAGCAACCCGCCATGCCGGTCGTTCGCGATCCGGCACAGTTCGACCGCAAGTCAGGAAGCCGCCTGGAGCAACTGGTTTTTAACAACCGGTTGCTAGTGTTGCTGCTGTGCCTTGTCGCTACCGCAGTGCTGGGATACTTCGCTCTGAAGCTGGAAGTCAATGCCAGCTTTGAGCGGATGATCCCATCCTCCAGCCCGTACATTCAGACCTACTTTGCCTATCGGGAGGAACTCCCCGGGTTGGGAAACACGGTGCGGGTCGTCGTGGAGAACAAGAGCGGTGATGTCTACGACGCAGCCTACCTGGAAAAACTGCGCAAGGTCAATGACGCTCTCTACCTGATTCCAGGGGTCGACCGCTCGTGGATGAAATCGCTCTGGATGCCCATCGTGCGCTGGCGGCAGGTGACGGAGGAGGGCGTGGTGGGGGGGCCTGTCATGCCGCCGGACTACAGCGGCAGCCAGGAATCGATCGGCAAGCTCAAGGAAAACGTTGGGCGGTCAGGCATTGTTGGAAGCCTGGTGGCCAATGACGCGCGCTCTACGATGATCATCGTGCCGTTGCTGGACCGGCATCCCAAGACGGGCGAGCCGTTGAACTATGGCGAGTTCTCCCGCATCCTGGAGAAGGAGATCCGGTCGTTCGAGGACGAGAGCACCGGCATTTACATGGTCGGGTTTGCAAAGATCGTCGGCGATCTGATCGCAGGGCTCCATGAGGTGATGCTCTTTTTCGGACTCTCGGTGGCGGTCGCCGCGCTGTTTGTCTACCTCTATACCCGGTGCATCCGCAGCACCGTGCTGCTGGTGAGCGTGGCCGTTGCCGGGGTGGTGTGGCTGCTGGGGTTGATGAACCTGCTGGGCTACGAGCTGGACCCCTACTCGATCCTGGTCCCATTCCTGATTTTCGCGATTGGGCTCTCGCACGGTGCCCAGAAGATGAACGGCATCCTGCAGGACGTGGGCCGTGGGACGCACAAATACGTTGCCGCGCGCTACACCTTCCGGCGCCTCTTCATGGCGGGCCTGACGGCGCTTTTGACGAACATTGTCGGCTTCGCCGTGCTGGTGATCATCGATATCCCGGTTATTCGCGATCTGGCCCTGACCACCAGCATCGGGATCACGGTGCTGGTCTTCACCAAGCTCGTGCTGATCCCGGTGACCTTGTCCTACATCGGCGTGAGCGAGGCTGCGGCGCGCCGCGCCCTCGCCGAGGACACGACGCGCAAGCAAGGATGGCTCGGACGCACCTGGAGTGCGCTGGATCGCCTGACGGAGCGTCGCGCGGCCACGGTGACGGTGGCGCTTGCCGCCGTGATGACCGCGGTCTGCACGGTCGTGATGTTCGACCTGCGCATCGGCGACCTGGATCCGGGGGCGCCCGAATTGAGGCAGGACTCGCGCTACAACCGCGACAGTGCCTATATCACGGCCCACTACGGGCTGTCGAATGATCAGTTCGTGGTCATCATGACCAATCCTGACGATGGCTGCCGGCTGTACGGCACCTTGCAGTTGATGGACCAACTGGCCCAGGCACTGCGCCAGACCGAGGGCGTGCAGGCCACCAGTTCGCTGGCGGAGTCCACGCGCTTCATCACTGCAGCCTTGAATGAGGGCAGTGGCAAGTGGCTCACCATCAGCCGGGACCAGGGCATCACGAATGCGGCGGTGGGGGCCGCCATGATTGCGAGTCCGGACATCACCAATACCTCGTGTTCCGTCTCGCCACTGATTGCCTACCTGGCCGATCACAAGGCGGACACGCTCAAGCGCGTGCTTCAGGTGAGTGAGGCCTTTGCCGCGGAGCACAACAGTGCTTCTGCCGACGGCGGGCCGCGCTTTTTGCTCGCGGCGGGTTCCGCGGGTATCGAGGCGGCGACCAACATTGAGGTCGAGCGCGGCATCTTGCTGATGTACCTGGCCGTGTATGGCGCCACGGCGCTGCTGTGCCTGCTGACCTTCCGCAGCCTGCGCGCCACCATCGTGGCGATGGTTCCCTTGGTGATCACCACCATCATCTGCAAGGCCTTGATGGTGTGGATGGGCATCGGGCTCAAGGTGGCCACGTTGCCAGTGATCGCGGTGGGTGTCGGCGTCGGGGTGGACTACGCCCTGTACCTGCTGAGTGTGCAGATTGCGATGCAGCGCCGTGGCTCGACGCTCGCCGAGGCATACCGGAGGTCGCTCGACTTCACGGGACGCGTGGTGGCGCTGGTGGGGCTGACCATGGCCGCGGGCGTGATCACCTGGGCGTTTTCGCCGATCAAGTTCCAGGCGGACATGGGCATTTTGCTGACCTTCATGTTCCTGTGGAACATGGTGGGTGCCCTGGTGCTGATTCCCGCCTTGTCCCATTTCCTGCTCAATCCACGGCAGACCAAGTCTGCACTGCCCGCGGATGGCGCACTTCCTCTTTGACTTTTTCCTTCTCTTGGAGCAACGCCTGTGTTTGATCTGTTGATGAGTGCCGACATGATGCTGTCCGACCCGGACGGCATGGCGCAACTGTTGGTGACGAAGCTGGGCCTCCACGGCCATCCCAACTGGCGCCAAGCGTTCGATGGCCATCCCTACATTGCCCATTTCCTGCGGGTTCACAAATCGTTGGCGGTCGCCCCCACCCGCATCGAGCCGCAGTGCCACTTGGACCAACCAAACCCGGGCGATCCGATGTTCCACGACTTCCTGGAGAGCCTCAAGGCTTACCAGGGCGCGCACCGGCCCATGGTGACCCACTCGATCGTGCTGGCCGCGCGCGGCGACAAGTTCGACCTGCTGGTCGAGAAGCTCATGCGCCGGCGCCTGCGGTTCCGCATGGCACAACGCACCCCCGACATGCCGTTCGACCGGCTCTGGCTGGGCGCGACGCCCGAGGATCCCCGCTACCACCCATCGGTGGACGGCGGTCTGTGCATCGAGGTCATGCCCCTGGAGCCGCTGCAGATGCCGGCCGACACCTTCAGCGTGCCCCCGCCCGAGCCGCGCGATCCCAAGCCGGGCGACATGGTGCGAGTCACCTCGCGCGGCTACATCGTCCGCAATCTGGACGAAACCCTGCGCACGGTATCGGCCAACCTCGATTGGGAGCCTGGCAGCCCTGTGGAGTCTCTGGACAAGGAGGGGTACCGTCGCGCCCGCATGGAATTCACGGTGCCGCACAGCGCTTCGCTGGACGTGATCGAGGCGACCCGCTGGAACGGTGATGCCGGCGTCTACCTGAATTCCTGGGGGCCCGGCCCCTACTACATCCGCATCGCGGTGAACGGTCTCCAGGCCAAGGCCGAGGACCTGAAGGCACGCGGTACCCGTTTCACCTGGATCGACGAATGCGAGGCCGTGGGTGGGAAGCCGCTGATCCGGGTCGATCCGGCCGACCTGCGGGGGCAACTGTTTGAGTTCGAGGAGTATTGAAGCGATGATGGAAACCTCCTTTCACAAACCGGCCACCCCGACGCGTGACGAAGCTGCGAACCCCGGGAATGCCGTCGAGGTGGAGCGCCGGGGAGGCGTTGGCTGGATCGTGCTCAATCGCCCGGACCAGATCAATGCGATCAACGACGACATTCGCCGTGGTGTACCTGCGGCGCTGGCCGAGCTCGATAGCGATCCGTCCGTTCGGGTGATCGTGATACGCGGCGCGGGCGCGCGCGGGTTTTGCGCCGGAGCCGACATCAAGGAACGGCGGGCGGCGGAAACATCGGTGCAGGTGCGTCGGCGCATGCAGAAGTCGCGTTGGATCGAGGCGCTGGATCGCACCGAGAAACCTGTGATCGCCGCCATTCATGGCTATTGCATGGGCGGGGGCATGGAACTGGCCTTGGCTTGCGATCTGCGTTTCGCGGCCCCGGACGCCGTGTTTGCCCTTCCCGAAACGGGGCTGGGCCTGATCCCCGGAGGGGGAGGAACCCAGCGCCTTGGAGCCGTGGTCGGCCCGGGGCGTGCTCTGGACTTGCTCCTGACCGGTGATCGCGTTGACGCACGCCGGGCATTTGACATCGGCCTGATCACCCGCATGGCCGACAGCGCGGACTCGCTGCTCGCGGAGGTCACTGCCCTGGCCGAACGCATTGCCCAGAAGCCGCCCACGGCAACGCTGTTCGCCAAGCAGGCTGCACGCGCGGCCTGCCACCTTGACCTCAAGAGCGGCCTGGACCTGGAATTGGATCTGTTCGCCATGCTGGTTCCGATGAACGACGTCAAGGAAGCCGCGCTGGCGTTTCGCGAGAAACGGGCGCCCTGTTTTTCTGGTGAATGAATTTCAAAACATCGCTTTTCTGGAGATGCAATGAGCGAACGCAAACTGGATGGAAAGGTCGCCATCGTGACCGGTGCGGGGGCGGGTCTTGGGGCTGAATGTGCGCGTTCGCTGGCCCGGCATGGAGCCCGTGTCGCGGTGGTGGACATCAACCTGGAGGGAGCCCAGTCGGTGGCCGCCGAAATCAAGGCGGGGGGTGGCAAGGCTCTGGCCATCCAAACCGACCTGACTTCCGAGGAGGGGGTTGCGGCGATGGTTTCCGCCGTGCTCGACCACTTTGGGCGGATCGATGTCCTGCACAACAATGCGGCCGCGTTGGATCCGGCGCAGCGTGCCGGTGACCGCGATGTCTGCAACGTGGACCTTTCCGCATGGGACAGGGCCATGAACGTCAATGCGCGCGGCGCCATGCTGTGCTGCAAGCACGCCATTCCGCACATGCTCAAGGTCGGCGGTGGATCGATCATCTTTGCGACGTCGGGCTTCGGGCTGCTGGGTGATGCAACGCTGACCGCCTATGCCGCTTCCAAGGCGGCGCTGATGGCGCTGGCACGTTCCGTGGCCGCTCAGTACGGCAAGGAGGGTATCCGATCCAATGCCATCATGATTGGCTTTGTGCTCAACGAGCACGCGCAGAAGGGCGTTCCGCAGGAGATCAAGCAGATCCTCCTGGATCAGCACCTGACGCCCCAGCTCGGTTCGCCAAAGCAGATTGCCGACGTGGTGAGCTTCCTGGCCAGCGACGAGTCCTCATTCATCACGGGGGCGGTGATTCCAGTGGATGGCGGCTTCACCAGCCACTCCCCGTCCATGGTGCCCATGCGCGAGTTCTTCGCACGCATGGGATCCAACAAACTCTGAACCCAACCAACCATATCCGACCATGTCTTTATCCATGCATGCCGCCAGCGCGGAAATCTATGCCCGCATGCTGCGCAACCTGCTGACCTGGCTTGACAAAGCCGAAGGCCATGCCCAGGCCAGAAGTTTTGACAGCGCGGCCTTCCTGAATACGAAGCTGTCGCCCGACATGCTGACCTTTGGCAAGCAAGTTGCCATTGCCAGCGAGGTGGCGCGGCTCGCCGTCGCGCGCCTGGGTGCCGTGGAACTGCCTGCCGCTCAAGGCTCCGACGAGAGCTTCGAAGGGTTGCGTGTCCGCGTCCGGGACGCCATCGGCTTCGTGGAAGGCGTTTCGCCGCAGCAATTGGCCGGGAGCGCCGAGCGGCCCCTGGTCGTGCCGCAGCGGCAAGGCGATCCGCTGCACTTCACGGGGCAGACCTTCTTACAGCAGTGGTCGCTGCCGAATTTCTTCTTTCATGTGACCACGGCCTATGCGTTGCTCCGCCAGGCAGGCGTGGAGCTGGGCAAGGCTGACTTTCTGGGAGCCATGGCCTGACCGGGCCGGACCTGGACACGTTCTCCAAGGTGCAAGTACCGGAGGCAAGGCCGGTGATTGACACAGTACCCCGTGGAATCCGGGGTTTTGAACCCCCTGGCAGACCTTCACGGCTTGTACCAGGGGGTGTTTTTTTGCGGGTGGATGTCCACGCGCTCCGAGTGCGCGTGGCGCGTTCGTCACCAGCGGTCCAGGTTGGCGCTGTGGCGGGGCTGGTCTCATCTTCAGTGCAGGGCAATACCCTTGCAGGGGCCCGGATGCGTGCACGGAAGATACAGGCCAAATTGGCCTCAAGCGCCCATCCAGAAAGCGCAAGCAGCTATCAAAACTTCAAAGAGGACGCGTGTTCACCGCTCAGGCAGATCCCGCGCCAATGAACGGGGCATTCACTCGCGTGCTGATTTCCCGCCGAACAGTCCAGACCGCCGGAAACTCAGATGCGCTTCCAATCGCCCTCACTGCCCATGGCGGGCGGCGCGCTTTCGTGTGAGACGGGCGCGGCAATGGCGGCTGGGCCTTGCCGCTTTGATGCTTGCGGCCCTAGTGCTCCCTGGCTAGCATGATAGTTTTTATCGGCGCGCTTGCGTGGAGCGTGCGAGGCAGGGGCACGGCACTGATGGTGCGCACGACCTCTTCGTCCGACAGCTTGAACACCGCCACGGCTTCCACCAGCGCCTGGGACTGGCTGCTTAGGCTGCTGGCAGCCGCGGCCATTTCTTCGACCAGCGCGGCATTCCGCTGCGTGGTCTGGTCCATCTGCGCGACCGCTTCGCCGATCTGTCCCATGTCCTGGCTCTGCTCGCTGCTCGCGACGCTGATTTCGCCCATGATGTCCGTTACGCGGCGGATGGCGGTGACGACCTCCGTCATCGTGGCACCGGCCTTGCCCACGAGCTGCGACCCCTGCTCCACGCGTTCCACGCTGTCGGTGATGAGCCGCTTGATTTCCTTGGCTGCTTCGGCGCTGCGGCCTGCGAGGCTGCGCACCTCGCTGGCTACCACGGCAAAGCCGCGGCCTTGCTCGCCCGCGCGGGCGGCTTCCACTGCAGCGTTCAGGGCCAGAATGTTGGTCTGGAAAGCGATGCCGTCGATCACACTGATGATGTCGGCAATCTTGTTGCTGCTGTCGTCGATGCCCTTCATGGTTTTGACCACTTCGGCGACCACTTCGCCGCCTTGGGTGGCCACGGTGGAGGCACTCAGGGCGAGCTGGTTGGCCTGGCGCGCGTTGTCGGCGTTCTGCTTCACCGTGGAGCCCAGTTGTTCTATCGACGCGGCAGTTTGCTGCAGTGCGCTGGCCTGCTCTTCGGTGCGACCCGACAGGTCATGGTTGCCCGCCGCGATCTCGGTGCTGGCCGAGGCGACACCCTGCGCATTGCTGCGCACCGCCGTGACAGTCTGCGCCAGGCTGTGCTGCATGCGCTGCAGCGTCTCCAGCAGGTGGCCCATTTCGTCCTGGGACTGCACGGTGATGTGCCCGCTCAGATCGCCGCTGGCGACGCGGTCGGCCACTGAAACGGCCTGCATCAGTGGGCGAGTGATTGAGCGGATGATGGTGATAGCGAGGAACAGGGCCAGAGCAATGGTCACGGCGCTCGCGACCAGGAGCCCCCGCGTCAAATTGTGGGTGGCCGCCTCGGCCCGATGGCCGGCTTCGGCCATGACCTGCGCCTGGAGTTCCGCTTGCTTGCGGATCGCGTTCTGGTATTCGATCTGCGCGGGGCGCTGTTTGCTCTCCAGCAAGGCCAGCGCCTCCACCCATTGTTCCTTGGCAAACAGTTCAAGAAACTGATTGCCCAATGCAAGGTCCTTGGCGCGCAGAGGCTTGATGCTCTGGTGCAAGGCCTTACCTTCCTCGGATTCGATCAGCTGATCCAGAATTTGCGTCTGTGCGGCGATGTTGCTGCGTTCGACCTTGATCTGGGCCAGCGCCGCCTGCTGAATGTCCGGGGACGAGAACAAGGCCAGATTGCGGAACTGGATGGTTTCCATGTTCGACCCGTCGATCACCGCACTCAATGCCTTGGTGATGGGGGTGCTCCTTTGAACGATGTCCTCCATCGCCTCACGCTGCGCGGCGGACAGGAACAGCACCATTGCGCCCTGCGCGACCAGCAGCAGCACCATGGTGGAGAACGAAATGGCAAGCCGGGTGGAGATTTTTAAGCGATTCATGGCGCGGGGTAGTTGGCAGTGGCGGGCGTGGGCGTGGGTGGGGTCGCCGCGCAGGGCCGCTGAAAGCCCGGCGGAAGCCGCTGGATCGGCGCGTTTTCAGGCGGTCTCGCGTGTCGAGACTTCGAACGCCTTGAGATCGAAGCCTGGAGCGGCCGCCTCGGCAGGACTGAGCGGCGTGTTGCGTGCAATGAGCTTGCGCGCCGCCATGTGGTCGGCTGGCCGATTGCATGATTCCACTGCCACCAAACGGCCGGCGCGGAAGCAAAGGACGCTGATCTGGTGCTGCTCGACGGAGCCGAGCACGACGGTTTCATCGTGCCCGTCGGCGAGGCCGGCGATTTGCAGCTTGAGTTCTCCCTGGTCGGTCCAGAACCAGGGCAGGGCGGCATAGCCGGCGGGCTTGCCCATGAGCCGGGCCGCCACGGCCTTGGCCTGGTCCACGGCATTCTGAACCGACTCGAGCCGGATGGCCTGTGGTGACCAGGGGCTGGGAAAGCTGACCACGTCGCCGATGGCGGAAATGGCCGGGTCGCTGGTGAGCAGATGGGCGTCGACAACGATGCCGTTGTTGACGGTCAACTGTGCCTGAGCAGCGAGTTCCGCGTTGGGCAGCACGCCGATGCCATAGACCACCAGATCCGCCGGCAGGACTTCGCCGCTGGCCAGCTCCACGCTGCGCACCTGGCCGCCATCGCCGTGGATTGCGGCGAGGCTCTGGCCATAGTGGATTCGCACACCCCACCGGGCGTGGGCGTGATCGAATACCTGGGACGTGACCGCAGAGAGGGCTCGGGCCATTGGCCGCGTGCCCAGCTCCAGCACGTCCACCGCGATGCCGCGTGCGGCTGCGACGGCCGCGAACTCCAGGCCGATGAAGCCCGCGCCAATGACCACTGCGCGCTTCGCGCTGCCCAGGCGCTGTGACAGCCCGTCGGCATCTGCCAGGTTGCGCAAGCCGAATACGCCGCCGAGCTCGATGCCCGCGACCGCCGGCACACGGTTGCGCGCGCCGGTTGCCAGCACCAGGTGCTCGTAGGCGAGTCTTTCGCCGCTGGCGAGGACAAGCTCGCGGCGTTCCCGGTCGATGGCAGTGGCACTGCCCTGTATGCGCGTGATGCGGTGCTCGTCAAAGTACTCGGGGGGGCGAAAGCGCAGTGCCGCCACGCCCACTTTCCCCAGCAGATAGGCCTTGGACAGTGGTGGACGCTGGTAGGGAACGCCAGGTTCGTCGCCGACGAGCGTGATCGCGCCTTCAAATCCTTCTTGCCGCAGCGATGCTGCAACCTGATAGCCGGCTTGGCCGGCACCGACGATGACGATGGAATTGTGGGACATAGAGTTCTGCTTCAAAGAGTTTGGTCAGGGGCGGTCTTGCGCTCGAAGATCGGATAACGGCCCAACGAGAGCAAAGCGAGGCCACCAAAGAGAAACATGGGCCCGCAGACCCACAGCGTCGTCTGGTAAGAGCCGGTGCTCCGGTAGAGTTGCCCGAAGAGCCATGGGGCCAGCGTGGAAGCCAGCGTGATCAGCCCGAGGTGGATGCCGAAGAGGCGGCCGTAGTCGCGCATGCCGAAATACCGCGAGACGAGAAAGGCCGCCAGGTCGAACTCGGCACCCGCGCCGATGCCCACCAGCATGACACCCAGCACGAGCCAGCCGCTATCGTTCGCGTCGCTGATACCCAGGAGCAGGCATCCCAGGGCCGGTAGCCCCAGGGCGACGGCGGCCACGCCAGGCGCCCAGAGGCGGTCCACCAGGTAGCCCACGACGACCCGCCCCAATATCAGCGATAAGCCAAAGCTGCCGAAGATGCGCGCTGCATCCCCTGCCTCCAGGCCTTTGTCGCGCAACAGGGGGACACCATTCGTGACCAGCGTCACCACGCAGGCCACGATCATGGACAAGGCGATGTTCAGAAGCCAGAAGCGGGGATTGCGCACGCCTTCGCGCAGCGAGGCACCCGTGACCACGGCACCTGCTGACGATGCTGACTCGCTGTGCTTGCGGGCCGGGGGGCGGGCAGGCTCTTTCATCCAGGCCAGCACCAGGGGCAGCACCAGGATCATTGGCAGAGTCGCCAGAAGCCAGAAGGCCGCCTGCCAGTTCCATTGCGAGATCACGGCGTTCACCGCCGAGGGAATGAGCATGGCGGCCAGACCGGTGCCGGAAAGAACCAGCGCGAGAGCCAGGCCGCGGTTGCGCTCGAACCACAGGTTCACCAGATGGGTCCAGGTGACGTGCATGGTGCCCATGCTGGCCATGGACATCAGGAAAAATCCCAGGTAGAGCGTTACGATCGAAGGCCCCAAGCGCGTCATGGCGATGAAGGCCAGGGAAAGCATGCACAGCGAGATCACCGTGACGCGCTTCATGCCAAAGCGCAGATTGAGCCAGCCCACGATCTGGGATGCGACCACCGATCCCAAAAACATGAAGCTCACTGCGGACTGAAGATCCGCGCGGTCCCAGTCAAAGGTCTGCTGCAGCGGAACCATCATCGCGCCGTAGGCATACAGCATGGATGAGTTGGAGTTGATCGCCAGTCCCAGCGTGGCCAGAATCACGATGCGCCACGCGCTCTTGAACTCGGTCAGATCGATGCCCAGGCCATGCGCGGTATGTGAAGAGGTGGGGAGAGGTTGTGTCATAGGGTGCCGGCAATGGGGAAGGGAAGAGCACGTGGGGCCGGGGCCAGTTCACTCGCGCACGAGCAGAAGCGAGCCGGCCAGCGGGCCTCCGCCGGCCGCCGCGACCGCTACCTGGTGCGGCGCGATCTGGCGCTGTCCGGCGCGCTCCCAGAGTTGGGTGCAAGCCTCGTGCACATACCCAAGGCCGTGGGTTCTTCCTCCCGAGAGCTGGCCGCCATTGGTATTCACCGGCAGGGCGCCGTCGCGGGCGATCCGCGTGCCGCCTTCGACGAAGCGGCCGCTTTCGCCCACTGGGCACAGGCCCAAGGCCTCCAGCCAGAGCAGGGTCAGGATGGAAAAGCCGTCGTACAACTGGGCACTGCGGACATCAGCTGGCTTGAGATCGGTTCGCTGCCACATCATGCGTGCCGCGTCGATACTGGCCCCGCCGGTCAGGGAAACCTGATCCCAGGACCAGGGCTGGTGCAGGGCCGAACCGATGGCCTCTAGGCGGATGGGGGGATTCGGTCCATGGCGCGCCGCATCCATGCGCGAGAGCACGATGGCCGTCGCCCCGTCGCAGTGCACGTCGCAATCGAACATGCGCAGGGGCGTCGAGATCATGCGGGAGGCCAAGTAGTCGTCCATGGTCATGGGCGTGCGGTACACAGCCTTTGGGTTGAGCACGGCGTTAGCACGGCAGGTCAGGGCGATTTGCGCCAACTGCTCGGGGGTGGTCCCGTATTCGTGGAAGTGCCGCTGCGCGTACATGGCCATCAGGTTGATGGCCGAGTGCACTTCATAAGGGGTGTACCACTGCCAGAAGAAGCTGCTGTCGCGCCCGGCGGTCTTGTTGCTCAAGGCGTTGGCATTCTTGTCGAGCCGCCGCGCGCTCGCTTCGGTGATCGTGCGGAACACCAGCACATGGCGGCACAGGCCCGCGGCGATGGCCATCGCGCCGTTGATCACGCCGGCCAGTGGCCCCGGCCCTTCGTAGCCGCCGCCATACCAGTTGACGTGAAGCCCCATCGTGCCGATCAGCGCATTGGGGCCCACCGGGGAAAAGCTGTTGCCATTGTTGTTGTCGCCTGGCCAGCAAGCCACGCCATCGATGTCCTTTCGCGTGAGCCCCGCATCGGCAATGGCCTCCAGGCATGCGTCCAGGGTCAGGCGCATGGCGGACTTGTCGGATGGGCGGGCCACTTCGGATTGGCCTACGCCGGCGATCGCCACGTTTTTTTCGTACAGATGGTCGAACATCATTCGGCTTTCTTGAACAGAGGGAGCCAGACGTCTTCGTGTTGCTCGAAAGTGACATGTACCGGCATGCCGATTCGCACCTGATCGGGCGCTAATTCCACGACGTTGCTGAGCAGGCGCAGGCCGGGCTGATCGTCGAGCTCGACGATGGCCACGACGTAGGGAGCGACCAGCTCGGGCTTCCACGTCTGGTGGTTGATGGTGTAGGTGGCGATGCGGCCGCGGCCGCTCGTGGCCTGGGGCTCCACATCCAGCGAACCGCAGGATGGGCAGATCGGAGCGGGTGGATGAAAGAATCGTCGGCAGGTGCCGCAGCGATGGATCATCAGTCGGCCCGATTCCCCTCCCTGCCAAAAGGCCGATGAGTCGCTGGTGATCTGGGGCAGTTTTCGTGGCATGAACGCGGGGTATGTCGAGCTGGCATAGGGTTGGGTCAGGGCCGCTACGAATTGACGTCGGCGGGTTGAGAGAGTTTAATATCTGAACAAATTGCGTCAATGTGTCTAACTAATGGTTTCTACCAACCATCTGCATCTATGAGTGAACATTCTTTGGCGAACCGCCATATCGTTGTGACCGGCGGCCTGGGCGTGCTGGGCCGTGCCGTGGGAGCCGTGCTGGTCGAACAGGGAGCCCGCGTTGTCCTGCTCGATCGTGTTGCGGCCCAGGATGTGCCTGGGATCACGGCGGTGATCGGTGGCATTGACCTGACCGACCCGGATGCCACACGGCCCGCATTCCAGCAGGCAAGCGAGCGGCTCCAGGGCTTCGATGGCCTGGTGAACGCCGCCGGGGGTTTCCGATGGGAAACGCTGGAGAGCGGAACCCTGGAGTCGTGGGATGCGCTCTATGCGATGAATCTGCGCAGTACCGTGGTGGCGTGCCGGGAGGCTCTGCCACGGCTGTTGGCGGCCGATGGCTCAGGCATCGTCAACGTGGGAGCGCTGGCTGCACAGAAGGCCGGTATGGGAATGGGGGCTTATGCGGCGTCTAAGGCTGGCGTCGCGCGGCTGACCGAAGCGCTTGCCGAGGAGGTCAAGGATCGTGGCGTGCGTGTGAACGCTGTGTGCCCCAGCATTCTGGATACACCTGCCAACAGGGCCGATATGCCCGATGCCGACACCGCGCGCTGGGTGTCCCCGCGCTCGCTGGCCGCCGTCATCGCGTTTCTGCTGTCGAATGATGCCAGCGCCATCACAGGCGCGTGCATTCCAGTGGCCGGTCGGGTGTGATCATGGAAGACATGCGCTTGTCCCAGGAGCACTCGCCATCCGGGGCCGTTGGAGAGAGCGGCGGCAATGCCATGGCTTGGTCCGATCGCTACTTGCTTGGGCACGGTGACATGGATGGCACCCATCGCGAATTTGTCGCGTGCGTGGCGGCCCTTCAAACAGCGAAAGATGCCGATCTGGCGGGGTGCCTTGCCGCTTTCGAGGCACATGCCGTCGAACATTTCGAGCAGGAGCGGCGCTGGATGGACTCCACCGGGTTTCCTGCCGCACAGTGCCATGTGGACGAACATACGGCGGTTCTGCGTTCCGTGCACGAGGTGCAGGAGATTCTGCGCAATGGCGGTCCAGGGCAGATAGCCCGCGATCTCGCCCATGCGCTCGCGAACTGGTTCCCAGGTCACGCCGACTACATGGATGCTTCGCTTGCCCAATGGTTGGTCAAGCGCAGCCATGGTGGAGCGCCGGTGGTGCTTCGCCGTCGGCTGGAATCCGCCGACGCGCCGCCTCTGCCGTCGGCCAGTTGAGTCTTCGTTCCCGCCAGAGGCGCTTCGCCCCTGGTTTTCAATCCTCCCACAAGAGAAACGTTCAATATGAGACTGGTGACATTTCAGGCCGCAGGCGAAGCCGCCCGCGCAGGCGCATTCATCGAGGGTGACCAGGCGGTGCTTGACTTGCGGCAGGCGGCGCAGACCGTCCATGGCGGCAGCGCGGACGCGCTGGCGAGCATCCTCGCGCTGATCGAAGCGGGGCCCTCGGCCTCCGAGCTTGCGCGCGACCTGATCGCGCGCGCGCCCCGTGCGGCCGTCCGGGAGCGCAGCGCGGTCAGAATCCTGGCGCCCATCCAACCGCCACCGCAAATGCGCGATGCCTCTTGCTTCGAGCTGCATCTGCGCCAGAGCTATGCGGCAGCGCGGCGGGCACGCGCAGCGCGCACGCCGGACCCTGAAGCCACACTGAAGGCCATGAACACCCGCTCAGACGAGCGCGCGATCGAGACCTTCCTGCGCCAGCCCATCTATTACAAATGCAACCGTTTTGCGACCATCGGCGTGGACGACGATGTCGTGTGGCCCGGCTACAGCAAGGCGCTCGATTTTGAACTCGAGTTCGGCTTCTATCTGGGCGCGCGGGCCAAGGACGTGCCCAAAGAGAAGGCGCGCGAGTACATCTTTGGCTACACGATCTTCAATGACATCAGCGCGCGTGATGCCCAGTCCGTGGAAATGGGCGGCATGCTGGGGCCGGCCAAGGGCAAGGACTTCGATACCAGCAACGTGATGGGGCCCTGCCTGGTCACTGCCGATGAGCTCCCCGATCCCTACAACCTGAACATGGTCGCCCGTGTCAATGGCGAGGAATGGGGGCGCGGCAATTCGCGCGACATGTATTGGAAGTTCGAGGATGTGATCGCGCATGTCTCGCGCTCCGAAACCCTGCATCCCGGTGAGTTCATCGGGTCGGGAACGGTGGGCAATGGCTGTGGCCTGGAGCATATGCGCTACCTCAAGCCTGATGACGTCGTGGAACTGGAGGTGGAGGGCATCGGCCTGCTGCGTACGCGCATCACGCAGCCTTGATGGGCGTTCTCCACCCACGGGCGGGCGCCCGGGTTCCGTTGCCGCGGTGGCATGCAGCATGCTTCCGATCGGCGCCTTCACACAACGCAAAAAAATCTGCCGCCGGTCGCGGCAGGGCACATCGAATGAGCAAAGACATTGATAGCGCACCTGGCTGGACGCCAGGACTGCGTGACACTCCCGTGGCGTCCTTGGCCCGCGCGGTTCTCGCGCATCCGGACAAAATCCTGTTCGATTTCAGTGGCGAGAAAACCACCTACGCCGAGTTCGACGCTCTCAGCAACCGCATGGCCCATGCGCTGCAGGCATTGGGGGTGAAGGCCGGCGCCACCGTCACTTCTCTGTTCGACAACCACCTCGACGCCGTGGTTCTCTGGATCGCGCTCAACAAGCTGTCGGCCGTGAGCGTTCCGTTGAACACGGCGCTCAAGGGCGAGTTCCTGCGCCACCAGGTGGCCGACTCGGGGGCCGAGATCGTGGTGTGCGATGCGGCCTACGCTCCGCGCCTATTCGAGGTGGCCGGGCACCTTCAAGGCATTAGGCGTCTGTTGGTGCGCGGGGTTGTTGAGAATGGCTGTCCAGACGTTGGTTTTGCCATAGAAAGCCTTGACGATCACCGGGGGCACGACACCACGCCCCTGGCCGAGCTGCCCGACCCGGCCGCGCTCAACGCCCTGATCTACACGTCCGGGACAACAGGGCCTTCTAAGGGCTGCATGATCAGCGGCAACCAGATGTGCCATGTGGCGCGCCTGCTCCTGCGGGCTGCGCCGTTCGGCCCGAACGATGTGCTGTGGACCCCGTTGCCGCTGTTCCACATGAACGCGATCGCGACCGGCGTGGTGTCCACGCTGCTGGTGGGTGGAACGATCTCGATCGCTCCACGGTTCTCGGTCAGCGGCTTCTGGCCTGCCGTGGAGGCATCCGGGGCCACCGTGGTGTCCATCCTGGGCGCCCTGGGTACGCTGTTGGCCCAGGCCCCGGACAATGACGCGATGAGGCGCTGCTTCGGCCAGATCCACACGGTCAAGGGCAATCCGTTCACGGAAGACATCAAGGCGATCTGGCGCACCCGCTTCGGCTCGCGCCACATCGGCTCCAACGCCTACGGCCTGACGGAGGCGCTGATCACGTCGGTGCCAGCCGGCGAGCCGGTTCCTCCAGGCTCGTCGGGGCGGTGCGCTCCCGAGTTCGACGTGCGCATTTTCGACGACCAGGATAATCCGCTGCCGCCCGGGCAGGCCGGCGAGGTCGTGTGTCGGCCCCTGCATCCCGACATCATGTTCAAGGGCTACTGGCGCCGGGCCGAGGACACGCAGAAGGTGATGGGGAACATGTGGTTCCACACGGGAGACATTGGCAAGTTCGACGAGGCCGGGTTCTTCTACTTCGTGGATCGCAAGAAGGACTATCTGCGTCGGCGGGGGGAGAATATCTCCAGCTTCGAGATGGAATCGGCGATCCTGCAGCATCCCGACATCGAGCAGGTCGCGGTTCATGCCGTGCGGTCGAACCTGGGCGAGGACGACCTGAAGGTCACAGCCAAGCGGGTGGCGGGTGCTCAACTCACCGAAGAGGCCCTGTGCCGCTGGATGGTGGATCGGGTGCCATATTACGCCGTGCCCCGTTACATCGAGTTCCGGGCCGAACTGCCGGTCAATCCGCAGGGGCGGGTTCTGAAGTACCAGCTGCGCGATGAAGGTGTGACGCCTGCTACCTGGGACATCGAGTCCTCCACCATCAAAGTGCAGCGCTAGAGGAGCGCCACCATGTCCGTTTCAGAGTTGGCCGGCCGTCGCATCCTCATCACCGGAGGGGCCAGTGGCATGGGCGAGGGCCTTGTGCGCTCGCTGACGGGCATGGGGGCGCTGGTCGTGTCCATGGACCTGAACCGCGAACGCGGCGAAGCCGTTGCCACGGCGGCGGGAGCAGGGGGCTTTGTGGAGGTCGATGTGGCCGACGAGGGCTCGGTTGCGCGCGCGGTCGATGCCGCCTGCACCCGCCTGGGCGGCCTGGATGTGCTGATCCACGCTGCGGGCATCGCGCCGTCTTCGCCGGCGCAGGGGACCAGTTTGGCGTTGTGGGAAAAGATCTTTGCTGTCAATGCCACTGGTACCTTCCTGATGAACCGGGCGGTGTTTCCCCATCTGAGGGAGCAGGGCGGCAGCATCATCAACTTCGCTTCCGCAGCTGGCGCGCTGGGGCTTCCCAACAAGTCTGCCTATTCGGCCGCCAAAGGGGCTGTCCTGGCCTGGACCCGCACCGTGGCCCAGGAATGGGGGCCCTACAACATCCGCGTGAATGCGATCGCCCCGGCCATCTGGACGCCCATGTATGACCAGACCCGTTCCGAAATGAGCCCGGAGCAACTGAGCGCGCACGATGCGCTGATGGCCAGGGTGATCCCGCTGGGCGGCAAGCTGGGCGACCTGGCGCAGGATCTGGTGCCGGTGCTCGCCTTCCTGGCATCTCCCGGGGCGCGCTTCATGACCGGCCAGATCTTTGCCGTCGATGGCGGGACGCTGATGGTGCGCTGAGCCTGTGGTCAGGCAGGAGCGGCACCTGCCAGCGGACGCAGTTCTCCCGCCAGCAGCGCTTGCCGGACAGCAGCGCGGCCGACTTTGCCGGCATCGGTGCGCGGGACGTGCGCGAGGAGGAGGTGCCTGGGCCGCTTGAAGGAAGCCAGGTGCTGCCCGCAGTACGCCATCAGCTCGGCACGCAACGCCTCCAGCGCGTGCGATGGGGCCGGCTCGCGGGGTTGGACCAATGCGCAGACACTCTGGCCCCATTCGGGATCCGGCAGTCCCACGACGACTGCGTCGGATACCGCAGGATGCTGCATCAGAACGGCCTCGATCTCGGCAGGGTAGATGTTGACGCCGCCGGAAAGAATGAGATCGGAGCGGCGGTCGCAGAGGTAGAGCCAGCCTTCCTCATCGAGGTATCCATAGTCTCCCGCGGTGAACAGGTCACCGCGCTTGACGGAACGGGTCTTCTGCGGATCGTTGAAATACTCGAAATCGAAGCCATCATTCATGTAGATCAACCCGGGCTCGCCGGCAGGAAGCTCGGCTCCGCCCTCATCCAGGATGGCGAGCTTGCTGAACGGATACCGGCGGCCCACTGTCCCGGGGCGCCGCAGCCAGTCGTCGCTGCCGACATAGGTGCCCCCTCCCTCGCTGCACGCGTAGTACTCGTGCAGAACAGGGCCAAGCCAGTCGATCATCCGGCGCTTGGTCTCCGGCGGGCATGGGGCAGCCGCGTGAATGACGGTTCTGAGGCTCGAAAGGTCGTAGCGCTGCCGGATAGCCTGCGGAAGTTGCAGCAGGCGGTGGAACAGGATCGGCACCAGCTGCACGCTGTCGATGCGTTCGCTTTCGATCAGGGCGAGCACGCGTTCGCTGTCCCATTTTTCCAGCAGCACGATCCGATGCCCGAGATGCAGCATCTGGATGGCGCGGGAGCCGGGAGCCGCGTGGTAGAGCGGTGTGCAGACCAAGTGCGCACCATTGCCCGCGCGCAGGCCGAACATGCCCGAATAGAGCGGAAGGGTGCGCGCCAATGCCCCTTCGGGGGGCAATCCTGTCAGCGGCCGCCGAATTCCCTTGGGGCGTCCCGTGGTGCCGGAGGAATAGAACATGGTGCTGCCTGCCAGCCGGTCGCCAAGAGGGTCATCGGGCTGCGCGCCCAGCAAGGATTGCAGATCGCGAAAACCCGGTATGTCTCCGGCAACCGCCAGGCGCCCTTGCTCGGGGAGCGCCGCCTGTCGGGCCGCCTGGCTGGCCGTGGAGGCAAAGCGATGATCGGCAATCAGCACGCGGCTCATGCTGTTGGACAACAGGTAGGCCAATTCTTCGGCCGTCAGGTGCCAATTCAAAGGCACCAGGTAGGCGCCTATTTGCGAGATGGCGAGCGCGCTCGCCAGCCAGTCGCTGGAGTTCGGCAACAAGACCGCGACGGCGTCGCCGGTCTTCGCACCGCAGCCGCGCAGCGCATGGGACATGCGATCGACGCGGTCGCGCAGCTCGCCGAACGTGCTGCAGCCGCCATTGGATTCCGTGATCGCGATGCGGCTGGGCTGCCGCTCGGCAATTTGCCAGAAGCCCAACGCACCCTCGCAAAGGTAAACGGGATCGACCGCAGGCATAGGGTTGGCGTTGGCGGGGGACCTGATTTCAGGCATGGACTATTCGATCGTGATGCCTGCCGCCCGGATGGCCTGTGCCCAGGCCAGCGTATCGCGCTTTTGCAGGGCGGCAAGCTGGTCGGGCTTGCCAAGCAGTGGCTGCAGCCCGATGCTGGTAAGGAATGCCTGGCCCTCGGGCGCTTCCAGCACCTCGTTGATCAACTGGTTGAAGCGTTGGATTGCGAAGGCTGGCATCCCGGCCTTCCCGTAGAGAGCCAGCCACGCGGAGACGTCGAAATCAGCGACGCCCGACTCCGCGAGGGTAGGAATGTCGCTGGCGGCTGCGATGCGCGCGCGCGTCGTCACGGCAATTGCACGCAGGCGGCCGGAGCGCACATGTGGCAGGTAGCCCTGGGGGTCGCCAAAGGCGTAGTCAAGATGGCCGCCGATGATGTCGGAAACCACCTGGGCCAAGGTCTTGTACGGCACGAAGGTCGCCTGCAATCCCGTGCGCTGCTTGAGAATCTCGCCAGCGAGCCTTCCGGTGATCGCCGAACTGGCGTAGCTCAACTGGCCCGGCCTGGATTTGACGAAGGCGACGAACTCCTGGAACGTGCTGACCGGCACGCGCGCGGGGTTGACCACCAGGATGTAAGGCACGGTGGCCATGGAGGCGATCGGCGCGCAATCCTTTTCCGGATCGAATGGGAGGGTTTTGTACAAGCTGACGTTGGCCGCCTGGGTCGAGGATCCTGTCATCAGGAACTGGTGCCCATCGCCTTTCATGCGGGCGACAGCGTCCGCCGCAATGTTGCCGCCTGCGCCAGGCTTGTACTCGATGACGAACACGATCTCGGGATGGCGCTTTTGGATCTGCTCGGTGCAGTAGCGAATCAGCCCGTCGATGGCACCGCCACCGGCGTATGCCACCGTGATCGAGACTGGCTTGGTGGGCCAGGTGGTTTGGGCGTAGCCAGGAGCTGCCCATGTCGGGAGTGCACTGGCCGCGAGGCCAAGCATCCGACGCCGGGTCCAGCAAATCATGTGGATGTCTCCGTTTCGATTGGCCGGGAGGCCATGCCTGCCATTTTCACGGGTTCCTCCGAGGCTCTTTCGTGCGAGTTCCCCGGACATTTGCCAAGGATGGGCGGGTTCTCCAGGGGCGCTGTTCTGTCGCTCAGCGCCAGCCGCCACTGCGAGCCGCAGGAGGTTCGTCAAAGTGGGGAGGATGGGGCGACACGCTGGCTCCCCCGTGCATGCGCGGCTGAATGGCGCTCAGAAAGTTGTAGGGAAACAGCGGTGGCAACGCGCTCACCTGATCAAGCCGGGTACGGAGTTCGGAAGGCAACTCGAAGTCCAGCGCGCCCAAGCTGTCCTGCAGCTGTTCGAGCCGGGTGGCGCCCAGGATCACCGAACTGAGCGCCGGGCGGCCCGACAGCCAGTTGATGGCCACCCTGGCCATGGGCTGCCCCAATTCATTGGCGACGGATTCGAGCGCCGCGACGATCTCCCAGTTGCGCGGCGTCAGCTTGTTCAGCGCGGGTGTCGCCACCGCGGCGGTGGCCCTGATGCGCCCAGCCTGCTGTGCTTGTGCCTCCACATTGGGCTGGTACTTGCCGGACAGCAGGCCGCCGCCCAAAGGACTCCAGGCCACCAGCCCGAGGCCCACTTCCTGGCACATGGCGGGAAACTCGTACTCGATGCCGCGCTGCACCAGCGAATACTCGAGCTGCACCGCGCAAGGACCTTCGAGGCCATGGTACTGCGCCAGGGTGGTGATGCGCGCGGCATACCAGGCGGGCACGTCCGAGAGCGCCCAGTGGCGGATCTTGCCGGCGCGCACCAACTGATCCATGCTGCGCAGAACCTCCTCCGCCGGCGTGATGCCATCCCATGCATGGAGGTAGTAGAGATCCACATAGTCCGTCTTCAGCCGCGCCAGCGAGGCATCCAGGGAACGGATCAGATTCTTGCGGCCGTTGCCCGCGGCGTTCGGGTTGCCTTGCGGGTTCTGGTGATTGAAGCTGTACTTGGTGGCCAGAACGACGCGATCGCGCATACCCGTTTCCGACATAAATTCGCCCAGCCAGGTCTCGGCGGTGCCTTGCGTGTAGATGTCCGCCGAATCGATGAAATTCCCCCCGGATGCCAGGTAGGTGTCGAACATCGCGCGTGCGGTCTCCCGGTCGCAGCCCCAACCGTTCTCGGTGCCAAAGGTCATGGTACCCAGGGACAGGCGCGAGACGCGCAAACCGGTACGGCCAAGCAGGTGGTATGTGGTGGGTTGCATCGGGTCTCTCAGGTTCTTGCTGAAATTGAAACACATTGACAATAAGTGTTCAAACATTAGACTGTGCTGGCTCGGCTGATGTCAAGTCCGGGCGGCTGTCCCGGGGGCCATTCCCCGTCCCATCACCCTGACGACCTATGCTGATCGACGCCCACGCACACCTGCTGACTCCTGGAATGCTCAACCGCCACGATTTCTGGGGGCCTTTCATGAAGATGCAGGGGTTCACCGTCGGGCACTTCGCGCTGGGAACCAAGCAAAAATCGAAGGCCGCCTCGGACCAGCAGGCGGAGGCGAACCTGCTGGCAAAGATGACGCATGCCGCGCGCCGCGAACTGATGGCCCAGCGCGGCGTGGACCAGATAGTGGTGTCCACGCCCTCGCATGCATTCATGTACTGGGCGGACGACTTCGGAAGCGAATACGCGCGCATCTGCAACGACGAGATGTCCGCCTACTGCGCCCAGGACCCGGCGCACTTTGCTTTCTGGGCACACGCCAACCTGGCCGATCCGGTCGCGGCTGCACGCGAGATCGAGCGCGCCGTCACGCAACTCGGGGCCAAGGGGGTCTGCGTGGGGGGCGCCAATTTCAAGGGCCTGCAGGCCTATAGCGAGGAATTGTTCCCCGTTTGGGAGGCTGTCACGCGGCTGGATGTGCCACTGATGGTGCATGGTTACAACCAGTCCGTATGGTGGGGCGACAAGCATGCGGAAGACCGTTTCGAGACCACCTCGATCGTGGGCGATTGCGTCGATGAAACCCTATTCTTCTGGTACCTGATCTGCGGCGGCGCGCTGGACGTGTTCCCCACGCTGAAAACCTACATCAACCACGCCGGTGGCATGGCTGTGTTCCAGCTCGGGCGCCTGGCCGAGCTGAACAAGTCGATGGCGCCCGACGCACGCAACAAGCGCCCGTTCATGGACTACCTGTCCAACTTCTGGTTCGACCTGGACGTGCACCATCCGGCGCTGCGCCGCGCCGTGGTGGAGGTGGTGGGTGCCGATCAGATCCTCTACGGCACCAACTTCGGGGGGGCCTACGACAATGGCGACCTGACCGCCGGACTGGGCCTTTCCGACGCCGACGTGGCCAAGATCCGCAGCGGGAATGCGCGCCGCCTGCTGAAGCTCGATACCTCCGTCGCGGCATGACGGGTTTTGTCCTGAGCCGACGCCAGGTCTGGCTGCTCGTGTTCGTCACCCTGTTCTGGGGGGTGAATTGGCCCATCATGAAATCAGCCGTCGGCGCCTATCCCGCGATGGCGTTCCGGGCCTGGTCCATGGTATTGGGCCTGCCGTGCCTGTGGGTGGGACTGAAGCTGCTGCGGGTGCCCCTGCAGGTGCCACGACGGTACTGGGGCGAGTTGCTGCTGCTGGCAACCACCAACATGGTGGCCTGGCACCTGTGTCTGATGTGGGCTTTGCCGGGCCTGAGTTCCGGCCGGGCGGCGATCATCGGCTACACCATGCCCGTGTTTTCGGCGCTCTGGGGCATGTTGCTGTATCGCCAGCGCCTGTCCCGGCCGCAATGGGTGGGCGTGGGAAGCGCTACTGTAGGCGTGGTGTTGCTGCTGTGGCATGAATTCTCGCGCCTCAGCGGGGTTCCCTTGGCCGGGCTCACCCTGCTGGCCGGAACCGCGGTGTGGGCCCTGGGAACCCAGCAACTGCGGCGCAGCGCCATGGATGTGCCTGTGCTCGCGATCGGGTTCTGGATGACGGCGATCACGACAGTCGCGGTTCTGCTGTATGTGGGGAGCACCGATGGCCTGCCCGCGAACCAGCCTTCGCCACGGGTCTGGGCAGCGATCGCCTACAACGCACTGTTGATTTTTGGGTTTTGCCACGTGGCGTGGTTCGCCCTGGCCCGCGCCTTGCCGCCAGTCGCAGCGAGTGTCAGCATTTCCCTGATCCCCGTGCTCGGGCTGCTGTCGGGCGCGCTGTGGCTGAACGAGGCGCTGCATTGGCAAGACGGGGCCGCGGTGCTCTTGATCATGCTGGCGATTGGCGTTGCCTTGCATCCGGCGGGAACGGAGACTTCTTGAAGGCGCCTTTCACGGCCATCCCCCCCTGGTAATTTGCGATAGATCAACAGGGCAGGCGTTTCGGCTTCGGGTAAACCTCTAGAAGTTGAACACAAATAGAAAAAATGTCCTAAATTGTCTCCATGCCGGCAATCGTGCCGGTCCCAAGGAGACGATGAAATGTTGACGCGTAGCAATCCGGTGTTGTCCGACGGAACCAGGATCTCGGACCTCATCAATCTGGACACCCGTGAAGTGAAGATGCGGGTCTTGTCCGATGCCGAGCTGTACCAGCTCGAGATGGAAAAGATCTTCGCCAAGACCTGGGTCTTCCTGGCCCATGAAACGGAAATACCCAACTCGGGAGATTTCGTCCAGCGGGATATGGGTTCGGATTCGGTCCTCGTCACGCGTGACCGCGAGGGCCAGGTGCACGTGGTGCTCAACGTCTGCACCCACCGGGGCATGAAGGTCTCCACGCTGGACGTGGGCAACACCCAGGCCCACATGTGCATCTACCACGGCTGGGCATTCAAGCCCAATGGGGACTTCATCGGCGCCCCCGTCGACAAGGAGTGCATGCACGGGAAGATGATGAGCAAAGAGCAACTCTCGCTCACCAAGGCCCGCGTGGCGGTCTACGGCGGCATGATTTTCGCCACCTGGAACCTCGACGGCCCTTCCTTCGACGAGTTCCTGGGAGACGCAAAGTTCTACTACGACACCATGTGGTGCCGTACCACCAGTGGCATGGAGGTTTTGGGGCCACCGCAGCGCTTCATCATCAAGGCCAATTGGAAGACAGCTGCCGAGCAGGGGGCATGCGATGGCTATCACACGCTGACCCTGCACCGCTGGCTGGGTGAGATCGGCCCCTATGCGAAGAAGCCCAATGCCGAAGGAGGTGGGGCGGACCTGACACCGGAAATGTATGGCGTTGAAGTCTGGACTGACCATGGCCACACCATGCGTTGTATCGATCTGGGCCGTAAGGTTCACCGGATCACAGGCAGGGATCCAGCCGAGCTTTCGGCCCAGGAAAAGCTCACTGTCCTGCCCCCCCCGGGCTTGACGGCCGAGATGATCCCCGATGTGGTGAGCCGCCTCTCGCCTGAGCAGATCGAGATCATGAGCTCCAACCCGCCGCAAGTGGGCAACTTCTTTCCCAACGGACTGTTCGAGTTCATCTACCTGCCGACGGCCGATGGCAAGGTGACGGGCGCGATGGCCCTGCACACCTATGTGCCCATGGGGCCGGATAAGTTCATGTTCATGAACTGGATCCTGGCAGAAAAGGATACGCCGCCCGAGCAGAAGGCCGCGATGCTGCGCATTTCCTGCCAGTTCCTGGGCACTTCCGGCATGGTGGAGCAGGACGACTCGGACACCTGGCCGCACCAGACCATCGTCTCCAAAGGGGCGATGAGCAAGAACATCACGCTCAAATACCAAGCCAAGTATGAGACCGGCAAGCCTGACGGCTGGCCGGGTCCCGGTCATGTTGGCAGCGGCTTCACCAAGGACGACACCAACTGGAGCTTCTGGCAGTACTGGCACGAGCTGATGACTCGCGAGTCTTGAGCCGCCGATGCCAACCCTTCACCACCAGGAGATCACCATGCTTGCCAACCTGCTCGAACCCACACCTCTGCCATCCACCGTGCGCGGCAACCGCATGCCTGTCGGCAGTCCCCTTTACAACGAATGCGTCGAATTCCTCATTGACGAGGCGGAGATGCTCGATGAACTGCGCTTTGACGAATGGCGCGCGCTGCTGGCGCAGGACATCGAATACAACGTCCCGCAGCGCTTGACACGCCCTGTGCGCATGCAGGACGGCACGACCATTCGAACCGTTCAGCACATGCACGACAACTATGCCTCGTTGATGCTGCGCGTGCGCCGTATCACGGAAACCCGCAGCGCCTGGTGCGAAGACCCTCCCTCGCGCACGCGCCGGATGGTCAGCAACGTGCGCGTCTACAAGACCGACAAGCCGAATGAATTCAAGGTGCAGAGCTACATGCTTCTCACCCGGAACCGATTCGATTTTGACTATTTTGACCTGATCCCCTGCGACCGCCATGACGTGTTGCGCAAGGAGGGCGGCGCCTTGCAACTGGCGCGGCGCGAGGTCCTGATTGACCAATCCGTGCTCGGCACGCCCAACCTCGGCATTTTTCTGTGACCTGCGGTGTCGCCTTCCACCTTTGAGGAAAAAATGAAAACCACCTATCGTTCCGAGAAGCTCGAAGAGGCTTTCGCTGCACTTTCGGCCAACTACCGAGGGACCGACATCGACCTGTACGCGGTGTGCCGCGACAGGCGCGCGACGTCGCCGGTCGCGACCGGCGACTTCATGAACAGCATCGGCGTGCCCACGCATGCCGGTGCCAACCACGGCCACCCGACCTTCACCCTGTTCAAGTACAACGACGTCAAGAACGTGCTGCAGGACTCCGCCACCTTCAACAGCCGCTTCATGGCCAAGGGCTTCGGCAGCTTTTTCAGTGCCGACGGACTGGTCATCACGGCCATGGATGGCGAGGCGCACCGCAAGGCCCGCGGGCTGCTGCAGCCGGTGTTTGCACCCGATGCCGTGCTGCCCTGGCGCGCCGCGATAGAGCACCAGATCCGCGACGAGTTCATCCTGCCCCTGGTGCCCGACAAGCGCGCCGACCTGCTGGACTTCGGCCTGTACTTCCCGATCCGCGTCATCTACGGATTGATCGGCTTTCCCGACGAGGAACTGGGCAATTTCTACGAGTACGCGGCGATGGGCCTGACCGTGCTGGCTGGCCCGAAGATCGACCCGGCCGAGGAGGCCGCGTCCCGCGAGCGCGCGATGAAGGCCACCAACACCTTGTATGAGACCGTGATGGCGCTGGTCAAGCGCCGCCGCGCCGAAGGAGCTCCCGGAGACGACCTGGTGTGCCGCCTGCTGCGCGCCGAATTCGAGGGGCGCAAGCTCGACGACCACGAAATCACGACCTTCGCGCGTTCGATGGTGGCCGCCGGCGGCGAAACCACCACCCGGACCTTCAGCTCGATCATGACGCTGCTGCTGCAGCGTCCCGCCCTGGTCGAACGGGTCCGCAACGATCGCAGCCTGGTGTCCAAGCTGATCGACGAGGGGGTGCGCTTCGAGCCCGTGTCCACCGTCAAGGTGCGCCAGGCCGTTCGCGATGTCGAGATCCGGGGCGTGCAGATCCCCAGGGATGCGATGGTGCAGTGCGTGGTCGCCTCCGCCAACCGCGACGAAGAGATCTTCGATAACAGCGACACCTTCGACATCGACCGCCGCCAGAAGCCGTCCTTCACCTTCGGCTTCGGCCCGCACATGTGCATCGGCCAGTACCTGGCGAAGATGGAGCTTTCCATCGCCATCAACGCGGTGCTCGACCTGTTCCCCAACATCCGGCTCGATCCGGATCGCCCCGCGCCCGTGATCGCCGGCAGCATGCTGCGCGGCGCGTCCTCTGTGCCCGTGATCTGGGACTGAAGCCCCAGGCCGTCAAATCAGCCGCACGGTATTCCCCGCCGGACGTGCCCGCCGCGATGTGCGGCGCGGCCGGCGCGGCGCAGATTCCCGATCGTTCCAGGCGCGATCGGGGTTTCATCTTTTGTTTGCATATTCCTTTATCTGGAGTCCATCATGAAACTCGACGACCTCATTCTTGTCAGCGTTGACGACCACGCGATCGAGCCGCGCGGGGCTTTTGATCGCCACATGCCAGCCAAATTCAAGGGCCGCCAGCCCAAGGTGGTTCAAAGCAGGGGCCGTGACGTCTGGGTCTTCGAAGACCGCGCGACAGGCTACATGGGCCTGAACTCCGTGGTGGGGCGCCCCAAGGACGAATACGGCATGGAGCCTTTGGGCTACGAGCACATGCGCCGCGGGACGTGGGACATCAAGGCCCGGGTGGACGATATGAACGCCAATGGTGTGCTGGGCTCCATCTGCTTCCCGACCTTTCCCGGTTTCGCGGGGCAGCGCTTCCAGCAGTACAGGGATGCGCGGGAGGTTTCGTTCGCCGCCATCCAGGCCTACAACGACTGGCACCTGCACGACTGGTGCAATGCAGCGCCGGGGCGGTTCATTCCGCTGAGCCTGATTCCATGGTGGGATGGTGAACTGGCTGCCCAGGAGATCCGCCGCATGGCCAAGCTGGGGGTTCACGCGATCTCCCTCTCGGACAACCCCGCGCTGCATGGGTTCCCCTCGATCCACTCCGACCATTGGGATCCGGTGTGGAAGGCTTGCGCGGACAATGACGTGGTGATCTGCTGCCACATCGGCACCGGCGTCAAGGCCGAGCATGCCTCGGACCTCACGCCGATCGATGCCTGGATCACCTCGATGCCGATCTCGATCGCCAACTCGGCCGCCGACTGGATATGGGCCCCCATGTGGAAGAAGTACCCCAATCTGCGCATGGCCCTCTCCGAGGGCAGCATCGGATGGATTCCATACCTGCTGGAGCGTGCCGACTTCACCTACCGGCACCATCACGAGTGGACCATGACGGACTTCGGCGGCGGCAAGCCCAGCGACGTCTTCAGGCAGCACATCATCACCTGCTTCATCGAAGACGAGTTCGGCTTGCGCAATCTGGCCGACATCGGCGAAGACAAGGTGACCTGGGAGTGCGACTACCCGCACTCCGACTGCACCTGGCCGGGTTCGCCGGAGATCTTCCATGCGCAGACCCGGCACCTGACAGACGCGCAGATCGACAAGATCGGCCACCTCAACGCCATGCGCGAGTTCTCCTACGACCCGTTCTCCATCCTGGGACGCGAGAACTGCACCGTGGGAGCGCTGCGGGCGCAGGCCAAGCACGTGAGTGTCGAACCGATGCTGGGCATGGGGGGGGCCAAGCCGGTGCGGCAGACGGGCAAGCCGGTGACCTCGGGCGACATCAACAAGATGTTCGCTGATGCGGACGCAGAGACCGCGCTGTAGCCTTTGGGAGCATCAGATGAGCCATCTCTACGATCTGGGGGCTGCATGATGCGGGCGGCCGTGATTGCCGAGCGCGGACTGCCGCCGGTTCTGCAGGACTTTCCCGAACCACAGGCCCGCGAGGGCGCGACCTTGATCAAGGTCGATACCGCGGGGCTGGGAGGCTGGGATGTTCTGGGGGCCTACCGCCTGGGCGTGCAATTCCCGTGCGTGATTCGGGGCGAGGGGGTAGGCCACGCCCCGGACGGGCGCCGGGTCTATTTCGGCGAGCGCTCGGTGGCGCCCTTCGGGGCCTGGGCCGAACGCACCTTGGTACCTACCGAAGAGGTGTGGGACGTTCCCGACGATGTCGACGATGCGCTGGCCATCACCATGGGCATCGCGGGCACCGGCGCACTGCTGCCGCTGGAACAGGCCCGCATCCAGCCTGGCGAAACCGTGCTGATCTTGGGGGCCACGGGAACGCTCGGGCAGCTCGCCCTGCAGCTCGCGCGCATTCTGGGCGCTGGCCGTGTGGTGGGGGCGGCCCGCGATGCGGCCGCCCTGGAGCGCTTGCGCGCGCGGGGCCTGGCCGACGCGGTGGTGGCCCTGGGCGGCACCGACGATGCCGTGGCCCTGAAGGCCGTGGCGGGCGAGGGGTTCGACGTGGTTCTCGACGGCGTATGCGGTGCGCCCATGCTCGCGGCGCTGAAGGCCACGCGCTGGGGCGCGCGCATCCTCACCGTCGGCACGGGGGGCGGGCGCGAAGTGAAGCTCGATATCGCCGACCTGCTGTTCCGCACGCTCAGTTGCGTGGGTACGGGGCAGCGCTCGGCCAGCGATCGCGAGGCCACCTGGCGCCGGCTCCTGCGGATGGCGCACGAGCATCGCATCACCTTTGACCATGTCGGGTATCGCTTCGACCAGATGCCGGACGCCTGGGCAAGCCAGGTGGCGGGGCCACATGCCAAGATCACCGCTTCTCTCAAGGCCTGATCGGAATTCGGCACGAACCAGAAGGATGGCGCGGATGCCAGGCTGGGAGGGTATGCGCGAACCTAGTGTTAACCCTGGTTTTTGGCCGCATTTGGGCCACTGGAACGGGCTTTATATGTACAGACTTTGCTAGGTTGTTTATATTTCGTCCCCACAGCTGCCCAAACAGATGAAGGAGACGCGCATGCTAAGCCCCACCCCCCCCACGCTTTCCGATGGAACCAAGGTCGTTGATCTGGTCAATGTGAACACACGGGAGGTGCAGATGCGCGCGCTCTCGGACCCCGAGCTCTACGAGCTGGAGATGGAGCGGATCTTCGGCAAGATCTGGGTTTTCCTCGGCCATGAGTCCGAGATTCCCAACTCGGGGGACTTCGTCACTCGCGACATGGGTTCCGACTCGGTGCTGGTCACGCGCGATAAGTCGGGCGAGGTTCACGTGCTTCTCAACCTGTGCACGCACCGGGGCATGCGGGTTTCGACCCTGGATGCGGGCAACACGCAGATCCACACCTGCATCTACCATGGCTGGGCTTTCCGTCCGAACGGAGCCTTTCTCGGCGCGCCGGTCGAGAAGGAGACGATGCACGGCAAGATGATGAGCAAGGAGGAACTGGGGTTGAAGAAGGCCCGGGTCACCTTGTATGGCGGGCTGATCTTTGCAACCTGGAACATCGATGGCCCCTCGTTCGAGGAATTCCTTGGCGACGCCAAGTGGTACTACGACATCCTTTTCAAGCGCACCGACAAAGGCATGGAAGTGCTGGGGCCGCCGCAGCGCTTCACGGTGCGTGCCAACTGGAAGGCAGCAGGGGAGCAGTCTGCCGCCGACGGCTACCACACGCTGACCCTGCACCGCTGGCTTGGCGAGGTCGGCAACTATTCCAAGAAGGGCGAAGGGGAGGGCAGCGGTGGCGACCTGAGCCCAGAGATGTACGGGGTGGAAGTCAGTTCGCCGCACGGGCACGCGTTGCGATGCATCGACCTGGGGCGGAAGATTCGCCGCATGACCGGGCTCGATCCCGACGTGCTGAGCGTGGACGAAAAGCTCAATGCGCTCCCGCCAGCCGGCATGACGAAGGAGATGGTCGAGCAGCTCAAGCGCAACCTCACGCCCGAACAGCTGCATGTGCAGACCAGCATGCCGCCGCAGGTCGGCGGCATCTTCCCGAACGTGCTGTTTGGCTTCGTCTACATCCCACAGGCCGATGGCTCGGTGGTCGGCTCGATGACCATGCATGCCTACGTCCCGAAGGGGCCCGACAAGCTGGAGTTCGTGAACTGGATCTTTGCGGAAAAGGACGCCCCGCAGGAGTTGCGCGACAAGATGCTCAGGCAGACCATCCAGCTGTTTGGCACATCAGGCATGGTGGAGCAGGACGACTCCGACACCTGGCCGCACATGACCCTGGCCGCCAAGGGCGCGCAGGGCAAGAAGATGACCCTGAAGTACCAGGCTGTCTATGAAACCGGGGCGCCCAAAGGCTGGCCCGGCCCGGGCATCGTCAACGAAGGCTTCACCAAGGACGACACGCAGTGGCACTGGTGGTTGTACTGGCGCCAGCTCATGGGCGACGCGGTCTGATCCTTCCTTGCAACTCGATACCATCCAATCTCGGAGACTCCCATGAGTGAAGCCCAAGGCGCCCTGGTGCCTATCGGATCGCCGGTTTACAACCAGATCCTTCAATTTCTGTACGTCGAGGCGCGCCTGCTTGACGAAATCCGCCTCAAGGAATGGGGCGCCCTGCTCGCGCAAGACCTGATCTACTCCGCTCCCTTGAGGGAAACACGGCCGGTCAACCAGCAGGCGGCATCGGTGGTGCGCACCATGCAGCACTACCACGACGATTGGCGCTCCGTGATGGGGCGCATCGTGCGCCTTACCGGCACCAAGAGCGCCTGGGCGGAAGATCCACCATCGCGCACGCGCCGACTCGTGACCAACGTTCTGGTCGAAGAGACGGACAAGCCCCAGGAATACAGTGTGCGCAGCTATCTGCTAGTGACGCGCAGCCGGTTCAACTTCGATGAATACGACCTGATCAGCGCGGAACGCAGGGACATCCTGCGGGCTGATGGCGAGGGGTTCAAGCTGGCCAAGCGCGAGATCCTGCTGGACCAGGCCGTGCTGGGTACGCCGAATCTGGCCATCTTCCTTTGACCTCGCGCTTGCCTTCAAGCCTTGAACGCGAGCCATTCCTGGTCATCGCGGCATAGCTGGCCGGGCTGCCACGTGAAATTCCAGGTCGAGCCCACTTGGCGCAAAGCCAGAGGGGCTCTTCCAGGCTGCTGCGCATAGCAGGCCCCGGTCGTTCTGGCATGGCGCTGTGCATCGAGGGGACGATTCTTCCCCATGGAAATCACGGCACATCGCCGCAATACCAGTGCTGCTTCGGCCATGTCTTCGGTCAGGTGGGCAAACGCCCAGCGCGCCATGCCCTGGCGCAACCCGATGCCTTCGTAAGGGGGAGGCCCTACGATGTCCAGGTCCTGGATATCCCAGGCCAGCAGCCGGATGCCGTCGCGATCGAGGGTCGCGTATGTGCGTCCTTCGATTCTCAGTGGCACCTCGATGTCATAACGGCGTCGCGGCAGGGCCCGGGACGCGGCGGCCGCGGCCAGGCCGCTGAGTTCCAGCATGTGGGTGCATTGCTCGCTGGGATCGACTTGGCGCATCACGCCGTGGGCGCTTGTCGCAGGGGGAGTGCCGACCAGCTGTTGGAGTTGGCCAGCCGCCGAAGGACACAGGCTGTAAGGGTGGCGAGGAGCTTCGCCACGCACGAAGGCGATGAGCCCATCCCGGACGACGAGTTCGACCCGGAAATGATGGAAGTCATCCTCCAGCGCGGCCCGGCAGCGAAAGCCGGCTTCCACGGGATCGGTTGCGATCAGAATGCGGCGTCGGAATACAGGCATGGGAACTTTCTTTCGGGGCCTCTGCCGTCGGCTGGCAACGCGCGAAGCCTGATTTTTCCGGCTGACACGAAGTGTCTTAAAGTGTACGATAAAAAGAATTCTGTCTAATATAAGGAGATTCAATGGGCTTGCTAAAAGACAAGGTGGCGCTGATCACCGGAGCGGGCGGTGGTATCGGACGCGGCATTGCACGCTGCTATGCGCGAGAAGGCGCTGCGGTACTGATTGCCGAGCTCGATCCCGTGACCGGCGCCGAGGCCGAGGCCGAACTCCAGCAGATGGGCGCGCGCGCCCTGTTCGTGCCTACCAACGTGCTCCGCAAGGACAGCGTGGAAGCCGCCATTCAGGCCGCGGTGGATAGCTTTGGCGGGCTCGACATTCTCATCAACAATGCCTTCGTCCCATCTGAGAACGTGTTGCTGGAGGACAAGACGGATGCGATGCTGGAGCGTACGCTGACATCTACCGTCTGGGCGTCCTGGTGGGCCATGCGCGCTGCCTTGCCGCACATGCGTGCGCGTGGTGGTGGGCGCATCATCAATTTCACGTCGATCGACGTGGACATCGGAGCCTGGCAGCATGCCGACTACAACACGGGCAAATCCGGTGTCATCGGACTGACGCGCAGCGCGGCGGCCGAATGGGGCCGGTTCAACATCACTTGCAACGCCATTGCACCGACCGCCATGGGGGCGACATTCCATAAGCTGGCCGCCGAAATCCCCGGTTTCGCCGAGCGCTCGGCCGCCGCCCGGCCCATGGGTCGCTCGGGTGATCCGGAACTGGATATTGGGCCTGTGGCCGTCTTTCTGGGCTCGGAGATGGCGCGGTTCGTGACCGGAATCACCATGCACGTGGATGGCGGGCTGCATTTGCCAGGCTACAACTCGCGCCCGGCCCATGTGCCGGTGCGCGAATACTGATGCACCGGAGACTGGCTTCAGCGCTTGGTGACCTGAATGCCGCTGGTTTCCTGGTCCCAGGTGGCCGGTGTGCAACCTTGGTCGCGCAGTTCATACTTCAGAACCCGCCCCTGGGGGTTCTTGGGAAGGCTGTCGCGGAATTCGATGTAACGCGGCAGGGCGTAGTAGGGGACGGCGTCGATGGCCCACCTGAAAAGATCCTCGGGCGCCAGCGCCATGCCGGGGCGCAGCATGGCGGTCACCTTGACGTCGTCTTCCCCCTTGTCGGACGAGACGGCGTGAACGGCGACTTCGGCCAGGGCCGGGTGGCGGGCGAAGGCGGCTTCCATCTCGAAGCTGGAGATGTTTTCGCCGCGTCTGCGCAGGTAGTCTTTCTTGCGATCAACGAAATAGAAAAAGCCTTGCTCGTCGAACTTGCCAATATCCCCGGTGTGCAGCCAGAGGTTGCGCATGATCTTCAGCGTGTCTTCCGGCCTGCGCCAGTAGCCCATGAACATGATGTCCGGGCGCAGCGGCCGCACCACGATTTCGCCAGAAGTCCCGGTCGGCACTTCCCGGTCGAGGTCGTCCACGATGCGCACGTCGAAATCGGGAATACGCTTTCCAGACGAACCGGGGGCGGCATATTCGCCACCGGCCAGCGAAGTGATCACTGCCGCTTCGGTGAGGCCATAGCCGTTGCCGCCCACCTGTTTCGCGCCGAAGCGTTCGCGCCAGATGGATTTGACTTCCTCCGTGAACGGATTGCCCCGCACTGTATGGATTTGCCCCTTGCAGCGCCGCCCGGCCTCGGTATCCGGCGCGTTGGCCAGCATCGCCCCCATGCTGCCCAAGATGGAGGCGATGGTGGCACCGCTGCGCTCCACTTCGGGCCAGAAGTTCGACACCGAAAAACGCGGAACGAAAGCGACGCGGGCGCCGACCAGAATCGATGCCAGCACGCCCACGCACATGGCGTTCATGTGGAACAGCGGCAGGGGCGTGATCGTGACGTCGTTTTCGTTGGCCGGCCCAGCGCGCAGTTGCAGACGCGCCAGATTGCACATGTAGTTGTAGCTGATCATGCAGCCCTTGGACGGTCCGGTCGTGCCCGAGGTGTAGATGAGGCAGGCCAGTTCCCAGGGCTGGGGTTTGCGCTCGAACGCGCTGTCATCGCTGCCGCGGTGTTCGTCGAGCGAGGCCAGGGGCAGGGTGCCGCACTGCCTGTCGCCGGGCGTGCCCCGGGTCAGGACCTGCTGCACGTCCGGCAACCCGTCCGAAACCGCCGCGATGCGTTCGGCATACGCGGCCTCGCAGACCACGAGCGCCGCGCCGGCATCGGCAATCTGGTGGCGCAGGAATTCACCCTTGAGCGCGGTATTGATGGGTACGCTGACGGCGCAGAGCTTATTGATGGCGAACCAGCACAGCACGGCATCGATGTTGTTGTCGAGCATCGTCACGACCGTCTGGCCGGGTTGCACGCCCAGCGCCGCGAACGCATGGGCCAAACGGGTCGACTGGCGATCCACTTCGCCGTAGGTATGGAGTTCACCCGAGAAGTCGAGCAACACCCGGTCGGAATGTTTGGCTACCGCGCGTTCGAGCGCCGCAATGACCGTATCTTGTTGACCGAGGGACCACGTGTCGGGATTGCCGATTCCTGCCATGCAAAACGCTCCAAGCCACACCCAAGGATGCAAAAAATTCTAGATAAAGATGAGAATTCTATATTTAGATTTTTCACCGCGCGTGCTGGTAAACCCTTGGCCGCATCGCCAAGCGCCGAATCTCTCACTGAACCTCAGAAAGCATGGAAATGACCCTCAAGAGTACGAACAAGCAAGCCGCAGTCGCATCGAAAGCGGTTGGCAAGCCCCGTCGCAGGGTGGTGGATCGTGGCGTTGCGGCGCCTGTTGTGCAGAAATCTGCGGCGGCTGTCGCCATGGTGGAGAAGAAGAGCCCGGTGGCCGCAGAGACAGGGCCGGTTGGCGTACGCCGTGGGCGCAGCAACCGGCGTTCCGAGCAAACGATTGCGAACATCCTGATGGTCACCGAGAACATCGTGCTGAAATCTGGCGCCGAGCGGATCTCGATACTCGATGTCTGCCGCGAGGCGGGTATTTCCCGCGGCACGTTCTATCGCTATTTCGCGTCTCAGGATGAACTGCTGGATGCGTTTGCCCGTCACAAACGCGAGCAGTTCCATGTCACCTTGGCAGAGGCCGTCCAACCCTACCAGGACCCCGACGAGCGCTTCGACGCGTTGATTCGCTACCTGGACCACTACCTGGAGCATGGCCGCGCGCGCCGGTTGCTGGTCGCCGCACCGGAATACGCCCTTGGTTTCTTTCGCCGCATCTTCCACGACTCGGTGGTCCGGTTCCAGGACGTTCTCGGCTCTGTTTTCGATGCCTGGGAGGTTCGTTTTGGCGTCAAGGTGGATCGGGAACTGGTATGCGAACTCCTGATCCGCTATGTGTTGAGCGAGCAACTGGTGCCGGGGGATGCTGATCGCAAGACGTTGCCCCGGCGCATTGGCCGAATGGTGGAGGCCCTGGCCACAGGTGCGCCCCCCCGCGCCAGGCGGTGAATTGTCTCCTGCGGCAGTGGCATGCACCCGTCACCCTATTGCAGGGCGGTAGCGATGCGTGCGAACAATTGCCTCATTGGCATCTCGGGGGAGTGGCTGAAAAGGGGGTCGTGGTGCGCGGAAAAGGCTTTGTAGACAGCTGACCAGTCGGTGCTGGTCAGATGCCGGCGTGCAGCCGGGAAAATGACGGTCTCCTCCAGGGACATGTGCTCCCAGACCGCGCCGCTGAGGCGCTGGACGGCGGCGGTGACTGCTTCCGCGGCGTCTGCATCTCCATGCCCGTGACGGGCGAGGGCGGTGAACAAGGCATCGATCAAGGTATTTTCCAGCACATGCTGCCGTTCCAGTTCGTCCAGCATTGCGTTGTGTTCGCTCGTGCGCTGCCGGAGCAGGCGGAAGATGAAGGCCTCTTCCTTGGGGTGGTGCAGCCTCGCCGGAAACTGGCGCAGGTAGTCGGCCATTTGCCGCATCAGCGCCACGTCGGGAATCGTGCCATCGATACGCCCTGCGCGATCCAATTGCTGCAGACCGGTGAGTACCGCAGCGATGGAACGATGTTCTCCCGCCACGATGGCGAGCGCGCGGTTCGCGTCGGCCTGCTCGTCATTCGACTCGATGCTGGCCACATGCACGGGAAGGTTGGCGATTTGCAGCAGCTGGCGGGTCACGCTGCTGTGCAGCCAACCCCGCAAGCCAGGCACGCGGCCGTGGGAACTCACGAAGAGCAGATCGCAGGCGTGCCGTTGCGCCGCTTCGAGAATGGCCTGGGCCGGATGGTCGCTGACGAGCGCATCCGTCGAGCATTCGACGCCGCCGATCCTCGCGGCCGTGGCCGCCTTGAGCAGCACCGCATGTCGGGGCATGTCGCTTTCGGCGGTGAAGGCTTGGCGGTCGAGCGAATGCAGCATGGAGCCTTCGCCGGTGGCGGCCAGATCGGGGGCCGCGTGGAAAAAGGTGATCCGGGCCCCCAGTGCCCGCGCAAAGCTGACCGAATGGGTGACGGTTGCCATTCCCAGCGGGGTGTCGTCCAGGGCGACGAGTAGGTGTTTGTACATAAAGAGCTCCATGCAAGACAGTCTTCAGGGTGCCTGTAGCGGCTGTGTCGTCGCCTCAGTGTTTGCGATAACTTGAACAAAATCTCTGTTTTTGATTAATATCGCATTGACGCAGTGTAAACGCATGCCGGATTTCTGGCGGCTGTCACTGCTTCAGTAGCACGCGAACGACATCTGCACCGGCCCTTGGGGCCGTGCCCGAACCTGAAAGAATCACCATGCTGATCGACCTCCACGCCCATGCCCCGCTACCGGGGTACTACAACCAGCATCCGTTTTGGGGGCCGTTCTTTGAGCGGCACCCGGATGGCGACGTCAAGCTTCGCGTTGGCCATTGGGTGCTGCGCCTGGGCTCGCCCGAACGCAAGGCAGCGGTTCGTGCCGGGAAGGGACCGAGCGTCGAGGAATACATGGCCCGTTGGGCGGATCCGAAGAACCGCCTCAATGGCATGGATGCCGCAGGGCAGAATGCGCAGGTGCTGTCGGTGCCTTCGCACTGCTACATGTACTGGGCCGACCCCGAGTTCTCGGTGCGCTTCGCCACCAAGGTCAACGATATCCTTGCCGACTACTGCTCGGCCGCGCCGGATCGCCTGATGTTCTGGGCCCATGCGCCGCTGAATGCGCCGCACGACGCAGCCAAGGAAATCCGCCGCGCCTGCACCGAACTCGGCGCGAAGGGCCTGGTGGCTGGCGGCGCGAACTTCGGCGGGTTGGAGGCGGATTCGCCGCAGCTCGACGTCGTCTGGAAAACGATGTGCGACCTCGATCTGCCGATCTTCATCCACGGCTACAACCAATCGGTCACCTGGGGCATGCAGGCCGACCATGACCAGTACGAAACCACGGCCATCGTCGGCATGAACTACGACGAGACGCGATTCTTCTGGTACCTTATCAATGGCGGCGTTCTGGATCGCTTCCCCAATCTCAAGGTCTACATCACCCATGGCGGCGGGTACATCCCGTACCAGCTCGGCCGTCTGGCCCAGACCAACCGCAATCTCGACGTGGCGTTCAACAAGAAGCCGGTCGAGGAGTATCTGAAGAACTTCTGGTTCGACGTCGAATTGCACGAGGTGCCGATGCGCCAGGCACTGGTTGACATCATTGGTGCCGATCGCGTTCTGTATGGCAGCAACTTCGGCGGCAGCGATGCCGTTCGCCACGACCTGACCGATGGCCTGCGCCTGTCGGACGACGATCTGCAGAAGATTCGCTGGAAGAATGCGTGCGAGCTGCTGCACCTGGATCCTGCCAAGCTGGGCAAGCCCGCCGTCCAACCTGCTGCCAGAGTCGCCGCATGAAGCTCGCACGCTGCACCGATGGCGGTGCCCCGTTCTGGGCGCTGGTCGATACCGAACGCGACGAACTGCGCCCGATCGAGGGCGGGGTCTCCGATTGGGGCCCGGCTATCACGCGCGGCGAGGGGGAGGCTGCGCTGCGCTTCCGTGGCGCCGTGCGCGCGCTCGACTCGGTGCGGCTTCTGCCACCCATCGAGAAGACCAACCGGGTGGTGGTCGCTGGGGCCAACTACGCCAAGCACCTCGCGGCCGACTTCGGCATCAAGAGCCACAGCCAGCCTATCGCCTTCCTGAAGGCCCATGGCGCGCTCATCGGGGCGAACGACGCATTGCGCTACCCGCCCCTGACGCAGGAGCTGGATCACGAGGTGGAACTGGTGGCCGTGATCGGCGACACGGTCAACCGCGATGACCCCATCTCCAGCGTGCTGGGATACACCGTGGGCAACGACGTGAGCTCGCGCGATCTGCAGCGCAGCGGACCGCCCGGTGTCGGAATGGATCTATTTGCGGCCAAGAGCGGTGACCAGACCACGGGCCTCGGCCCGTGGATCGTGACGCGCGATGAGTTTGCGCGCGAGGGAAAGCTGTCGCTGCGCCTGCTGCTGCGCGTGAATGGGGAAATTCGCCAGGACGGCGACACGGCTGAGATGACCTGGGATGTCGCGGAACTGGTGAAGTTCGTGGACGAGCGCTCGCGTTTCGAGAGCGGCGATGTCATGTTCACCGGCTCGCCGGCCGGCACGGGGCAGGGTTCCGGCAAGTTTCTCAAGCCCGGTGACGTGGTCGAGGCCGAGATTCCCGGCATCGGTCTGTTGCGCAACATCGTCACGACAGCCCAATAAGCAATCAGGGAGACAGTACATGAGCATTACGCAAAACAAGGTGGTCGTCGCCGGTGGCGGCCTGATGGGAACCGGCATCGCCCATGCCTTCGCCAGCTCCGGCTTCGTCACCGTGCTGGTGGACAGCAACGAGGCTGCGGCCGCCAAGGCACTCTCCGCCGTGGCCAAGATCCTGGACGACGGGGTTCGCCTCGGCAAGCTCGATGCGGCGGTGGCCGAGGCGGCGAAATCCAGGCTCACGACGCAAGCCGATCTCGCTGCCGCATCCGCGGGGGCCGCACTGCTGGTCGAGACCGTCACCGAGAACATCGCGGTGAAGAAGCAGGTGGTGGCCACGGCCGCCGCCCACATGCTGCCCGACGCCATCATCGCCACGAACACCTCCGCGCTGAGCGTGACCGAGATCGCCACGGCCGTGCCCCAGCCTGAACGGGTGGTGGGCATGCACTTCTTCAATCCGGTGCACAAGATGAAGCTGGTCGAGCTGGTGCGCGGCATCGCCACCAGCGACGAGACCGTGGCCAGAACCCGCGAATACAGCGACGCGCTGGGCAAGACGTCGATCATCGTCAACGAGTCCCCGGGCCTGACCACCAGCCGGATGTCGGCCATGCTGGGCAACGAAGCGATGTGGATGCTGCAGGAAGGCGTGGCCACTGCCGAGGACATCGACACGGCGCTGCGCATGGGCTTCAACCATCCGATGGGGCCCCTCGAACTCGGAGACCTGACCGGATGGGATACCCGGCTGTCGGTGCTTCGTTACCTGCACTCGACGCTGGGCGACAAGTTCCGTCCCTGCCCTCTGATCATCAAGATGGTGGCCTCCGGCCGCCATGGGCGCAAGACCGGCGCGGGCGTGTACCAGTACGACGAAAAAGGCCAGCGCATTCCTGGCTCCGGCCTGAAAGCGAGCGTTCTGTGAGCCGCCCGGATGTGGTGATCGTCGGGGCGGTTCGCACGCCCGTCGGAAAATTCAAAGGCAGCCTGGCGCCCGTGCGCGCCGATCACCTGGGTGCCGTCGTCCTGGACGAGCTCATTACCCGTTCGGGGCTTGAGCCGGAATTGGTGGACGATGTCATCTTCGGCTGCGTCACCCAGGTCGGTGAGCAGTCGGCCAATATCGCGCGCACTTCACTGCTGGGGGCCGGCTGGCCCTGCACGATTCCTGGCCTGACGATCGACCGCAAATGCGGTTCGGGTGAAGAGGCCGTGCACGTGGCTGCGGGCCTGATTGCGTTCGGGTCGGCCGAGGTGGTCGTGGCCGGCGGTGCCGAGAACATGAGCCGGGTGCCCATGGGCAGCAACCGCAGCATCCATGGGGAGGCCTTTGGCTGGATGGTCGCCGAGCGCTACGAAATGACGAGCCAGGGTGAAGCGGCCGAGCGCTTGTGCGACCAGTGGGAGCTGGGCCGGGAAGACCTCGATGCGTTCGCCGCGGAAAGCCATCGGCGCGCTTGCGCGGCTGCCTCTGCCGGCCATTTCGAGAAAGAAATCGTGCCGGTGCCCGTGATGCAGGTGCGCGAGAAGGGCGCAGAGGGCGAGGCGCACTTGTTCTCCGCAGACGAAACGATCCGTCCCGGTACGGCCGTCGAGAAGCTGGCGACCCTCAAAACCAGCTTCCGCGCGGACGGTCGCCTGACTGCCGGGAACTCTTCGCAGATCTCGGATGGGGCGGCGGGTTTGCTGCTGATGTCTTCGGTCAAGGCCCGATCGCTGGGCCTCAAGCCCCGCGCGCGCATTCTCGGCATGACCACGGTGGGCTCCGATCCCACGCTGATGCTGACCGGGCCGGTCGCGGCCACCCGCAAAGTGCTGGCGCAGGCGGGGCTCACACTGGACGACATCGACCTCTTCGAGATCAACGAGGCGTTTGCCTCGGTTCCCCTGGTCTGGATGAAAGAGCTGGGCGTGTCTTCCGAGCGTTTGAACGTCAACGGCGGCGCCATCGCGCTGGGGCACCCCTTGGGGGCGAGCGGAGCGCGCATCATGACGTCGATGCTGCACGAGCTGGAGCGTCGGGGCGGACGTTATGCGCTGCAGGCGATCTGCTGCGCCGGCGGCATGGGGACCGCCACCCTCATCGAGCGGCTGTGACCGTGGCGCGCCTGCCGCTGGTGCCGCTGGCCGATTTTCCGGCGCAACTGCGCGAGGCCGTGCGGCGGGGCGTCGAGACACGCATGCTCAGTTCCACCGTGCCGGTGCAGGTCTGGGCCCACCGGCCGCAGGCCGCGCTGGCATGGCTGGCGCTGCTGGACCAGTTCCACAGCCACGGCGTGCTGGACGGGCGGCTGCGGGAACTGGTGCGGCTGCGCATCGCCAGCATCACGCAGTGCCAAGCCTGCCAGCTGGCGCGCAAGAGCGACCGCGTGGACGCGCAAGACCTGGAAGCCCTCAATTGCCAGCAGATCGGCAGCGCCCACTTTTCGCCCGCCGAGCGGGCCGCGCTGGCGTATGCCGAGCTGTTCGCAGCCGATGCGCATGCCATTGGAGAAGGGCATTTCACAGCGTTGGCCGAGCACTTTTCGACCGCCGAGAGCGTTGAACTGCAGATGTTCTGCGCTTTGATGCTGGCGGGCGGCCGCATGACTTTGGTTCAACAAGCCTACCAGGAGGTATCACCGTGAGCACATCGATCTTCGACATTCCCCTTCAGGCCCTGAACGGCTCCGATACGAGCCTTGCCCCCTTCAAGGGACAGGTGATGCTGGTTGTCAACGTGGCTTCCCAATGCGGGCTGACCCCGCAGTACGCCGGCCTGCAGTCCCTGTACGACCGCTTTCGCGACCGTGGCCTGCACGTGCTGGGATTTCCCTGCAACGATTTTGCGGGCCAGGAGCCGGGAAGCGAGGACGAGATCCGCGACTTCTGCGACACCAACTACCGCGTGAGCTTTCCGCTTTTCACCAAATTGCGGATCAACAGTGAGCCCAGACACCCGCTCTATGCCACCCTGATCGCTGCGCAGCCTCATGCCGTCGCGTCCGGCGATCCACGGCTGCGCGACACCTTGTCCAAGCATCAACTGCTGCCCAAGGCAGATACCGATGTGATGTGGAACTTCGAGAAATTCCTGATTGGCCGTGATGGGGCCGTGGTGGCCCGTTTCGCTCCCGACGTGGCACCCGATGATGCAAGGCTGATCGCGGCCATCGAGGATGCCCTCGGTTGATTCCATGGCGCGCAGCGGGCGTTTCAGTTTCGGATGGACGCTGCTGACGCTGGTCGCCGCGCAGGTCGGATTGCATGGCTGCCTCAACGGCATGCGCATGACCGTCCCCTTGTTGGCGGTGAGCGAATCGCGGGGCCCTGCCGTGATCGGGTTGTTGATGGCGCTGTTTGCCGCCTTCCCCTTTGTGCTCGCCATTCCTGCCGGGCGCCTGGTGGATCGTCGGGGGTACCACCTGGGAACGCGCATTGGTGCCTTGCTGGCGCTGGCGGGGGCCGCTCTTGCCGCTTCGGCGTCCCATGTCTGGGCTCTGGGAGGCGCCGCGGCCCTGGTGGGGGCGGGCTCTGCGGTGGGCATGATTTCACTGCAGCGCACGGCAGGCCGGCTGGCCCGGGGCGAGGCGGAACGCCTGCGGATCTTCAGCTGGGTGGCACTCGCGCCGTCCATCGCGACTTTCATCGGCCCGGTCCTGGCGGGCATGCTGATCGACCATGTGAGCTATCGCGCGGCTTTCGTCGGACTGGCTCTGCTGCCTCTGGGGACGCTGCTCGCCACCACCCGAGTCCCTGCCGAGGCGCCTCGGGCGCCCGCGAAACGGACCGATACTCCCCCGAAGGCTTGGGACCTGCTGGGCGACCGCGATCTTCGGCGACTGTTCTTCATCAATTGGCTGATTGCCGCCTGCTGGGATGCACACGCTTTTGCGTTGCCGATCCTGGGTCACGAGCGGGGCTTGAGCGCATCGGCCATCGGCACGGTGCTGGCCAGCTACGCCGTCACCTCAGCGGCCGTGCGGCTGGCGATCCCCTTTTTGGCGGAGCGTCTCCAGCCCCGGTGGGTGATGACCGGTGCGCTGACCTTGACGGCATCGGTTTTCCTGCTCTATCCCTGGTTGGACAGCACGTGGGCCATGGCGGCTTGCGCCGGCACCATAGGCCTGGGACTGGGGGCCATCCAGCCCGCTGTCATGTCCAGCCTGCACACCTTTGCACCGCCGGAGCGCCAAGGCGAGGCCCTTGGCCTGCGGTCCACCGTCATCCATTTCTCCACCTTGGTGATGCCCTTGGGTTTTGGCGCCGCCGGCGCCGCGCTGGGTGTTGCCCCGGTGTTCTGGATGACCGGTGCGGCGCTCTCCGCGGGTGCCTGGGCTGCTTTTGGGTTGCCGACCCAGGCCAGGCACGACTGATAAAGAACGATGACGCGGTTTTGCACGGGCGTCGATCACATCGCCTATCTCGCTACAAGGACACATGATGCTGAAGCTGTATCACGCACCCGGCTCCAATTCGGCGCGCATTCTGTGGCTGCTGGAGGAATTGGGCATGGAACGGGAGGTCGTGGTGGTGAAATACCCGCGCAACGATGGCAGTGAAGCCGATCCGCGCAATCCGCACCCGCATGGGTTCACGCCCGCGCTGGAGCACGATGGCCACTTGGTATCCGAGACGGCTGCCATTGCGCTTTACCTGACCGATCTGCATCCCGAGGCCGAGGTCGGCGTGCCGGCGGGGCATGCGTTGCGTGGAGCCTATCTCACCTGGCTCTTCTATCAGGTGGGTTTGACCGAACCCCTGGTCTACATGGAGGAGAAGGGCCTGCTGGTGCAGGATCCGGCGATGCGCGGCCTGAGTCAATCAATGATGCAGCGCATCCGGCACACGCTGTCACGCGGCCCCTACCTGCTCGGGCAGCGTTTCACCGCTGCGGACATCCTGTTCATGAGCTTGTTCGACACTGCGCGCCCGCTGCTGGGCGGCTGCCCGGTCATCGACGCCTATCTGGCCCGCGCCGATCGCCCTGCGCGGCGCCGGGCCTTGGCGCTAGATCGCTGAGCCGCGGTACGGCAGCCCGCCGCTTTTCTGCCTAGTATTTTTTATCGAGAGCCTGAACCGATGTCCCGTTCTGTCGTGCTTGTTACCGGCGGTGCTCGCCGCATTGGACGCGTGATCGCGCTTGATCTGGCTGCGGCTGGATGGAACGTGGCGATCACCTATCGGCACTCGTCGGAGGAAGCGCAGGACACGCTCAGGGAGCTGCGCCGCGGTGAAGGACAAGCGGAAGCGCTCTACGCCGACTTGAGCGATGAGGCCGGTTGCCGAGCGCTGGTGCCTGAGGTGGTGAGGCGATTCGGCCGCATTGATGCCGTAGTGAACAATGCGTCCGTTTTCGAGTACGACAACGCCGAGACCTGCGGATTGGCGGCGATGGAGCTTCACTGGAAGGCCAACACCGCGCCCGCCATCTTGCTGGCGCAGGCCTTGTACCAGCATCTGATGGATACCGGGAGGACAGGGTGCGTGGTGAATCTGCTCGATCAGAAGCTGTGGAACCCGAACCCTGACTATTTTTCCTACACCCTGTCCAAGGCGGCGCTGGAAGCAGCCACAAAAATGTTGGCCATGGCCATGGCGCCGCGCTTGCGTGTAGGAGGTGTGGCTCCGGGGCTCGCCCTGCTGTCCGGGCCGATGAACGAGCGGGAGTTCGAGTTGGGCCAACTGCTCAATCCGCTGGGGCGAAGCTCCCCGCCGGAGGATATCGCCGACGCGGTCCGCTTCCTGCTGACATTCCCGGCTTCGACAGGCTCCACCATCCTTGTCGATGGAGGCCAGCACCTGACCCGCCAGCCGCGCGACGTGATGTTCCTGGCTCGCGAGATGGGAGCCCGCTGAAATGTCCAACACCCTTCTGACTCCTGCATTGGCGCGGTGTCGCCGCCTTTTCCTGCGCAACCATGTGGTAGACATCAACATCGGGGCGCATGCCTTTGAGCAGGGGCATCCGCAGCGTGTGCGCATCAATGTGGATCTGTACGTTCCCCTGGCGTGCAGCACACCGGTGGATGACCATCTGGGGGAGGTCGTGGACTACGATTTCGTGCGTGAGGCGGTTCGGGAGCGCGTGGGGCGCGGGCATATCCAATTGCAGGAGACGCTGGCGGATGATCTGCTGCGCGCGCTGCTCGCCCATCCCCAGGTACTGGCAGCACGCGTCTCGACCGAGAAACCCGATGTCTACCCCGACTGCGAAGCGGTCGGCGTCGAAGTGTTTGCATTCAAGGACGGCGTGACTGCTGGCGCCCTGGGGCCGCAAGCTTAGTGACGGGCGCGTTCTTCTAGGCTGGTGCCACGGGTCCACAGCAGTAGCAGCAGGCTGGCAATCGCCGATGCCGCCAGGGATGCACCCACCGAGGTGCGTTCCGCGATGGTGCCCCACAGAATGGCCCCCGCCGCGCTGCCGCCCATGATGCTCATCTGGTAGATCGCCATGCCCCTTGCGCGCAAGGTGGCCGGCAATGCCAATTGCGCGCACATGGTGAGCGTGTTGGCCACACACAGCCAGACCGCACCGGACAGGGCGAGCGCTGGCGCGAGCGTCCACGCGCTGGGCGCCCAAACTGCGCCCAGCGTGGCCAGCGCGTGCAGCCACACGCCCCCATCGATGATCCGGTTGCGCGCCGCCAGTGCCGGGAGGCGGGGCAGGGCCATGGCGGCGAGCACGGCCCCCGCGCCCATGGAGGCCAGCAGGGTGGTGTAGGTGGTTTCGTTGGCGCCGATGTCCTTGGCGACCAGGGGCAGCAAGGCCACCAGCGCTACGGCCTGGGTGAAGAAGATGAAAGCGCGGAACAGCACCGCCCGCAGTATGGGAGAGGTCCGGGCATGGCTCACGCCATCGCGCATGGCCTGCAGCAGGCGCGGGCGTTCGGCGGGGGGAACATGGGGGGCAATGGGAGCGCGCCAGATCAGTACGCCGGCCAATATGGACAGCACGGCGTTGAGTGCGAACACCATCGCCGTTCCCTGCCAGGCCAGGACGATGCCCGCGACGATAGGGCCCAGCACCCGCGTCAGGTTGATGGCCAGGGCGTTGAGGGTCAGGGCAGAGGCAAGCAGGCGCCGCTCCACCAGGTCCGGCACTAGGGCCGAGAACACCGGAAACCGCAACGCCAGTCCAACGCCATTGAGCAGGCACAGCAGCAACAGCGTTCCTGGGGTCAGGGCATCGATGCCTGCGAGCACCGCCAGCACGGCCGCCACAACGGCGATCCAGGCTTGCGCCACGGCGAGGAAACGCCTGCGGTTGAGCAGGTCGGCCAGCGCGCCGCTGGCCAGGCCCAGCACGAACAGCGGCAAGGTGCCGGCCGCCTGTACCCAGGCCACCCACGCGGGACTGTCGGTGAGCTGGGCCATGCGCCAGGCGGCGGTTACCTCGTGCATCCACATGGTCATGTTGCCGGACAGCCAGGCCAGCCACAGGTAACGGAAGCCCGACCCTCGGAACGGGGCGAGCAGCGAGTCGGCGGGGGTGTGTGGCATCAGGCCGATTTGTCCAACGCCTTGCGCCAGCCGCTATGGAAGAGGTTCACGTGGTTCAACTGCTCTTCCTGGACTTGGCCATGTCGACGAGGTCGGCCATGGTCGGGTTGTGCGCCAGCATGCCGCCGTCGGCGATGTACGTCTGCCCGTTGATGTAGCGCGCCTCGCCTGAGGCCAGGAAACACACCAGCGCTGCGATGTCCTCGGGCTCGCCGAACTCGGGCACCAGCAGGTGGCGCTGCATTACGTCGATCACGCTCGCGGCCGCGCCACGCGTGCCGGGAGTGAGCACCAGGCCGGGCGCGACGGCATTGCAGCGCACGCCCTGGGCGCCATGGTGGGTGGCAATCTGGCGGGTCAGGCCGATGATGGCTGCCTTCGACACGCTGTAGGCCATGCGCGTGATGTCGCCCGAGAACCCGCCGGTCGACGCGGTGTTCACGATCGTGCCACCGCCTTGGGCGATCATGGTCGGCAGCGCGTACTTGCAACCCGCCAGGTAGCCGCGCAGGTTCACGGCCATGACCTGATCCCAGACCTCGAATTCGATGTCGATGGCGTTCTTGTCCTTGGCATGGATGACCGGAGAACTCAATGCGGCATTGTTATGCAGCACGTCCAGTCGCCCGAAGCGCTCGACCGTGCCCTGAACGAGTCGCTCGATGCTTCGCACGTCTGCGGCGTCGAAGACCTGCGCGCTGGCACGTGGGCCCAGCTCCGAAGCCAGCGCTGCGGCCCGTTCGGCGTTGACGTCGGCCACGACCACGGTGGCGCCTTCGGCGACGAGGCGACGGCAGGTGGCCTCGCCGATGCCGGAAGCGCCGCCCGTGACGATGGCAACCTGGTCCTTGAAGCGGCCCACGTGCGGGCCGGGAAGCGCGGGCTTGCTCATGGGACTTCCTTCGACGGGGTGGCGGCGAAGCCGCGGAACTGTTCCAGGTTCACGGCGGCATCCTCTGGATGCTTGAGGAAGTAGCGCACGTGCAGGCTGCCGAGACCGAACCGGTAGGTCTCGATGCTCTCGATCACCTGGTTCGTGCCGACGATGCAGTTGCGGTGGTGCACAGCGGCCTCGTTGCCGTTGATGATGGTGCTCACGACCTCGAGGCGGAACTGGTGGTTGTGCTTGTCGTACATCTCTTCGATGACGAGCCAGCCATCGGCCTGCTGCGCGCGGCCCACGTATTCGATGTCCAGGAGGTCTGGGGCCACTTCGCGGTACAGGGCTAGCAGGCCGGCCTTGTCGTGGTTGTTCCAGCAGCGGACCTGGCCGCTCATGAAGCGCTTGATCTGTTCTGAAGGGATCTGATGCATGGTGATTTATCTCTGTGGAGGCAGCACTCATGTCGGCAGCCCATGGAAACGGGATGAGATCGCAATGAGTTCCGGGATCTGCAGTTTCGGCAGAGCACTTTCGCTATAGGCCCAGCGGGCAACCGTCACGCGCGGCTAACGGTCTGCCTCGCAGGGGCTCAAGCACCGGCCGTGGAGTTGCTCGTTCAGCGATGGTGGCAGAGCTGCGGAGCGCGCTTGCCAAGGCTTTCGGGTCGGGTGCAGGGCATCTTTCACTGCTTCAGGGCTGGTGAATGAAATAGCGCACGGTCAGCCTGCCATTGTCGAAGTGGTATAGCTCGATGGTCTCGATGGTCAGCGAATTGCCCCGCACCTTGTTCCGGTTGTGGCATGCGACCTCGCTCCCATTGATGATCAGGGCCACTTCTTCGATCTCGATCTTGGAATTTTGCTGCGTCCACATGCCCTCCAGGATCGTCCAGCCTTCGGCCGCAGGACCTCGACCGACATACTCGATTTGTAGGCTCTCGGGCGCTACGGAGCGGTAGGCAGCGAAGAAGCCTTCCTTGTCGCCGGCGTTCCAAGCCCGCACCTGAGCGTGCAGGAAATGTTCGATGGTGTTTTTGTCCATGACATGGTCTCCAGTTCAGATTTCGGTGCCACGGACGTTACGTGCCGTGCCATTGCGCTTGTCGCTTTCGCCCCAGGCCATCCAGCGGTCGGGCTCGCGCGTATCGCCTACTCGGCGCCATCGTCCTTCCTGCTGGGCTGTGATGGGAAAACCGCCCACGAAGTCGAGCATTCGGCCTTTGGGGTCGGGCAGGAACTCCCATTCCTCTTTGCCTTCCAGGATGATGCGCGCGTCCTCGGCGAACCAGCCGTCCTTTTCATGGCGCACCGTGCCTTCGATATCCGTGGTGCAGCGAACTTCGCCCTTTTCGTTCTGGAGAATGGCGTAGCCCAGTTTGTCGTGGCCGACCAGGAAGGAGCCGACATCCCAGCTCCCGTCCTTGTAGATCGTGGCAAAGTTCCACCAGATGACGTGCATCTTGTTGTTGACGACCAGGTCCTTGTGCATGTGGATGGCGCCGCCTTCCGCCATCCAGGCCTGGTCCAGGGAAATCATGCCCTTGACCTTTCTGCCCTCGCAGGTGCCCTGCACGTCGTAGAGCTGTGCGACGTAGAAGGTGCCCCAGTCCACCCCAGGCAAATACCACTGCATGCCATTGCCGATGAGTTGGCCGGTGAGGTCGAGCAAGCCCTCTTCCCGCCAACTGAACCCGGTGCCAGAGGCGGTCAGCCGCCAGGGCTGACCGGGATCCTCTGGATGGCTGGACCACCAGGCGGTGTCGCCATCGAGCCCGCGTGCGGGAAACAGGGTGAGCGCTCTGGAGGCGATCTTTTCCTTGTCGATGCGGATGTTCTGGCCATCCAGGCGGGTGCTCTGGTAGATGAACTTGGTGGGGTTGGGCGTGCTGTCCGGCGCGTTGAGAGCGCGCACCACCGAGTAGATGTGGCCTTCATCGTCGCGCACGCTGCCAAACGGCATGTGCTTGGTGAGCTTGAGGCCGAAGTGGTCGCGCAGATCGGCCAGCCTGGCGCCGCTGACCTTTTGCGGGCCGACCAGGCATTGGTAGGCGAAGTCGGAGCGCTCGGGGATCGTGTCGAAGGTTCGCATGATCGGAGGGGCCTTCCTGATCAATCCCAGATGACGTGCACGCTCTTGGCCCCGCGCAGATGGGCGCCTTCGATTTTGGGCGCGGGTTGCTCGGGGTCGAGCCGCACGTTGGGCATGAGGTCCAGAATCCCGTTGATCGCGCAGTTCAGTTCGAGCTTGGCCACGAACTGGCCAATGCACATGTGCGGGCCAAAGCCGAAGCCGAACGACGGCTTCTGGCGGCGATCGATGTCGAACACGTCGGGATTCTCGAAGGCGCTTTCGTCGCGGTTGGCCGAGGCGACCATGCACTGGACGAAGGAGCCCTTGGGGATCGTCACGTCACCGATCTGTACGTCGGCGGAGGTCTCGCGCACCTTGAACGTGGAGGAGGGCTCGAAACGCACGGCTTCGTCGATCAGCTTGGGCACCAGATTGCGGTCGTTGCGCACGCGGTCGAGCAGGCCGGGGATGGTCAGCAGGAACGTCATCGCCGCACTGAAGGTTCGTGTGGTGGTCTCACCGGCAGCGGGCAGCAGCGAGCGGGCGAAGGTCGCGACCTCGTGGTCGTCGAGCTTGTGGCCCTCGTATTCGGCGTTCATCAGGCGGGTAATGAGGTCATCGCCCGTTGCGCCTTCGGCGCGGCGCCGCTGGACCTGCTCCATGAGCGCGTCGTACAGGCTCTTGACCGCAATGGCGGCGACCCGGCGGCCTTCCTCGGCCTTGGCTTTGTCAAGCTGGTTGGCCGCCAGCATCGATAGCGCCCAGACTGCATATTGGTTGTACTGATCGGGGTTGTCTTCCGGGAAGCCTACGAGGGCGTACATGGCACGCACCGGAAAGTTCAGGCCCATTTCCATGAGGTCGGCTTTCTTGTCGGGCAGCAGAGGCATGATGAAATCCTCGCGCGCGACGCGGTCGATCTTCGGGCGCCACTTGTTCACGTTTTCCGGCATGAACGCCGGCTGCAGCAGGGCGCGCACCTTGCGGTGGGCCTCGCCGTCCATGCCCAGGATCATCAGGCCATCCCACACCTTGCCCATGCCTTCGAGGATGAATCCGCTGGTGAAGGTGTTGGCGTCTTTGAGCACATTCATCACGTCCTGATACTGGAACACGGCGTAGGTCGGCCGGGTCTGCAACCCGGCGTTGGTCGGAACCCCGAGGAACTTGGCAATGAAGTCGCCTTCGTAGACGCGTGTGGTCTTGCGCATCTCGCGGCAGGCGGCATACAGGTCGTCCGTTTTGCCGCGATAGAGGTCGGACACGCTGGCATAGGCCGCTTCGAGCTTCTGGGCGTTCTCGGTGGTGGTTTTGGTCGTGGTATTCATGGAGCGTCTCCTTTAGGGATGGATATGGGAAAGTGGGGATAACGGACTTACTTCAGATAGCGTTTCACGCGGCCAGCGGCTATGCGGCCCGGCAGCCCATTGATGCCACCGCCGGGATGGATGCCGGCGCCGCCGAAGAACAGCCCCTTCACCGGCAACGTGTCGCCGCCGAGCCCGAAGGCCGGCCGCATGAGCCCTGTACGCGAGGCACCGGTGTCGATGTGCACCACGCAGCCGTTGGGAACATTCAGCCGACTGGCGAAGTCGGGTGCCGCTTCGGCGCGGCGGCCAATCTCCTGTGACTTGAACCCTGGCAGGTACGCGTCCGTTTGGTCGATGACCATTTGTGTCACCGCGGCACGGATGGCATCCCATCCTTCGCGTGGTTCGAGGGGCATGGCGATCGGATACAGGTAGGCGATGTCCTGGCCTTCGGGGGCCTGCGTGGGGTCCACGGCACTCGGTGCCGTGGCCCACAGATAGGGCAGTCGGGAGACATCGCCACGCGCTGCGCATTTGAAGTTGTCGAGCACCGCTTCCACGGTGCCGATCAGCAGCACGCTCTTGCGAAGACTCAGTCCGTCGGCGCGCAAGGCTTCGTGGCGGCTGGCGCGAACCTGGCCGCGAAGTGCGACGTCGATCTTCATGGGCGAGCCGCCGTGGGCATTGGCTGGCGCCAGATCGACCCGCGTCAGGTAGCGGCGTTCTATGGCGCCAGGTGTCACCATATTCATGGCAATCTTGGGGTGCACCGCCGCGACAACGCTGCGTGACTCGAGCACTTCGCCGCTGGCAAGCCGGACGCCCTGGGTTTGACCGCCACGGGCCACGATCTCGGCAGCAGGAGCATGGAGCCGAATCTCGCCCCCCAGTTCCGTCAGGCGGGCCGCCAGGGCGTCAGACAGAGTCTGCATGCCTCCCACGGCGCGGCCCAGGCCGAAGCGCTGGATGAAACCCAGCAGCGCGAAATAGACCCCGGTACCCTCGCCTGTGATAGGGCCGGCGGCACCCAGCAGGCAGCACAGGGCGGATTGCGTGACCGGGTGCTCGAACCGTTCCATGATGGAGGTGTAGGCGGGGCTTTTCATCAAGCCCATGAGTTCCGGCCTGAGGTGCCGGTTCTTGATCAGCACCTTGAGCGCCTGCCATTTCGCTCCTAGATTCATCTGCGCGGGATCGACCCGCATCATGGGGATCGCCAAGTCGATGAAGGTGTTTACCAGTTGCATCAGGGCCAGGAACTCCGTGGCGTCTGCCGTGCTGAAACGGCGGATCTCAGCGGCGGTCTGCTCCGCGCTGCGGCCGAATACGAGTGAGTTGCCATCCGGATGCAGATAGACATAGCCAGGCTCCATTTCGGTCTGACGAAAGCCGTGGCGCTCCAGCTGGAGCTCCTGCGGCATCATGGGATGCACGCGCAGAGACATCAGATCGAGGGCGCAGGGGTGCACCAGATGATTTGGGGCTTCGGGTATCAGATAGCCGGAGGAGGCCATGCCACCGACCTTGCCGAGGGATTCGACGACGATGACCTTGCGGCCCTCGGCGGCGAGATAGCAGGCGCTGGCCAGCCCGTTGTGGCCTGCGCCGATGACGATGGCGTCATAGAGAGGTGTAGTGCTCATACAGATTCCTGGAAAAGAAGAGGGCGGGCTTAGGCGGGCGCGACTGGCTTCCACCAATGCAAGTGTTCGGACGCATCCTGGAGCCTCTGCCAGGCGATGGCCACGGCGATCCTGGCCGCCGGGAGCTTCATGCCCAGGCCGAGCAGGATCATGACCACGGTCTCGCGGATGCAGGCCCCATTGAGCTGTCCCGTACGGGAGATGCGCCGAGCCCCTTCGACACTGGTGCCTATCACCAGATCGAAGGCGGCCTCGATCGAGTCGAACTGGAAGACGCCTTGCTCGTGTCCATAGTTCAGGCTGCGGAAAGCCAATTGGCGGCGCGGATCGTCGCCGTTGATGCGATCGACCAAGTCCGCATGAGAAACAATGGCGCCGTGGGCAGGATCCATCGCCGCACGGGCCAGCGCCATCAACGGGCCCGTGGCGAGCATCACTGCGCCGTCATCCAGGGGCTCGAACAGGCGTTCGAAACTCTGCAGCATTTCGCTCGCTGTGGTGCGGCCGATCTCCGCAAGAACTTCGTCCAGCGTGTCGAAGTATTTATAGAAAGTGCCGCGGGAGACATTGGCCGCACGGATCACGTCATCGATCACGGGGCGGCGTTTTCCCGCGCTCTTGCGGTAGGCGTCCATGGTGGCCGCAATCAGGCGTTCGCGCATGCGCTCGCGCCGCTCCCGCGCCACCCGGCGGCGGTGATCACCCAAGGGATGTTGATCCTTTATGGGGTCGATCGGAGGCAGATGCGCGTCCATGATCGGGCGGCCTACAGCGCATTCATCGAGGTATTGGCCATCCGAGAGGGTTTTGTCAACCTGCCTCGCCGCTCCGGCCACACGGCCAGTGCTTTCGCCGACTCCTTGGGCCTTTGGACGGCGAGCCTCAGAGAGAGGCGGGCTTGAGGAATGGTTGCTCATGGAATAATTGAACACTTTTTTTGATTGTGATCATATGTTCATCGAAGTGACATAGGTGTTTACTATGTGCCTTCACGGGTTTACGAGTTATTTGATATGTGTTAAATGATGCACAATTCGAAAAAATGTCTATAAATCACCGAGCGCGATGCAAAGTTTGCGAAGGAAACCTGCGATGACCAGCACCAGAACTTCATCCCTCGAACGGGCATTTGCGGGGGTCGCGGACAACTACCGCGGATCCGACGTCGATCTCCATGCGGTCTACGCCGCCATGCGCCGGAATTCCCCCGTGGTGGCGGAAAACTTCATGGCCGGGCTCGGTGTGCCCAATATCGCGGGCCAAGATGCGAACCGTCCGACGTTCACGGTCTTCAAGTACCGTGACGTGATGGCGGTGCTTCGGGATCCGACCCGCTTTACCAGTGGCTTCATCGCGGAAGGCCTGGGCGCTTTTTTTGACGGCTTGATCCTGACAGGGATGGACGGAGAGGAGCACCGCCGGGCACGGGCACTGCTGCAACCGGTCTTCATGCCCGACGTGGTCACCCGGTGGAAGCCTAAGATGGACGCCATCATTCGCGATGAATACCTGCTGCCGCTGGTAGCCTGCAAGCGCGCTGACCTGATGGACTTCGCGCTGCACTTTCCCATCCGACTGATCTATTCGCTGATCGGTTTTCCGGAAAATGATCCAGAGCGCATCCACCAGGTCGCCGCCTGGGCCCTGGCCATCCTCGCGGGACCCCAGGTCGACCCGGAAAAGGCAGCCCGGGCGCGCGGAGCGGCCATGGAGGCCGCCAAGATGCTCTATGACGCAGTCAAGGAAGCGGTGGTTCAGGTGCGGGCCGAAGGCGCGACGGGGGAGGATTTGATCAGCAGGCTGATTCGCGCTGAGTACGAGGGCCGCCAGTTGGACGACCATGAGATCTCGACCTTCGTGCGCTCGCTGCTGCCGGCCGCCGGTGAGACCACCACGCGCACCTTCGGGTCGCTGCTGGTATTGCTGCTGGAGCGGCCGGAACTGCTCGAGCGTGTGCGGAATGATCGCGCGCTGGTCGGCAAGGCGATCGACGAAGCGGTTCGGTTCGAGCCCGTCGCGACATTCAAGGTGCGCCAGGCGGCTGAGGATCTGGAGATCGGTGGCGCGCAGATCCCGAAGGGCGCGATGGTGCAGGCGATCGTGATGTCGGCCAATCGTGATGAGGAGGCCTTCGAGCAGGCCGATCGGTTCGACATCGACCGCAAGCCCAAGCCCTCGTTCGGCTTTGGCTTCGGTCCGCACATGTGCATCGGCCAGTTCATCGCCAAGACCGAGATGCAGGTGGCGCTCAATGCCGTGCTGGATCTATTGCCCAACCTGCGGCTGGACCCTGCGAGGCCCGCTCCCCGGATCTCCGGGGCCCAGTTGCGTGGCCCCCATGAAGTGCACGTGGTGTGGGACTGAAGGAGTTCCCATGAAGAACCCGTTCCAGATGTCTCGTCGCCGTTGGCTGCTCGTGAGTGCGGCCGGCATTGCTTCCAATCCGCTTGCTGCCCAGGATGCCTTTCCTCGCCGGCCCGTGAACCTGGTGGTACCTTTTCCGCCTGGAGGCCTTGCCGACAGCGTGGCGCGGCAGTTCGCACCGTCGCTGGAGCGGGTGCTTGGCCAGCCCGTGGTGGTTCAGAACCGCGCGGGCGCGGCCGGTGCGATCGGCGCGGCCGCCGTCGCCAGCGCCAAGCCTGACGGCTATTCGATCCTCTTCACGCTGTCGAGCTTGTCAACCTTGCCTGAGCAAGCCCAAGTCAACCAGCAAAAGCCGGCATTCCTGCTGAGCCAGCTCAAGCCGGTGGCGCGCATCAGCACCGATCCGCTCGCTATCGTGGTGAGGGCCGATAGCCCTCTGCAAACCTTGAGCGACCTGATGGTCCGTGCGCGTTCGCGGCCCGGCGAGATGAGCTATGGCTCGTCAGGGAACTATGGCACCGTGCACATTCCGGTGGAGATCTTTGCCCATGAGGCCGGGCTCAAGCTCAACCACATCCCCTATGCGGGAGGCGCGCCCCTGATGGTGGGGCTGCTTGGCGGCCAGGTCGATTTCACGATGTTGCCGCGTTCCTTGATCGCTTCCCATGTCCGGGCGGGTAAGCTGCGCGTCCTGGCCACCGTGGGGGCGGAGGCGTGGCCACAGTTCCCGTCCGCTCCAAGCACCGAGGCCTCGGGACTGAACGTGGGCGTGCTGCCGTGGACGGGGGCTTTCGTACCGTTTGACGTGTCACCGACCGTGATGGAGCGGTTGCAGTCGGCGTTTCGCATCGCCGCCGAGAATCCCGAATTCAAGCAAGCGTTGCTCAAGGCAGAGGGAACTCCCGCCTACCTCGACGCGGACGAGTTCCGGGCATTCTGGAGTCAGGACGCTGCACGCATGAACCAGGCGGTTCGGCGCATGGGCAAGCTCGAATAGGAAGTGACCGATGGATCTGGGCATCGCTGGCCGCAAGGCCATCATTTGCGCTTCTTCGAGAGGACTCGGGAAGGCATGCGCCTTGGCGCTCGCGCGGGAAGGCTGCATGGTGGTCATCAATGGCCGCAATGCGCAGGCGCTGCATGCAGCCGCTGCGGAGATCGCGGCGGTGTCGGGCCAGCCTCCGGTCGCCGTCATGGGGGATGTCGGCACCGATGCGGGGCGCGCCGCGCTGCTGGCCGCCTGTCCGTCCCCTGACATCTTGGTGACCAACAACGGCGGGCCAGCGCCAGGCGAAGCCGGGCAATGGGACCACGCAACGTGGATCGCGGCCGTCGAGAGCAACATGCTCAGCGGCATTTTGCTGATCCAGGCGGTGGTGCCCGGGATGCGGGAGCGCCGCTTCGGGCGCATCGTCAACATCACGTCGGCCATGGTGAAATCGCCGAAGCTGATGCTCGGACTTTCGACGGCCTCGCGAGCGGGCCTTACCGCCTTTTCGAAGGCCATGTCCAACGAGGTGGTGCGAGACAATGTCACCATCAACAACCTGCTGCCCGAACGCATCGAGACCGACCGCATCGCATACATGGCTGGGCAACTGGCCCAGCGCAGGCAGATTTCCCAAGAGCAAGCCCGCGCGGAGTTGCTCAAACCGGTCGCTGCCAGGCGGTTTGGGCGACCTGAAGAATTCGCGGATGCTTGCGCTTTCCTGTGCTCGGCCCAGGCGGGCTACATCAGTGGCCAGAATCTGCAGGTCGACGGCGGCAGCTATGAAGGCCTGATCTAGTACTACAGCCGTAGTACTTGATGTAAAGTGCCACGCGTCAAAACAACGTGGCAAGTCAAGATGACGGTAGAGGTGCAGCCGTGGCTACAGGAATTGCTCAGCGTTCACAGCCGCCTGGCGCCGTTGTTCAAGCGGCCCGAGCCCAGGGCCCGCGTGCTGGGCTATCTGCAAGGGCTGCTGAGCAACGTCGAGCGCAAGAACAGCTGGCAGCTGGCAGAGTTCATCGGTGATACCACGCCCGACGGCGTGCAGCACCTGCTCGAGCGTGCGCATTGGGATGCAGATCTGGCGCGGGACATTCTGCGTGACTACGTGACAGAGCACCTGGGCGATGCAGAGGCAGTGCTGATCGTCGATGAGACCGGCTTTATCAAGAAGGGGCGACATTCGGCAGGCGTCAAGCGCCAGTACAGCGGCACGGCTGGTCGCATTGAGAACAGCCAGGTCGGCGTCTTTTTGCACTACGCCGGCTGTGGAGGCGGCGCCTTCATCGACCGCCAGCTGTACCTGCCCCGGGAGTGGATCGAGGACAGGGCACGCTGCCAGGCGGCAGGGATACCGTCCTCGGTAGAGTTTCAGACCAAGCCCCAACTGGCCCAGCGCATGATCGAGCGCGCGCTCGATGCCGGGGTGCCTTGTGGCTGGGTCACAGGCGATGCAGTGTATGGCGGCGACCGGCGCCTGCGCGCGTGGCTGGAATCGCGCGAGCAGTCCTTTGTGCTGGCGGTTGCCTGCAATGAGCCCCTGTGGTGGCAAGGGCCCAACTACAGCAGCGCCCAGACCATCGCACAAGCGCAACCAGCAAGCGCTTGGCAGCGCCTCTCAGCAGGCGCGGGTGCCAAGGGCGAGCGGCTGTATGACTGGGCG
>NZ_SLXH01000027.1 GCF_004341365.1 Simplicispira metamorpha | reverse complement strand
ACCTGCCCCACGGTCTGCCCCACGCGCCTGGCGGTATCCACTGCGCCGCGCGCCTCAATCTTTTTCAGCACGGCCAGCACATCACGCGGGCCAATGCTGCCCATGGGCTTGTTGCCAAGGCTGGGGAACACGTCACGGTGGAGCCAAGTGTGGGCGCGCTCGCTGGTGCCTTCGGTGCGCTGCGCGGTGGTGGCCTTGAGCCATGCCAGCGCCACGGCCTCGAAGGTGTTTTCCGCCTGGGCAGCGCGGGCGGCTTTTTCTTCGCGCTTGGCGGTGCTGGGGTCTATGTCCTGGGCCAGTTGCTCTTTGGCGCGCTTGCGGGCTTCGCGGGCCTGGGCTAGCGACACCGCCGGATAGACACCAACGGCCAGCGTCTTTTGCTTGCCGTGCATTCGGTAGGCCATGCGCCAATACTTCCCCGCAGCCGTGACGTGCAGGTACAAGCCCCCACCGTCGCTGTGCTTGTCGCCGCTGGGCTTGCCGCTGTGTTTGGCGGTCTTGGTGAAGGTGTCGGTCAGGGCCATGGCTGCATCCTTGTGCTGGTTGTTGGTATGCGGTTTGTGGATGTGCGCCACCTACCAACAGAACTACCAACAAAATGTTGGGATGCCATGATGCCCCGTGACACGGCCTGGGGCAAAGAAAAAGCCCCGTTGCCTATGGAGCAAGGGGCTTTTGGGATGGCCTGACATGGCCTGATATGGTGATTTGGTGCCGGTTGTCGGAATCGAACTGACGACCTACCGCTTACAAGGCGGGTGCTCTACCAACTGAGCTAAACCGGCGAAGCTGGCATTCTAATACCGAAAATACGTGCTGCTAGCAAAAAATCAGATTTGAGTGCATTCTGCGGGTAAAAATCAGCCGAACAACGCCAAAATTTACTTCACCCGCTTCAATGTTGGTCTGACAGCACCGACCGTTGGTGGCGTGCGGGGTGTATCGCCACCATCATCGGGCGCTGGATCGGTGGGCACCAACTGCACGATGCGCTCTTCATCCACTGATCGCTCTGTCGTACCCAAAGCGTCTGAGACCACCGACGGTGCGCGCCCGCGACTGGACTCATCCAAAGGAGAGAGCAGATCTGCGGGTGGAGGAAAGGCCATACCTTGACCATTTTCACGCGCATAAATCGCCAACACGCGACTCACGGGAACCATGATGTCACGCGCCTTGCCACCGAACCGCGCTTTGAATTCGATGAAATCATTGCCCAGCAAAAGTCCACTGGTGGCATCCAGGCCAACGTTGAGGACAATCTCACCATCTTTCACGTATTCACGCGGCACCTGCACGGAGTCGTCCACACGCACCGCCAAGTACGGCGTAAACCCGTTGTCTGTACACCATTCGTGCAATGCCCGGATGAGGTAGGGGCGCGTAGTGGTGGATTCCTGTGCGTTCATGGTGCCTGTGTGCGAAGTATGGACAAGTGTTGCGCAGCTTACTTGCGCATGACTTTCTCAGAGGGCGTGAGCGCCTCGATGTAAGCAGGGCGCGAAAAAATACGCTCGGCATATTTCAGCAGCGGAGCAGCGTTCTTGCTCAGATCAATGCCGTAGTAGTCCAGGCGCCACAGCAGCGGCGCAATGGCCACGTCCAGCATAGAGAAGCTCTCGCCCAGCATGTATTTGTTCTTGAGAAACACTGGGGCCAATTGCGTGAGGCGATCACGGATGTGTGCACGTGCTTTTTCCAGAGCCTTTTCGTTGCCCTTGGTAGCACGCGACTCCAGGATGTTCACATGCACGAACAACTCTTTTTCGAAGTTCAGCAAGAACAGACGCACGCGCGCGCGATCTACCGGATCGCCAGGCATGAGTTGCGGGTGCGGGAAACGTTCATCAATGTATTCATTGATGATGTTCGACTCATACAAAATCAGGTCACGTTCAACCAGAATGGGAACTTGGCCATAAGGATTCATCACGCTGATGTCTTCAGGCTTGTTGTACAAGTCCACATCGCGGATTTCAAAATCCATTCCCTTTTCGAACAACACGAAACGGCAGCGGTGGGAAAAGGGGCAGGTCGTACCCGAATAAAGCACCATCATGGCAAGAGACTCCTAAAAACCAAAAGAGTGGAACGCACGCAGCGCCCACTCTAAAAAAGATTCGACCGCGCATTCAGCGCGGCTGAGCGAATCAAAGCTTACTTCACGTCTTTCCAGTACGCAGCATTGAGCTTCCAGGCAATCGCCGTCGCAAACGCCAGGAAGATCAGCACAAAAATGCCCAAACGCACACGGGTATTTTGTGCAGGCTCGCCCATCCATTGCAGGTAGCCGACCAAGTCACCAATGGCCTCGTCGTACTGCTGCTCTGTCATGGCGCCAGGACTGATGGTTTCCCAGCCCTTGAAGACATGGGTGGTTTGCCCGTGGCTTTGCTGCTCTTCAAAAATGGCATGGCGCTGGCCTTGCAACTGCCACAGTGCATGGGGCATACCCACGTTCGGGAAGACCAGGTTGTTCCAACCGGTAGCCTTGGCCTCATCGCGGTAGAAGGTGCGCAAGAACGTGTACAGGTAGTCTGCACCGGTACCACCAGCACCTGCACGCGAACGTGCAATCACGGTCAGGTCGGGTGGGTTGGCCCCAAACCACTCTTTGGCCTGCTTGGGATCAATGGTGGCCTTCATGGTTTCACCGATCTTGTCGGTGGTGAACAAGAGGTTGTCCTTGATCTGCTCATTGGTCAGGCCAATATCGGTCAAACGGTTGTAGCGCATGAAAGCGGCCGAATGGCAACCCACGCAATAGTTGACGAACAGCTTGGCCCCGTTTTGCAACGCACCCAGGTCATTGACCTTATTGGGCGCCTTGTCCAAGGGCATGCCGCCACCTGCGGCGTGCGCTGTACCCGCCAGCAGGCCGAGCGCAGCAATGAACGAGAGAATGATTTTTTTCATGGTGTTCGTCTCCAGCTCAATGCGCAGCAAAGGTCACACGGTCGGGCACTGGCTTGGGCTCACCCAGGCGACTCCACCATGGCATCAACAGGAAAAATCCGAAATAAAACAGCGTACCAACCTGCGACACACGCTCGCCAACAGGCGATGGTGGCTGCACACCCAGGTAAGCCAGCACCACAAAGTTGACCACGAAGACAGCGTACACATACTTGTGCCAGCTCGGACGGTAGCGGATCGACTTGACCGGGCTTTGGTCAAACCAAGGCAGACCAAACAGGATGACCACAGCGCCCCCCATCACCACAACACCCCAGAACTTGGCATCAATCGACAGCATCAGCACCGAAACCACCACCGCAGCACCGACCACACCAGCCTTGATGAAAGCGGGCAGCTTGATCTTGACCACCGCCAGTACGGCACCCAGCAAAACGCAGGCAATCAGCACGTACATCATCTCGCTGGTAATGGCACGCAGCATGGAATAGAAGGGCGTGAAATACCACACCGGGGCAATGTGCAGAGGTGTTTGCAGCGGATCCGCCGGGATGAAGTTGTTGTATTCCAGGAAGTAGCCACCAAACTCGGGGGCAAAGAAGATCACCGCCGTGAAAGCCATCAGGAACAAGCAGACACCCAGAATGTCATGGACGGTGTAGAAAGGATGGAAGGGAATGCCATCCAGCGGATTGCCCTTGGCATCCTTGGGGGCCTTGGGGCCCTTGATTTCGATACCGTCGGGGTTGTTCGAGCCCACATCGTGCAACGCCAGCAAGTGCGCTACCACCAAGCCCAGCAGCACCAGCGGTACAGCAATCACGTGGAAGCTGAAGAAGCGGTTGAGCGTGGCGTCCGACACCACGTAGTCACCACGGATCAACAGCGCCAGATCAGGGCCGACAAAAGGCACAGCGGCAAACAGGTTCACGATCACCTGGGCGCCCCAATACGACATCTGGCCCCAGGGCAGCAGGTAGCCCATGAAAGCCTCGGCCATGAGTGCCAGGAAGATGGCGCAGCCAAAAATCCAGACCAGCTCGCGGGGCTTGCGGTAGCTGCCGTAAATCAGACCACGGAACATGTGCAGGTACACCACGACAAAGAAGGCCGAGGCTCCCGTGGAGTGCATGTAGCGGATCAACCAGCCCCAAGGCACATCGCGCATGATGTACTCGACCGACTCGAAAGCCTTGGCCGCATCGGGCTTGTAGTGCATCACCAGGAAGATACCGGTGACGATCTGGATCACCAGCACCAGCAGGGACAGCGAACCGAAGATGTACCAGAAGTTGAAGTTCTTCGGCGCGTAGTATTCGGACATGTGGACGCGGTAGGCGTCAAACGCAGTCGGGAAGCGGTTCTCAAACCAGTTGGTGAGTTTGGCACCGCCCGAGGCGTTGGGAGAGATTTCCTTGAATTCGTGAGCCATTTTTTTCTCCCTCAGGCCTTCTTGTCGTCACCAATCAGGAGCTTGGTCTCTGAGAGGTACATGTGGGGTGGCACTTCGAGGTTATCGGGTGCAGGCTTGTTCTTGAAAACGCGGCCAGCCATATCGAACGTCGAACCGTGGCAGGGGCACAAGAAGCCGCCCTTCCAGTCAGCGGGCAACGAAGGCTGTGCGCCAGGCGTGAACTTGTCGGAAGGCGAGCAACCCAGGTGGGTGCAAATGCCCACAGCGACGAAAATTTCAGGCTTGATGGAACGGCCCTCGTTGCGGGCGTACGCGGGCGTGAACTCGTCGGGCTTGCGCTCGGATTTGGGATCGGCCAGCTGGTCATTGAGCCCGGACAAGTCGGCCAGCTGCTCGGGGGTGCGTCTGACGATCCAGACCGGCTTGCCACGCCATTCGGCGGTCATTTTTTCACCGGGCTTGAGGGCGGAGATGTCCACCTCGACGGCAGCGCCGGCAGCTTTGGCTTTTTCGGAGGGCTGGAAAGTACTCACGAAAGGAACGGCGGTTGCCACGCCGCCCACCGCACCCGCACAGCCGGACGCAATCAGCCACGTCCGCTTGCTGGAGTCGATTGGAGTGTCACTCATGGGAATCCTCGATGAACATCGCTATATTGGGGGTTAGCCTCAAATTGTAGCGGAGTGAAAAAGGGCCCCGCCACCCGTCTGCCTGCGTTGACAGCGCTTGGGGGCCGGTGATACTGCACGCTTTGATCCCAGCAAGGAGTTTTTTATGGGAATGGTGCAGGAATTCAGAGAATTTGCTATCAAGGGCAATGTGATTGATCTGGCGGTGGGCGTGATCATTGGCGGTGCCTTCGGCAAGATCGTGGACTCGGTCGTCAGCGACCTCATCATGCCGGTGGTGGGCTTGATATTTGGCAAGCTCGATTTTTCCAATCTCTTTCTGGTGCTGGGCAGCGCCCCAGAGGGCACGGCCATGACGCTGGATGCACTCAAAAAGGCGGGCGTGCCGGTGTTTGCTTACGGCAGCTTCATCACGGTGGCGGTGAATTTTTTCATTCTGGCGTTCATCATCTTTTTGATGATCAAGCAGATCAACCGGCTCAAGCGCGAAACCCCGGTCGCGCCGCCCGCCCCGGTGGCCACCCCTGAAGACATCGTGCTGCTGCGCGAGATCCGCGACAGCCTCAAGCACTGAAGCGCGCACGAATGCTACTTTTTTGGTAGCTATTCGCGCTTGCTACACCTGCCTTACAGGCATTTTTTATGCCAATTTTTGGGCCATGCGTACAGCCTCGATCAGGCTGGAGGCATCGGCCACGCCCTGGCCTGCGATGTCAAATGCGGTGCCGTGGTCGGGGCTGGTGCGCACCAGCGGCAGGCCCAGCGTCACGTTCACGCCTTTGTCCACGCCCAGGTACTTGACCGGAATCAGCCCCTGGTCGTGGTACATGGCCACCACCACATCGAACTCGCCGGGGTGCCCTGGCGCATGGCGCGCGCGCATGAACACCGTATCGGGCGCCAGCGGGCCACTGACCTGCAAGCCCTGCGCACGGGCCGCAGCAATGGCCGGGGCGATGTACTCAATCTCCTCGCGCCCGAACAGCCCGCCCTCGCCTGCATGGGGATTGAGGCCCGCTACAGCAATGTGCGGCGCACGGCCCAGGCTGCGCAAAAGCGCCGCATGGGTGATGCGTAGCGTTTGCAGCACGTTATCGAACGTCACCGCGTCCAGCGCCTGGCGCAACGACACGTGGATGCTCACCAGCACGGTGCGCAGCTCATCGCTGGCCAGCATCATGCGCACGGGCATGTCGGCCAGCGCCACACCGGCATGTGCTGCCGCCTCGGCCTGTAGCAGCTCGGTGTGGCCAGGGTAATCAACGCCTGCGGCGTGCAGCGCCTCTTTGTGCAGTGGCGCAGTGACCAGCCCGGCGATGTCGCCGCGCAGCGCCGAGCGCGCCGCCCACACCACACAATCGGCGGCGGCGCGGCCCGCCTCTGCGCTGATCTGGCCAAACGGCTGCGGCCCCGGTACACCCGGCAGCTGCCACACCGGCAGGCAGCGCGGCGGCACCGACAAAGCCTGCGCAGGCTCGGTCAGCAAGGCCACGGGCAGCGATGGCTCTCCGGGCCGCTGCACGCACTGCGCAGCGCGGCGCAACGTGGCCAAGTCACCCACCACGAAGCAGCCGCGCAGATCATCGGGCGCATCGCGGAAGGCCTTGGCGATGGTTTCGGGGCCGATACCGGCAGGATCGCCTTGGGTGATGGCCAAGAGTTTCGGCGGGGTGGGGGCAGTCATGGGTGATTAACTCCAAGCAAAATTGGGCTCCAAGGCTCACCAATATTGCGCTAACAGCTATACAAAAAGGAGCAAATTAGCTGTTGATGGCGCCATGGATCGGCTGGGCGTTCAGGCCGGGTTGTCGATATCGATGAACACATGCTCCAGGCCGTGCAGGGCCGCCACATGCGCAGCCACGGCGGGGGCGCCGTAGCGCTCGGTGGCGTGGTGGCCTGCTGCGATGAAGGCCACGCCCATTTCACGCGCCAGGTGCGCCTGTGGCTCGGAGATTTCGCCAGTCACAAAGGCATCGGCACCGGCGGCGATGGCGGCCTCAAAGTAGCCTTGCGCACCGCCGCTGCACCAGGCCACGCGCCGGATGGGCGCTGCGCCGGGTGGCACCACCAGCGTGGCGCTGCGGCCCAGTACGCGCTCGATGTGCGCTGCCAGGGCCTGGGCGCTGGGGTAGTCCACACTGGCCACGCAGCCCAGTTCCTGCTCGCCAAAACGCGCATCAGCAGCCCAGCCCAGCGCTTGTCCCAAGCAGGCGTTGTTGCCCCATTGGGGATGCGCATCCAGCGGCAGGTGGTAGGCAAACAGGCTGATGTCGTGCGCCAACAGGCGTTGCAGGCGCTGCTTCATCCAGCCGGTAATGCGTCCGTCCTGCCCGCGCCAGAACAGGCCGTGGTGGACAAAAATGGCATCGGCCTGCTGGGCAATGGCCGCATCGATCAGCGCCCGGCTGGCGGTCACGCCGCTGACGATGCGCGCAATCTGCGCCTTGCCCTCCACTTGCAAGCCGTTGGGGCCGTAATCTTTGAAACGTTCGGGTTGCAGCAGTGCATCGAACGACTGCAGCAGGGTGTCTCTGGAAATGCTCATGCGCGCTATTGTCGTGCCGACGGCTTTGCCCAGCCGGTGTGCCACCCGGCATGGCGCAGGCAGCTGAGGGACAATGGCGCCCTGCCCTAGTGCCCACTTCGCCTTATTCTTATGAAACGCTTCTGGCTGCTTTTTTCCCAGGCCGTGACGGTATTCGTCGCGGGGTATTTTGTGGTGGCTACGCTGCAGCCCGACTGGCTACAACGCGGCGCCACTCGCTCCGGGGCAGGCATCGCCCTGTTTGAGGCCCCCGCCGGTGATGCCGCCCAGCCCGCGCCCGGCAGCTTCAGCCCGGCAGCGCGCAAGGCGGCGCCTGCGGTGGTGAGCATCAACACCAGCAAGGCGCCCGTGCGCGATCCGCGCAGCAGCGACCCCTGGTTCCAGTTCTTCTTTGGCGACCAGGGCAACCAGCCACAAACGGGTCTGGGCAGTGGCGTCATCATCAGCCCCGATGGCTACATCCTGACCAACAACCACGTAGTCGAAGGCGCCGATGAAATCGACGTGACCCTGACCGACAGCCGCCGCGCGCGTGCGCGCATCATCGGCACCGACCCCGATACCGACCTGGCCATCCTGAAAATCGAACTCGACAAGCTGCCCGTGATCGTGCTGGGCAACTCCGACCAGCTCGCTGTGGGCGACCAGGTGCTGGCCATTGGCAACCCCTTTGGCGTCGGCCAGACCGTGACCAGCGGCATCGTCAGCGCGCTGGGGCGCAGCCAGCTGGGCATCAATACCTTTGAAAACTTTATCCAGACCGACGCAGCCATCAACCCCGGCAACTCGGGCGGCGCGCTGGTGGATATCAACGGCAACTTGCTGGGTATCAACACCGCCATTTACTCGCGCTCGGGGGGCAGCATGGGCATTGGTTTTGCCATTCCGGTGTCCACGGCCAAGATGGTGCTGGATGGGATCGTCAAAGAGGGCCAGGTCACGCGCGGCTGGATCGGCGTGGAGCCCAGCGAGCTCTCGCCCGAGCTGGCCGAGACGTTTGGCGTCAAGGCCACCGAGGGCGTGATCATCACCGGCGTACTGCAAGACGGCCCCGGCGCGCTGGCCGGTCTGCGCCCCGGCGATGTGATCGTGCGCGTGGGCGACAAAGCCATTACCAGCGTGCCCACGCTGCTGGCCACGGTGGCCTCGCTCAAGCCCGGCGTGCAGGCCAACTTCCACGTGCAGCGCGGCGACCGGATGCTGGAGCTGGGCGTGACCCCGGGCCTGCGCCCCCGGCCCGCAAGGGCGCTGCGCCGCTGAGCGCGGTAGCGGTCAGCCGGTCAGCCGGTCAGCCGGTCAGCCGGTCAGCCGGTCAGCCGGTCAGCCGGTCAGCCGGTCAGCCGGTCAGCCGGTCAGCCGAAAAATACTATCAAAATAATAGCTACCAGCGCTCACCCCTATTGGGCTGGCAGCTGTTTTTACCCAAAATCAGGAAAAATCAGGAAGACGATGCGGGCTGATCAGCCTCTTCCGGTGCCTGGGTGTGCTTGATGAAAATCTGCGCTGCCCAGATGCCCAGCTCATACAGCAGGCACATGGGAATGGCCAGCGCCAGTTGCGACACCACATCGGGCGGCGTGACGATGGCGGCAATCACAAACGCCAGCACGATGAAATAGCCGCGAAACTCGCGCAGCTTGGCCACGCTCACAATGCCCATGCGCGCCAGCACGATGACCACGATGGGCACCTCAAAGGCCAGACCAAACGCCAGGAACATGGTCAGCACAAAGCCCAGATAAGCCTCGATGTCAGGGGCGGCAGTGATGCTTTTGGGGGCAAAGCTCTGGATGAAGCTGAACACCTGGCCGAACACGAAGAAATAGCAAAAGCACACGCCGACAAAAAACAGCAACGTGCTGGACACCACCAGCGGCAGCACCAGTTTTTTCTCGTGCGAATACAGGCCCGGCGCCACAAAGGCCCACACCTGCCAGAGCACAAACGGCAGGGCCAGCAAAAAGGCGGCCATCAGCAAAATCTTCAGCGGCACCATGAAAGGCGAGATCACCGAAGTGGCAATCAGCGTGGCGCCCTTGGGCAGGTGCGCCACCAGCGGCGCAGCCAGCCAGTCGTACAGCGTGCCCGGCCCTGGAAAAAAGAACAGCAGCGCCGCCGCAATGCCCACGGCAATCAAGGCTTTGACCAGGCGGTCGCGCAACTCCATGAGGTGCTGCACAAAGGGCTGCTCGGTGCCAGCGAGTTCGTCGTCTTGGGAAGATTTGTCGGACATGGTGAAGTGCTGCGGGTTTTACACCCGCCGATGCCGTGCAATGCGCCGCAGCATCAATGGAATTTGGGAGGCCGGTGGCGCGCCATGCGTGCGGCGCCCGACTGTGCCTTGGTGCGCACGCCATTGCGCGACTTGTACCACTGCGGCATGGCACCGCGTTTGAGACGCCAGTTCTTGCCCGGATGGCGGTAGGCTGGCACCACCGTGCTGCTGGCCGGTGCGTCCAGCGCAGGGGTGGTGTTGAAATCGGTGGCCTGCGCCCAGTCTTTTTCGAACTCGCTGGCGCTGGTCTGTATGGACTGCTCCACGTCGCGGGCAGCGCCCTCCATGGTCTCTTTCATTTTTTTGAGCTCGTCGAGCTCCATGGAGCGGTTGACCTCCGATTTGACATCGGCCACATAGCGCTGTGCCTTGCCCAACAAAGTGCCCACGGTGCGCGCCACGCGCGGCAGCTTTTCGGGGCCGATGACGATGAGCGCCACCGCGCCGATCAGCGCCAGTTTGGAAAAACCAATGTCAATCATGCCTGCACGCGCTCAAGGTGCTTCAGCTCTTGTGCTTGGCTTCGACGTCGATGGTGGTCTTGTCGGCCACTGCGGGGCTGGCCACCTGGCCATTGGGCGGCGTGGCAGCGCTGTCGGGCGTGCTGCCGTCTTTCATGCCGTCTTTGAAGCCTTTGACAGCGCCACCGAGGTCAGAGCCCATGTTCTTGAGCTTTTTGGTGCCAAACACCATGACAACGATCAACAGCACAATCAGCCAGTGCCAAATGGAAAACGAGCCCATGAATATCTCCTAAGGAATACGGTGGATTTTAGACGGGGGGTATGACAACCCCAAGGGCATATCCCCTTGCTGGCCGCAGCGTCAGCCCTTAAGCCAGGGGCGCGGCCCGCCCATGACGTGAACATGCAGGTGGTGGATTTCCTGGCCACCTTCAAGCCCGGTGTTTACCACGACGCGGAAACCCCCTTCAGGGTAGGGCTTGCAGCCTTGCTCCAGCGCCAGGCGCGGTGCCAGCGCCATCATGCGCCCCAGCAGGGCCGCATGCTCGGACTGGGCATGGGCCAGCGATGGCAGGTGCAGGCGCGGCACCATCAGAAAGTGGACTGGTGCCCACGGGTGGATGTCATGGAAGGCAAAAATCTCGTCGTCTTCATAGACTTTGCGGGACGGAATCTGGCCGACAATGATTTTGCAGAAAAGGCAGTGGGGGTCGTGCATGGTGAGAACGCAAGTTCACGCACCGCAGTGCGCAAGGTTAAAACTGGAGCGCACGCCCACATCCTGGCGGTGCGCTTGCAGCCATTGCTGGCCTACCGTACGGCCCAGCGCAAACAACTGTCGCATGAAAGCCAGGTCGGTACGGGTTTTGCTGGCAGCGCCAAAATCTGCCAGCGCTGCGCCACCATCAATGCGGTGCATGCGCACCTCTTTGTAGTGGTCCATTTCTATCTTGCCTTCATCGCGCAGGCGGCGCACAAACTCGATGGAGCGCAGCTCGGCCAGCAAGCCAGCGTTGAAGGTGATTTCGTTGACGCGGTCGGTGATTTCGGCAACGGTGGCAGGCACCCGCAGGTGCTCGACCGGGTTGATCTGCACCAGCAAAATGTCGCTGCTTTGTGCGGCGTAAATCAGCGGGTACAGCGGCGGGTTGCCCGAATAGCAGCCATCCCAGTAAGCGTCGCCGCCGATCTCCACCGCCTTGAACACCAGCGGCAGGCAGGCCGAGGCCATGACGGCATCTGCCGTCAGGCGCGCTCCCGAGAAGATTTCGCCGTGCCCGGTGCGCACATTGGTGGCACAGACAAACACCTTGGGGGCGGCGCTGGAAGCGGCCAGCACGTCAAAATCGACCTCGCGCTCAAGCAAGTCGCGCAGCGGGTTGATGTCCAGCGGATTGACCTGCGCGGGCGCCAGCCAAGGCGTCATCATCGCCAGTCCCGGAAACACCTGTGACAACGGCGCACTCCAGGCCATGTTGCCCATGGCACCAGTGCCCTCCCAGAGCCGCGTGAGCGTGGCCCGCGCCAAATCGGCACCGGCTTGGCGCACATCATCGGGATCGTGGTACCGCTGCGCGGCTTGGGCAAACCCGTGCGCCACAGCCACCGCATTCATGGCGCCTGCGCTGGCGCCGCTGATGCTGTCAAACGCTATCTCCCCGTCTTCCAGCAGCGCGTCCAGCACCCCCCAGGTGAGCGCACCGTGCGGCCCACCGCCTTGCAACGCCAGATTGATGCTGCGCCGGGTATCGGGCTCAGACATCCAGCGCCTGGTCTTTGTTCATGGCCACCATGCCACGCACGATGCGGTAGAGAAACCACAGCGAGATCAGTGCCCAGGCCACCCAGCCCGGAAACAAAAACAGCAGCCACAACGGCGCTGTCACCAGGTACAACACACCCGCCCACAACACAGTACGGATGCGCCACGAAAAATGGCTGGCCTGCCAGGAACCCTCGGCATCACCGCGCTTGACCAAGTCAATCACCAAAGCGATCAGCAGCAGCGCTGCACCGGGCTGTGCGCCCGGAACCACCGCACCCACCGCCACGATCAGGTGCAGCACATAGCTGACCCAGCCCCAGGCTTTGAGGCCCTCGGCTTTTTCGGCCTCGGTTTTGACGTCAATGATGTCGCTCATGGGGAACTGCCCTCCTGCTCGGCGCGCGCAACCGCTTTGCGCAGCGCTTTTTCTTCGATGCCGCTGGTGCCTTCGCGGCGCACCAGTTCTGCCACCACGTCAGCGGGCGAGAACCCGTAGTGCGCCAACGCCACCATGGAGTGAAACCACAAATCGGCCACTTCATAGATGATCTTGGAAGCATCACCGCCGTGGTCAGCGTCCTTGGCGGCCATGACCACCTCGGTGGCCTCTTCGCCGATTTTTTTCAGAAAAGCGTCCGGCCCTTTGTGCAGCAGGCGCGCCACGTAGCTGGCTTGCGGGTCGCCGCCGTTGGCGCTTTTGCGGCTTTCAATGATGGCGGCCAGGCGCGCCAGGGCGCCTTCTTCAGCGGTGTGGGGTGTGGAGTCAGGGGCTGTGCTCATGGGCATCACTTGTAGATGGTTTGCGGGTCTTTCAAGACCGGATCGACGCTGTGCCAGGCGCCTTCTTTGAGCACGCTGAAAAAGCAGCTGTGGCGCCCCGTGTGGCAGGCAATGCCCGGCTCGTGGCCCTGCTGCGTGACCTTGAGCAGCACCACGTCGTTGTCGCAGTCGAGGCGGATTTCATGCACGGTTTGCACATGGCCGGACTCTTCGCCCTTGAACCACAGCTTGCCGCGCGAGCGGCTGAAGTACACGGCGCGCCCCAGTTCGGCTGTTTTTTGCAGGGCCTCGCGGTCCATCCAGGCAAACATCAGCACATCGCCCGTGCCCTGCTCTTGCGCAATCACGGGCACCAGGCCCTGCGCATCCCACTTCACTTGGTTAATCCAGTTCATGGCGCCCATTGTCGGTGATTTGCTGCACTGCGGCATGGCCCGCAGTTGATATGAAAATGATAGCTGCTTGCGCTTATCTGGCGGGCTTCTGAGGTGAATTTCATTCAAAAAAGACACCGCCGCAGACCGCAGCCAAACGCCGCCTGGTGCTTACAGACGCACCGGAATGCCGCGCGCCGCCATGTGCTGTTTGGCCTGCTGCACGGTGTATTCACCATAGTGAAAGATGCTGGCCGCCAGCACCGCGTCGGCACCGCCCAGCTGTATGCCGTCGGCCAGGTGATCCAGATTGCCCACGCCCCCCGAGGCGATCACGGGCACGCTCACCGCGTCGCTCACGGCGCGCGTCAGCTCCAGGTCAAACCCGGCCTTGGTGCCGTCGCGGTCCATGCTGGTGAGCAAAATCTCGCCCGCGCCGCGCTGCGCCATGTTGGCAGCCCACTGCACCGCATCCAGGCCGGTGTTTTTGCGCCCGCCGTGGCTGTATACGTCCCAGCCAGCACCCACGGGCTGGCCATCCGGGCCCAGGCGCTGCGCGTCTTCGGGCGTGCGGCGTTTGGCATCGATGGCCACCACAATGCACTGCGCACCGTACTTGCTGGAGACGGCGTTGATGATGTCGGGATTGGCCAGTGCCGCCGAATTGAAGCTGGTTTTGTCCGCGCCCGCATTGAGCAGGCGGCGCACGTCTTCCACGGTGCGCACACCACCGCCCACCGTGAGCGGAATAAAGACCTGGCTGGCCACGGCCTCGATGATGTGCAGGATCAGGTCGCGCCCGTCGCTGGTGGCAGTGATGTCGAGGAAGGTGAGCTCGTCGGCTCCTTGCGCGTTGTAGCGCGCCGCGATTTCGACCGGGTCGCCCGCGTCGCGCAGTTCAACAAAATTGACGCCCTTGACGACCCGGCCACCGGTCACGTCAAGGCAAGGAATGATGCGTTTGGCAAGCATGGCGCTGTAAATCTGGCAGTTCAAAAGAAGGCCCGCAAGATACCACGCAGGCAGCGGCGCCATGGCCGACCTAACCAGACAGGCAACACCCGCGCTGACAAAAACCGGTACCCTGCGCGACAAGGATTAAGGGGAAAATTTCGCGCCAACGCAAGAATTTGAATGGACTATTTGCTTTCAAAACGTAATAGATGAAAGCAATCAATCCCTCCATAAAATTTACGCTCACATCGACAAGCATCATTTTGTTGCATTTGCGTGACTATGTTCCATGCGTCTTTCAAGACTCCTCCAGTGACGACCAGTAACCCATTCACCGCCAAGCCTTGGCTGGCAGCGCTTTTCGCTTGTGGCGTAGCCGTCACCCCATTTGCTGGCGCCAAGGAAAAACCCACCAGAAACAAAGACACCGCCACGGTGGCTATGGCCGTGGAGGAAACCACCCAGGAGCGGCTGCCGCTGCGCCAGTGGAAAAACAGCTTCAAGCAGCTGGGACTGGGCAACCCCCTGACGCTGCGCGGCGTCGAGAGCGAGGGCAGCATCGGCGTGAGCGTGCGCCGCGATGAGTTGGTGGAGGCAGCCAGACTGCGCCTGACATTCACCCTGTCGCCCGCCCTGCTGCCGGGGCTGTCGCACCTGAAGGTGATGCTGAACGACGAACTGTTACAAACCGTCGTACTGAACAAAGAACAACTGGGTACGCCGCAAACGGTGGAGCTGGACATTGATCCGCGCTACTTCACCGACTACAACCGGTTTCGCTTCCAGTTCATCGGCCACTACACCACCGAGTGCGAGAACCCCAACCACAGCAGCCTGTGGGCCAGCGTGAGCAATGACAGCACCCTGTCGCTGTCGCTGCGCCAACTGCCCCAGCGCGACGATCTGGCTTTGTTGCCCGCACCCTTTTTTGATGCGCGCGACAACCGCCCGGTTCAGCTGGCTTTTGTGTACCCCAAGCAGCCGGACATGGCAGTGCTGAAGGCATCGGGCTCCGTGGCCAGCTGGCTGGGCATGTTGGCTGGCTACCGGGGCAACGACTTCACGGCGTTTGAAGACCAATTGCCAGAGCGCCACGCCGTGGTGTTTGCCACCAACGCCCAGCGCCCGGCGTTTTTGCACGATCTGCCCCCCGTGAAGCAGCCGACGCTGACCCTCTTGCCCCACCCCAACACCCCCGGCGCCAAGCTGCTGCTGGTGCTGGGCCAGGATGCGGCACAGCTGCAAATTGCCGCCGACGCCCTGGCCCTTGACCGGGCCGCCCTGACGGGCTCCAGCATGGCTATCACAGCGCTGGAGTATCCACCACCCACGCGCCCCTATGACGCACCCAACTGGGTTACCAGCGAGCGCCCGGTGCGCTTGGCCGAACTGGTGCCCAACCCCCGGGATTTGCAAGTGCGCGGCACGGTGCTGAACGAAACCATCAGCATCTCCACCCGCATGGCCCCCGACTTGTTCACCTGGAATGCCAAGGGCATACCGCTGGACTTGAAATACCGCCACACCCCCGGCAACGACGCTGACCCCGGCACACTGAACGTGTCCATCAACGACCAGTTCATTGAAAGCTATGCGCTGGCTTCGCGCAGTGAACGCAGCGACAGCAAAAACAAGGTGCTGCTGCCGCTGTTTGACGAAAGCAGCCTGCCTTCCCATGCCGGCTTGAAAGTGCCCGCCTTCATGCTGGGCAGCAACAACCGGCTGCAGTTTGGTTTCTACATTCCACCCAACGATCTGGGCCAATGCCGGTCGTTGCAGCCCGTGGAGCGCATCGCCGCCATTGACCCACAATCGACCATTGACCTGACGGGCTTTCACCACTACATCGCCATGCCGAGTTTGGCGGCCTATGCCAACAGCGGCTTTCCGTTTACCCGCGTGCCTGATCTGGCGCAAACCTCCGTGGTGCTGCCCAACCAGCCGACGGCGGCCGATGTGCAAGTGTTCTTGACGGCCATCAGTCGCATGAGCGCATCGACGGGCTACCCGGGCACACGCTTCAAGTTGCTGTCGGCAGCACAGGTAGAACAGGCGCGCGACACAGACATTCTGCTGGTAGCGCAGGGCGATCGCGACGGCCTGCTGGCCCAGTGGAAGCAGCACTTGCCCGCACTGGTCGCGGCCGGAACACGCTCCGTAGCACCACTGGAGCGGGCCATGAGCGCCCTGACCCACTGGTTCCAGCCCGACCCGGCCCTGGAACGCTCGCCTTCGGGCGGCCGCACCACCCTGGAAGGAGAAGGCGCCTTGGCGGCCCTGGTCGGGTTTGAGTCGCCCCTGCACAGCGGGCGCAGCGTGGTGGCCCTGACGGCCAATGACAGCGCCGCCATGGAGCGGGTCAGCGCCGGACTGAACGACTCAGGAAAAATCCAGCAAATGCGCGGCGACCTGGTTTTGCTGCGCGCTGAAACGATCGACAGCTTTCGCATCAACCCGATTTATTACGTAGGCAGCCTGCCATGGTGGCAATGGCTGTGGTTCCATTTGCACAGCCACCCGCTGCTGCTGGCTTTGCTGGGCATTGGCGCTGGCTTGTTGGTGACTTTTGTCGTGTACGGTGCACTGCGCGCCATGGCAGCACGCCGCCTCAGAGGTGAACATGGCTGATTTATCACTGCGTCGCAACATGCTGTATGCCGGGCTGTGCTCCCTGTTGCTGCCGTTGCCCAGTCTGGCAGCCCAAGCGCCCGCCAGTGTGCCGCCACCATCGGGCAAGCCAACCGACACCACCGCCAAGACACCCAGCCCAGCGGCAGCCAACACACCAATATGGCCAGCGTGGGAGTCGTTTCGCACGCAATTCATGAACGAAGGCGGGCGCATTCTTTCGGGCGCCGAGGGCACCGGGCAGACCTACTCCGAAGCACAGGCCTATGCCCTGTTCTTCGCCCTGGTGGCCAACGACCGCGCATCTTTCGAGAAAATTCTGGCGTGGACAGAAAACAACCTGTGCGCAGGCGACATGACCACCCGCTTGCCCGCCTGGCTGTGGGGCAAACGCCCGGATGGCACCTGGGACGTGATGGACAGCAACCCCGCCTCAGACGCCGACATCTGGATCGCGTACGCGCTGGGCGAAGCCGGGCGTCTGTGGAACGAGCGCCGTTACCGCGCGCTGTCAACCCTGCTGGCGGCGCGCATCCTGCGTGAGGAAACTGCCGATCTGCCCGGTCTGGGCCGCAGCCTGCTGCCTGCGCCCAAGGGCTTTACCCAAGGCGATCAGCGTTGGCGCTTGAACCCCAGCTACATGCCCCTGCAAGTCATGGAGTGGCTGGCGCGCACCCAACCCCAGCCCGAGTGGCGTGCGCTGGCCAACAGCTCGCGCAACATCATCATTGGCGCGTCGCCCAAAGGGTTTACACCCGACTGGACGCTGTACGACGCCCAACAAGGCTTCCTGCAAGATACCGAAGGCGCAGAAAAAGGCCAGGGTGGCTACAACGCGATTCGCGTGTATTTATGGGCCGGCATGGTGCACCCCGATGCCCCCGACCGCCAATCCGTGCTGGACGCGCTGGCACCCATGGCGCGTTTTGTCCGCCAGCACGGCTACCCGCCAGAAACCATTGACATCCTCAGTGGAAAGCACAGCGGCGCAGCTGCCTCGGGCTTTTCGGCGGCCATGCTGCCCTTTTTGCGGGCCACCCAGGAAAGCACCGCGCTGCAAGAACAGCGCACGCGCCTGCAAGCACGCCCTGTCCGCAAGAACGCCTACTACGAACAGGCACTGGCCTTGTTTGGCATGGGCTGGGACGACAATTTTTACCAATTCACGGCCTCTGGACAGCTCCAGGTGCGGTGGCAGCGCTGATGCGTGGCGCCCCTTTCTCCAGCCACGGCTGGTGCGTGGTGGTGGCGGCCTGCGTGGCCAGTGTGCCGGTGCAGGCGCTTGCCCAGACCAAAGCATCCACACCCTCCAGCACCCAAGTCGAGCTGCTGCGGGGAGCGCAGATGTGGTCGGCCAAAAACCGTGCCGATCTGGCACGCCAGCTGATCGAAAAACTGCTGCTGGCCGACCGTTATTCACCCGTTGGTTTGGCCTCTTTGGGTGAACTGGCCCTGCGTGAAAACAAGACCGAAGAAGCACAGCGCATTTTGGCCACCTTGCGCGCACAGCACCCGCAAAGTCCCTTCACCAAAGAGCTGGAGATGCTGGTGCAGGTGTACGGGCCTGAGCGTGAAAAACTGGCACAGATGCGCCTCATGGCACGCGCTGGTCGCATGGACGAGGCAGCGCAGATGGCGCGCACACTGTTTCCGGCAGGCCCGCCCACCATTGGCAGCCTGGCGCTGGAGTATTTTCAGATCGTCGGTGGGGCTACAGGCCAGGGTGCGTATGCACAGCGCCACCTCCAGCGCCTCTACCAGCAAACCGGCGAATCGCGCTACCAACTGGCACTGCTGGACATGCAACTGGCGCAAGGCACGCGGGCACACACGCTGCTGTCCGCCATTGAAGCGCTGGCCGGGCAAGCCGATGTGGACACCTTGGCACTACAAGCGCTGTGGCGCCGGGCACTGGCCCAGCAAGGCGACAACGCCGCCGCTGCGCGTTCAGCGCAGCGCTTCCTGCGTCTTTTTCCGGGCGATACGGCCATGGTGGAGCGCCTGGCCGCCCTGCAACAAGCCCAAGAGCGCGTGCAGCAGCGGGCCCAAGACCCTGCCCAAGTGGCGCGCAATGCCGCCTTGCAGGCACTGGAACAAGGCAACGCCGCATTGGCCGAAGAAAAACTGCAACTGGTTTTGGCATTGCGCCCGCGCGATGCAGACAGCATTGGCAATCTGGGCCTGATTCGTCTGCGCCAAGGACAGCACGCCCAAGCGCAGGAACTGTTGGGCCAAGCCTATGCCCTGTCGGGCCAGGAGAAATGGGCTAAGCTGCAAAGTACGGCCCGCTTTTGGGGGCTGCTGCGCCAAACCGAGTTGGCGTTAGACCAAAACGAGATCGATACCGCTGAGGGTCTGGCACGCAAGGCGCTGGCCCTGCAACCCGCCAGCCCGGAGGCACTCAATACCCTGGCCGGCATCCGCACCCTGCAAAACGCGCTGCCCGAAGCACAAATGCTGTATGAGCAGGCCCTGCAACACGACGCTGACAACAGTGACGCTCTGAAGGGTCTGGCCCGTGTGTACGCACGCCAAGGCCAACCAGACCAAGGGCTGGCACTGCTGGAAAAAGCGGTTGCCAGCCATGCCGATCTGGCTGGCAAACTGGCCGGCCCGCGCGCCGACCTGCTGCAAGAGCAGGCCAAAGCATTTGTCCAGGCACAACGCCCCGGTGCGGCACTGCGCGCACTGGAAACCGCTGTAGCACTGGAGCCAGATAACCCCTGGGTACGCCACAGCCTGGCGCAACTGTATGTGCGACTGCGCCTGCCCCAGGAAGCCCTCCACGCCATGGACGAAGGCGTAGCTCTGGCCCCTGGGGCAGCGCCCATGCGCTATGCGCGGGCGCTGATCCGCAGCGCCCTGGACGATGAATCTGGCGCATTGGCCGACATGGCGCACATCGCTCCCGCTGATCGCACTGAAGGCATGCAGGAACTGGTGCAACGCGCTTCAGTGAACCAGCTGATCGCACAAGCCACCAACAGCGCCACACCCGCCAGCGACACCGACACCCACAGCCTGCTGGAGCGCGCCGAGGCACTGGCCAAAAACGATGCCGACTTGCTGTATGCCGTGGCCAATGCCTGGTTCAAGCGCGGCCAACCCCACTCGGGCGTGGCGGTATTTGACCGGCTGCAAGAGCGCGCTGGCCCGTTGCCTGTGCCAGTGCAACTCGACCACACCGCCTTGCTGCACCGTGCACAAAACGATGCCGCTGTGGCACAGCGCCTGCCCCTTTTGCTGGCGCATTTGCAATGGAGTAGCGCACAAGAGGCGCAGCTGTTGGCCTTGTACGGCAACCACCAAGAGCGCCAGATTGAGCGCCAGCGCGCCGCTGGCCAACCAGGTCAAGCGCTCGAACTGGCACACGCCCCGCTGCCAGACATCCACACACGCAGCCATGCAGCCCCCACCCAGCAGCAGCGCCGCCGGGTGCAGGCACAGCTGCTGGCCGCCGCCGGTGAATACGCCGACGCCACCACCGTGCTGCAAGCACTGGTAGCCGAGTTGCCGGACGACGCAGCGCTGCGCATGGCGCTGGGCGACGCCCTGTCGCGCCAGGGACGCAGTGAAGAAGCTATGGAACAAGCGCGCTGGCTGGCGCAGCACCTGCCCCCCACCGATACCAACCAGCAGCTGGCACTGCTGCGCCTGTGGCAGCGCGCTGGCGACATGGCAGAGGCACGGGCTTTGTCGCTACAGCTACTGCAATCGGCCCCCGCTGATACCGATGTACTGCTGCACGCCGCGCGGCTGGAGCGCGCCGGACGCCAGTACGCACAGGCCATTGGGCTGTTTCAACGCGCGTGGGCACGGGAAGCGCACAGCGCCGGCATGGCACTGACGGGGACCGCCAACACGCCCGGCACACCCGATACCGCCGATACACCGCAGGGCAAGCCACTGGCCTTGACCTACAGTCTGCAATGGCCCTTGCCCGCCAGCACACCCGCTGCCACCCCGAACACATCTGGCCAGACTGACGCACTACCGGGCATGCCTCTGGCGCTGACATACACCCTGAACGCCTCTGCGCCCATCCACGCCACGGCCCACACCGGCCATGAAGCCCTGGACAAGATTGCCACCGAAGTACGCACCATTGAAGCGCGTCGGCAGGTCTGGATCGAAGGCGGGCAACAAACACTGGAAAAAAATGCCACCGAGGGCATCTCCAGCCTGCACGGCTGGGAACGCCCGATGGTGGCCTGGATGCCCCGGGGCTACGACGGGCACTATGTGCTGCACGTCGACCAAGTCCAGTTGGACGCAGGTGAGCTGCCGCTGCAAAGGGACAGTGCACGCAACTATGGCCAGGTCGCGGCATGGCCCGAGGGCGACTACCGCCTGGGCGGGACGCGCCAGCGCAGCACCGGCACCAACGTCGGTTTTGGCTTTGTGGGCGACAACCTGGAGTGGGACATTGGGGCGACGGGCATCGGCTTTCCAGTCACCAACCTGGTGGGCGGCGTGTCGCACAGCGACAGCACCGACGGCTTCAACTACCGGTTTGGCGTATCGCGCCGCCCTCTCACCGGCAACCTGATGACCTACGCTGGCGCGCACGACCCCATCACCGGAGCGGTGTGGGGAGGCGTCGTTGCTACAGGCCTATCCACCCGGGTGTCCACCGACATCGGCCCGTACAGCACCTCGTTGAGTGCCAGCTACGCCCTGCTCACCGGCAAAAATGTGCGCCGCAATACGCGCCTGCAACTGCGCTGGGCGGCAGACCGCGATGTCTGGCAGTCCAGCCACAGCACCGTCAACTTGTCACTGGCGGTGTCGGCCTGGCGTTACGGCCACGATCTGTCGGAGTTCAGTTGGGGGCATGGCGGCTACTACAGCCCACGCAACTACCTGTCGCTGGCGCTGCCGCTGGAGTGGAGTGGCCGCAATGGCGCCTTGACCTGGCTGGTGCGCGGCGCCGTATCGGCCTCGCGCAGCTCCAGCAGGGACTCCAACTTTTTCCCGACCAACCCGGCATTGCAAGCCCAGGCCAGCGACCTGGGGGGACAGCCTGTTTACCTGGGAGGGCGCAGCACCGGCCTGGGGCGGTCTTTTCGCGCAGCCATCGAATACGACCTGTCACAGCAACTGACCCTGGGCGCGCAACTCGACCTCGACCGCTCTGCCTACTACGCACCCACCAGCCTGCTGTTTTACGCCCGCTACCGCTTTCACCCCGTCCTGGTACCGCCAGAAAACCGCCCGCGCCCCGTGCAAACCTATTCCAGTTTCTGAGATGTCTGCGTCTTCCATGCTGCGGTCTTCCCGCCCATCCAAGCCTCCACTGAATTGGGGGGGTGTGCTGCGTACGCTCGCCCGCCCATGGCGACGCACCTCTGCACACCAGCCAAGCACGGCCCTGCCCATGGGGCTGGGTGTCGGCGCCTTGCCCGATGGCATGGGGCGGCTGCCGCACGGCACCCCCGTAGCGCTGGTAGCGCGCGACATGCCCAGTGCAGAACTGTGGCTGCCCGCTCTGCTGACCGATGCGGTGTCGGCTGGCAGCGTATTTTTGCTGGCACACGACCCGGAATGGATTGACCGCCTGCTGTCCTACCCCGCACTGCACACTGCCCATGCACAAGGGCAGCTGGTCATCTGGACGATGGCGCCAAACCTGCCGTCTGTATTGCGCACTCAAGGGCTGCGCCCCCTGTGGACCGAACTGCAAAGCGTTGGCCTGCGGCCTGAGCATGCGGTGTACGTCATGGATGCCCAGCCCCTGTTCACGGGGCTGGATATGCAGGCCTTGGTGCGCGTGGGCGAACAACTGCGCCTGCGCTGCCTGGAGCGCCAGCAGCCAGTTGTCTTGGGTTTTTGCCCGCCCACCATGGCACCACCGACCGATGTACTGCCCATGCTGCGCGAACTGTGCGGCATGACCATGCACATCGCCACCCTGTGTACCGGTGCAGACCACAGCACTTTGCACTTTGAGCGTTGGAACAGCGACAGCGGTGCCGTCTTCCAAACGGGTTTTGGCCTCACGCTGGACGCACAGACGCAGCAGCTGCGCTACGACGGCAGCCGCACCCAGGGCCGAGGCCAGGTCTTGGTGGAGGCGCCAGACCAGCGCGCAGTGATTGCCACCCGTGCTGCGGTAGCCCAGCAGCACGGCGTGCCACCGCACTGGCAAATCGTGGACGCGCTGGACGGCGTGGCAACGGCCGCTGCCCATAGCATTGGCGCCACCGTACTGATCGACGCGGGCAACAGCGACGGGTTTGAAGAGCGTGCGCGCCTGGTACACCACTTGCGCTTGACGCGCCCGCCCACCCTGAAAATCGTGGTGCGTGAGAGCACCGGCAAACTGCGCGCGCACAACGAACAAGCCCTGCTGCAGCTGGGCGCCAACGCGGTTTTTTACCGTGAACTGGGTTTTTCCCGTTTGCTGCAATTGCTGCAAGACATCCGCAGCCAAAGCTACCACCGCCCCGTCAATCCCGATTACGCGCAGGCATTGAACGCCTTCATGCCAGCGCTGGCACGCGGCTACCAACCAGCACCCGAGTTTTGCCGTCTGGTGCAGGGCATGCTGGAGCGCACGCACAGCATTGGCCTGGGCCACAGCATGGTGCGTTTGGACATCGCCCCCCAAATTGCCCACATCACCGCTTTGCGCGCGTGCAAGATGACGCGCGATGGCGACCTGGTCACTGCCAGCCACAGCGCGGTGTATGTGTTTTTGTTTGCCTGCCGCGAGCCCGATATTGAATCGGCCCTGGAGCGCCTGTTTGACGTGCCCGTGGCACAGCTTTTTACGGCCCAAAGCACCGACTGCTCGCACACAGGCATGCTGCAAATGCTCAAGGGGCTAGACCACGCCGCACGCCAGGGCCTGCCCGACTACAGCAACCTGCTCGCACCACTGGTGCCCACATCGCCTGCTGGCTTGGCCACACCGACGGTACCGGCCACTGCCAACCCAACATCCATGGCCACCGTGCCCGCGCTGCCGCCAGCCGTGCCCTCCAGCCTCGACTCTACGCAGGCGCCCACACCCACCGCATCGCCCGCAAAACGGCCCAGCATCTGCGCCAAGCCCATAGCCCAACGCCGCCGCGATCTTGCTGCGCCTTGAGCAGCCAACACCCGTTATGAATTTCTTCCTCTTGTTCGTTTCTGTCACTGTGGGCGCCGCGTTGGCCTGGGTATGCATCGCCTGGCTGCAGCGCAGGCACCAACGTACGCGTGCCTTGCGCTGCATCGTGCCCTATGCGTCCGCTGCACAGCGCCCAGTACCGCCGGAGCACAGCCCATGATGGCCACTACAGCCGCCCCGATTGCCATCGTCTCGCCACTGGGTGGCGCCGGGCGCACCACCCTGACAGCACATCTGGCCACCTTGGTGGCGATGCAAGGCAGGCCCTGCCTGGCGATTGACTTGTGCAGGCAAAACACGCTGGGGCGGCATTTGGGCGCACCAGAAAGCAACCAAACAGGCTGGGCCACACTGGCCGCACAAGGGCAGTGGTGGGGCGGCGCTGCCCTGAGCAACTCGGACGCGGTGGGCTGGCTGCCCTTTGGGGCGGTCAGCCTGCCGGAACTGGCCGCTTTGCAGCACGCATGGGCACTGAGTCCAGATTGGTTGCAAAATCGGCTTCAAGACCTTGATGTACCTGCGGATAGCGCTATCTTTTTAGATACACCTACCTGGCCTGCGCCACTGTCCTGTCAGGCCATGGCAGTGGCCAGTGTGGTGTTGATCGTGCTGGAAGCATCGGACCGCGCTTGTCATGCGCAAGCGCTGGTGGAGCAGGCTCTGGCGCAAGCACCGGCCGGTGTGCCATACGCCATTGCCATCAATCGCATCGACCCGCGCCGCCCCTCCCAACGCACGGCGCTGCAAACGCTGCGCGCGCAATGGGGCGACGTGCTGCTGCCCTACTCCGTACACGAAGATGAAAACATCGCCCAGGCCTGCGGGCAGGCTGCCAATGTGTGTGCTTGGGCACCGCAAGCCCAGTCCTCGCACGACTTGCAAGGCATCAGCCAGTGGCTGATGAACCACCTGCCGACAGCCCCGCAGGCCACACCCCACACCCCACTGGTGCAACCCGCATGACACCAGCGCCCTTGCCAACCACCCCCACCAGTTTCCTGCGCCGCCTGCAAGCCTGGTGGGCCCACTTGCTGGAAGTACCCAGCGATGCGCCCCTGCGACTGTGGCTGTGGCGCCTGTTGGTGCGTCCAGCCGTGCCGGGCGACAGTATTTGGGCCAGTCTGGCCTCCGGCGCCTACCGCCTGCTGGGTGCTGTAGCGTGGCTGCTGACCAGCTCCATCAAGCTGACGGCCAGGTTGCTGTATGCCGCCGCCTGGCCCGTGCGTTTGGCCATGCGCTGGCTGGACAAGCTGGCACCGCACATCAACGTTACCGCGTCAGGGCGTTTGGCCGATCGCTATCTGGGGCCCGTGCTGGCCTTGCCCGGCGCCCGGTGGATCGCTCTGGGACTGGGCACTTTGGCGGCGATCCTGGTCATGACCACGCCCTTCACGTGGTTTGGCCAGACCTTGTTCATGGTGCTGGCGTGGGCACTGGCCATGGTGCTGCGGCGCCTGCCGGGGCAGTACCCCACACTCATGCTGGCCACCCTGAGCCTGCTGGCCATGGGCCGGTATGCCTGGTGGCGCCTGACGTCCTCGCTGGAATTTGAATCGCCCATGGAGTACCTCCTGGGCTACGGCCTGCTGCTGGCCGAGGCCTACACCTGGCTGGTGGTGGTGTTTGGTTTTATCCAGACGGCCTGGCCGCTACAGCGCCCCACGGCACCACTGGTCGGCACGCCACAAGAATGGCCCAGCGTGGATGTGTTCATTCCCACCTACAACGAACCCCTGAGCGTGGTGCGCGCCACCGTGCTGGCAGCGCTGGCACTCGACTGGCCCGCCGACAAACTCAATGTATTCATTCTGGACGATGGCAAACGCGAGGAGTTTCGAGAGTTTGCCGAGTCGGTGGGCGTGCGGCACATCACCCGCACCAACAACCGGCATGCCAAAGCAGGCAATCTGAACCACGCCCTGGAAATCACCCACGGCGAACTGATCGCCATTTTTGACTGCGACCACATCCCCACCGAGTCTTTTCTGACCAGCGCCGTAGGCTGGTTCCAGCACGACCCGAAGTGCGCCATGCTGCAAACGCCGCACCATTTTTTCTCGCCCGACCCGTTCGAGCGCAACCTGGGCACCTTCCGGCGCGTGCCCAACGAAGGGGCACTTTTTTACGGCCTGATCCAGGACGGCAACGACTTCTGGAACGCCACCTTCTTTTGCGGCTCCTGTGCCGTGATCCGGCGCGCTCCGCTGATGGAAGTGGGCGGCATTGCCGTCGAAACCGTGACCGAAGACGCGCACACCGCCCTCAAGCTGCACCGCCGGGGCTACACCACGGCCTACATGAACCGCACCTTGGCCGCTGGCCTGGCAACCGAGAGCCTGTCGGCCCATGTGGGCCAGCGCATTCGCTGGGCGCGCGGTATGGCGCAGATTTTCCGCACCGACAACCCCTTTCTGGGCAAGGGGCTGACGCTGTGGCAGCGCATTTGCTACAGCAACGCCATGCTGCACTTTTTCTTCGGACTACCGCGCCTGGTGTTCTTGACGGCGCCGATGGCGTTTCTGTTTTTCGAGTGGCACATCATCAACGCTGGCGCCATCATGATTGCCCTGTATGTGTTTCCCTACATCTTGCAGTCCAACATTGCCAACGCCCACGTACAAGGCGAATACCGCCACAGCTTCTGGGCCGAGGTGTATGAAACCGTGCTGGCCTGGTACGTGGCCTGGCCTACGACGGTGGCACTGATCAACCCGCGCATTGGCACGTTCAACGTCACGGCCAAAGGCGGTTTGGTGGCGCAGCCGTACTTTGACTGGGGTATTTCACGCCCCTACACCATCCTGGTGTTACTGAACTTCCTGGCTTTTGGCGTAGGTTTGGGGCGCTTGTTCTTCTGGAATACCCACGAAACCGCCACCGTGCTGCTCAACCTGCTGTGGACGGCCTACAGCATCCTGATTCTGGGCGCTGCCTTGGGCGTGGCAGCCGAGTCGCGCCAGGTGCGGCGCATGCACCGGGTCAATACCCGCATGCCCGCCACCCTGTTTCTGGATGACGGACAGGTGCTGCGCGCCCAATGTGTGGATTTCTCGATGACCGGCGTGGGCCTGCACATGGCCGCCGGTACGCCCCTGGTTGCAGGACAAAAAGTCCATCTCGGTTTATGGCGTGGCCAGATGGAATGCGTCTTTCCTGCCACCGTGGCACTGCAACGCCACAGCGGTGAAGTCGGTCTGGAATTCGACCCGCTGGATACCCAGCAGCAAATCGACCTGGTGCAATGCACCTTTGCCCGCAAGGACGTGTGGCGTGACTGGAACGAGAGCCATGACACCGACCGCCCACTGCAAGGCCTGCAAGAGATTGCCGAACTGGGCGTACGCGGCTACCGCACCTTCGGGCACACCTTGGCCACCGATGCGCGCAGCTTTCTCACACGCCTCATGCCGCGTTCACGCACGCTCTGAATCGAGATTCCATGCACTACTGGAATCTTTACTTTTTGCTCAAGACTGGCCTGTTTTATCGCGGCTACACGGGCTTTGATTGGGTACTGAACCTGGCCTTGGGCACCGCTTTGGCATGGCCCATGCCACAGGGCCGTTGGCGTCGGTTGCGCAGCGTCCTGGCCTGGCCAGCAGCGCTGGCACTGCTCTACAGCGACTCCTATTTGCCCCCGCCAGGGCGCGTGCTCTCGCAGGCCAAGGCATTGCTCGGCTTCAGTGCCGACTACTGGCTGGAGTTGCTACAGCGTGTCTTCAGCCCCACACTGGCGATGGGCCTAGTGGTCATCATCGGCAGCTACAGCCTCCTGGCGCGGCGCATCCGTTTTGCCACGCTGGCGCTGGCAGGTATTTTGAGCGTGCCCATGGTGCAGTTCCTGCAAACCGATGCAGCCGACCCCCACACCAGCGTGGCCGGTCTGGGCGATGCCAACGCCAGCGCAGCCACCCAGCAGCCCGGCACCCCCGACGAGCTGGTGCGGGCCTTTTATGCCGAGCAAAGCCAGCGGCGCATACAGTTCAGCGCCAGTACCACTCCACCGCCGTTTGACATCATCTTGCTGCATGTGTGCTCGCTGTCATGGGACGACATGGAGTTTGTCGGAATGCGCGACCACCCGCTGCTACAGCGCTTTGACGTGGTGTTCACCGATTTCAACAGCGCTGCCAGCTACAGCGGCCCGGCCTCGCTGCGCGTGCTGCATGGCACCTGCGGCCAACAGCGCCACCAGCAAATCTACGAAGGCGAAGACCCAGCCTGCTATGTATTTCCCAGCCTGGAAAAAATAGGCTACCAAACCGGCGCCCTGCTGAACCATGACGGTGTGTATGAAAATTTTGCCACCATGCTGGAACAAAAAGGGGGCCTCCAGGGCAAGCTGCTGCCCAACCAGAGTGCGCCAGTCCACATGCAAAACTTTGATGGCTCGCCCATCTACAACGATTACGCTCTGCTGTCGCAGTGGTGGAAAAAACACACTGCGCAAGGCCGATCGCCCACCGCGCTGTACTACAACACCGTATCGCTGCACGATGGCAACCGGGTTCCCGGCATCACCTCGCGCAGCAGCCTGGACACCTACAAGCCGCGCCTGGTACAGCTGCTGGCCGACTTCGACCGCTTCATCAATGATCTTGAAAAGAGCAAACGCCCCGTGGCACTGATTCTGGTGCCCGAGCATGGCGCCGCTTTGCGCGGCGACAAAATGCAAATTTCAGGGATGCGTGAAATCCCCAGCCCGCGCATCACGGTGGTGCCCACCGCCGTCAAGCTGATTGGCCTGCCGCTGCCAGCCGCCCCTGTCGGCACACCGGCCAACAACACGCCCACCGCGCCGCTGGTGGTCAACCAGCCCATGAGCTACCTGGATCTGTTTGCCCTGTTGAACGACTGGTTCACCGACAACCCTTTTGCGCCCCAGCCCCTGCAAACCCTGGCCGAACGCATCGCCAAACTCCCCGGCACGCGCTTCATTTCCGAAAACGCGGACGTGGTCACGCTGCGCAACGACGCGGGCCAATACTTTCTGAAGTCGGGCAACGACCCGTGGATCAAATACGCGCCCTGACGGCGCCTCCATCGTGGCGCGCCAAGGGCGGGAAGCAGGGCACCGGTGGTGGTGCTTTACCGGCGGCTATCAGGCCGCCAGGGCGTCGGCGCGCGCTTGGGCGGCGGCAAAGTCCAGATCGCCCGAATAGATGGCCCGGCCGCAAATCACACCTTCCACACCCTCGCTCTCGACGGCGCAGAGCCGTTCGATGTCTTGCATGCTGCCCAAGCCGCCCGAGGCAATCACCGGAATGGTCAGCGCCTGCGCCAGCTTGACGGTGGCATCGATGTTGATGCCCGAGAGCATGCCGTCGCGGCCAATGTCGGTGTAGATGATGGACTCCACGCCCCAGTCCTGGAACTTCTTGCCCAGGTCGGCCACCTCGTGGCCGGTGAGCTTGCTCCAGCCGTCGGTGGCCACTTTGCCGTCCTTGGCGTCCAGACCCACGATGATGTGACCCCCAAACGCAGTACAGGCGTCTTTGAGGAAGCCGGGGTTCTTCACCGCTGCCGTGCCAATGATGACGTAGCGCAGGCCACCGTCGATGTATTTCTCGATCGTGTCCAGGTCGCGGATACCACCACCGAGCTGCACCGGAATATCGTCGCCCACCTCTTTCAGGATGGCCTGGATGGCAGCGTAGTTTTTGGGTTTGCCAGCAAAGGCACCGTTCAAATCGACCAGGTGCAGGCGGCGCGCGCCCGCATCCACCCACTTGCGCGCCATGGCGGCCGGGTCTTCACCAAAGGTGGTCGATTGGTCCATATCGCCTTGCTTGAGGCGAACGCAGTGGCCGTCCTTGAGGTCGATGGCGGGAATGAGCAGCATGGTGGATTTACGGGAGAGAAAAGGGCCTTCACAGGTTGGGCCCGAACAGGATGAATCGGCTTTGTAACGGCAGAGCGGCACAAAGGCAAGCGCTCAGGGGTTCCAGTGCAAAAAGTTACGGTACAGCGCCAGGCCCTGGTCCGCACTTTTTTCCGGGTGGAATTGGGTGGCAAAAATATTGTCACGGGCGATGGCAGCGGCAAACGGGCCACCGTAATCGGCCTCGCCCGCGCAGTGGCGCGCGTCCTGTGGCCGGGCGTAGAAGCTGTGGACGAAGTAGAAATAGCTGTTGTCCGGCACCCCGGCCCAGACCGGGTGCACGGCGCCGCCGTGTGCCACCTGGCGCACGGTGTTCCAGCCCATTTGCGGCACCTTGTAGCGGCTGCCATCGCTTTGCAGCTTGCAAGCCAGATCGAATTTGAGCACCTCGCCCGGAATCAGGCCCAGGCCGGGGGTATCGCCCTCGGCGCTGTGGTCGAGCAGCATTTGCATGCCCACGCAGACGCCAAACAATGGTTTGCTGGCAGCGGCTTCCAGCACCGACTCGCGCAACCCCGAGGCCTGCAACTCGTGCATGCAGTCGGGCATGGCGCCCTGACCGGGCAGCACGATGCGGTGGGCCGCGCGCACTTCGTCAGGCTGGGCGGTGACGCGCACCGTCCAGCCCGAGCCCTCGGCAGCCGCCATCACGGCCTGTGCCACCGAGCGCAGATTGCCCATGCCGTAGTCCACGACCGCGACGATTTTTGCTTCTGTATTCATAGCTGGTTGCGCTTGCCTGGCAAGCGTTTGAGGCCGATTTGGCTTGAAATTAGAGCAAGCCCTTGGTCGAGGGAATGGTGCCCGCCGCGCGCGCATCGCGCTCCACGGCAAAGCGCAGGGCGCGGGCAAAGGCCTTGAAAGCGGTTTCGCACTGGTGGTGGGCGTTGACGCCGCGCAGGTTGTCAATGTGCAGCGTGGCGCCCGCGTGGTTGACAAAGCCCTGAAAGAACTCATGCGTCAGCTGCGTGTCGAAGGCGCCAATCATGCCGCTGGTGAACGGGATGTTCTGCACCAGGCCGGGGCGGCCCGAGAGGTCGATCACCACGCGCGTCAGCGCCTCGTCCAGCGGCACATAGGCGTGGCCGTAGCGGCGCAGGCCCTTTTTGTCGCCCACGGCGCGGGCCACGGCCTGGCCGAAGGTAATGCCCACGTCCTCCACGGTGTGGTGGCCGTCGATGTGCAGGTCGCCATCAGCGTGTACTTCGAGGTCAATCAGGCCGTGGCGGGCGATTTGCTCCAGCATGTGGTCAAAAAAACCAATGCCCGTGTGCAGGCTGGACTGGCCCGTGCCGTCGAGGTTGATGCGCACAGTGATGCGCGTCTCGGCGGTATTGCGGCTGACTTCAGCGATGCGGTCGGTGGAGGTGGAGGGGATCAGGGCAGAAGAGGTCATATCGAAGCCTGGAGCGCGTCCAGCATGCGCGCATTCTCGGAGTCACTGCCTACGGTCAGGCGCAGGCAGCGGGCCAGCAAGGGGTGCATTGTAGAAACGTTCTTGACGAGAACCTTGCGCTCGCGCATGCCAGCGAAGGCGCGGGCGGCGTCGGGCACGCGCACCAGCACCATGTTGGCCTCGCTGTCCCAGACGTGCTCCACGCCGGGCATGGCGCGCAGGGCGGCAATCAGGCGCGTGCGCTGGACGCGCAGCTCGGCGGCCTGGGCGGCAAACACGTCGGCATGCTCCAGGGCGAACAAAGCGGCCTCGCAATTGAGCACGCTCACGTTGTAGGGTGGGCGCACCTTGTCGATCTCGCCCACCAGCGCAGCCGGGCCGATGAGATAACCCAGGCGCACCCCGGCCAGGCCAAACTTGGAGAGCGTGCGCATGAGCAGCACATGGCTGTTGCGCGCAGGCTCAGCGCGCATGGCGTCCAGCCAGGTGCGGCTGGCAAAGGGCTGGTAGGCCTCGTCCATGACGGCGATGCCACCCACTGCCGCCACGGCATCCACGGTGCGCTGCACCACCGCCGCATCCCACAGCGTGGCCGTGGGGTTGTTGGGGTAAGCGATGTAGGTGATGGCTGGGCGGTGCTGAGCGATGGCGGCCAGCATGGCGGCCTCATCCAGCGCAAAGTCGGGGGTGAGCGGCACGCCGACAAAATCCAGCCCCTGCAACTGTGCGCTCATGGCGTACATGACAAAGCCGGGCACCGGCGCCAGCACCACCGGGCGCTGGCCATCGGCACCGGGCGGCAGCGCGCAGGCCAGCGTCACCAGGCTGATCAGCTCGTCAGAGCCATTGCCCAGGATGAGCGCGCAGCCTTCGGGCAGGCCAACGTACTGCGCCAGCGCGGCGCGCAAATCGTCGTTGCGGGGGCCGGGGTAACGGTTCAGCTCCAGGGCACCCAGGCGCTGGCCCAGCGCAGCCTGCAAATGCGGCGGCAGGCCGAAGGGGTTTTCCATGGCATCCATCTTCAGCAGGCCGTCGGCGCTTTGCACGGTGTAGGCGTGCATGGCGCGCACGTCGGGGCGGATGCGGTTCAGAGGGTTCAGCGGTGCGGTCATGTCAACGGTCTTTCAAGCGCATTTCAGCGGCCTGTGCGTGGGCTTGCAAGCCCTCGCCGTAGGCCAGGGTGGCGGCGATGGGGCCGAGTTTCTGCGCGCCCTGCGCGCTCACTTCGATGATGCTGCTGCGCTTCTGGAAGTCGTACACGCCCAGTGGCGAAGAAAAACGCGCCGTGCCGCTGGTGGGCAGCACGTGGTTGGGGCCCGCGCAGTAATCCCCCAGCGATTCGCTGGTGTAGGCGCCCAGAAAAATGGCGCCCGCATGGCGCAGCAGCGGCTCCCAGCGGTGCGGCTCGTGGCTGGACACTTCCAGGTGCTCGGGGGCGATGCGGTTGCTGATGGCGCAGGCCTCTTCCATGCTGCGCGTGTGGATCAGCGCGCCCCGGCCCGTGAGGCTCTTGGCGATGATCTCGGCGCGCGGCATGGTGGGCAGCAGGCGGTCGATGGCGGCCTGCACGGCATCGATGTAGGCGGCGTCGGGACACAGGAGGATGGACTGCGCCAGCTCGTCGTGCTCGGCCTGGCTGAACAAATCCATGGCCACCCAGTCGGGGGGCGTGGTGCCGTCGGCCAGCACCAGAATCTCGCTCGGGCCGGCAATCATGTCGATGCCCACGGTGCCAAACACATGCTTTTTGGCGCTGGCCACGTAAGCGTTGCCAGGGCCGGTGATTTTGTCCACCTTCGGCACCGTCTGCGTGCCATAGGCCAGCGCGGCCACGGCCTGTGCGCCGCCGATGGTGAAGGCGCGCGTCACACCCGCCACATAGGCGGCGGCCAGCACCAGCAGGTTCTTCTCGCCGCGTGGTGTGGGCACCACCATGATGATCTCGGGCACCCCGGCCACGTGTGCGGGGATGGCATTCATCAGCACGCTGCTGGGGTAGGCTGCCTTGCCGCCGGGTACATAGATGCCCACGCGGTCGAGTGGCGTCACCTTCTGGCCCAGCAGGCTGCCGTCTTCGTCACGGTAGCTCCAGCTCTCGCCGCAGGCTTTTTTCTGTGCCTCGTGGTAGCTGCGCACCCGCGCAGCCGCAGCTTGCAGTGCCTCGCGCTGGGCAGAGGGGATAGCGTCAAAAGCGGCTTTCAGCTCGGCCTGCGTCAACTCCAGGGCTTGCAGGGTGGGCACCTGCAAGTTGTCAAAACGGGCGGTGTAGTCCAGCACAGCAGCATCGCCCCGCTTTCGCACATCGGCCAGGATGTCGGCCACGCGCTGCTCGATGGCTGCGTCCTGGTCGGCCGACCAATGCAGACGTGCCTGGAAGTCGGCTTCAAAACAGGCGCTGTCGGTGCGCAAACGGGCAGGCGTGGCTTTCATGGCTTTCTATCGCAGTAGGAAAAAGGCGGAGGCTTATTCGGAATCGGCAGACACTTCACGCGTCTTGCGGTTGTAGCGCAGGGTGATTTTGTTCAGTTCGCACAGGTTGAAGCCTTCCCATTCGACTTCGGAATCATCGTCAGCGAACACCACCTGGATGTCCTGAACACAGTTTTTGGTATCACCAAACTTGAACTTGCGGGCCTGGCCGTTGAGCAACTGGTTGCTGCCCAGGCGGTCTTTGCCCCAGTTGTCTTTTTTCGTGGGCGAAATAAAGACCTCATTGATCGCATACCCGGTGCGGTTGACCAGGGTGAAATCCGCGTCTGCGGCGTGGGACATACCGCTCAGGGCCAAAAATCCCAGCAAAACTGCTTTCTTCAACATACGTGCCTTTGATCCATCGAAGGAATTGTTACGCGCAGATACCGTATCCGCGCGGGCGCGATTGTGTTCCTGCCCCGGCACACTGGCAAGCACGCTGTGGGAGCGGGCACAGCAGATCAAGACGCAGCCGGAATGGCCGACGCAAACGCATCAATGATGCGACGCAGGGGGGCCATCTTGAGCTTGAGCGCGGCCTGGTTGACCACCAGGTGCGAGCTGATGTCCATGATGCGCTCGACCTCCATCAGGTGGTTGGCCTTGAGCGTGTTGCCCGTGGAGACCAGATCGACAATGGCGTCGGCCATGCCCGTCAGGGGCGCCAGCTCCATGCTGCCGTAGAGCTTGATCAAATCAACGTGCACGCCCTTGCTGGCAAAAAACTCGCGGGCAATGGCGGTGTATTTGGTGGCCACCTTCAAACGCGAGCCCTTCTTGACCGCCTGGGCATAGTCAAAATCGGTGCGCACGGCCACGCTCACGCGGCATTTGGCAATCTGCAAATCCAGCGGCAGGTACAGGCCCGAACGGGCCGCCCCGCCCCACTCGGCGCTGTGCTCGATCAACGTGTCTTTGCCGCACACGCCCATGTCGGCGCCGCCGTACTGCACATAGGTGGGCACATCGCTGGCGCGCACCAGCACCACGCGCACTTCAGGGCGGTTGGTGGGCAGGATGAGCTTGCGGGACTTTTCCGGGTCTTCCAGCACCTCGATGCCAGCGGCGGCCAGCAGCGGCATGATTTCATCGAAGATGCGACCCTTGGACAGGGCCAGCGTGATGGTGGCAGCAGGTGGGGTGTGGCTCATCTAGATTCTTTCAATGTCGGCACCAATGCCGCGCAGCTTGGCTTCCATGCGGTCATAGCCCCGGTCGAGGTGGTAAATGCGATCGACCACGGTTTGGCCATCGGCCACCAGGGCCGCAATGACCAGGCTGGCCGATGCGCGCAAATCGGTGGCCATCACGGCGGCGCCCGACAGGCCCGCGCCCGCTGCGCCGCCCAGCCCCTCGACCACGGCCACGCGGCCATCCACCTGGATGCGCGCGCCCAGCCGCAGCAGCTCGTTGACGTGCATGAAGCGGTTTTCAAAAATGGTTTCAGTGACCGCTGCCGTGCCCTGGGCCACGCAGTTCAGTGCCATGAACTGCGCCTGCATGTCGGTGGGGAAACCGGGGTATTCCGTGGTGCGAAAGCCCTGTGCCTTGAGCTGGCTGGCGCCTGCGCTGCGCACGCGGATGCCGCCGTCTTCGGCCTGCACATCGGCGCCCGCTTCGCGCAGCTTTTCCGTGACGGCGTCCAGGTGGTCGGCACGGGCATGGCGCAGGAACACATCGCCGCCCGTGGCTGCCACGGCGCACAAAAAGGTGCCCGCCTCAATGCGGTCGGCCACCACGGCGTGCTGGCAGCCGTGCAAGCGTTCCACGCCCTGGATGCGGATGCGGCTGGTGCCGTGGCCCTCGATGCGCGCGCCCATCTTGATGAGCATCTCGGCCAGGTCGGTGATTTCGGGCTCCTGGGCGGCGTTTTCCAGCACGGTTTCGCCCTCGGCCAGCGTGGCGGCCATGAGCAGGTTCTCGGTGCCGGTGACGGTGACCATGTCGGTGGTGATGCGCGCGCCCTTGAGCCGCGTCCAGCCCTCGGGCAGGCGGGCAATCATGTAGCCGTGCTCGACCACGATGTGCGCGCCCATGGCTTGCAGGCCCTTGATGTGCTGGTCTACCGGGCGCGAGCCAATCGCGCAGCCGCCGGGCAGCGACACCGTGGCCTCGCCAAAGCGCGCCAGCAGCGGCCCCAGCGCCAGCACCGAAGCGCGCATGGTCTTGACCAGGTCGTAGGGGGCCTCGGGGGTGGACAGCGCGCTGGCATCAATGCGCACGCTGCCGTCGTCTGCACGCTCAGCCGACACGCCCATGTTGCGAATGAGCTTGAGCATGGTGGCCACGTCTTGCAGGTGCGGCACGTTGGCCAGCAGCACCGGCTCGGGCGTCAGCAGGGCCGCGCACAGCTCGGGCAGGGCCGCATTTTTGGCGCCCGAGACGAGCACTTCGCCGTGCAGGGGCCTGCCACCGCGGATAAGGAGTTTGTCCATGGCTGAAAACCCGGAAATATCAAAAAAGAAAGAAATTGGCCTTCAAGGCTTGCGGGATGGGCGCTTACAGCTATTAAATTAATAGCAATTTAGCCACCCTGCGCGGGCCTCAGCCCTGCACTTGCACAGCCCACTCGGCTGGGGTGAAGGTTTTCATCGACAGGGCATGGACTTCGTCGGTCTGCATGCGGCTGCCCAGGGTGGCGTACACGCGCTGGTGGCGCGCGATGGCGCGCAGGCCCTCGAAGGCGGGCGAGACGATGGTGGCATACCAGTGGCGGCCATCGCCTTCGACGGTGAGGTGGTCACAGGGCAGGCCCGCGCTGATGAGTTGCTGGAGTTGTTCGGCGTTCATGTCAAAAGCTCAGGGGAGGCGGTAAAAACACAGCAAAAGCGCTGGCAATGTTCAGGAGCGGATCTTGTAACCCGTGCGCAGCAGGTGCAGCGCCAGTGCACTGACGCACACCAGTGCCGTGCCGACGATGGCCAGACTCAGCCAGGGCGAGACATCGCTCTGGCCAAAAAAGCCGTAGCGAAAACCGTCGATCATGTAGAAAAACGGGTTCAGGTGGCTCAGCGTCTGCCAGAACGAGGGCAGCGAGTTGATCGAATAGAACACGCCCGACAAAAACGTCATGGGCATGATGAGGAAGTTCTGGAAGGCGGCCATCTGGTCAAACTTGTCGGCCCACAGACCGGCAATCAGCCCCAGCGCGCCCAAGAGCGCCGCGCCCAGCAGGGCAAACACCACAATCCACAACGGTGCGGCAAATTCGGGCGTAGAAAAACCCAGCGTAACCAGAAACACGCCCAACCCCACCACCAGCCCGCGCACCACCGAGGAGCCCACATAGGCCACAAACCAGGCCCAGTGCGACAGCGGCGTGAGCAGCAAAAACACCAGGTTGCCCATGATCTTGCTCTGCACCATGCTGGACGAGCTGTTGGCAAAGGCGTTTTGCAGCACGCTCATCATCACCAGCCCGGGCACCAGAAACGTGGCGTAGTCGATGCGGTCATAGACCTTGACGTGGTCTTGCATGACGTGGCCAAAAATCAGCAGGTACAGCGCCGCCGTGAGCACGGGAGCGGCAACGGTCTGGAAGCCCACCTTCCAGAAGCGCAGCACCTCTTTGTAAAACAGCATTTGCCAGCCGGTCATGCGCCGCGCCCTCCTGTGGCCGCAGCCATCACACCCAAAAACACGTCTTCCAGGTCAGCGCGGCGGATTTCCACGTCCTGCGCCTCCACACCGGCCTGGCGCAGCGCGGCCAGGTGCTGTTCGATTTCCTGCGTGTCGTGGGCCACCATCTGCACCACGCGCCCGGTAACGCGCGCCTGCGCGGCCAGCGCGGGCGGCAACACGCTGTCGGTTTTGAACACCAGCACGTTGCCTGAAGCGGCCTTGAGCAGCTCGGAGGTAGCGTCCAGCGCCACCACGCGGCCACTTTTGAGCATGGCGATGCGCCCGCACAGTGCCTCGGCCTCTTCCAGGTAATGGGTGGTCAGCAGCACCGTGTGGCCTTCTTTGTTCAGGCGGGCGATGAAGTGCCACAGCGTCTGGCGTAGCTCCACATCGACGCCTGCGGTGGGCTCGTCCAGCACGATGATGGGCGGCTTGTGTACCAGCGCCTGCGCCACCAGCACGCGCCGCTTCATGCCGCCCGAGAGCTGGCGCATGTTGGCGCCCGCCTTGTCGGCCAGGCCCAGGCTGTCGAGCAGTTCGTCGATCCAGTCGTCGTTGTGCTGCACGCCAAAGTAGCCGGACTGGAAACGCAGCGCCTCACGCACATTGAAGAACGGGTCGAACACCAGCTCTTGCGGCACGATGCCCAGCTTGCGCCGGGCGGCAGCGTAGTCGATTTGCACATCGCTGCCCTGTACCAGCACGCGGCCACTGGTGGCGCGCGTCAGGCCCGCCAAAATGCTGATGAGGGTGGTCTTACCCGCACCGTTGGGGCCCAGCAGGCCGAAAAATTCGCCCTGCGCGATGTCCAGGCTCACATGGTCGAGCGCATGGAATGGGCCGTTGGGCGTTTGGTAGGTCTTGCAGACAGATTGGAAAGAGATAGCGGGCATGGAAGCGGGCCATTTTAGGGCCAGGGGAGCACGGGAGAGTCAGTCGGCGGCGGGCAGCAGGTCTTGCACGCCGTACAGCACGGCCATGCTGGCCAGCGCAGGGGCCAGGCACTGCACGGCAAAGGTCTGGCCTCGCTCCAGCGCCGTGCGACGGCACTCCAGCAGCACGGCCAGCGCGGAGGTATCGAACTGGGTCAGCGCACGCGCATCGACCACAGCGCGGGCGCCGGGCGGCAGTGCTAGCACGCCCCGGCGCAGCACCTGCAGCACGGCGCGGGCCTGGCGGTGGGTGAGTTCAGCGGGCAGCACCAGCATGGCAGGGGGCGGCAAGGGCGCGTCAGCCCCGGCCTGCATTGGCTTTGTTGCGCGCGGCCAGGGTGCTGATCAGGCCGTCAATGCCTTTGGCGTTGATCTCCTGGGCAAACTGGCTGCGGTAGGTCTCGACCAGCCACACGCCGAGCACGTTGAGGTTGTAAATCTTCCAGCCTGCGCCCACGCCGGGGGTTTTTTCCAGGCGGTAGTCCAGCTGAATGGGGTCGCCACGGCCACGCACTTCGGTGCGTACCAGCACGTCTTTGTCTTCGGGCGCAGCGCGCAGCGGCTTGACGATGATGGTCTGGTCATTGACCTGGGCCAGCGCGCCCGCGTAGGTGCGCACCAGCAGGGTTTTGAACTCGTCTTGCAGGCGCTTTTGCTGCTCGGTGCTGGCCTGGCGCCAGCCCGGGCCCACGGCGGCGGCGGTCATGCGGCGAAAGTTCACGTTGGGCATGATGGTTTTGTCCACCAGCACAATGATTTTGTCGATATCGCCCGCCTTGATCGCCTTGTCCGCGCGCAGCGCATCCAGCACTTCGGTGGACAGGCGCTGCACCAGCACATCGGGGGCCTCATCGGCAGCGTGGGCGGGCAGCGCGGTGCCCATGCCCAGTGCCAGTGCAGCGGCCAGGGTGGCCGCCAGGCGGCCCAGAAAACGTCGGTTCATCGGTTCAGTCCTTGGATGGCGGGGCCAGTCACTGTGCGGGTTCGGGGGGCAGCATGCCGTCGCTGCGGCTGGCATCATCGTCGTCACGGACGGTGCCGTCACCGCTGCGGCCCGGCCCGGCCGCACGCTGGCTGCGCACTTGCAGGAATACATCGCGGGTAAAGCTGTATTTGTCCAGCGCGGCCGAGTCCAGCACCTCGCCAGCGCGCAGCAGGTTCGAGCGCACATCCACCGCGCGCAGCACATACAACGCGTTGCGCGGGGCGTCGGGCGTGACTTCGCGCAGCAAATTGCCCTTGGCGTCCACCGGCAGGGCCAGCGTGTCGCGCACCGTCGATGGCCCGAGGATGGGCAGCACCAGGTAGGGGCCGGGCGGTACGCCCCAGTGCCCCAAGGTCAGGCCGAAGTCTTGTTTGTGGCGCTCAATGCCCATCTCGCTGGCCACGTCCAGTACACCGCCCAGGCCCAAGAACGTGTTGGTGCTGAAGCGGAAAAAGCTGGCCAAGGCCCCTTCAGCACGCAGTTGCAGGGTGTTATTGACAAACGACCAGGCATCGCCCAGGTTGGCAAAAAAGTTGCTCACGCCAGTGCGCGCCATGGCGGGCACGGCCTGCTGGTAGGCGGTGGCCACGGGCTTGAGCACCGCTGCGTCCACGCCATCGTTAAAGCGCGTCATGCTGCGGTTGTAAGGCTCCAGCGGATCGCGTGGATCGGCGTTGGGGCCACTGGCACAGCCTGCCAAGGCCAGGACGCACAACGCCAACGCGGGCGCGAGGCGGCGGCCCACCATGCGGTTACAGGCCGGGCCTGCGGGTAAGGAGTGGGTCATTTGGGTTTACCTGTAGCAGCCGGTTCAGCCTCGGCCGCCTTGCTAAAAAGAAACTGGCTGATCAGATTTTCCAGCACCACGGCAGATTGGGTGGCCGTGACCACATCGCCGTTGGCCAGGTTGGCTTCGTCGGCACCGGCCTCGATGCCGATGTACTGCTCGCCCAGCAGGCCGCTGGTGAGAATTTTGAGCGAGCTGTCTTTGGGAAACACGTAGCGCTCTTGCAACGCCAGCGTCACGCGGGCCTGGTAGGTTTTGTCATCAAACTCGATGGATTCGACGCGGCCCACTACCACCCCGGCGCTGCGCACTGCCGCCTGGGGCTTCAAGCCGCCAATGTTGTCAAAGCGGGCCGTGATGCGGTAGCCCGATTCAAAGTTCAGGTTCAGCAAATTGGCGGCCTGCAAGGCCAGAAACACCAGCGCCGCTGCGCCAATCAAGACAAACAGGCCCACCCAGACATCGTTCTTGGATTGCTGCATTGTGATTTTTCCTTGTGTCGCGCTGGCCGCTGCCAGCGTCAGATACTGAACATCAGGGCCGTGAGGACAAAGTCCAGCCCCAGCACCGCCAACGAGGCCACCACCACGGTGCGCGTGGTGGCGCGCGACACGCCCTCGGGCGTGGGCCGGGCGGTGTAGCCCTGGAGCAGCGCCACAAACGTCACCGCAAAGCCAAACACCACGCTCTTGATGACGCCATTGCCCACGTCGCTGAACACATCGACGCCGCCCTGCATCTGGCTCCAGAACGAGCCTGCATCGACGCCGATCAGGCCCACGGCCACGATCCAGCCGCCAATCACACCCACCGCATTGAACACCGCTGCCAACACGGGCATGGCGATCACGCCACCCCAGAAGCGCGGCGCCAGAATGCGGCGCACCGGGTCCACGGCCATCATTTCCATGGCGCTGAGCTGCTCGCCCGCGCGCATCAGGCCGATCTCGGCTGTCAGCGCCGTGCCCGCGCGCCCGGCAAACAACAGCGCCGTGACCACTGGCCCCAGCTCGCGCAGCAGGCTCAGCGCCACCAGCTGGCCCAGTGCCTCGGTGGAGCCAAAATCCTGCAACGTATAAAAGCCCTGCAAGGCCAGCACAAAGCCGACAAACAGGCCCGACACGGCAATGATGGACAGCGAATAGTTGCCCAAAAAATGCACCTGGTCGCGCACCAGGCCGGGGCGGCGCAGCGCAGCGCCCAACAGCCACAGCAGCCGCACAAACAGCCGCGCACCCTGGCCCACATCTGCCAGTTTGCAACGCACCGCAAAACCCACGTCTGCCGGGCGATACCAGCTCATGGCCGCCCCCCGGGCGCAGGGCCAAAGTCTTGTGCCACGTCAGGGCCCGGGTAATGGAAGGGCACCGGCCCCGTGGGCAGCGCGTTGACAAACTGGTGCACCAGCGGGTCCGTGCTGTGGCGCACGGCCTCGGGCGTGCCCTGGGCCGCAATGGTGCCGGGCCCCAGAACGATCACATGGTCGGCCAGCGCAAACGTGGCGTCCACGTCGTGCGACACCAAGATGGTGGTCAGCCCCATGGCATCGTTGAGCTGGCGGATCAATTGCGCCGCCGTGCCCAGCGAGATCGGGTCTAGCCCGGCAAAGGGCTCGTCGTACATCACCAGCTCGGGGTCCAGGGCAATCGAGCGCGCCAGCGCCACGCGCCGGGCCATGCCGCCCGAGATTTGCCCCGGCATCAGGTCGCGCGCACCGCGCAGGCCCACGGCGTGCAGCTTCATCAGCACGATGTCGCGCACCAGGGCCTCGGGCAGGTCGGTGTGCTCGCGCAGCGGAAACGCCACGTTGTCGAGCACGCTCATGTCGGTAAACAGCGCGCCAAACTGGAACAACATGCCCATGCGCCGGCGCGCGGCATACAGCTGCGCCATGTCCATGCGGCCCACGTCCTGGCCATCGAACAGCACCTGGCCCTGTTGCGCCTTGTGCTGGCCGCCAATCAGGCGCAGCACGGTGGTTTTACCCCCGCCCGAAGCGCCCATGATGGCCGTGACCTTGCCACGCGGCACCGCCAGCGACAGCCCACGCAGCACGGGCCTGTCGCCGTAGCTGAAGTGGACGTCGCGCAGCTCGACCAGCGCGCCAGGAGAAGTTGCAGGAGAGGATGAGGGCATGGTGGAATAGGCGGCAACGCTTGCCAGCGACCAGCAAAGGGGGAGCGCAACGCCAACCCGCAATGATATGGGGTAAACCATAACGATGAACCACCCGCACCACAGCGCCCCTACGTCCGCTTATGGCATAGCACGCCAGACGGCAGGCCTGCACCTGATCGGTGACTTGCACGGCTGCCGGTGCGACCCCCGCCTGATGCTCGATGCCACCCATCTGCAAGATTTTTGCCAAGACCGTGTGGCCGCAGCGGGCCTGACCGCCGTGGGCAGCCTGTTCCACCGCTTTGGCGAGGGCAGCGGCGTGACCGGCGTGGTGGTGCTGGCCGAATCGCACCTGAGCATCCACACCTGGCCCGAGGCGGGCTACGTCACGCTGGACGTGTATGTATGCAACTACTCGGCCAACAACCGCCCCAAAGCCGAACAGCTGTTTACCGAGCTGCAAGCCGCCTTTGCCCCAGCCCAGCCGCAGGTGCAGCGCGTGGAGCGCGGATAATTCAAGTATCAAAACAGCCTCCAGCGCCCGGACAGTGGGCGCTATCAGCTATCATTTTTGAAGTTCCCGACAGGTCACGGCACCGCCTGCGGATCAAAGCATGTGGTTCAGAAAAGCCCGCGTGCGCGCGTGCTGCGGGTTGGCAAAGAAGGCTTGCGCTGGCTGGGCCTCGATCAGCTCGCCCGCGTCCATGAAGACCACGCTGCTGGCCACCTCGCGGGCAAAGCCCATTTCGTGCGTCACCACCAGCATGGTCATGTGCTCGTCGGCCAGCTGGCGCATGGTGCGCAGCACCTCGCCCGTCAGCTCGGGATCGAGGGCAGAGGTGGGCTCGTCAAACAGCATGATGTCGGGCTCCATGGCCAGCGCACGGGCGATGGCCACGCGCTGCTTTTGCCCACCCGACAGGCGCGCCGGGTAGTTGTGGCGCTTGTCCAGCAGCCCCACCTTGGCCAGCAAAGCCTCGGCTTTGGGGGTGATGTCGGCGCTGGCCAGGCCCTTGACGCGCAGGGGCGCCTCGATCACGTTCTCCAGCACCGTCAGGTGCGGGAACAGATTGAAGTGCTGGAACACCATGCCCATCTTGCGGCAGATGCGGCGCACCTCGCGCTCGCTGGCGTAGTGGCAGCGGCCCTGGGCATCGGTCTGCGCCAGCACCTCGCCCTCAATGGCGATGCGGCCGCTGTCGATGGTTTCCAGGTGGTTGAGGCAGCGCAAAAAGGTGCTCTTGCCCGAACCCGAGGGGCCAATCACCGCCACCACCTCACCCTGGCGCAGCGTGAGCGAGACGTTTTTCAGCACCGGCGTGGCGCCAAAGCGCTTGTGCAGGCCCTGCGCTTCAATCATGGGCGCGCCAGCATGGTCGCCAGCGTCACTGGTCTTGTTTGGCATATCGTTTCTCCAGGCGCTGGAAGCCCCAGGTCAGCACCAGGGTCATCAGCAGGTAAAAGGCTGCCGCCACGATGAACGGCGTGGTCGTGAAGTCGCGCTGCACGATGCCGCGCGCAGCGCGCAGCAGGTCGTTCAGGGCCAGCACGTAGATGAGCGAGGTGTCTTTGACCAGGGTGATGGTCTCGTTGCTCATGGGCGGCAGAATGCGCCGCACCATCTGCGGCAGCACGATGCGGCGCATGGTCTGGCCGTAGGTCATACCCAGCACCTTGGCGGCCTCGTACTGGCCCCGGTCAATCGACTGGATGCCCGCGCGAAAAATCTCGGCAAAGTAGGCCGCGTAGTTCAGCGCAAAGGCCAGCACTGCCGCCGGAAAATCGGGCAGGCGCACGCCAATCACCGGCACAAACGGCAGCGCAAAGTAGATGAACAGCATTTGCAGCATCAGCGGCGTGCCGCGCATGAGCCAGATGTAGCCGTTCACGGCCGCGCTCAGCGCCGCCCAGCGCGAGGTGCGCGCCAGCGCCAGCACCAGCCCCAGGGGCACGGCCAGCGCCAGCGTGATGAAGAAAAGCTTGAGGGTAACGGTGGCGCCTTGCCACAGCGGCCCCAGCATGGAAAGCGCGTAGTCCATGGGTAGTGGCAATCAAAAAATGCAAAACACCGGCTGGCCGCAGCGAAGCGGTCACGCCGGTGTGCTCAACAGGTTGCGCAGGTTATTTGATGATGTTCTTGCCAAACCACTGCGTGGCGATCTTGGCGGCGGTGCCGTCTTGCTTCATGTCGGTCAGGGCTTTATCGAGCTTGCCCAGCAGGTCGGCGTCGCCCTTGCGCACGCCCACGCCGTAGTCTTCGGTGCCGAAGTGCTCGTCCAGAACAATGTAATCGGCGGGCTTTTTGGCCACGTAGTAGCGGCCCACCACTTCATCGACCACCACGGCTTCGAGGCGACCGGTGGACAAGTCCATCAGCGCGGTCACGTTGTCGCCAAAGGTCTTGAATTCCTTGAAGGTGCCAAAAACAGGGGCGTCTTTTTTCACGGCATCCACGGCGCTGGAGCCCTCTTGGGCGCCCACCACCTTGCCTGCCAGATCGGCCTTGGTCTTGATGGGGGAGCTGGCGGCCACCACGATGATCTGGTGGTTTTCCATGTAGGGCGCGGTGAAGTCGATGTTCTTCTTGCGCTCTTCGGTGATGGTCAGACCGTTCCAGAGCACATCGACGCGCTTGCCAGACAGTTCCGCCTCTTTGGCGCTCCAGTCGATGGGCTTGAACTCCACCTCCACGCCCAGCCGCTTGCTGGCTTCGCGGGCCATGTCGATGTCAAAGCCGATCAGCTCGTTTTTCTCGTCCCGAAAGCCCATGGGCGGGAAGTTGTCGTCCAGGCCCACCACGATTTTGGTGATGGCGACAGGTGCGGGTGCAGGTGCCGCCGCCTGGGGTGCAGGTTCTTGCTTGCCGCAGCCCGCCAGCACAGCGCCCAAGGACAAGAGCAAAACAACGGTGCGTTTTTTCATGGGGAAGTTTCCAGAATCACAAAGAAGGGGCGTATTGTCCCCGACCGCGCGCCAGTGGCGACAGCGCAACCCTGCGCCCGGCCAAAATGCTACTAAAAAAATAGCTGCTTGCGCCCATTTGGCGGGCGTTAGCAGCTATTTTTACCATTAACCCGGGCCGGCACCCATGGCCGTGCCCGGCGCAGGCTTTAACGCGGCAGTTCGGAACTGCCCATCAAGAACTGGTCGATGGCGCGCGCGGCCTGGCGGCCTTCGCGAATGGCCCACACCACCAGCGACTGGCCCCGGCGCATGTCACCAGCGGCAAACACCTTGGCCACGTTGGTGGCGTAGCCGCCCTCGTCGGTGCTGGCGCGGGCGTTGCCCCGGGCGTCTTTGTCCACACCAAACGCATCCAGCACCGGCGCTACGGGGCTGACAAAGCCCATGGCCAGCAGCACCAGGTCGGCTTGCAAGGTTTGCTCGGAGCCGGGCACCTCGGTCATCTTGCCGCCTTCCCATTGCAGGCGCACGGTTTTGACGCCCACCACGCGGCCCTTGTTCTTGCCCGTGCCAGCGATGAACTCTTTGGTGGCAATGGCGAACTCGCGGGTGCAGCCCTCGTCGTGGCTGGAGCTGGTGCGCAGCTTGATGGGCCAGTACGGCCAGGTCAGCGGGCGGTCTTCCACTTCGGGCGGCTGGGGCATCAGCTCAAACTGCGTGACGCTGGCGGCGCCGTGGCGGTTGCTGGTGCCCACGCAGTCGCTGCCGGTGTCGCCGCCGCCAATGACGATGACGTGCTTGCCATCGGCGCGCAGCTGGCTCTTGAGCTTGTCGCCTGCGTTGACCTTGTTTTGTTGCGGCAGAAACTCCATCGCAAAGTGAACACCGTCCAGGTCGCGCCCCGGCACGGGCAGGTCGCGCGATTGCTCGGCGCCGCCCGACAGCAGCACGGCATCGAACTCGGCGCTGAGCTGCTCGGGCGTGACGGTTTCCTTGGCCCAGTTGGTGACCTTGGAGTTGGCGCCCAGGCCATCCTTGGCCGCCACCAGCACGCCGGTGCGGAAGCTCACGCCCTCGGCCTGCATCTGCGCCACACGGCGGTCGATGTGCGACTTTTCCATCTTGAAGTCAGGAATGCCGTAGCGCAGCAGGCCGCCCACGCGGTCGTTCTTCTCGAACACGGTCACGCTGTGGCCTGCGCGCGCCAGTTGCTGGGCCGCTGCCAGGCCTGCGGGGCCTGCGCCCACCACGGCCACTTTTTTGCCCGTCTGCTGGGCGGCGGGCTGGGGTTGCACCCAGTCGTTTTCCCAGGCCTTGTCGATGATGGCGTGCTCGATGCTCTTGATGCCCACAGCGTCGTCGTTGACGTTGAGCACGCAGGCGGCCTCGCAGGGCGCGGGGCAGATACGGCCCGTGAACTCGGGGAAGTTGTTGGTCGAGCTGAGCACGGTGAACGCGCTCTTCCAGTCGCTCTGGTACACCAGATCGTTGAAGTCCGGAATGATGTTGTTGACCGGGCAGCCGTTGTTGCAAAACGGCGTGCCGCAGTCCATGCAGCGCGCGGCCTGCACTTTGGCCTGCGCGCCATCGAGGCCGATGACGAATTCGCGGTAGTGCTTGAGGCGCTCGGGCACAGACTTGTAGCCCTCTTCGAGGCGCCCGTATTCCATGAAGCCGGTGGTTTTTCCCATGGTATTTCTCTCGTGGATTGGTGTGCGGTAACTGCGCGGCGGGCCTGATCGGGCCTTACCGGACGGCCTTCGCTTCTTTTTTGATAGCTACTACCGCAGGTGTGCTGGGCTCTTCAAGCAGTTTTTGCTCATGAATCTCAGACAACGCACGTTTGTACTCGGTCGGGAAGACCTTGACGAACTTGGCGCGCGAAGCGGCCCAGTGGTCCAGCAGCTCGCGGGCGCGCTTGCTGCCCGTCCAGCGGTTGTGGTCTTCGAGCAGCTTTTTCAGCTGCGCCTCGTCGGTCTGGCCCCGGTGCCAGATGGCGCGCGGCACGGTGGCCTCTTGCTCATCGGCGGGCAGGATGCGCTCCAACTTGACCATGGACATGTTGCAGCGGGTTTCAAACAGGCCGTCTTCGTCATAGACGTAGGCCACGCCGCCGCTCATGCCCGCCGCAAAGTTGCGGCCCGTGGCACCCAGCACCACGGCGGTGCCGCCGGTCATGTACTCGCAGCCATGGTCGCCGGTGCCTTCCACCACTGCCGTGGCACCCGACAGGCGCACGGCAAAGCGCTCACCGGCCACGCCGCTGAAGAAAGCCTCGCCGCTGGTGGCGCCGTACATCACGGTGTTGCCCACGATGGTGTTGCGCACGGCCTCGCCCCGGAAGTCCAGGCTGGGGCGCACCACGATGCGGCCACCCGACAGGCCCTTGCCGGTGTAGTCGTTGGCATCGCCAATCAGGCTCAGCGTGATGCCGTTGCACAGGAATGCGCCAAACGACTGCCCGCCCGTACCTTCGAACTGGATACGGATGGTGTCATCGGGCAGGCCATCGGGGTGGGCGCGGGTGACAGCGCCCGAGAGCATGGCGCCCACGGTGCGGTTGACGTTGCGCGCCACTTCCATGATCTGCACGCGCTCGCCCTTTTCAATGGCGGGCTGGCAGCGCTCGATGAGCTTGCGGTCGAGGGTGTGACCCAGGTTGTGGTCTTGCTCTTCGACGTGGAAGCGTGGCACTTCAGGGCCCACGGGCACCTGGGCAAACAGGCGGCCAAAGTCCAGGCCGCTGGCCTTCCAATGCTGGATGCCAGCGCGCATGTCGAGCAGGTCGGTGCGGCCCACCAGATCGTCAAACTTGCGGATACCCAGCTGGGCCATGATGTGGCGCACTTCTTCCGCAACAAAGAAGAAGTAGTTGACGACATGCTCGGGCTTGCCCGAGAACTTCTGGCGCAGCACCGGGTCTTGCGTGGCCACGCCCACCGGGCAGGTGTTGAGGTGGCACTTGCGCATCATGATGCAGCCCTCGACCACCAGCGGCGCGGTGGCAAAGCCGAACTCGTCGGCACCCAGCAGCGCGCCAATGGCCACGTCGCGGCCAGTCTTCATCTGGCCGTCGGCCTGCACGCGGATGCGGCCACGCAGGCGGTTCAAGACCAGCGTTTGCTGGGTTTCGGCCAGACCGATTTCCCAGGGGCCGCCGCAGTGCTTGATGGACGACCAGGGCGAAGCGCCCGTGCCGCCGTCGTGCCCGGCGATCACGACGTGGTCGCTCTTGCACTTGGCCACGCCCGCAGCAATCGTGCCCACGCCCACTTCCGACACCAGCTTGACGCTGATGCCTGCGTGCGGCGCCACGTTTTTCAGGTCGTGGATGAGCTGGGCCAGGTCTTCAATGGAGTAGATGTCGTGGTGCGGCGGTGGCGAAATCAGGCCCACGCCAGGCACGCTGTGGCGCAGCTTGCCGATGTAGTTGGACACCTTGCCGCCGGGCAGCTGGCCGCCCTCGCCGGGCTTGGCACCCTGGGCCATCTTGATCTGGATCTGGTCGGCGCTGGACAAATATTCGGCCGTGACGCCAAAGCGCCCCGAGGCCACCTGCTTGATTTTGGAGCGCAGCGAGTCGCCATCTTGCAGTGGCATATCGACTTCGACGTTGGCCGCGCCAATCACGCTCTTGAGCGTGTCGCCCTGCTTGATCGGGATGCCTTTGAGCTCGTTGCGGTAGCGCGCTGCGTCTTCGCCGCCCTCGCCGGTGTTGCTCTTGCCGCCAATGCGGTTCATGGCTACGGCCAGCGTGGCGTGGGCTTCGGTGGAAATCGAACCCAGCGACATGGCGCCGGTGGCAAAGCGCTTGACGATGTCTTTGGCGGGCTCGACTTCTTCCAGCGCGATCGCTTTGGCCGGGTCGATCTTGAACTCGAACAGGCCGCGCAGCGTCATGTGGCGACGGCTTTGGTCGTTGACCAGCTGGGCGTATTCCTTGTACGTGTTCCAGTTGTTGGCGCGGGTGCTGTGTTGCAGCTTGGCGATGGTGTCGGGCGTCCACATGTGCTCTTCGCCACGGGCGCGCCAGGCGTACTCGCCGCCGGTGTCCAGCATGGTGGCCAGCACGGGGTCGTTGCTGAAGGCCGCCTTGTGCATGCGGATGGCCTCGTCGGCAATCTCGAACACGCCAATGCCACCCACGCGGCTGGCCGTGCCAGTGAAATACTGCTCAATGGTGCTGGTGTTGATGCCGATGGCTTCAAACAACTGCGCGCCGCAGTAGCTCATGTACGTGCTCACGCCCATCTTGGACATGATCTTGGACAGGCCCTTGCCAATGGCCTTGACGTAGTTGTAGATGGCCTTGTCTGCCGACAGGTCGCCCGACAGGTCTTTGTGCATGTCGGCCAGGGTTTCCATGGCCAGGTAGGGGTGGACGGCCTCGGCGCCGTAACCGGCCAGCACGGCAAAGTGGTGGACTTCACGGGCCGTGCCGGTTTCCACCACCAGACCGGCGGTGGTGCGCAGGCCGCCACGCACCAGGTGCTGGTGGATGCTGGACAGCGCCAGCAGCGCTGGAATGGCCACCTGCGTGCTGCTCACAGCGCGGTCGCTGATGATGAGGATGTTGGCGCCGCCCTTGATGGCATCGACCGCCTGCGCGCACAGCGAGGCCAGCTTGGCTTCCACGCCCTCTTTGCCCCAGGCCAGCGGGTAGGTGATGTCGATGGTGACGCTCTTGAACTTGCCCTGGGTGTGCTGCTCAATGCCGCGCAGCTTGGCCATGTCGGCAAAGTTCAGCACCGGCTGGCTCACTTCCAGGCGCATGGGCGGGTTGACCTGGTTGATGTCCAGCAGGTTGGGCTTGGGGCCGATGAAGCTGTGCAGCGACATCACGATGGCCTCGCGGATCGGGTCGATGGGCGGGTTGGTCACCTGCGCAAACAGCTGCTTGAAGTAGTTGTACAGCGGCTTGTTCTTGTCGGAGAGGACGGCCAGCGGGCTGTCGTTGCCCATGGAGCCAATGGCTTCTTCGCCATTTTTGGCCATGGGGGCCATCAGGAACTTGATGTCTTCCTGGGTGTAGCCAAAGGCCTGCTGGCGGTCCAGCAGCGCCAGGCCGTCGGCGTGGTCGAGGGCGGCAGCGGGGGCAGCAGGGATGCTGTCGAGCTTGACGCGCAGGTTTTCGATCCACTGCTTGTAGGGCTTGGTGTTGACGATGTTGGCCTTCAACTCGTCGTCGTTGATCATGCGGCCCTGTTCCAGGTCGATGAGCAGCATCTTGCCCGGCTGCAGGCGCCATTTGCGCACGATGCGGTTTTCGGGCACAGGCAGCACGCCCGACTCGGACGCCAGGATGACCAGGTCGTCATCGGTCACGCAGTAGCGCGAGGGGCGCAGGCCGTTGCGGTCGAGGGTGGCGCCAATCTGGCGGCCATCGGTAAAGACGATGGAGGCCGGGCCGTCCCAGGGCTCCAGCATGGGGGCGTGGTACTCGTAGAAGGCGCGGCGGCGCTCGTCCATGGACTCGTGCTGCTCCCAGGGCTCGGGAATCATCATCATCACGGCCTGGCTGATGGGGTAGCCGGCCATGGTCAGCAGTTCCAGGCAGTTGTCGAACGTGGCGGTGTCGGACTGGTCGGCAAAGCTGATGGGGTAGAGCTTTTGCAGGTCGGGGCCGAGCACCGGGGACGCCATCACGCCTTCGCGGGCGCGCATCCAGTTGTAGTTGCCCTTGACGGTGTTGATCTCGCCGTTGTGCGCCACGTAGCGGTACGGGTGGGCCAGCGGCCATTCGGGGAAGGTGTTGGTGGAGAAGCGCTGGTGCACCAGGCCGATGGCCGAGACGCAGCGCTCGTCTTGCAGGTCAAGGTAGTACTTGCCCACCTGATCGGCCAGCAGCAGGCCCTTGTAGACCACTGTGCGGCTGCTCATGCTGGGCACGTAATACTCTTTGCTGTGCTGCAACTTCAGGGCCTGGATGGCGGCGCTGGCGGTTTTGCGGATGACGTAGAGCTTGCGTTCCAGCGCGTCCTGCACGATGACGTCGTTGCCCCGGCCAATGAAAATCTGGCGCAGCAGCGGCTCTTTTTCGCGCACGGTGGGCGACATGGGCATGTCGCGGTTGACGGGCACATCGCGCCAGCCCAGCAGCACCTGGCCTTCGGCCTTGATGGCGCGCTCCATCTCCTGCTCGCAGGCCAGGCGGCTGGCGTGCTCTTTGGGCAGGAAGATCATGCCGACGCCGTACTCGCCCGCAGCGGGCAGGGTCACGCCCTGGCGGGCCATTTCTTCGCGGTAGAGCTGGTCAGGAATCTGGATCAGCAGACCGGCGCCGTCACCCATCAGCGGGTCGGCACCGACGGCACCACGGTGGTCGATGTTTTCGAGGATTTTGAGCGCCTGGGTCACGATGTCGTGCCGCTTGACGCCCTTGATGTGGGCGACAAACCCAAGGCCGCAGGCATCGTGCTCCTGGGCCGATGAATACAAACCGTGTTGTTGCAGGTGCTGGATTTCGGCTGCCGTGGTCATGGCGCATTCCTCATTGTTTTCGCAGGGACGCCTAGCGTAGTGCATTGCAGCAAATCCGCGCAAGCACTTTAATTGGGGTCAGATTCCAATTAAATAACCTATTTATTTCAGATTTATTATTTAGGGACAAATCAAAAACAATAGCTACTAGCGCATGTATGGATTGGCTTGGAGCCACTTTTAGTCTGATTTCTTGGGCCTACCCACCGGCCTGCCAGGCCGCGCCGGGCGCAATCGGCGGGCGGATTTTTTTTGCAATTCGTCCACAAATTGCGCATCGCCCAGCGCCCAGCCGTGCAAGGTGGCGTCGGTCAGTGCGGTTTGCTGCGCGGTGGCGATGCCGGTATCGAGCAGCGCAGCGTAAGCCGCCTCGCGGGCAAACGGCGTATTGCCCAGCGCCCAGTACAGCGCGTGCGGCGTGATGAGCGCATCCTGGCGCAGGCCCAGCGCGCAGGCAGCGCCCGACCACGGCCAGTCTTGCGCTTGCGCGACCATGCCCGCGCGCACCGGATTCAGGTCGATATAGGCCATGCAGGCCAGCAGGTAGCGCTCGGACTGGATCAGCGTGGCCCGGTAGCGCCCTTCCCACAGCGTGCCGGTGCGGCCATGGCGGCGGTTGAAGCTGCGCACGTAGCTGCGCCCCACGGCCTGCATCATCAGCGGCAGTGCCTCGGTGGTGGTCGGCGTGGCCAGCAGGTGGAAGTGGTTGTCCATCAGCACATAGGCGTGGACGGCCACGCCGAACTTGCGCGCGCTCTCGGCCAGCAGCGCGTGCATGGCCGTGAAATCCTGCTCGTCCAGAAAAATCGCCTGGCGGTTGTTACCGCGCTGGATGATGTGGTGCGGGTAGCCGGGCACCGTGAGGCGGGGAAGGCGGGCCATGGGGTGGGGATACAAAGTGGCGTTGGAGGGGAGCAGTTTAATGAGGAAATGGGGGTCAGATTCCAATTAAGCTTTGCGCCCCACCAGGTTGGCCCGTTCTTTTTTGATAACGAAAACCGGCCCTAACGCCCGCACAGCAAGCGCCAGCAGCTATCAAATTGGATGCTCCCCACCAGCTCAGTGGGCAGCTGCCAGCTTGCCACGCAGCCGCGCCAGCCGCTGCCAGGCGGCGTCCACCTGCTCGGTGGTCAGTTCGCCACGGGCGATGGCCTCGCGCACCAGGGTGGCAGCGTGCTGGCCCATGTCGTAGCGCGGCACAAAGCCGGGGGCGTTTTTGGCAGCGCCGGGGTTGTTGGAAAACACCAGCACATCGTTGCCCGCCACGATGGCGCGCACCACCGATTCACGCAGGCTGTGGTGCTGCTGGATGGCGCCCATGTGCAGGTCGTCGGTGACGACCACGCCGTCAAAGCCGTCGCGCGTGCGCAATTGCGGGCCAATGAACTTCTCCGACAGCGTGACCGGCCAGTCGGGATCGACGTTGCGGTTGACCAGGTGCGCGGTCATGATGGCGTCGGCCATGCCACCGGCCACCAGCTGCTGGAAGGGCCACTGCTCTATGGGCTGCGCGGTGCGGGTCACATCGACCAGCCCGAGGTGGCTGTCGCTGGTGGCCAGGCCGTGGCCGGGGTAGTGTTTGAGGGCGGTGAGCACGCCCGCCTCGCGGTGGGCCAGGATGAATTGGCTGGCATACAACACCACGCGCGCCGGATCATCAGAGAAGCTGCGTTTGAGCTGGCCGATGACCGGCGAGACGGCGCGGTGCTCAGGGTCGAGCGGGTCGCCGCGCAAATCCACCACCGGGCCAAAGTTGAAGTTGAAGCCCGCGCCCGCCACCATCTGCGCCATGGTGCGGTAGGTGGCGCGGGCCTGCTCGGGGGTTTGCGTGGCGGCCACTTCTTCGTGCGAGGGGGTGTCGGCAAAGCCATTGGAGGCGCGCAGGCGCTGCACCAGCCCGCCCTCTTGGTCCAGCGCGATCAAGAGCGGCAGCTCCAGCGGGTTGGCCTGCTGCAAGGCCCCCGTGAGGGCACGCACCTGGGTGGGGTCAGTGATGTTGTAGCGGTACAGGATCACACCGCCGAGCTGGCCTGCGCGCACCTGCGCCAGCGCCTGTTGCACGCCGGGCGCGTCGGCGCTGGTGCCGTCCACGCCCATCATCACCATCTGGCCCACTTTCTGCTCCAGCGTCAGTTGCTGCGATGGCGGGGCATCGCTGCCGCCGCAAGCGGCCAGCAGTGCCAGCACGGCACTGGCGCCAGCGGTTTTGATCAGGTGGCGGTGCGGTGTGCAGGGGGCTGTGCCGGGTGGTGTGGGGCGCATGGGGAGTCTCCGGGTCACCACGGATCGTGGCGGCGCATGCTAGCGGGATTGGCGTGTTTTTCCCAGCACGGTGTGCGCGCTGCCCCAAGCGCAGTGGGCAGTATCGGCGCAGCCACCGACCCTGCCCACCGACTCTGCCAACACCTGTGGCCGCAGCAGCGGCCTGCCACGCCTACAGTGGCGGCGGCTCCTGCAACCCCACCGGCGCCAACCCAAAGCGCGCGCCCAGCGCCTGCTCCAGACCAAACTCTTGCAGGATGGCGCGCAGACGCTCTTGTGCGCTGCGTTTTTTCTGACCGGTGTACTGGGCGATGATCAGCTCGTTTTTCATGCTGTGCTCCCAGCCGACCAGCTCCGTCACCGTGACCTGGTAGCCGCTGGCCTCCAGGTGCAGACAGCGCAACACGTTGGTGATCTGGCTGCCCATCTCGCGCGTGTGCAGCGGGTGGCGCCACAGCTCGGCCAGCGGTGTGCGCGCCAGTTGCAGCGCTTTGCCTTGGCGCAGGCAGGCAGCCACTTCAGCCTGGCAGCAGGGCACCAGCACCATGGCGCGGGCACGCTTTTGCAGACCAAAGGCAATGGCATCGTCGGTGGCGGTGTCGCAGGCGTGCAAGGCCGTCACCATGTCGATGCGCTCGGGCAGCTCGGCGGCGTCGGCACTGTCGGCCACCGACAGGTTGAGGAACGACATGCGGTCAAACCCCAGCTCCTGGGCCAGCTGGCGGGACTTTTCGACCAACTCGGCGCGCCACTCGATGCCGTAGATGTGGCCCCGCCCCAGCGCCTTGAAATACAGGTCGTACAGGATGAAGCCCAAGTAGGACTTGCCCGCGCCGTGGTCGGCCAGCGTGGGCGCGTGGCCGTCTTGCGACAGCGTTTGCAGCAGCGGCTCCATGAACTGGAACAGGTGGTACACCTGCTTGAGCTTGCGCCGCGAGTCCTGGTTGAGCTTGCCCTCGCGCGTGAGGATGTGCAGCGCCTTGAGCAGCTCCACCGACTGGCCAGGGCGCAGCTCGGCCAGCAGCGCGGCGTCGGGCGCCGTGCGGGCGCTGGCCGGGACAGGTTTGCGGCTCACGCGCCCTCCTCCGTGGGTTTGGGGTGGTGCGGGCAGCGCGCGCCCACGTCCAGCGCCTGCCAGCCCACCGCGCCCAGCTCACGCAGCACTTCCATGTTGCGCTCGTAGATCATTTCTGCCTCGGGAAAGGCCTCGACGGCGGCATCCAGACTCTCTTCGCGGATCAGGTGCAGCGTGGGGTACGGCGCGCGGTTGGTGGCGTTGGTGATGTCGTCCACCTCGGTGCCATCAAACTGGAATTGCGGGTGAAAGCTGGCAATTTGCAGGATGCCGCCCAAGTCCAGCACATCCAGCATTTCGTCGGCCAGCTCCAGGAAATCGTTGAAATCCAGAAAATATTCCATGCACCGGGGGGCGATGAGCAGCGTGGTGTCGCGCTTCTCGGGCGATGCCTCGGCCAGCGCTTCCAGCTCGCGTTGCAGGTCTTGCAGCAGCTCGCGGCCATCGGTGGCGGCGCTGACGGCATAGTGGATTTGCCCCTTGGTGTGTACCCCCTTGGCAAACGGGCACAGGTTCAGGCCGATGACGGCGCGCTCCAGCCAGCGCACCATGTCTTGCACCACGATGGCGTCGGTAGCGGCATCGGCAGCGGCGGTGGGGGTATCCAGACGGGCGGATGGGGCAGGCAGGTCGGCGCTGTGCGGCGCGGCGGAGGCGGCGGTGGTGGAGCTGGACATGGGCAGTGCGGGCGGGTGAACAAAGGGGCGCGATTTTATCGCGGGGTCAGTTTTGCTATTTTTTCAATAGCTGCTTGCGCTTTATGGGCGGGCGCTGGAGACCGATTTGACCATCAAAACGTCCCTGCCCTGCCCCAGCACCTGCTCAGCCCAGCAAGCGCTGGCCGGTCAGGCGCTCGTGCTCGCGGGCGGCGTAGCGGTCGGTCATGCCGGCGATGAAATCGGCCACGGCGCGCGCGGCCTGGGCTGCGTGCGGGGCCTGCTGGGCGCGCGCGGCAAAGCCAGGTTTCATCTCCTGCGGCTGGGCCAGGTAGGCGGCAAACAGGTCGCGCACCACCTGCTGCGCCCGGCCAGTCAGCTCCACCACCTGCGGGTGGCGGTACAGGTTCTGGAACAAAAACCGTTGCAGCTGCTGCGATTGCGCCCGCATGCCATCGCTGAACTCCACCAGCGCCGGGGCGCAGCGCACGTCCTGCACGCTGCGCGGCTGCACACGCTCCAGCGCGGCACTGGTGGCGGCAATCACGTCATACACCTGGTCGCTCAACATGCGGCGGATGGCCTCGTACAGCAGGCGCCGTTGTGCAGCAGGTTCGGCCAGATGCGGGTATTCGGCCTGGGCGCTGGCGCGGTAGCGCTCGAACAGTGGCACCTCGCCCAGCTGCGCCAGCGTGATCAGGCCCGAGCGCACGCCGTCGTCAATGTCGTGCGCGTTGTAGGCGATGGCATCGGCCAGGTTGCACAGCTGCGCCTCCAGGCTGGGCTGCTGGCGCAGCACAAAGCGCTGGCCCACGCCGCCGGGCTCTTGCGCTTCCAGGATGAGCGCGTTGGCGCGCGCGCAGTGCTTGAGGATGCCTTCGCGCGTCTCGAAAGTCAGGTTCAGGCCGTCGTACTGCGGGTAGCGCTCTTCCAGCGCATCGACCACGCGCAGGCTTTGCAGGTTGTGCTCAAAGCCGCCGTAGTCGGCCATGCAGGCGTTGAGCGCATCCTGCCCGGCGTGGCCAAAGGGGGTATGGCCCAGATCGTGTGCCAGCGAGATGGCCTCGACCAGATCCTCGTTGATGCGCAGCGAGCGAGCGATGGAGCGCGCCAGCTGCGCCACCTCCAGCGAGTGCGTCAGCCGCGTGCGGAACATGTCACCCTCGTGGTTCAGAAACACCTGGGTTTTGTACACCAGCCGCCTAAACGCCGAGGAATGCACGATGCGGTCGCGGTCGCGCTGGAAGTCGGTTCGCGTGGGCGCGGGCGGCTCGGGGTGGCGCCGACCCCGGGTGTGGGCCGGGTCGCAGGCCCAGGGGGCCAGGGCAGCGATATTTTGGGTCAAATTAGCCTCCAGAGCCCGTACAGCGGGCGCTAACAGCTATCATTAAAATAGCAATAAAAGCACATCCCACCAATCTACAGCACGGCGGCCCAGTGCGCCCTGCCCCGCACGCAGCTCAGGTGCAGCAGGCGTCGATGACTTCACGCACCAGCGCATCGGGGGCAGCGCGCACGGCAGCCTGACCGGGGCCGTCGATGACGACAAAGCGGATTTCACCGCCCTCGGCTTTTTTATCGACACGCATCAGCTCCAAATAGCGGCCTGCGTTGTCCTGGGCATCGAGCACCGGGCCGCGCACCGGCAACCCGGCGCGCTGCACCAGCGCTTGCAGGCGCGCGGCAAACGCGCCATCGACCAGGCCCAGACGGCGCGAGAGCTCGGTGGCCATCACCATGCCAGCGCCCACGCCCTCGCCGTGCAGCCAGGCGCCATAGCCCATGCCGGCCTCGATGGCGTGGCCAAAGGTGTGGCCAAAGTTCAGGATGGCGCGCAGGCCCGATTCACGCTCGTCCTGGCCCACCACCCAGGCTTTGATCTCACAGCTGCGGCGCACGGCGTGGGCCAGCGCAGTGCGATCGCGCGCCAGCAGGGCATCCATGTTCGCCTCCAGCCAGTCCATGAAGGCCATGTCGGCAATCGGCCCGTATTTGATGATTTCTGCCAGCCCGGCGCTGAGTTCGCGCGGTGCCAGGGTGTCGAGCGTGGCCAGGTCACACACCACCAGCTGGGGCTGGTAGAAAGCGCCAATCATGTTTTTGCCCAGCGGGTGGTTGATGGCAGTTTTGCCGCCCACCGACGAATCGACCTGGGCCAACAGCGTGGTCGGCACCTGCACAAACGGCACGCCGCGCATGTAACTGGCGGCGGCAAAGCCGGTCATGTCACCTACCACGCCGCCGCCCAAGGCAAACAACACGGTTTTGCGGTCACAGCCATGCTGTAACAGGGCATCAAAAATCAGGTTCAGGGTCTGCCAAGTTTTGTGCTCCTCGCCATCGGGCAGCACCACGGTGTGCACCTGGGCGTATTGGCCCGCCAGCGCGCCTTGCAGTGCCTGCGCGTACAAGGGCGCCACCATGGTGTTGGTCACGATGAGCGCCGCCATAGCCTTGGGCAGATGCGCATACAGCGCGGCGGCTGGCAGCAGATCGGTACCAATCACGATGGGGTAGCTGCGCTCGGCCAGGTCGATAGTGACAGTTTGAGCACCGAGCGCCCCAAAAGACGAGGAAGAAGTCAGTTCAGTCTGCATGGTGTAAAAAACAGGAGCGGTGCAGCGCGGCTGCACCCCGGTCAAGGAGCCGCCGAACGAGCGGCGAAAACAACAGGTGCGCCCGCTAATTCCAGCTGCATGGTCACCATATTGACCAGGGTAGCTACAGAAGGGCGGCCAGTTTCAATAACGTAATGCGCCGTCTCTCGGTAGAGCGGATCGCGCTGTACATACAGGCTACGCAGCCGCTGCAACGGGTCTTGCACCTGCAACAGCGGGCGCGTGGTGTCGTGGCGCAGGCGTCGGTAAATATCTTCAGGCGCAGCGTGCAGGTAAATCACCCGGCCTCGGTCACGCAAACGCAGGCGGTTGGCGGAACGCAGCACTGCGCCACCACCCGTAGACAGAACCGCCGGCGTAGTGCCGGCGGTAAGTTCATCCAGAACCGCCTCTTCGATGTCACGAAAAGCGTCTTCGCCCTCGCGGTCAAAAAAGAAACGGATAGAGCAACCGATGCGCCGCTCTATCACCTGATCAGAGTCGATAAAGGCTATCCCCAGCCGCCGGGCGAGTTGCCGCCCGACGGTGGATTTGCCGCAACCCGGCATGCCGATGAGGGTGATTTGCATCAGCCCTCATCCCCTGCTGGGCATGGGAGGGGAGTTGGCATTACGGGCTGACCGTTACAGCAATAGTGACGGTTCCTGCAGCAGCATCACGGATAGTGACCGTAGCGTTGCCAACCGTCAAACCAGTGATGCTGAAACCATTCTGACTGGACAAAGCCGCAGCTGCCACAGCGGGGTTGCTGGACGCCACCGTGTAAGGTTGAGTGCCGCCACTGATGGAGTAGGTACGCGAGCTACCGAGCAACACGGACGTTGCAGGACCGGCTGTAGTGGTGAAAACAGAACCAGTTGGACAAACGCCAGGCATGCCGGAACCGTTATCACGGATAGTCATGACGCTGGTGGCAAAAGCACCACCGGAATCGATCACTGTCAGTGTCACAGGATAGGAGCCACTGGGAATGTATTTACCACTGGAGTCCACAGGATTGATACAACGATTGCCCTGGGTACCCAAACCGACTGTGTACTCATTGCTGTTCACTTGAACACCAGAAAGCGTCAGGTCGCTGGTCACGGCACGGTACGGCGGCGTACCACCAAATACCGTCAGCGTAACTGGCAACAGAGAGTCTTCGCCAATTTCAAATGCGCTTGGAGCAAAACGCAGCGAAGCCTGCTGTGTTTGGTTGGCAGTCACCTCGATATTCAGAGTTTGGCTATTGGCATCGGTCACGACCAAGGTGGTTTGGCCAGCTTGCAACAGTTTGACATTGATCAGATTGGCAACCACAGGCAGCGTGACCGAGGCCACACTGGGGTTGGATACCACCACGCTGTAAGGTGCCGTTCCGTTCTGCAACAGGAACTGCAAGGTTTCCTGCACCGAACCCGTCGCTGCCGAAGGCGATGCCGTCATGGGTTTGACTGGTGCAGTACCCGCTGTCACCGTCACAGGAATTACCACTGTGCGGGTCGCATCCGCTTGGTCACGTACCGTCACCGTAGCTGCACCTGTGGTTGCACCCGCCGTCACAGTCATCTTATTGCCAGCCAGAACCGCTGTGGCAACCGCCGAGTTGCTCACAGCGTAGTCGAACTTACCCGAACCACCACTGAGCAGTACATCGGCAGAAGCACCCGAACCAAGGTTCAGGGATTGAGGCGACGCTACTAGTGCTGGCACACCCGGCGTGGTGTCAGTGACTACGGTCACCGGCAGAGTCACTACCTTGGAGGTGTCAGACTGATCGCGCAGCGTAATGATGGCACTGCCGGTACGGCTACCCGCAGTGACCACCATCACCACACCCGAGGCCGTGGCTGTAGCCACGGCAGGATTGTCGGAAGACACAATGTATTGGCCCGAACCACCAGCAATTGCCAGTTGCATTGTGGCGCCCACGCGCACTTGAGCAGTGGCAGGCAAGAGCGTCAGGTTGCCGCAACTACCGTTGTCCACGATCGTAATTTCTGCGGTACCCACCGATTTGTTCTCGTCCACGACGGTCAACGCCACGACAGTAGTGCCATTCACACAGCGACTGCCACGAGTACCAGTGTCTAGTGTCACGGTATTACGAGTAGCACAGCCCGGCACCCTTGGTAGCAAGAAGGAGGGATCAGACGTAAACACACACGTAGCGCCCACAGCACCAAAAATGCCGAACTGTATGGGCTGGGTATCGCTTTCAGAGATAGAGACAGCGCTCGGAGACAAGCGGATAGAAGTGGTCGCAGTATTAATTTCCACCTCCACCTTCACGGTTTTTCCTGCACTGTCGGCTACGGTGACATCCAGCTTAGAAGCCAAATTACCCTTGATGCGCAACTCATCGCCAACAATAGTGGCGGTGATAGCAGCGGGGATACCGCCCGCAACACGGTAAGGTGGCTGGCCACCGGAGATCTTGGCTACAGCATCCAAGCCTACGGGCATGGCCAGCGTATCAGGAGAGATACGTAACTCGGGTGAACCAACCTCCAAATCGATGGAGATTTCCTCGCCCGCAGCATCACGGATCTTGATAGTGGTCGAGCCAATCGCAACGCCGGTCACACGCCATTGGGTAGCACCCAGCATTTGCACCAACGCAACATTGCTATCGCCGCCCTCGACGGTGTAAGGAGCTCCACCACCACCCACCCAGAAAGTGCGTGCCACGTCAGGGCCCACACCCACGGTGAGTTCGCTAGGTGCTGTGGTGTACAGCGGAATGCTGGAGCCCACCTTGACTTCAATCGAGATAGTTGCACCGCTGTTGTCCAGCACGTTGATCTTGGTGGCACCAGCAGATACTGTGCCGATAGTCAACGTGTTGTCAGTGATTTGACCAATCGCAATCGCTTGGTCGGTATTGCCGATACGGTAGGGTGGGATACCGCCACTGATCTGGTAACTGCGAGCAGCACCGACAGGAAGAATGACCTCAGAACCAGCAGTAGTAACCAATGTAGATTGGTTGGGATTACCACCCGAAGACCCACCGCCCCCTCCACAAGCCAGCAATGCTGTTGTCAGCATCAGCATTAATACCCTGAATATTTTTTGCATTTTCCTATCCTATCGATGACAAATTCTTAACGTTGCCCAGCCCGGTCAGTAATGACCTTGGGGGTAATGAAAACCAGCATTTCCGTTTTTCTGGAGTCTTTGGTTCTTGTCTTGAACAAATTACCCAGCACAGGTACATCCCCCAGAAACGGTGTTTTGGTTTCGTCGGTTTTTTCTTCCAATTCGAAGATACCGCCAATCACTACGGTGCCGCCGTTCTCCACCAAAACCTGTGTCTTGATGTGCTTGGTATTGATCGCCACACCTTGTGTCGTACCCTCGCCACGGCTGTCTTTGTTCACGTCCAGATCGAGAATGATGTTGCCTTCAGGTGTTATTTGTGGAATTACTTCCAGCTTTAATACCGCCTTTTTGAATGCAATCGTGGTGGCACCATTGGGTGCAGTGACCGGATAGGGATATTCAGTACCCTGCTCAATCAGGGCTTTGGTCTGGTCTGCTGTTACCACACGCGGGCTGGATACTACTTTGCCCTTCCCATCGGCTTCCAGTGCCGAAATCTCCAGATTCAAGAACCGGTTTGCAGCGGTGTTGAAAATGGAAATGGCAAAGCTGGAAGGGTCATAACCGCCCAGTGCTTGCGCAGGAAGATTGATAAATTGGCCCAGGTTATTGACCGGGCCTCCGGCGCCACTGGTAGCTACCGCATTGCCATAGCTGGTGCCAAACCCCACGCGGTTATTGCCGCCCAGAGCATAGCCACCGTCACCGCCCCGGTTGGCGCGCAAATCGGTGCCTCCCAAACGCACACCCAGGGAGCGACCAAAGGTGTCAGATGCCTCCACAATGCGCGCCTCAATCATCACTTGGCGTACAGCCACATCCAGACGTGCCAGCAATTCCCGCACCTCCTCGAGTTTGGCTTGGGTGTCAGAGACAAAAATCTGGTTGGTACGGGGTTCGGAGATAGCGCTGCCGCGCTCCGACAGAAAACGTGTACTGCTTCCACCAGCAGCGCCACCGCTGCTGGACTTGGTCAATTGGTCTACGATGGCATCGGCCTTGGCGTAGTTCAGCTGGAAAGCCTGGGTGCGCAGAGGCTCCAGCTTCTGGATAGCCAAGGCAGCTTCGTAGTCTTTCTTGGTACGGTCGTCAATCTCGTCTTTGGGGGCAATCCACAGCACACTGCCCGTTTTGCGCATGCCAAGTCCTTTGGCGTCCATGATGATTTGCAAGGCCTGATCCCAAGGAACATCCTTCAGACGCAAGGTCAGTGCACCAGTGACAGTATCGGATGTGACGATATTGAAGTTCGTGAAGTCGGCAATCACCTGGAGCAGTGAGCGCACTTCAATGTTCTGGAAATTCAGGGAAAGCTTTTCGCCGCTGTAACCGGGGCCTTGCGTGAGCTTGCTCAAGTCCACCTTTTTTTGGCGCACTTCAATGACGAACTGATTGTCACTCTGATAGGCGCTGTGCTCCCACTCACCAATAGGCTCAATCACCATGCGCACACGTTCGCCTTGCTCGGTGCTGGTGATGAGCTGCACGGGAGTACCGAAGTCAGCCACATCCAGGCGGCGGCGCAAGCCCTCTGGCAGGGAAGAGCGCAAAAAGTCAATCGTCAGGCCCTTGCCCTGCTGGCGCAAATCCACGCCCACTTGGTTACTGGCCAAGCCGACAATGATGCGCCCGGCCCCATCGGCACCGCGGCGGAAATCCACATCCTTGATGGGCAGGATGTCAGGGTTATAGCTCTCGGCAAACACAGTCTTCTGAACTGCCGGGGCGGCACCCTGTTGCGCAGGAACCGATTCCAGCATCACCAACAGGCTCTTTCCCTGGATTTCAGCACGGTAAGCGGTGGCTTGCTTGAGGTTGAGAACCACGCGGGAACGGCCCTGGGCCTGTACCACATTGACAGATTTCAGATTGCCTTGGTTCACCTCGACGAGAGAACGGCCCGTGGCGTTTTCAGTGCCAGGAAAGTCCAGCGCGATGCGCGCGGGAGACTGCGTAGCAAAACCGGTCGGGACAGCAGCCAACGGCTCGGTCAAATCAATACGAACCACCTCCATGCCACCTTGCAAGGTGCCGGTCACGGCCTCAATGGCACCTTGTGCCCAGGCAGCGGTGGAAACCAACACAGCCACTGTAGTGGCTGCAGCATGCCGGAGTGCTTTCACGATTGCGACGTTTTTCTGTTTCATTTTTTCGCTCCCTCTTGCAGTTCCAGCGATGCAGTTCGTTCTATCCAGTCGCCCGTGGCATCCTGCACTATTTCACGCAATTGAATGGCAGTTTCCGTAATAGCGGTGATGCGGCCATAGTTCTGTCCCAAATAATTTCCAACCTGAACCTGGTACAAAAGTTGATCCACCTTGAGCAAAGCAGTGGGTTTTCCTACCTTGTTGAGGCTACCCACCATGGCCATGGTGTCTAACGGGAAGGCCTCCAGAGGTTCTTTTCGCCGCGCCAACTCCGGCGCAATCAGCCCTGCGTTAGCGGCAACCTGCGCAGAATCACGCCGCAGCGCCTGGAGCAATTTAAGTCGATCAAAGGGCTCCAAGCCCGCATCTGCGGTATAGGGTTGCGGCTGAAATTGCTTAGGCTCGGTCAGTGGAGTTACACGTGGCTTGGTTTGTGCCCGCTCTTGCGCCATCCACTCGCGCAGCTCGTCTTCACCAGACGAGCCACAGCCCAGCAACGGCAGAATGCACAAGGCCATGGCAATAGTCTGTATGGGCTTCATTTCTTTGCCCCCCCTGTCGCCTTGCGCTGCGCCTGAACTTCTTCAGGATCCAAGTAACGATAGGTACGTGCGGTGGCATCCATGCTGAGGCTGGCACTGTCTTTGGTTCCCGGGACGATGGACAGGTTGTCCATGGTGACAATGCGCGAGAGGTGCGCGATGTCTGCTGCAAAAGCGCCTATGTCGTGGTACTTGCCTGTTACACGCACGGCGATGGGTAATTCAGCGTAGTAGTCCCTCACAACCACTTGCCCTGGCCGAAACAGCTCAAACTGCAAACTACGCCCAAGCCCTGCTTGGTTGATATCAGACAACAACGCCGCCATCTCGGCCTTGCTAGGCAACTGCTTTTCCAACTGAAGCACATACTGCTGAATCTGCTCTCGCTGCTTCTTGAGAGCGTCAAGACTGACCGCTTTCAGGAGCTTTCGTTGGTAATCCTCGCGCAAAGTCACTTCTTGCGCCCGTGCTGCCTCCAATTCGGCTTCGTAATCTGTGAGCTTGATGAACCACAAAAACACAGCTACGCCAACAGCGATGGCAACGCACAACAGCGTGCGTGGCAGTATGGGCCACAGTGACGGGTCTTTGGAATCGAGGTTGGTGAATTGGCGTTGGAGGTCTTGTTGTAGGGCCGCCAGGTCAATTTTGGGAGCTTGTTTTTTTGCCATGCGTCACTTTCCCGCCTGGGTAGCTGCGCCCTGTGCCGCCGCACTGGCTGCTTCCATGGCTTTTTGCACATCGCTGGAGCGCATCAACTGAAAACGCAAATTAAACGCAGACACACGCCGCTGGTCACGCGGTGTAAGTGCCACGTTATTGGCAACAATCTCCACCAACTCGGGCTTGGACAACCAAGGGGTGTTGTTGGCAAGATTACGCAGCATTTCTGAGACACGTTCATTGGACTGGGCCATGCCCTGCATGGTTACCACCCTGTCCGCTTGCTTGAGGCTCGTGATATAGACACCATCAGGCAACTGCTTGACCAGCTCACTGAGCAAGTGCACTGGCAGATTGCGGTCAGACTGCAAGTCTTCTACGGCTTTTTGGCGTGCACGCAGCGCCGCAATCTCTTCTTCAATGGTGGCAATTTCCTTGATCTGGTTTTCCAGAACTTTGGTTTCTTGCAACAAGAAATTATTCTTTTCTTGTTGCGCATTGATCATGCTTTGAAGCCACCAATAAACGCCGCCAGCGATCAACAAACCAATCAGTAACGATGCAAACATCGTCGCCTGAAAAACTTCACGCCTGCGCTTGCGGGCGGCCTCCCGGTGTGGAAGCAGGTTGATAAGAATCACTGTAGAAACCTCCGCATGGCAAGACCGCATGAAGTGAGGTAAGAAGGCGCTTCGCGCACCATTTTCTTCATGCGTACGGCATTTCCAATTTCCATGCCATCAAAAGGATTCACAACGCTACAGGCAGAACCTGCATGCTGGGTGACCGCCTCTGTCAAACCAGGCAAAGGCGCAGAGCCGCCCGCAAGCAATATGTGGTCAACCCGGTTGTGTGGCGTACTGGTGAAAAAGAACTGCAGGGCACGTCCAATTTCTTGGGCCATCACCTCCACGAAAGGCTTGAGCACCGCAGAAGAGTAATCATCGGGCAAGTCGCCATTGCGTTTTTTGGTTTCCGCTTCCTCTACTGAAAAACCATATTGCCGCACGATCAACTGTGTCAATTGGGCGCCACCAAAGGCTTGGTCGCGGTCATAAAGCACTTCATCATTGCGAATGACCTGCATGCTGGTGGTCAGTGCGCCCACCTCAAAGAGGGCGACCACGGCGTCTACCCCTTGGTTGGGCAACGCAGCAATCAAGCGACTCGCACCCAGGCGGGCAGCATGGGACTCAATGTCCACAATCACCGCCTTCAGTCCCGCAGCCTCTGCAAGCCCCTGACGGTCTTGCACCTTCTCACGGCGCGAGGCAGCAATCAACACATCCACATCACCAGGAGAGCCTTTGTTCGGGCCAATGACACAGAAATCCAGACTCACTTCGTCCAGGGAGAACGGGATGTACTGGTTGGCCTCCGACTCTACCTGCACCTCCAGTTCCTGATCGGTCATGCCAGCAGGCAGGCTGATCTTTTTGGTGATAACTGCGGAAGGGGGCAGTGCAAGCGCCACGTTTTTGGTGCGTGTGCCACTTTTCTTGATGAGACGACGCAAGGCTTCAGCGACTTCATCAAATTTTTCGATGTTACCGTCCGTAATCCAGCCCCGCTCCAAGGGCTCGATGGCGCAGCGCTCAAGAACCAAGTTTCCGGCCTTGTCGTGTGCCAGTTCGACCAGCTTGACACTGGAGGAACTGATGTCAATGCCCACCAACGGCGCGGACTGGCGGCTGAACAAAGTTCCCACAGAAATCAAGATGACTCCCCTTAGAACGTGTTCAAAGTCTTTTGAGCATTAGCGCCAAGAATGCTAGATGGATGAATTGCAAACTGGTATTGAGCCAACGCTCGCAGTTCTTCCACA
>NZ_SLXH01000026.1 GCF_004341365.1 Simplicispira metamorpha | reverse complement strand
TGACGCCCTCATATCCGGCAAGCTGTACGGCCAGCCCACCGAGCGCACCAGCAAGAGCGGCAAACCGTTCGCCCTGGCCAAGGTGCGCGCCGCTGCTGGCGACGGTGAAAGCCTGTTCGTGAACGTGATCGCCTTCGATGCCGCGCCCTGCACCGCACTGCTGGCGCTGGGAGACGGCGACAGCGTGGCCTTGTCGGGCAGCCTCACGCCCAAGGTATGGGTGGACAAAGAAGGCAACGCCCGGCCCGGTCTCGACCTGGTGGCGCACCAGGTGCTGACGGCCTACCACGTCACCCGCAAGCGCAACGCCATGCAACGCGGCGAGAACGTTTCAGGCAACGCACCCGCAACGCGCCAGCAACGCCCCAAGGATGAAGCGTGGCGTGCGATGGCGCCACGAGATCGAAGCGGCCTCGATGACGGCGCACCGCTGGATTGGTGAGGTGCCAGGCATGACCACCACACTCCCGCTGCGCGCCCAGAGCTGGCGCATCGTGCAGCGCGCGCCCGTGGTGTTTGTGCGCAGCGAATCCATGCAGCCCATGCCCGAACCGGTGTATGGCGGCAGCATCGACGCGCTGTGGAGCATTGCCAACGTGCCCGAGGCCATGCTCCCCCTGGTGCTGGCCTGGCTGCTGGACTGCCTGCGCCCGGACACACCGTTTTTGGGGCTGGAGCTGGTGGGCAAGTAAGGCTGCGGCAAAAGCACCACCGCCGAAGCCCTGCGCGCTTGATTGACCCCAGCGGCTGCAACCTGCGCAGCGCCCCCAAGAGCATTGAAGACGTGTTTGTGGCCGCTGGCAAAAACCATGTGGTGGCCTACGAAAACATCAGCCACCTGACGGCGCCCATGCAAAACGCGCTGGCCATCTTGTCCACGGGCGGTGGCTTTGCCAAACGCCAGTTGTTTACCGACGCTGACGAGCACGTCATCAACGTGCGCCGCCCCTGGCTGGTCAACGGCATTTCGCTCTGGCAGTTCGATGGTGCTGATGGGGGGTGGGCACAATGCCCTAGAAAGAGGACGCAGCGCCGCTGAATTTCACCTGAACTCCGGGACTATTAGGGGTCGGATAACTTGTGCAATACTTGCTCTGTCCTCTTCGTTAACCGCGAGGGCTCTGGCTATGACAAGAAAGGAGGTGCCAGATGTACGATGTACTTTCTGTTGCAGACGCCCTTTTGCGAATTGCCAAAAAAAAAGGCAAATCACTTACTCCTATGCAGCTTGTTAAGCTGACATACATCGCTCACGGTTGGAGCCTGGCACTTCGAAATAAAGATTTGTTCCGCAATCGAATTGAAGCTTGGAAATATGGCCCAGTAATTCCAGACCTTTACCAAGTGACCAAGCACCATGGCAGAAATCCGATGCCTTTGGATTTAATTGGTGGTGATGATGATTTTCCTGTTCAACCAGAAGACAAAAAGTTCTTGGAGGAAATCTTTAATGCATACGGTCATTTGGATGGCATCAGGCTCTCTTACCTGACTCATCAAGCAGGTACGCCGTGGACAGACGCCTATGTACCTGGTGTTAATGCAGAGATTACAGATGCAAATATTTCCGAGCATTACAGAGCATTACTAAGTGAGCGAAGAAGAATTACCTCCTGAGAGTGTTTTCGGCATTCCACCTCCGGACGTTCCTTCTTCAGGTCTTCGCTGGGCATCTAGCCCCGCAAGAAAGGAAGAAAAGGAGTGGGGCGAACTTGACAAAATCAAGCATCAGAATGATGGACGATGGCTCAGGGTCTATGGCTGGATATTGGTCTCATTAACCATTGTTTTTGCTGCTATCTTCATTTCAGCGCTGCTGATATGGTCTTGGCACCATCTAGCTCCTGCTTTTTTAGGCCAGACTCGTCTGCACTGGCTAAATCCAGAGCAAATTGGAAAAATTCAGTCCATACTTTTTAGCGGCGGCATGGGCGCCGTAATCTCAGGTATCGTAAAAAACCAAATCAGTAAAGGGCATTAAAGCCTCTTTTTTACGAAAGGCAGTCCTACTGATTTGCTTAATTCCTAGCTATAAAAGGAAGCCCTGCTATAACTAGTAGGGCTTTTTTTACTGGTTTTTAAGCTGAGGCACGTGGATTCCGAAAAAAAGTAGCGCGTAGTTCTTGAACGTGATTGCCTTTGCACCCCATACCTGCAGCGCACCACCCCTAGAGGTGCGCCATCTGCACCACACGAGCGCTGCAACCGCGCCGACCTTGAGCCGCTGGATTTCTGAAGCTATGACAGCACCCACGCCCAATGACCTTCGCGCCCAGGTGCTGGCGCTGCGCCGCACGCAATCGGCCCGCGCCGTGGCCCAGGCCCTGAACATCCCCTTGGGCACGGTCAAGGCCATCAGCAGCCGTGCAGGCATCACCCGCGACAACACCACGCTGCGCGCGTTCTTCCGGCTGCCCGAGATCGTGGCCAGCGACTGCACCGCACTGCAACCCCCGGTTGCACCGCCCCAGCCCGTGGCCGTCACGGGGAACAAGGACTTGGACGCTGTGCTGTGGCTGCGCCAGGTCGTGCAGACCGGGGATGCCGCCCTGATTGCCAAGGCCATGCAGGCCGCCGAGCGCATCAAGACCCCGGTCAAAGAGCTGGAAAAGCGCTACGGGGACTTCCTCATGCGCGAGAGTGGCGGCAACACCATGCGCGCCGTCTTTGGCAGCATCGGCTTTGCCGACCTCAAGGGGCTGGCCGAGCGCACACTGGACAAGCAGGCCCGCAAGCGCGAGGCACTGGCCCGGTTTGGCAGTGAGCAGGCGGTGTTTGCCGAGAACGTGCAGGAGCGGTTTTGCGTGGATGCGCTGGCGCTGGTGCCGGTGGCCACCAAGGGCTGGCGCGAGTACGACCCGGCCCAGGCCAATGCCGCGTTTGACCACCACCAGGACATGGCCCCGCACACTCTGGCCGACTGCCTGCACGAGCTGGAATTCTGGGATGCGCTCTACCACCTGCGCAACGGCTGGGACAACGCGGGGGACGACCTGCCCGAGGTCAGCGCCCGGCGCCACTACATCGAGGCCCACTGCCTGGCCAGCATCCGGCCCAAGACCCGCGACGAGGCCAAGGCCGTGCTGCGCTACATGGCCGCGCACGAGATGTTCGACCGCAACGAAACGGATGCCGTGCTGGAGAACCTGGTGGGGTAAGCAGACAGATATCAATTCAGCCTTGATCGGTACCGAACTGGACAACAATGGCGCGGAGTTGTTTGCAGATGCCAAATATGAACATGAAACGCCGCTGACACCATGGGAAATCCTCATAACCGCAAATTCAAGTGTTGGGCTGCTGCTTGTGGCAATTGTGGCGAAGGGCCGTCAGCTGAACACCTTGTATCCAAGTGCCTTTTTCCGGAAGGCGTCGTGCGTGTATCTGGCTTTGACTGGTGCAAGCAGGAGGCCAAATCTATAGGGATCAATGGCCTTCAACGGCAGATCCTCTGCAAGGCACATAACTCTGCACTCTCTGATGCAGACTCGGAAGCGAAAAAGGCCGTGGGTCTCTTCCAGCGATCCGCAACACCCACTAAGGACGGCTCTTTGGGCGACAACAAGATCGACGGCCAAAAACTTGAACGCTGGTTGCTCAAGACCGCCATCAATCTCTCCTATGGTGGCAACCTGCACATTGGCATCGGCATGAATGGTTCCATGCCAGGTCTGCCCTCGCCTTACCTCATAGACGTGGCTTTTGGGAGGCGGTCCTTCAGCCATCTGATGGGAGTCCACTTCCTCTTGCCTGACAAAGCAACCTCGCACAGCCCAAGTGAAATCATCATGTTCCCGCTAATCAAGGATGGGAATATAGGAGGCTTCTACTTTGAGCTTCGCTCACAGCCTGTCTTTCTGAATCTCTTTCCTGGCCATGCGCCACCGACCTTGGGCGCTGTGGCAGAAAAGCTTGGGCTTCAGCAAGCACTTCTAGATGCGAAGATGGTCTATCGACCGCCTCAGATTGCCACAATATCGAATAGCATGCCGACCAGCTTAATTAAGCTCAAGTGGTAGAAAACTAGGCATCTGCGTTTTCTTGCTGCGCACCGAGTTCTTTGCTTGGCCTTCGGTCGTGAGAACTCCGCAGCAATCGTTAACTCATCCAAGACTTGTTGATGCAGGGTAGGTTGGGGCCAACCAATTCAATGCAGGTTGCCACCGCCGTGACCGAGTGCCACCGTGGCAGCCCAGCAATCTTGGCTGGATTTGAAATCAGACCATCACCGACCCGGCCAGCGTGCCGGGTTTTTGCTTTGTGGCGGGGGGTTCCAGAGCGGTACGAAAACGGCCCCTCGCCTGTTGGCAAAAGTTGACGTTTGCTGGCAAATGCAGGCGTTCAGGATGCCTTGACACTGCACCACGCACTGCTGGAACTTCAGTTTCCACAGCCACTTCATAAAACTTCAGTTTCCAGCCGCAGATTTACAGGAAGGGGGTTTCCACGGGAACCTGCACTTGAACCTGTCAAAACCTTACATCTTGGGAGGTACGCACAGGGGTGGTACGCAAGCTGGTACGCACGGAATCGGGGGCGCTGGCGCAGGTTAGCGCTGGCAGGTTAGCGCCGTGGTTAGCGCGTAAACAAGGTGCTGGTAAACAGCGGGGTAAACAAGAAATCGGGCGTTTGCGGGGGGCTGGACCGCGCTGGCACTGGGCCCAGTTTTTACCCCAGTCAGATTTGAAATCCAGGTGGGCGACGAGCAGGTGATGGACTGGAGCCAAGCTACACAGATACTTCAGAGTCGTCCCGCTTCACAATCTGCCGTGGCTTTCCCAATCTAGCGTCTAGCAATCTTTGCGCGAGCGTCTTGCTCCATCCGTAAGACCGCCTAAATTTCACTGGCGCATTCTCCTTGAACATGATGTGCAGCCATGTAATTTCGACCAAGCTGTCGTTGGAGCGCGTTGATAAATCGGCACGTATATCGCGCACCATCGCCTTGGCTTCGGTCAGTGTCATCGTCATGGTCGAATCGTCATCGTGAGCAGTATTGGGTGCCCCGGCAGTGCCGCCTCTATGGACACCGGCATTGCAGAGCGCTGGATGACACGGCTGGCCAGCGCACCGAGGCAAGCGCAGTCTATCGGCCTGGAACCCGCATTGCTTCACGACGCAAAAGAAAAAACCCGGAGATTCCTATGGGCCGTCTGGTGTGTTCATCACGCCCTCTAGATGGGGCCCCTATCTCCGGGCTTTTGCGGAGATGCTACACAGCCATCACCGCGCTGGACCGGGCTACTGCTGGCGCCGCTGGCCGTACACCCAGGCGACCGGCTGAAAAATGAGCCGGTTGATTTCGGCGGGGCCACGCTGGTGGCTGCGCCTGGCAGGCCGTGGCGGGAATCCCCGCTTCGCCCGTTGGGGGCAAACCGGGATTGCCCGCTTTGGGTAGCCCGCTCTGGTGGGCATCCAGTTTGGGCGAATACCGAGCAAGCCGCGCAGCACTTAGTAAAACTTAGCATTCAGCGCGCCGCGCAGCCCCGATTTTTCCGAACAGTACGCGCGCGCGAGAGGTCTGCACGAAGCTGCCAATGGTTTCCAAGCCTGTTATCAAAAGTCATGGTTCAAGCGGGTATTGCTGCCCACTGCGCATTCACCGTGCTGCTGGCAAATGCTGGCACCACGGCTGAACTTTCAGCCCTCGATGGCCCAGAGCAGCCCAGCCAGCATCGACACCTAAAAGATGGTGTAGTTCTGGATCATCTGGCGAGCCGCTCACCAAAAAAGTGGAGCGGGCCCACCGCACACAGCTTGCGATGAGCACAGCTGAATTCTGAGCCAACGATGGCAAGGGGGTGGATTTCAAATCTGACCCCCTTGGCCAGGTGGCCCGCCGCCGCCACGACCAGCGCCAGCACCGTGCAAGCCCCTTCAAAGCCCCTTGCAAGCAACGTTAAAGCACCGTGCAAGCAACGTTAAAGCACCGTGCAAGCAACGTTAAAGCACTGTGCAAGCACCAGAAAAGTGCAGGCGGTGCAGCCCCCCAGAAGGTGCAGAAACTCTGTACCGCAGTCTGTAAACAGTCTGTAAATGGCAGAAAACAAAAAACCCCGCTACCAGATTGATAGCAGGGTTTCCTTATGTAGCTTGGTAGGGCGTGAGGGACTTGAACCCGCGACCAAAGGATTATGAGTCCTCTGCTCTAACCAACTGAGCTAACGCCCCAGATCACGCTGACGCCGCGCGAAGCCGCTATTGTAGGGGCTTACTTGTGGTGACTGAGGGCGTTGGACACCAACCTGGACGTAATGTCCACGATATGGATCATGCGATCGTACGGCATGCGCGTGGGGCCGATCACCCCCAAGGTGCCAACCACCTGACCATCGACTTCATACGGCGCACTGACCACAGAAAGCTCTTCAAAAGGCACTACCTGGCTTTCTCCACCAATATAGATGCGCACGCCCTCGGCCTGGCTGGAAATATCCAGCAAGCGCAATATCTGCGTTTTCTGCTCGAATAAATCGAAAGCCCGCCGCAGATTTCCCATGTTTTTAGAAAAATCACTGACAGCCAGAAGATTTCTTTCACCAGAAATAACCACTTCGTCTTGTGCCTGCTCAAAAGCCTCTGAACTCACGTTGACTGCTGCCAGCATCAGGGTGGCGATTTCACCGCGCAGGCTGTCCACTTCGGTGGCTAGGCGCTCGCGCACCTGCTCCATGGTCATGCCGACGTAATGCATGTTGAGAAAATTGGCGACCTCTACCAATTGGGTCTGGGTGAAATCTGTCTCTGAAAAAATGACCCGGTTCTGCACGTCCCCATCGGGTGAAACGATGATGACCAAAAATCTGCCTTCCGAAAGACGCAAGAACTCGATGTGGCGAAAAACCGAGGTACGCCTGGGCGCCATGACCACGCCGACAAACTGCGACAGGCTGGACAGCAATTGCGCTGCATTCACAATGACTTTTTGGGGCTGGTCAGGAATGAGCTGGGGTGGAGACAGCTGCTCGCGATTGGCCGTGAGCATGGTGTCTACAAACAACCGATAACCTTTTGCCGTAGGAATTCGGCCCGCCGATGTATGCGGACTGGCAATCAGCCCCAACGCCTCCAGATCCGCCATCACATTGCGGATGGTGGCAGCAGAAAGATCCAGGCCCGATGCGCGTGAGAGCGTGCGGGAGCCAACCGGCTGCCCGTCTTCAATATAGCGCTCGACCAGCGCTTTGAGCAACAACTTGGAACGTTCATCGAGCATGTCACGATTTTAGTGATGTAATTTCGCCATGAAGCTTAGTTTTCAACACGTTGCTCTGATCGGAAAATACCAGAGCCCTGTTTCTGAGGCCATGGCAGAAAATGTTCGCAAGGATCTGGAAAGCATTGCCCAGTTTCTCGTTGACCAAGGTTGCTCTGTCGCACTGGAGGCACAAACTGCCCTGCACACCGGATTGACGCAGTATGCGGCGCTGGACGCCGCTGGCATTGGCGAACGGTGCGACCTGGGTTTGGTAGTAGGCGGTGATGGAACCATGCTGAGCATTGGTCGCCAGTTGGCTCCCTACGGCATTCCGCTGGTGGGCATCAACCAAGGGCGCCTTGGCTTCGTCACTGATATTCCGCTGAACAACTACCAGGCAACACTGACGCCCATTTTGCATGGTCAGTTTGAAGAAGACCACCGCCCACTGATGCATGCACGCGTCATACGCGATGGGGTGTGCGTCTTTGACGCTTTTGCCATGAACGATGTGGTGGTTAACCGCGGCGCAACCTCCGGCATGGTGGAGTTGCGGGTTGAAGTGGACGGTCGTTTTGTTGCCAACCAGCGGGCTGACGGCCTGATCATTGCTTCCCCGACCGGCTCCACCGCCTACGCCCTATCGGCGGGCGGGCCCATGCTGCACCCCTCCATTCCGGGCTGGGTGCTGGTGCCAATTGCCCCACACACTCTGTCCAACCGCCCGATTGTTTTGGCGGACATCACCGAGATCGCCATTGAAATCGTGAGCGGTCGCGATGCCAGTGCCAATTTTGATATGCAATCGCTGGCCTCGCTGCTGCATGGCGACCGCATTCTGGTCAAGCGCTCAGAATACTGCGTGCGTTTTCTGCACCCCTGTGGCTGGAGTTATTTCGATACCTTGCGGAAAAAACTGCGCTGGAACGAAGGGGGCTCCTGACGATGGCGCTCAAGAGCATCACGCTGCGCGATTTCGTGATTGTTCACCAACTCGATCTGGAGCTTTCTCCTGGCTTCACTGCACTGACTGGAGAGACTGGGGCGGGCAAATCCATCCTGATCGACGCCTTGCAACTGGCCCTGGGCGAGCGTGCTGACAGTGCCGTGGTGCGCGAAGGCGCGCAGCGCACCGATGTCTGTGCAGAGTTTGACTGCCCCGCACTGCTGCACCCATGGCTACAAGAGGCAGGTTTTACTGCCGATGAACACCTGCTGCTGCGGCGCACCGTAGATTTGCAGGGCAAGAGCCGCGCATGGATCAATGGCGTACCTGCCACTGCCACCCAATTGCGCACAGTGGGCGAGCACCTGCTGGACATCCACGGACAACATGCCTGGCAAAGCCTGACGCGCCCCGATGCAGTGCGCGGTCTACTGGACGCTTACGCCGGCATTGCCATGCAGAATGAGGTGGCCAGCCACTGGGCGCAGTGGCGCGCCGCACAAAAGGCATTGACCCAGGCACGCAGCGCACAAGACCACCTGCAACGTGACCGCGAGCGACTGCAATGGCAGATCGCAGAGGTGGAAAAACTCGCGCCCGGCGATGACGAGTGGGAAGAACTCAACGCCCAGCACACCCGACTGACCCACGCCCAATCCTTGCTTGATGCAGCGCAAGAGGCATTGAAACTGCTCGATGCAGAAGAAACGGGCGCCCTGCCATGCCTGTCCCGGGCGCAAGAGCAATTGCAGGCACAAGAGCACCTCGAACCGGCATTCAAAAACCTCAGTGACGCACTGATCTCCAGCGTGGCGCATGCCGAAGAAGTGGTGCGCTCATTGCACGCCTACCTGCGCCATGCGGATCTGGATCCGCAAAGCCTGTCGGCGTTGGATACCCGGGTGGCTTTGTGGCTGACCCTGGCACGGCGTTACAAGCGCACACCCGTGGAGCTTCCACATTTGCTCCAGTCCTGGAAAAACGAGTTGCAGGTATTGAACACTGCCGCAGACCTGGACAGTCTGGAGGCCACGGAAAAGAAAGCAGCCGATACATTCAACCGTGCAGCCCGCAAGCTTTCACAGGCACGCGCCCAAGCAGCGCCGCGCCTGTCCCAAGCCATCACCGACGCCATGCAAGTGCTGGGAATGCAGGGTGGACGGTTTCAAGTCGCTTTGGCTCCCAGTGCCAACCCTGCTGCCCATGGCCTGGATGAAGTCACTTTTCTGATAGCGGCCCACCCCGACGCCACGCCCAAGCCGATTGGCAAAATTGCTTCCGGCGGCGAGCTCTCGCGCATCTCCCTGGCCATTGCTGTGACGACCAGCGCACTGGGCACGGCATCCACACTGATCTTTGACGAGGTCGATTCTGGCGTCGGCGGGGCTGTCGCGGACGCTGTGGGCCGACTGATGCGCCAGTTGGGCCAGGATCGCCAGGTGCTGGCCGTGACTCACCTGCCACAAGTGGCTTCGCAGGCCCACCAGCACTTGGTCGTATCCAAAGACCATGGGGGTGCGGGCACCAGCAGCACCGTGAAAGTGGTGCAAGGCGAGCAGCGCGTGACCGAAGTAGCCCGCATGCTGGGCGGACAGCGCCTGTCCAAAACCACACTGGCCCATGCCCGCGAAATGCTGGGCACCGCACACGCTGCACTGCAGGGAGAACAGCAACCATGACACTCGAAATTGCCTTGATTACCGGGATGTCGGGCTCGGGAAAATCCGTCGCCTTGCGCGCCCTGGAGGATGCCGGCTATTACTGTGTGGATAACCTGCCACCAGAGCTGTTGGCGCCTTTTGTGGCACTGGAGCACCGCCACCACGGCAACAGAGTTGCCATTGCCATGGATGTGCGCAGCGCCACCTCCTTGCCCCAGGTACCGCAAGAATTGGAGCGCTTGCGCAGCCAGGGCATCGTCGTGCATTCCCTTTTCCTGGACGCCACCACGGATACGCTGGTGCGGCGCTTCTCTGAAACACGCAGGCGCCATCCCCTCTCCCACGACGATCTCACCGACGGACGGCGCGCGCTGGTACAGGTCATCGAGCTGGAGCGCGAACTGCTGGCCGACCTGCGCGAACAAGCCCATGTCATCGACACCAGCGCTATCCGGGCCTCACAGCTGCAAAGCTACGTGAAGGGGCTGATGTCATCCGCTCCAGACCAACTCACGCTGGTGTTCCAGTCTTTTGCATTCAAGCGCGGCATTCCGGTCGATGCAGACTACGTTTTTGACGTGCGCATGCTGCCCAATCCACACTATGAGCCAGCCCTGAAGGATTTGACAGGACTAGATCAACCCGTTGCAGACTATTTGGCACACCAACCAGAAGTGCGCCAAATGCGCAGCCATATCGAACAATTTCTCAACCACTGGCTGGAGTTTTTGGCCCAGAACCACCGCAGCTATGTCACCGTCGCCATTGGCTGTACGGGAGGCCAGCACCGCTCGGTGTATTTGGTGGAGCGGCTGGCAGAAACTTTCAGCAGCCGCTGGATGACGCTGCGCCGCCATCGCGAGCTTGATGCTTGATCTCTGCAACCCGTGCAACAGCTACCAATTCTCCAAAAACTTGCGCACCGGCGCAGGCAGGCCTATTTGGCGCCATTGCCCGGCATCAAACCAGCCGCCATCTTCGCCAACCGGCACACCGAAGGTACTGGACGCCAGTACTGGGTGCAGGTACAGGTCGCGGTGGGTCAGCACATGCAAGAACGCTGGCAACTCGGTCACTTGCGGGGCTTCCAATATGGCAGGGTGTGCCAGTAGCTGCTCGCGGGCCTCGAATACGGGTAAACAATGCAGGCCGGCCCAGATACCCGTGGCCGGGCGCTTGTGCAGCCACACCCGTCCAGCCCCATCGCGCAGCACCAGCAGCCACCAGGACTGTGCTTTGCGCACCAGCTTGCGCGTTTTGACCGGGTAGCGCTCCGGTTCGCCTTGTCGCGCGGCCACGCAGCCGTCTTGCAGGGGGCATTGCGCGCACACAGGTTTGCGCGACAAACAAATCGTGGCGCCCAAATCCATCAACCCCTGGGTATAGCGCGGCATGGCATGAGCCAAGTCATCCTGGGGAAGAAGGGTCTGAGCGTGATCCCACAGGCGCCGCTCGTTGGCTGCCAGCGCCAGATCGGCATCAAACCCCAGCCAACGTGTCAGCACGCGCTTGACGTTGGCGTCCAGGATGGGCACGCGCTCTGAAAAACAAAAAGCAGCGATGGCGCCTGCAGTCGATCGGCCAATACCCGGGAGCAATGCCAACGCCTGTGCCGAGGACGGAAAGGCGCCGCCATGCTGCGCCACCACCATCTGGGCACAGCGGTGCAAATTGCGCGCACGGCTGTAATAGCCCAGCCCACTCCACAGTGCCAGCACCTCATCTTCCGAAGCATGTGCCAGCGCAGTGACATCAGCAAAGCGCTGCAAAAAACGCTCGTAGTAATCGAGCACTGTCGTGACCTGCGTTTGCTGCAGCATGATTTCTGACAGCCAGACCCGGTACGGATCGCGCGTTTGCTGCCAGGGCAAATGGTGGCGCCCATACTGCGTTTGCCAGCGCACCACCTGCTGCGCCAAGGTAGCAACACGCGCTGTCATGCAGCTACGGCACTGGGGGGGTGCTCCACGGCCACTGCGGGCTCCAGCGACAATTTCAGCAACTGCGCTGTCTGGCTCTGGAAACTGGTTTCCAACTGGGTCAGCAACTGATCGCCTTCTTCAATTTCTGCAATCCGCTCGACCAAGCCGCTGGCGGCTTTCTGGATGCGGTCTATCGCCTCAATGCGGCGGGCAAAGCTGCGTCGGCGCTCGCGCAACTGGGCGTCCAGCTGGGCGGTGGCAGATTTACTCCACAGCTCCAGGTCGTTGGCCGCAGACTCAAACACGGTGCGTACCCGCATGAACAGCGCGCGCCCCAGGCGCTCGGCAAATTCCGGGCGAGCCAACTTGAAGGCGTTGCCCATGCTCAGGTATTGCAGATGCCCCTGCTCAATGGAGGCCAGATCGGCCGCCAGCGGCTCCAGCGGCGGTGTGGCGGGCACTTGCAGCGAGAAGCCAAACTCTGCGTTGAGCTGGCTGAAGGTTCCCCCCAGCATGGCCTGAATCTCAATAGTGGACGCTTGCGCACCATCGAGCGTGGCACGCAAATTGGCAAAAGCCTCCGCATAGATTTTCTTCACACCCAGCTTCAGGCCCCTTTGCTGCAATGCAGCCACCAAAGGCTTGAGTTGCTCTTTCAGGGCTTTGGTACCCAACTGCACAAAAACATCGTTCAGCAGCTTCAAATGCACGGCGCGCACGGCTTGTATGCGGGCGGCGCTAAGGTCAAATTCAGTTTGCTCCTGCTCGATGCGGGTGCGCATGGATTCGATCACCGAGGCATTCTTGCCACGCAAACTGCGCAGCTCCAACATCTGGTCATCGAGGTCTCGGCGGCGGATATTGAGCAGGCGCGATGTCTCGGTGTTCAAGCCTGCCACGCCCGCCGCTACCGCCGCCCGCAATATGGCCTGGCGCTGACCCATGATGCCTTGCGATAGCGCATCCTCCAGCACCGGCAAGCCGCTGGCTTGCAGCAGCGCAGCATCCTGGGTGATTTTGGCCAGCAGCCCTTTTTGTGCCGACACCGGCAGCACCTGCTCCACACGCACACCCAGCATCTGCGCAGAGGTGCTGCGCTGCTTGTCCAACTGCGCCTGCACTTTCTCCGGGGCGTTGAGCGCATCCCACAGAGTGTCGATCTTGTTCAATACCACCAGACGCGAGTCGGTGCCCGCCTGCGTCGAAACCAGGTGCTCGCGCCAAATCGACAGATCAGAGCGTGTAACACCCGTGTCAGCGCCCAGGATGAACACCACAGCATGGGCCTGCGGAATCAGGTTGACCGTCAGCTCGGGCTCGGCACCCACGGCGTTGAGGCCGGGCGTATCCAGAATCACCAGCCCCTCTTTAAGCAGGGGGTGGGGCATATTGATCAGGGCGTGGCGCCACAAGGGCACTTCGACCAGGCCTTGATCGTCCAGCGCGGGATTGTCCTCAGGCAGTTCGTCGTGCCAAAAGCCCAGAGCGCGTGCTTCATCGGGCGTGACTTTGCGCACCTGCGCGACCTTTTCCAGCGCTGCTGCGATCTGGTCAGCACTGTGAATATCCAGGGGCAGCGTCTCCCAAGCGCCCGGCTTGAGGCGCCATTCGGCCAAACTCAAGGGCTGCAGCCGGGTATCGATGGGCAGCAAACGCAGGCAGGGCCCCAGAGTGGGGTCGTAGCCCAGCTCGGTGGGGCACATGGTGGTACGCCCGGGGCTGGCCGGCATGATGCGGCGGCCATAACCGGCAAAGAAAATAGCGTTGATCAGCTCGGATTTGCCGCGCGAAAACTCGGCAACAAAAGCCACCATGATTTTGTCGGAGCGGATCTGGTTTTCAAGGCGTTGCAGACGCTCTTGCACAGCAGCGTCCATCAACTCGTGGGAGTCCAGCCACTCGGCCAAACGCTTCAACTGCTGGGCAAACGCACGCCGCCAAGCGCCGTGCAGTTCAAACTGATCGTTGAATGAGGATCCCACTTTGTTCCCGGAAATCAAGAGGTCGTCTGCAAAAACGCTCTTAAAACAATAGCTGCTTGCGCCCAATGCACGCAGGCTGGATGCCGATTTGCTTCAAGAATGCTGGCAGCGTGGACAGTAGTAACTGCTGCGCTGTGCCTGGCGCACCATGCGCACGGGCGTGGCGCAAGTATGACAGGGTGCGCCCTCACGCCCATAGACATGGGCTTGCGCTTGGAAATGTCCGGCGCTGCCATCGGCACTGCTGAAATCGCGCAGGGTACTGCCGCCCGCTGCCACCGCCTGGCGCAGCACTTGTACGATGGCCTGGTGCAGTTTGCGCGCCCGCGCCTGGCCAATGCGCGCGGCTTTGGTGGTGGGACGAATGCCCGCCAGAAACAGCACTTCCGACGCGTAAATGTTGCCCACCCCCACCACCAGGCGCCCGGCCAGCAGCACCTGCTTGATGGGCGAACGGCTGGCTTGCAGGCCGCGCCAGAAAGGCTCGAACACAAAATCATCGGCCAGTGGCTCCACGCCCAGTGCACCCAAGAGCTTGCGTGCTGGTGCGTCGTGCTCGTCCTGCGCATAGACCACGGCGCCAAAGCGGCGCGGATCGTGCAAACGCAAGGTGCCTTGGGTCGTTGCCAGATCAAAATGGTCGTGCACCCCTGGGGCGGGCAAGCTGGCGGCAAAGCGCAGGCTGCCCGACATGCCCAGATGCAACAGCAGCAAGCCTTTGTCCAGATCCAGCAGCAGGTATTTGCCACGTCGGCGCACCCCCAGCACCACACGCCCGGCCAGATCGGCAGGCGCGTAACCCAAAGGCCAGCGCAGGGGCTTGCCCAACGCCACGACCACAATCCGCGCCCCGGCAATAGCCTGGTGAAAACTCAGGCGGGTGACTTCAACCTCTGGCAATTCGGGCATAGGAAAAGACATCCAATGGGGCATTCGGGCTTCGATTATTATGGTTTTATGGCCTCTATCCATCGTTTCATGATCTCTGCGCTGACCGCCGTCCTGGTGACTGGCACAGCCCCCACTTGGGCAGCTACAGCCGCAGCCAAGGCCACCCGCACACCACCCGCCAACACCGGTGCCAGCGAGGAGCCGCCTGATGCGGCCATGGGGGCGGAGCTTTTCTATGAAGTTCTGCTGGGTGAAATCACCACCCGTGCGGGCGATCCCGCCACTGGCTTTGCCCTGATGCTGGAGGCTGCTCGCCAAAGCAACGACGAAAAAGTCTACCAACGCGCTGCTGACATCGCCTTGCAGGCGCGCTCAGGCGAGTCCGCTCTGGCTGCTGCACAAGCCTGGAAAGCGGCGTGGCCACAATCACGCGAAGCCAATCGCTATGTGCTGCAAATCCTGGTCGCACTCAACCGCATCAGCGACAGCGCGGTGCCACTGGCGCAAGAGCTGACACAATCGCCGCCGTATGCCAAAACGGCAACACTGCTGGCCCTGCCGCAGCTGTACCGCCGTGCCAGCGACAAAGCACTGGCCGCCGCCATCGTCGAGCAAGCGCTGGCTGCCGACCTGCGCCAGCCCGACACCGCACCACCGGCCTGGGTCGCCATAGGCCGCATGCGGCTGCTGGCCGAAGACGTACCCGGCGCCTTGCAAGCTGCGGCACAAGCGCAAAACACCGCCCCCCACTACGATGGCGCCGCCTTGCTGGCACTGGAGCTGCTGGGCCGTGGCGAAGAAGCCGCCAGCACCGTAGTGCAGACTTACTTTGATGCACAACCCAGTCCTGAAATGCGCATGGCCTATGCCCGCGTATTGATCGAATTGCAGCGCAACACCGAAGCCCTGCAACAGTTGCAAAGCGCTACCGCCGCCCAACCCGACCTAACCCAAGCCTGGCTGATGCAGGCAGCACTGCTGTTGCAAGAAGAAAAACTGGCCGAAGCCGAGGCCGCGCTGCAACGCTTTATTGCACTGACCACAGCCTCTGCGGCCCCCAGTACCAACGGGCCCCGCGCACTGACGCAGGCCTACCTTCTGTATGCACAAATTGCCGAAAAACGCGGCGACCCAGACAACGCAGAAGCGTGGCTTAACCGCATCGACCACCCGCAAGACCTGTTCAGCGCGCAACTACAGCGGGCTTCCCTGCTGGCACGCCAAGGCAAACTGACTCGCGCCCGCGCACTGGTCAGCACCCTGCCCGCAGCCACCGCCGAAGAAGAACAACTGAAGCTGCTGGCAGAAGTTCAAATACTGCGCGACGCCCACGAATACGACCAAGCCTATGCCGTTCAGACACGTGTGGTGGCCCAATCCCCCGACGACAACGAGTTTGTCTACGACCAGGCCATGCTGGCCGAAAAAGCGGGCAAGCTTGACACTATGGAACGGCTGCTGCGCCAGATCATTGCCCGCCAGCCCGATTTTCACCACGCACTCAATGCGCTGGGTTATTCATTCGCTGACCGGGGCATCCGCCTAGCAGAGGCAAAAACACTGATTGAAACCGCCCTGCGCCATGCCCCCAACGACCCCTTCATCACTGACAGCCTCGGTTGGGTGGAGTTTCGAATGGGTAACCGCACGCAAGCCTTACGCATCCTGGAAACCGCCTTCCAAAAACAGCCTGACGCCGAAATCGCCGCGCATCTGGGCGAAGTACTCTGGAGCCTGGGCGAGCAAGAGCGTGCCAAGGAAGTCTGGCGCGAAGGCCTGCGGCTCAAGCCCAACAACGACACCCTGAAAAGCACCATCAAGCGCTTGGGTGCCACGCTCTGATGCCCTGCCACAGCCATCGGTACAACGCTGCGCCGGGCGCCGCACACCCCCCCCACGGGAAACTTGCCAGACGCCGACTGGCCGCCGTGGCGGTGCTGGCGCCATTGCTGGCCTTGGCGGGCTGTAGCACCCCCCCCTCGCCGACAGCGACCAGCGGCGCACTGCGCACCCACTGGAGCGGACGCCTGGCGCTACAACTGGAAGGCCAGGCTGCACAGTCTTTTTCTGCGGCCTTCGAACTGGATGGCAACCCGCTCCACGGCGAACTCAGGCTCTTGAGCCCGTTTGGCAACACGCTGGTGCAACTCGACTGGAAGCCTGGGCATGCCCGGCTCCACTCGGGCGAGACTACGCAGGAATCCTCTTCGCTGGAAGATTTGCTGGAACAAGCCACCGGAGCAGCCATCCCAGTGACCGCACTGTTCAGCTGGCTCTCGGGGATACCAGCAACCAGCGACGGCTGGCATGCAGATCTGAGTGCCATTGGGCAAGGAAAAATGCTGGCGCAGCGCCAGACACCTGAGCCCCGGGCCACACTGCGCATCACGTTTGAACGCTAGGAACACAAGCTGTGCAAGCACTCTATGACGTCCCCGCGCCCGCCAAGCTGAATCTGTTTTTGCACATCACCGGGCGCCGCCCCGATGGCTACCACCTACTGCAATCGGTGTTCATGCTGATCGACTGGAGCGACACCCTGCACTTTGCGTTGCGCCATGACGGACACATCAGTCGCGAAGACCTGGGCGCGCCCCTGCCCCCGGATGACCTGACGGTGCGCGCTGCACGTGCACTGCAAGCGGCCACTGGTTGCGCCCTGGGCGCGCACATCGGCGTACTCAAACAAGTGCCAGCCCAGGCGGGCATGGGCGGCGGTTCTTCCGATGCGGCCTCTACGCTGCTGGCACTGAACCGGCTGTGGCACCTGAACCTGGATCGCCCGACCCTGATGCGCATTGGCCTGACGCTGGGAGCGGACGTACCCTTTTTCCTGTGCGGAGACAACGCCTGGGTAGAGGGCATCGGAGAGGCTATTACGCCGCTCCCCCCCGAGCACGCACTCCCGTCGGCACGTTTTGTGGTGATCAAACCCGCCGCAGGATTGGATACTCCACAAATTTTTTCATCACCTACGCTCAAACGCGATTCAGTCAGTGCTACAATCGCAGGCTTCGCTGCAAAACATTTTGATTTTGGTCAAAACGACTTGCAGAGCACCGCTGAAGCGCTGTGTCCCGATGTAAAAAAAGTCCTTAATTGGCTTGATTTGCACAAATTACGCGGTAAAATGACGGGCTCTGGAAGCGCAGTTTTTGCAAGGATATCGCACCAAGTTGACTTCAGCCAATCTCCCGGCGAGTGGCAAGTCAAACAGTGTGAAAACCTGCAAACCCATCCATTAAAAGACTGGGTTTAAGGTGAAAAGTTAAAGGTTGGTTGCCACGCGGCAGCCAACCCGTGTAGGGGAGTCGCCAAGCTGGTTAAGGCACCGGATTTTGATTCCGGCATGCGAAGGTTCGAATCCTTCTTCCCCTGCCAAATATTTGCCGCATACAGGCACTAATCTCAGACTGCTGGGCCGCTCATGCAAGCCAACCAACCCGACTTCATGGTTTTCACCGGCAATGCCAATCCTGGCATGGCTGCTGAAATCGCCCAACACCTTGGAACCACTCTGGGTGCAGCAGACGTAGGTCGCTTCTCGGACGGTGAAGTCACTGTCGAAATCAAACAAAACGTTCGTGCCCGCGACGTCTTCGTGGTGCAGTCCACCTGCGCACCCACGAACGAAAACCTCATGGAATTGCTGATCATGGTCGATGCGCTCAAGCGTGCATCTGCCGAACGCATCAGCGCGGTGATCCCCTACTTCGGCTACGCCCGCCAGGATCGCCGTCCCCGCTCCAGCCGCGTGCCCATCTCGGCCAAAGTGGTAGCCAACATGCTGCAAGCCGTGGGCGTGGCCCGCGTGCTGACCATGGACTTGCACGCCGACCAGATTCAGGGTTTTTTCGATATCCCCGTGGACAACATCTACGCCTCGCCGGTGCTGCTGGGCGACCTGAACCAGAAGAAATACGACGACCTCATCGTCGTTTCTCCTGACGTGGGTGGCGTGGTGCGTGCCCGTGCTCTGGCCAAACAACTCGGTTGTGATCTGGCCATCATCGACAAGCGCCGTCCCAAGGCCAATGTGTCGGAAGTCATGCACGTCATCGGCGAAATCGAAGGCCGCAACTGCGTGATCATGGACGACATGATCGACACTGCTGGCACCCTGGTCAAAGCGGCTGAAGTGCTCAAGGCCCGTGGCGCCAAAAAGGTGTACGCCTACTGCACGCACCCCATCTTCTCGGGCCCTGCCATTGAACGCATCACCAAGGGCTCGGCCCTGGATGAAGTGGTCGTGACCAACACCATTCCCTTGAGCGAAGCCGCCAAGGAATGCGCCAAAATCCGCCAGCTCTCGGTGGCACCGCTGATCGCTGAGACGATACAGCGCATTGCCAAAGGCGAATCGGTGATGAGTTTGTTCTCAGACCAGAACGACCTGTTCTGAGTCTTGGAACACCACAGAGGCTCCCGGTTCTCGGGGGCCTTTTTTTAACCTGAAATGACACTGGTCGCGGTGCATTTCCCATGGAGATTTGATATGAACTTCGTCGCTTTTGAGCGCGCCAAGCAAGGCACGGGTGCGAGCCGCCGTCTGCGCAATTCGGGCCGCGCGCCCGGCATCGTCTACGGTGGTGCTACTGAACCCCAAACCATCGAAATCGACCACAACAGCCTGTGGCACGCCCTGAAGAAAGAAGCTTTCCACTCCAGCGTGCTGGACATGGAAGTGGCTGGCCAAACGCACAAAGTGGTGCTGCGCGATGTGCAATACCACCCCTACAAGCAGCAAGTGCTGCACATCGACTTCCAACGCGTCGATGACAAAACCAAGCTGCACCTGAAGGTGCCACTGCACTTCGTCGGCGCTGAAGAGTCGCCTGCGGTCAAGGCCGACAAGTGCACCGTCAACCACGTGATGACCGAAATCAACGTCTCGTGCATGCCTTCGGACCTGCCCGAGTTCATCACCGTGGACCTGAGCAGCCTCAAGAAGGGCGCAGCCCTGCACCTGCAAGACGTGCCGCTGCCCAAGGGCGCAACGCTGGTGGTGCGTGGCAGCCAGAAGAACCCCGTGGTGGTCGCCGTGGTGCCGCCAGCCGTGGTGCTCGAAGCCGGTGCTGCCGAAGCCGCTGCCGCCGCTCCTGCCAAGGGCAAGGGCAAGAAGAAGTAAGCCACCCCACTGGCTTGGCAGCCGCACGCGGCTGCTCCCTCTCAACGGCCCACCTTGCGTGGGCCGTTGGCTTTTAGGCCCCTGATAATTCTTCGCATGATCAAACTGTTTGTCGGCCTGGGCAATCCCGGGCCCGAGTACGAGGCCACGCGGCACAACGCCGGGTTTTGGTGGATTGATGCGCTGGCTCGCGAGCTCAAGGTCACGCTGCAACCCGAGCGCAGCTACTGGGGGCTGGCGGCGCGCGCCACGGTGCATGGCCATACGGTCTGGCTGCTGGAGCCGCAAACCTTCATGAACCTGTCGGGCAAATCGGTGGCGGCGCTGGCGCGTTTTTTCAAGATCACGCCGGAAGAGATTCTGGTGGCGCACGACGAGCTGGACATCAGCCCCGGCCAGGTCAAGCTCAAGCGCGGTGGCAGCCACGCCGGGCACAACGGCCTGCGCGACATCCATGCCCAGCTGGGCTCGCCCGACTACTGGCGCCTGCGCATCGGCATTGGCCACCCCGGCGTGAAATCGGATGTGGCCAACTGGGTGCTGAAAAAACCCGCGCCCGACCAGCGCACGCTGATCGAAGACAGCATTGCCCACTCGCTCAAGGCGTGGCCTGCGCTGCTGGCGGGCGAGATGGACAAGGCCACGCTGCTCATCCACACCACCAAACCGCCCCGACCCAAGCCGCCTCGGCCTGATGCAGCAGTCTAAATACTATTATTTTGATAGCTGCTTGCGCTTACTGCACAAGCCTTTGAGGCCGATTTGACCTGAAAATCTCTTGCCAGGGCACTGGGGCACATCAACCGGGCGCAGCCGCGCGCAGGCGCTCGAACTTTTGCCACAGCGTTTCCCGGCTTTCCACGTGGCGGGGGTCCACCGGGATGCAGGAGACGGGGCACACCTGCATGCACTGCGGCTCCTCAAAATGGCCCACGCATTCGGTGCATTTGGCGGGATCGATTTCGTAGATGTCGGGGCCCATGAAGATGGCCTGGTTCGGGCACTCGGGCTCGCACACATCGCAGTTGATGCATTCATCGGTAATCATCAGTGCCATGGCGTACTCCGGGCGGGATGGCAAGGCGGTGGGGCGGCAGGGTAGCGGCGGTACGGGGCAGCGGTCATGGGCCGGATTATCCCGTTCCGGTGCCCGCACTGGTGCAGCGGCGCGGCACAACCCCACCACCGGCATCAGGGGTGTTTTGCCGCTATGCTGCCACTCCCTTAACGTCCGCTGACAGGCCCTGGCCCTGCACGCCCCCCCACCGCATCGCCTGCCACCCGCCAAACACCTTCCATGGGACTGTTTCTGCTCAAACGCTTCGCCACCTTGCTGGGCACGCTGGCCGCTGCCTCGGTGGTGGTGTTTGCAGTGCTGGAGATTTTGCCCGGCAACGCTGCGCAAACCCTGATGGGCGCCGACGCCGACCCCGAGGCCGTGGCCCAGCTCAGCGCCCAGCTCGGCCTGGACCAGCCCGCCCTGCACCGCTACGGCCAGTGGATCAGCGGCCTTGTGCAAGGCGACATGGGCGAGAGCCACGCCTACGGCACGCCCGTGCTTGAGCTGGTGCAAGAGCGCCTGGCGCTGACGGTGCCGCTGGCCTTGCTGGCCATGGCCCTGGCCACTGTGCTGGCCTTGGCGGCGGGGGTGTATGCCGCCTCACGCCACAACCGGCTGGGCGATGTGGGCGTGATGGCCCTGGCGCAACTGGGCATTGCCATTCCCAATTTCTGGTTCGCCATCTTGCTGATCTTGCTGTTCTCGGTGCAGTTGCAGTGGTTTGCGGCGGGCGGGTTTCCGGGCTGGAGCGAGGACAGCGGCGGTGGCCTGTGGCCGGGCTTGAAGGCTTTGCTGCTGCCCGCCGTGTCGCTGGCTGTCGTGCAGGCGGCGATTTTGGCGCGCACCACGCGCTCGGCGGTGCTGGAGGTGCTGCGCGAAGACTTTGTGCGCACCGCCCGCGCCAAGGGCCTGGGCCAGCGCGCCGCGCTGTGGCGCCATGTGCTGCGCAACGCCATGGTGCCGGTGGTAACGGTGATGGGGCTGCAGTTTGCCAACCTGCTGGCAGGCACCATCGTGGTCGAAAACGTGTTTTACCTGCCCGGTCTGGGGCGGCTGATTTTCCAGTCGATTGCCAACCGCGATCTGATCGTGGTGCGCAATTGCGTGATGCTGCTGGCTGCCATGGTGATTGCCGTGAACTTTGTCGTTGACCTGTGCTATGGCGCCATTGACCCGCGCGTGCAGGCCCGCGACCTCTGAACCGGGCCTGACCGCCCTGACCACGCCAGCGCCCGACTGCCCACTCCACCGCTGCCCTGCCCGCCTCACCGCCCGACTGCCTTCCTCTGCCGCTGCCATGCCACCGCACCCGCCTCCTTTGCCCGCCACCAGCGCACCCCATGCCGCCCCCGGCTGGCTGGCGCGCGCACTGCACCACCGCAGCTTTGCCCTGGGCGCTGTGCTGGTGGCGCTGCTGCTGGCCTGCGCGGCGCTGTCGCTGGTGTGGACGCCCTGGTCGCCCTACGCCATGGACTTGCCCGCCAAGCTGCAAGCGCCCAGCGCCCAGCACTGGCTGGGCACCGATGCCTTTGGCCGCGACGTGGCATCGCTGCTGTTGGTGGGTGCGCGCAACTCGCTGGTGGTGGGCGCGATTGCGGTGGGCATCGGCCTGTCGGTGGGCACGGTGCTGGGGCTGTGGGCTGCGGCGCAGCGCGGCTGGGTGGAAGAGATCACCATGCGGCTGTGCGATTTCACGTTCGCCTTCCCGGCGATTTTGTCGGCCATCATGCTCACGGCGGTGTGGGGGGCGGGCATAGGCAACGCCATCATCGCCATTGGCATCTTCAATATCCCGACCTTTGCGCGGGTCACGCGGGCCTCAGCCAACGCGGTGTGGGCGCGCGACTTCATTCTGGCCGCGCGCGCCTGCGGCAAGGGCCGCTTGCGCACCACGCTGGAGCATGTGCTGCCCAACATCGCCCCGGTGCTGGTCGTGCAGGCCACGGTGCAATTTGCCATTGCCATCCTGGCCGAGGCGGCGCTGTCGTACCTGGGGCTGGGCACGCAGCCGCCCGCGCCCTCGTGGGGGCGCATGCTCAGCGAGGCGCAAACGCTGATGTTCCAGGCGCCGCTGCTGGCGGTGTGGCCGGGCGTGGCCATCGCCCTCGCCGTGCTGGGCCTGAACCTGCTGGGCGACGGCCTGCGCGACCTGCTCGACCCGCGCCTGTCGCGCCAGCGCTGAAGGTAGAACATGCCCCTGCTGCAAGTGTCCCAACTGAACATCGCCTTGCCCACGCCGCGTGGCCTGGCGCAGGCCGTGCGCGGCCTGGACTTCACCCTGGAGCGCGGCGAAACCCTGGGCCTGATTGGCGAATCGGGCTGCGGCAAATCGCTCACCGCGCTGGCGCTGATGGGGCTGCTGCCCGAGCGCGCGCGCGCCAGCGGCAGCATCCGCCTCGATGGCCAGGAGCTGCTGGGCCTGCCAGACGCCGCCCTGTGCCGCATCCGGGGCCAGCGCATGGCCATGGTGTTCCAGGAGCCCATGACGGCACTGAACCCCCTGCACCGCATTGGCGACCAGGTGGCCGAGCCACTGCGCCTGCACAGCGGATTGGGGCGCGCGCAGGCCAGAGGCCAGGCCCAGGCGCTGCTCGAGCGTGTGGGCATCGCCAACGCCGCGCAGCGCATGGACGCCTACCCGCACCAGTTCTCGGGCGGGCAGCGCCAGCGCATCACCATTGCCATGGCGCTGGCCTGTGGCCCCGACCTGCTGATTGCCGACGAGCCCACCACCGCGCTGGACGTGACGTTGCAGCAGCAAATCCTGGCCCTGATCGCCGAGCTGGTGGCCGAGCGCCAGATGGCGCTGATCCTGATCTCGCACGACCTGGGCGTGATCGCGCAAAACGTCGATCGCATGCTGGTGATGTACGGCGGCAGCGTGGTCGAGCGCGGCGCCACGGCGTCGGTGTTTTCTGCGCTGGCACACCCGTACACGCGCGGCCTGCTGGCGGCGCGCCCGCAGATGGCGCCGGTGGCGCCCACCGGGCAGCGCCCGCGCCTGGCCACCATCGCCGGCACCGTGCCCGAGCTGGCCGACCTGCCCAGCGGCTGCCCCTTTGCCGGGCGCTGCGCCTTCACCCTGCCCACCTGCCACACCACGCCGCCCCCCGCCGTCCAGGTGACTGGCGACCACGTGGCCTACTGCCTGCGCCCCGAGGCCATGGCGCCTGCGCTGGGCAGCGCACTGGGCACGGCGCCAATCGCTCCTGGGTTGATAGCTGCTAGCGCACAACCCGCAAGGGCTAGAGGCCGTTTTGATGCACGAAACACGCCCGCATCCGACCCGCCCCTGCTGCAAGTGTGCGCCCTGGCCCGCAGCTACCCGCTGGCGCGCCAGCACCTGTTCGCCCCCCGCTCCCAGCTGCACGCGCTGCAAGGCGTGGATTTTGTGGTGCGGGCCGGGCGCAGCGTGGGCATCGTCGGCGAATCGGGCTCGGGCAAATCCACCCTGGCGCGGCTGGTGATGGCGCTGGACACGCCCAGCGCAGGCAGCGTGCAGTTGCTGGGCCAAGACCTGCACGCCCTGCCCGCGCAGGCGCTGCGCCAGGCCCGGCGCGATATGCAGATGGTGTTCCAAGACCCCTACGGCTCGCTTGATCCGCGCCAGCGCATTGAACGCATCGTCACCGAGCCGCTGCAAGCGCTGGGCACCGCCAGCCGGGCCGAGCAGCGCGCGCAGGCCGCTGCCGTGCTGGCCCAGGTGGGCCTGCGCAGCAGCGACCTGGACAAATACCCGCACGAGTTCTCCGGTGGCCAGCGCCAGCGCATTGCCATTGCCCGCGCCCTCATCACCCGCCCGCGCCTGATCGTGGCCGACGAGCCGGTCAGCGCGCTCGATGTATCCGTGCAGGCGCAGGTGCTGAACCTGATGCAGGACTTGCAACAGCAGTGTGGCGTCACGTATCTGCTCATCAGCCACGACCTGGCCGTGGTCAACCACCTGTGCGACGAGGTACTGGTGCTGTACCAGGGCCGCATCGTCGAGCGCGGTGCGCCGGGCGATTTGTTCCAGAACGCCCAGCACCCCTACACCCGCACGCTGGTGGACGCCGTGCCCCGCATTGCACCCGGATACATACACGCGCGCCGCATGGCGGTGCCCATGGTGTAAAAAGCCCGGCTGCACGCTGCCACCGTATTTCTGTTTTTGCCTGGAGACACCCCCACATGCTGACCCGCCGCACCCTGCTTGCCACCGGCGCCATCGCCACCGTGCCCCTGACCTCGCTGGAGGCGCTGGCACAGAACAAAAAAGACACCGTGGTTCTGGCCCTGACGCTGGAGCCGCCGGGGCTGGACCCCACGGCGGGCGCTGCCTCGGCCATTGGCGAAATCGTGCACTACAACATCTTCGAGACGCTGACCAAAATCAACGCCGATGGCAGCGTCTCGCCCCTGCTGGCCGAGAGCTGGGAGGTATCGCCCGACCTGCGCACCACCACCTTGCGGCTGCGCAAGGGTGTCAAATTCCAGAACGGCGTGCCCTTCACGGCGGCAGCGGTCAAGTTCTCGTTCGACCGCGCGGGCGGGGACAAAAGCACCAACAAAGACAAACGCACCTTTGCCAGCCTGACCACCCAGGTGGTGGACGACCACACCGTGGTCATCATCAACAAGGACATCGACCCCGATTTTCTGTTCGTGCTGGGCCAGGCCACGGCCATCATCGTCGAGCCGCAAAGCGCCGCCACCAACGCCACCAAGCCCGTGGGCACCGGCCCCTACAAACTCAGCCACTGGAGCAAAGGCGCCTCCATCACGCTGGAGCAGTGGGCGGGTTTTCGCAACCCGGGTGCGCTGCGCATTCGCCGGGCCACGTTCCGCTTCATTTCTGACCCGGCGGCGCAGGTGGCCGCACTGCTGGCGGGCGATATCGACGCTTTTCCGCGCGTGACGCCGCGCAGCGTGGCGCAGTTCAAGGCCAACCCGCGTTTTCAGGTGGTGGTCAGCGGCTCGCGGGCCAAGACCATTCTGGCCATCAACCATGCGCGCAAGCCACTCAACGATGTGCGCGTGCGCCGCGCCATCGCTGCCGCCATCGACCGCAAAGCCGTGATTGACGGCGGTGGCGACGGCTACGGCATCGCCATTGGCAGCCACTACGTGCCCGGCGCCTTTGGCTACGTGGACACCACCGGCATCAACCCCTACGACCTGGACAAAGCCCAAAAGCTGATGGCCGAAGCGGGCGTCAAGCTGCCGCTGGAGCTGACCATGACGCTGCCGCCGCCGCCCTACGCCCGCCAGGGTGGCGAGGTGATTGCTGCGCAGCTGGCCAAAATCGGCATCCACGTCAAACTGCAAAACGTGGAATGGGCGCAGTGGCTCAGCGCCACCTATGGCCGCAAGCAGTACGACCTGACGCTGATCTCGCACGTCGAGCCGTTCGACCTGGGCAACTTTGCCAAGCCCGACTATTACTGGGGCTACCAGTCGCCACAGTTCAACGCCTTGTTCGAGCAGATCAAGACGGCCGCGCGCCCCTCCGACCGCGCCCGGCTGCTGGGCGACGCCCAGCGCTTGCTGGCCGAAGATGCAGCGCACGCCTTTTTGTACCAGCCGCAGTGGGTCACGGTGGCCGACAAGCGGCTCAAGGGGCTGTGGAAAGACATGCCGATTTTTGTCAACGACCTCTCGGCCCTGCACTGGTCTTGAGCACGGGTTTTGCACACGGACGCTGCCCATGGACATCCTTCCCCTGGCACTGCTGCTCACGGCAGGCATTTACTTTCTCAACGCACGCCAACAGCGCAAGCGCATTGCCCTGCTGGCCAGCCACCTGGGCCACTACCAGATCGAAAAACTGATGGAGGCCCTGACCGAAGGCTACCTGCGCGCCCTGGGCGAGAGCACGCCCGAGCGGCGCGAGCAAATCTGGAGCCTTTTGAGTACCACCGAGGCGCAGTTGAGCGAGCAGTTTGCCCGCTTTGCCAAGGATTTCTCCCAGGTCAGTGCGCAGGACGCGCGCGTCAGCCGCCTGGCCCTGCCCCTGCCGCTGGCCGAGGTCTGGCTGCCAAAGGCCACGTTTGACATGCGCCAGGCCCTGGCCATCCATGCGCGCGGCATTGCCAGCGCGGCCACCGCAGATGCCAGCACATCACCGCGTGACCGGGCTTTCACCATGTCGGCAGAACTGTTCTTGATGCAGCACACCTGCCACTGGTTTTGCAAGTCGCAGGCCGTGGCCTCGGCACGGGTGCTGGCGCGGCACAAGACGCCGCATGCACAGCTGGTGGCGTCGGTGTCGCCCGCCACGCGCCGCGATTACCTGGCGCTGATCAAAGGCGGCTAGCGCCCAGCGCCTGGCGCTCCAGCGTCTGGCGGGCCAGGGTGATGACGGGCGTATCCACCATGCGGCCATCAAGCACGCACACGCCGCCCGCAGCGGCTACAGCCGCCGCCAGCACGCGCTCGGCCCAGGCGCACTCGGCGGCGCTGGGCGCCAGGGTGGCATGTACGGTGGCGATCTGCGCCGGGTGGATGCACAGCTTGGCGCCAAAACCCCAGCGGCGGCTGCGCGCTGTGTCTTGCGCCAGCGCGGCGGCATCGCCGGTGGCGGTGGTCACGCCATCCACCGGAGCGGCCAGGCCCGCGCGCCGCGAGGCCAGCACCAGCGCCCAGCGCAGCGGCGCCAGCTCGGCCTGATCGGGGCCGCAGGCCATGCCCATATCCAGTTGCAGGTCGAGGTGGCCCAGCACCAGGCGCAGCACCTGGGGCGCACCCGCCAGCGCGTCCAGCGCCGCTGCGCCCTCGGCGCTTTCGACCAGCGGCAGCAACGCCGCGCCCGGGCAGGCGGCGGCCAGGGCGGCCAGCGTGGACGCGCGCTCGGCCTTGGCCAGCACCACGCCCGCCAGGCCCTGGCGCACCAGCGCGGCCAGCAGCGCCACATCGTCGGCGTGCCAGGGCGTGCCCTCGGCGTTGATGCGCACCAGCAGGCGCGCCCGGTCGGCGGCGGCCAGCGCGGGCCAGGCGGTGCGCAGCGCAGCGCGGGCGGCGGCACGGGCGGCGGGTGCCACGGCGTCTTCCAGGTCGATGATGACGGCGTCGGCACCGCTGGCCAGGGCCTTGGCGTAGCGCTCGGGCCGGTCGGCAGGCACAAACAAAAAGCTGCGCGCGCAGGCCAGCAGGGGGCGTACCGCTGGCGTCATGTGTCGGCCCCCAGCAGGCGGCCCACGCGCGGCCACTGCGCCACATGCCACAGGCGGTCTACGGCCTGCTGCATCTCGGTGGCGGTGGCGCCGCCGCTGAAGGCCGCCAGGCGCAGCGCCTTGGCGGTGATCTCGTCGCGGCTCAGGGTGTTGCCGGGGTCGCCCTTGGGCTCATCGACACGGCCATGCAGCACGCGGCCATCGGTGGTGGTGACGGTGACTTTGCCAATCCAGCGGCGCGGGTAGGCGCCATCGACTTCCGCGTCGAGTTGCATGGTCACTTTGTCGCGCAGGGCCTGGGTGGCATCGCTCAAAAAGTGCTGGTCAAACTCGGCCAGACCGGCGTGGCCAAACTGCGCCACCAGCGCCAGCACGGTGCCCATGCTGAACTTGCTCTGGTGGACAGTAACGGGCCGCACCACCGGCCCCAGCACGTCGATAGCGCCCTGGTGGACGTGCGTGACCACCCCCGCCAGATCGTCCGGCTGCAGCCGGTGCTGCTGCATGACCTGCAACAGCGCATCGGCCGCCGGGTGGGTGTGGCGGCAACTGGCGTGGTATTTGAACGAGGTTTCTGCGGTGGCCCAGCGGGTGCCCAGGCCATCGACCAGTTTGGCCGGGTCGGCATCGCTGGACATGCCAGCGGCCATGCCCTGCGGGCCTTCCAGGATTTGCGCTGCGCCGGTAAAGCCGTCTTGCGCGAGGTAGGCGGCCATCAAACCGGCCGCAGCGGCGTGGGCGGTGTGCAGCTGTTTGCTGTCGGCGGCGGTACGCAAAAACTCCCACAGGCCCGCCGCCTGCGTGCCCGCTGAACCCAGCGCGTGCAGCATCTGCTGTGCGTCCAACTTGAGCAAATGGCCCACGGCAGCCGCCGCCGCCAGCGTGCCCGCCGTGCCCGTGGTGTGGAACACCTTGTAGTGCGAGCGACCCAGAAATTCACCCACGCGGATGCCCACCTCGTAGCCCGCCACCGAGGCCGTCAGCAGATCGCGCCCGCTGGCGCCCATGGCCTGCGCCACCGCCACCGCCGCCGGAAACACCACCGTGGCCGGGTGGAACACCGAGCCGTTGTGTACATCGTCCTGCTCGGCCACGTGCGACGCGGCCGCATTGGCCATGGCCGCCAGATAGGGGCTGTTGCTGGTGCGCGAGACGATGGCCTCTGCCGCGCCCTGCCCGGCGCCCATCACCTGGGCAAAGCGGGCAATGCTGGCCACGGGCCGCGAGCCGTGCCCGGCCACCGCCGAGCCAAACCAGTCCACCAGCAGGTCTTCGGTCTTGCGAACCACGGCCTGCGGGAGGTGTTCAAAACGCAGATGGGCGGCAAAGGCGGCCAGTTGGGCGCTGGGAGTGGGCATGCGGGGGCTCCTGGTAAATTTTTAGTCAAATCGGCCTCTAGCGCTTACGGGGTGTGCGCTAGCAGCTATTCATTTCATAGTGATTGGGTGCAGCAGAATGCGGACGCGCACCTCAGACGGCGCCCGTGGCGCGCAGCTGCGCAATGTCGGCATCGCTGCGGCCCAGGGTGCGCAAGATGGCGTCGGTGTGCTCGCCCACCTGGGGCACGGCGTCCATGCGGTAGTCAAAGCTGCTGTGCCGCCCGGGGGGCAGCAGCGCCGGGATGTCGCCCGCCGGGCTGCCCACGGTACGCCAGCGGTTGCGCGCCTGCAATTGCGGGTGCGCCCACAGGTCGGCCATGGTGTTCATGCGAGCGTTGGCAATCTGCGCCTGCTCCAGCCGCTCCAGCACCTGGGCGGTGGTCAGCGGGGCAAAGGTTTCCAGGATCAGCGCCTGGAGGGCTTCGCGGTGGGCATTGCGCTTGGCGTTGGCGTCAAAGCGCGGGTCGGTGGCCAGCGCGGGGTTTTGCAATACCGTGTCGCAAAAGGCTTTCCATTCGCGCTCGTTTTGCAGGCCCAGCATCACCGTGCCGCCATCGCCCACGGCAAACGGGCCGTAGGGGTAGATGGAGGCGTGCGATGCCCCCGTGCGCGGCGGCGGCGCAGCGCCCTCGAAGGCGTAGTACATGGGGTAGCCCATCCACTCGCCCAGGGATTCGAGCATGGACACGTCGATGTGGCTGCCCTGGCCCGTTTTGCCGCGCTGCAACAGCGCCGCCAGGATGCTGCTGTAGGCGTACATGCCCGCCGCAATGTCGGCCACCGAGTTGCCCGCCTTGCTGGGCTCGTCGGGCGTGCCCGTGACCGATAAAAACCCCGCCTCGCTCTGGATCAGCAGGTCGTAGGCTTTTTTGTCGCGGTAGGGGCCGTCTTCGCCGTAGCCGGAGATGTCGCAAACGATGAGTTGCGGGTGGCTGACCTTGAGCGCCTCGTAGCCCAGGCCCATGCGGGCGGCGGCGCCCGGGGCCAGGTTTTGCACCAGCACATCGGCGCTGGCCAGAATGTCTTTGAGCACCGCCACGGCGCCCGGCTGCTTGAGGTCCAGCGTCAGGCTCTCCTTGGAGCGGTTGACCCAGACGAAGTGCGAAGCCTCGCCGCGCACGCGCTGGTCGTAGGCGCGGGCAAAGTCCCCCGCGCCGGGGCGCTCGACCTTGATGACGCGCGCGCCCAGGTCGGCCAGTTGCCGGGTGCAGAACGGCGCGGCAATCGCGTGTTCCAGAGATACGACGGTGATGCCGTCCAGTGGCCTGGTCATAAAAAGCCCTCAGAAGGAGCGTGGCAGCCCAAGCACATGCTCGGCCACGTAGCTGTAGATCATGTTGGTGGAAATCGGCGCCACCTGGTACAGACGGGTTTCGCGGAATTTGCGCTCGATGTCGTATTCGCAGGCAAAGCCGAAGCCGCCGTGCGTCTGCATGCACACGTTGGCCGCCTCCCAGCTGGCCTTGGCGGCCAGGTACTTGGCCATGTTGGCCTCGGCGCCTGCGTTCTGGTGGGCGTCGATCATGGCGCAGGCTTTCCAGCGCATCAGGTTGGCCGCTTCCAGCTCGATGAAGGCATCGGCAATCGGAAACTGCACGCCCTGGTTCTGGCCGATGGGGCGGCCAAACACCACGCGCTCGTTCGCATACTTGGCGGCGCGGTCAATGAACCAGTAGCCATCGCCAATGCACTCGGCGGCAATCAGCGTGCGCTCGGCGTTCAGGCCGTCCAGCAGGGTCTTGAAGCCCTTGCCTTCTTCGCCCAGCAGCGCGTCCTCGGGGATTTCCAGGTGGTCGAAGAACAGTTCGTTGGTCTCGTGGTTGACCATGTTCAGGATGGGGCGCACCGTCAGGCCGTTGCCAATCGCCGTTTTCAGGTCGATGAGGAAGCAGGACAGGCCATCGGAGCGCTTCTTCACCTGGTCGGCGGGCGTGGTGCGCGCCAGCAAAATCATCAAATCGCTGTGCTGTATGCGCGAGATCCAGACCTTTTGCCCGTTGATGACCCAGCGGCCATCCTTCTTCACCGCCGTGGTCTTGAGCTTGGTGGTGTCGCTGCCGGTGGTGGGCTCGGTCACGCCCATGGACTGGATGCGCAGCGCACCCGAGGCGATCTGGGGCAGGTACTTTTCTTTTTGCGCCTGTGAGCCGCTGCGCACGATGGCGTTCATCACGTACATCTGGCCGTGGCAGGCACCGGAGTTGCCGCCGCTGCGGTTGATTTCTTCCATGATGACCGAGGCTTCGGCCATGGACAGGCCCGAGCCGCCGTACTCCTGCGGGATCAGCGCGGCCATCCAGCCGGCTTTGGTCAGGGCATCGACAAATGCTTCGGGGTAGGCGCGGGCCTCATCGACTTTGCGGAAGTATTCGTCGGGGAACTGGGCGCACAGGGCGCGCACGGCGTCGCGGATTTCCTGGTACTGGTCGGGCTGGTGGGTCATGGTGGTTTTTTCCAGTTTTTTGGGGCTCTAGCGCTTACCTGGCAAGCGCTGGCAGCTATGGTTTTTGATGCAATCAGTGTCAGAACAACGCGGCGCTGCCCTGCATGGTGAGGAACCCCTCGTGGTCGTTACCCCACAGGCGCACGGTTTTGCCGTCGGCGGCCGGGGCGCCGTTCAGGCCAAAGGGGTGCAAATCAAACGTCGGGCGCACGGCCTTGAACTGGAAGCTCTTGAGGCGGGCATCGGGCACATGGCGGCGCACCAAGTCCACCAGCAGCGTGGCAATCAAGGGGCCATGCACGATCAGGCCGGGGTAGCCCTCGACCTGGGTGACGTACTGGCGGTCGTAGTGGATGCGGTGGCCGTTGAAGGTGAGTGCCGAGTAGCGAAACAGCAGCACGTCATCGGGCGTGATGGTGCGCTGCCAGGGCGCGCCGGTGTCGGCGACGGTGGGCGGGGGCACCGGGTCGCCCGGTTGCTGCGCGGCGCGGTACACGATGTCGTGCTCTTCGGTCAGCGCCAAGCCCCGGGCGTTAGAGATTTCATGCTTGACCAGCACAAACACCAGATCGCCGGTGCGGCCCGCCTTGTGCGTGACCGATTCAATGCGCGAGACGCGCTGCACCGCATCGCCGACCACCAGCGGGTTGTTTTCTTCCCAGCGCAAGCGGCCACCGGCCCACATGCGCCGGGGCAGTGGCACCGGCGGCAAAAAGCCACCGCGCGCCGGGTGGCCGTCCGGCCCCAGACCGCTGTGGCGCACCTGCGGCAAAAAATACAGCCAGTGCCACAGCGGCGCCAGCGCGGTGCCGGGCACGGGGGAGGCGTCGTCGCGGTCCAGCGTGGCCGACAGGCCGCTCACCGGCGCGGCGGTGATGCTGTCGGTCAGGGTTTCGGTGCGGCCCGTCCAGGTTTGCAGATGGGCCAGTTGTGCCGCATCCACGGTGCGGGCGTCGGGGGTGAAGGTGCTGCTCATGGCCGCCATGGTCGCCGCACACCGGCGTGGGCACAATCACTGTTTTCAAAAGCAAGGCTTCTGCAATTTCGAAGTCTGGTGCCGCGCTGCACTACCATGGCGGCATGCACTTTGACCTGACCGACCTGCGCCTGTTCGTGCTCACCGCCGACGAAGGCAACCTCACCCGCGCCGCTGCGCGCCAGCACCTGTCGCTGGCCGCCGCCAGTGCCCGCATCAAGGCGCTGGAGACCCAGGCGGGCCTGCCCCTGCTCTACCGCGAAGCCCGGGGCGTGCGCCTGTCGCCCCCCGGCGAGGCCTTTTTGCACCACGCGCGCGGCGTGCTGCGCCAGACCGAACAGCTGCGCGCCGATTTGCAGGAGTACGGCGGCGGCCTGCGCGGCCACCTGCGGGTGTTTGCCAACACCACCGCCGTGACCGATTTCATGCCCGAAATCCTGCCCACCTTTTTGGCGGCCAACCCCAAAGTCAATATCGACCTTCAGGAAAAACCGAATGCTGAGATTGCCCGTGGCGTGCTGGACGGGCGTGCTGATCTGGGCATCGTGGCCGGACAGGTCGATACGCTGGGGCTGCAAGCCCTGCACTTCAGCACCGACCGGCTGGTGCTGGTGGCAGCGCACAACCACCCACTGGCCCGCCACGCCACCATCGCCTTTGCCGAGACGCTGGAACAAGACCACGTGGGCATGCACCACGGCAGCACGCTGCAAAACTTTCTGGCGCAAGTGACCGACAAGCTGGGCAAGCCGCTCAAACTCCGTATCCAGCTATCGAGCTTTGACGCCATGTGCCGCATGATTGGCGCCGGTGTGGGCGTGGGCATCGTCCCCGAGAGCGCCGCGCGGCGCAACCAGGCCAGCATGCAACTGGCGCTGATTGAGCTGACCGACCCCTGGAGTGTGCGCGAGCGCTACATCCTGGTGCGCGACCAGGACAAGCTGCCCAGCTACGCCCAGGCGCTGATCGACACGCTGCGGGGGCATTACCAGCCGGGGGTAGCGCCCTTGGGCTGACTGGTACATTGCTCCGCATGAACAAGGTCATTCACAGTCGAATCGCGCCACACTGCCAACGGCATCTTGAGACAGGCCGGTATCGCTGAGCGGTTCTGGGCTGTATGCCTCTGTCGGGGGTACTGCGGGCTGGATGCACTGGCACCGCGCAAATAAAGAACAACACAACGCCATCGCGTCAAACTGGATTGGACAGGCGCAATGCCAACATTGAACTGGATCGGCAAGGATGCCGTCGTCAAACACCACAAAAATGTGCCATTTCGCCTGCTGGAGCCGGTGCCAGAACTCTCTTTCCGCCCGGCAGATGCGGGCAACCTGATTGTGCAGGGCGACAACCTGCACGCCCTCAAAGCGTTGCTGCCGCGCTATGCCGGACAGGTGAAATGCATCTATATTGACCCGCCCTACAACACCGGCAACGGGGGCAGGATCTATAGCGACAACGTCAACAGCCCGGAGATTCGCCAGTGGCTGGGCGAGGTGGTTGGCAAAGAAGGCATCACCTTCAAGCAACCCCCTTACGCGCTGGAGCTTTGACCCGATGGCCGAGCGCAAAGTCATCATCATTGCCGGCCCCAATGGCGCAGGTAAAACTACCTTTGCCCGCGAGTTTTTACCCAATGAGGCGGGCTGCCCCCAATTTTTGAATGCCGATCTGATTGCGGCTGGCTTGGCACCGTTTGCCCCCGAAAGCGCCGCTTTGCCAGCAGCGCGGCTGATGCTGGCAGAACTGGAGCGGCATTTCCAGACCGGGCAAAGCTTTGCTTTTGAAACCACGCTGTCGGGGCGCGCCTACCTGCGCCACATCGCCCGTTGGCGTGCGGCTGGCTACCGGGTGGAGTTAATTTTTCTGCGGCTTGCCAGCGCACAGGAGGCGCTGGCACGGGTGGCGCAGCGGGTCAAACAAGGGGGGCACCATATTCCTGAAGCCGTGATCCGCCGCCGCTTTGCTGCCGGACTGGACAACCTGAGCCGCCATTACGCCCCTGCCGTGGATGCGTGGGCGCTGTACGACAACTCGGGCGAAGAACCGATTTTGCTGAACTGGAGCGAAGCACCATGACCCCTTCCCAACCGATTGAGAACGCAAACAATGCCGACCTGCGGGGCTCCTGGCTGGCCTTGCAACGCGCTGCACTGCGCGCACGGCAAATTGCAGCGCAGACGGGCACCGCCGTAGTGGTCATGCGCAACGGGGTGCTAGAGCATGTCTATCCCCAGGTGGGCCACACCGACAGCCCGCCAAAAGACGCGGCTCCCGTGAACGGAAAACCCACATGAGCGCCTTCACGCCCAAGCGCTCTCAAGAGCAAGTGCTGGACAGCGTGCAAGCCTTTCCAAGACTTGCCATGGCCTGATTGCGCCCTGGGGCAGCTGGTTACGGGCGCATCCCGGACGCACCATCCCGCCTACTCGGGCTTGAAGCCCAGTTTCTGCAGCAAGGTTTTCTCGCGGGCAAACTGCTCTTGCGCGTATTGGCGGTACGCGGCGGGGTCCATGCGGTAGGGCATGAAGTCGTAATCCTCCAGCACCTTCTGGTAGATCGGATCGGTGGCGGCCTGGCTGAAGACGGTATGCAGGCGATCGACCACCGCAGCGTCCATGCCCCGGGGCCCGACGATGCCAAAGGGCGAGTACACGCTCAGGCCATAGCCCAGCTCTTTGACCGTGGGCACCGCTGGAAAGCGCTGAAGCCGCTGGTCGGTGAACGAGGCCAGCACCCGCAGCTTGCCCGACAGCGCCACCGGCCCCACGCCGGGGTCGCCGTACACATCCAAGTGGCCGCCCATCAACGCCGTGATGGCCTCGGCACCGCCCTTGTAAGGAACCATGTTGAACTGCCCACCCACCAGCCGCGCCAGCTGCTCGCCCGCAATGCGGTTGGCACTGGTCGCGCCCACGGTGCCGTAGCTGATGGCGCCAGGGCGCGCTTTGGCGTCGGCCAGCAGCTCCTGCAAATTCTTCCAGGGGGCATCGGCCCGCACCGTAATCAGCGTGGACAGACTGGCCAACCCGGTGATGTACGTGAAGTCAACCAACGGGTCCCAACCCACTTTCTGTAGCAACGGCTGGCGCAACACGGCGTTGTGCATCAGCGCCAGGGTGTGTCCGTCGGGGGCCACGTTCTGCGTCAGGCTCGCGGTGCCCGTCACGCCGCCACCACCGGGCCGGTGCATGATGACCACGGGCTGGCCCAACTCCGCCATGGCCACATGGGTGATGGCACGCACCATGGCGTCGGCGCTGCCGCCGGGCGGAAACGGCAGCAGCACCGTGATCGGTTTGGCAGGAAAAGGCGATGTGGCGGCTGTGGCGGCCCCTGGCAAAGCCGCCGCCAACGCGCCCACGGACAACAACTGGCGCCCAAACTGGCGCCGCGATGCAGAAAAATTTGCACGGGAATCGGTCATGTTTGTCTCCTGGTAGTGGTTTTTGGTGTCTGTCGCGCTGACCACTCTAGGCAGCAGCACCGCAGGCGGCGATGGCCGGAAGATTCATTTCGTTTGGCAAGAAGCGACACCGCCTGCGCCGTGCGGGCGCAGCAACGCCCCAGGCATGGACGTTTCTGCCAATGGCTTTGAGCTGATCGGTGATTGCCCGGGCAGGGTGCATGCGCTCCAATCTGATGGCGCATACCTACAACGACCCAAGGAGACAAGATGTACCTGACTGCCGGACTGCACCGCTCGCTGCAACGCCACCCCGACAAGATCGCCCTCGTGGACGGCCATTGCCGCCTGTCTTTTGGCCAGTTGCATGCGCGCGTGGCGCGCTTGGCCGCCGCTTTGCAGCAACTGGGCGTGCAGCCCGGCGACCGCATCGCCGTGCTGGCCCACAACAGCGCCCGCTATGTCGAGACCACCCTGGCCGTCTGGTGGTGCGGCGCAACGCTCAACCCGGTCAACACGCGCTGGAGCCTGGCCGAGATCACCTATGCACTCAACGACTGCGCCGCGCGCGTGCTGCTGGTGGACGATGCCTTCACCACCCTGGCGCACGATGTGGTGCCACCAGTGGCCAGCCTCTGCGCCACCGTCCACCTGGGCCACGCACCCACACCCGAGGGCCTGCACAGCTACGAAGCCCTGATCGATGCCGCCACCCCGGTGGAAGACGCCCGCCCCAGCGCTGATGCCCTGGCCGCCATCCTCTACACCGGCGGCACCACGGGCTTTCCCAAGGGCGTGATGCTGTCGCACCACAACTTCTGGTCTTCCAGCGTGGGGCGCACCGCCGAGGTGCCCAATCCCAGCGACTTCGTGACGCTGCTGATTGCACCGCTGTTCCATGTAGCCGGATTGGGCCGCCTGATTGGCCAGCTCATCGTGGGTGGCACCTGCGTCACCCTGCCCGCTTTTCGGCCCGACACGGTGCTGCACACCATCCAGGAAGAAGGCATCACCGACATGGTGATGGTGCCCAGCATGGTTCAGATGCTGCTGGACACGCCCACCTTTGGCCAGCACGACCTGAGCAGCCTGCGCCGCATCCTCTGGGGCGCAGCGCCCATGGCCCTGCCGCTGCTGGAGCGCGCGCTGGCCGCCTTGCCCCACGTCGAATTCATCCACGCCTACGGCATGACCGAGACGGCGGCCTCGGTCTCGGTACACCGCATTGGCCAGGCGCCCGAGGAGCGGCGCGGCGAGTGCATCCGCTCGGCGGGCCGCGCTGGCTACGCCACCGAGATCCGCGTGGCCGACCCCGAAGGCCGCGAAGTGCCCACCGGTGACGCGGGCGAAATCCTGGTGCGCGGCCCCGTGGTCATGGTCGGCTACTGGGGCCGCCCCGAAGAGACGGCGCAGGCGCTGCACGGCGGCTGGCTGCACACCGGCGATGGCGGCTACATGGACGCACAAGGGCGCCTCTACGTGGTCGACAGGCTCAAAGACATGATCATCTCGGGCGGCGAAAACGTGTACCCCGCCGAGGTCGAGGAGGCCCTGGGCCGACACCCTGCCGTTGCCACCTGCGCGGTCATCGGCGTCCCGAGTGCCAAATGGGGCGAAGCGGTGCATGCGGTGGTGGTGCTGCGCGAAGGCGCAGAGGCCACCGCCGAGGAGCTGCGCGCCCACTGTCGCACCCGGCTGGGCGGCTACAAATGCCCGGAGAGCATCGAGTTTCGCCACAGCCTGCCCTTGTCGGCTGCGGGCAAAGTGCTCAAAAGCGAGCTGCGCAAGTCCTGCGGGAGCGCCGCATGAGCCCGGCAAACACCCCGGCAAGCCCCTGCGCCAGCGTGCCCGGGCGCTTCGCTGACGTGTTCAAGCAGGTGCCGTTCATGCAGCTGCTCGGCGTCACGCGCGAAGTTTCGGCCAACGGCTACGCGCGCCTGTCCATGCCAGTGCGCCCGGAACTGACCAACCTGTTCGACGCGGCCCACGGCGGCGTGCTGGCCACCTTGCTCGATAGCGCCATGGCCAGTGCCGCCATGTCCAGCGTGAACTTTGAGGCTGGCGTCGTCACGCTGAACCTGAACACCAGCTTCCTGGCCTCGGGCCGTGGGCGGCTGGTGATTGAGGGCTGGCACACCGGCGGCGGGCGTTCAATTTGCTACTGCGAAGGCACCGTGCGCGGGGAAAACCAGGAGGTGCTGGCGCGGGCGATGGCATCGTTCAAGTTCAAGCAACTGGCGCCGCCCCAGGAGATGGCGCAGGGCTGATGGCACCAGCAGCGCAAGGCGCCCGCGCCCTGCGCTGCCCCGGCTACGGCTGGGGAGCCTGCTCCAGCAAACTGCGTTTGAGCACCTTGCCGCTTTGCGTCATGGGCAGGCTGTCCATGGCGATGAAGTGGCTGGGGCGCTTGTAGGGCGCCAGGTGCTCGGCCACATGGGCGTGTAGCGCAGCGCGCAGCCCGTCGGGGGTACTGGCAGTGCCGGGCCGCACTTCATAAAACGCCCAGATGGCTTCATTGCCGTCCGATTCGCGCTGGCCCACCACGGCGCTGCGCTGGATGGCGGGGTGGCTGTTGAGCACGGCCTCGACCTCGCCGGGGTACACGTTGAAGCCCGAGCGGATGATCATCTCTTTGAGCCGCCCCACCACGTACAGCGCGCCATCGGCATCCTGGTAGCCCAAATCGCCGCTGGCGTACCAGCCGCCGGGCTGCATGACCTGGGCGGTGGCCTCGGGGTCGCGGAAGTAGCCGGGCATCAAGCCCACGCCGCGCATCCAGATTTCGCCGCGCTCACCAGCGGGCAGGTCGCGGCCTTCGCTATCGACGATGCGCAGTTCAGCGCCTTCGACCAGGTAGCCCGCCGAGGTGTCTTCGCGCTGGCTGCCCCGGGGCACCAGGCACAGCGCACCCGCGTACTCCGACAGGCCGTAGCCGTGGTGCAGCGGCTGACCAAAGCGGCGCTGCACGGCGTGCTTGAGCGCCATGTCCAGCGGCGCGGCGCCCGTGTACACGTAGCGCAGCTGCGGTGCGGCGGGCTGCTCAATACCTTGCGCATCCAGCCAGGCCAGCAGCCGCGTGAACATGGCGGGCGGCCCTTGCAGGTTCGACAGCCCGTGGTGCGCCAGGGCCTCGAACACATTGGCCGGATCAAAACGGCTGCGCATCAGCAAGCCAGCGCCCGCGTACAACGAGGCCATCAGCACCGTGCCCAGGCCAAAAATGTGCGTCATCGGCAGGTAGGCATACGAGCGGTCTTGCGGCCCCAGCGCACGCGACTGGCTGGACACACGGGCAAACTGCAGCAACCCCGCGTGCGACACCAGCACCCCCTTGGGCGTGCCCGTGGTGCCCGAGGTAAAAATCACCGCCGCCACCTGCTGCGCCAGCGGTGCGGGCTCGGCCAGGGCCTGGGTGCGCACGGGCGAGCGCGACAGGCCCGCCACCACCGAAGGCACAGCTGCTGCATCCTGGGCGTGCCCGGCGGCCACGTCCGACACGCCCGCCGTGAAATACACCAGGCGCGGGTCGGCCTTGGCGATGAAGGCGCGGATCTCGCCGCGCGACATGCGGGCGTTGACGCCGCACGACCACGCACCGATGCGGCTGCACGCCAGAATCAGCGCCACATGCTCGGGGCAGTTCTCGGCCACGATGAGCACGCGGTCGCCCTCGACCACGCCGTGCGCCTGCATCTCGCGGGCCAGCGCATCGACCAGCGTGCCCAGGTCGGCAAACGTCCATTCCCGCTCGGGGGCGTACAAAAAAACCTCTTGCGGCGCGCTGGCCAGGCGCTGGTCAAACAGGGTGTGGATGCACGCGCTGGCGGCTGCGCTGGGGTGCGTACTGGTCATGCCTTACTCCACCTGGATGCCTTTGGCCACCGTGGCCCACAAGGCGCGTTCGCGGGCGGCGCGCTCGCTCAGCGTCTGCGGGCTGCCGTTCCACTGGTCATAGCCCTGCTCGGCCAACTTGGCCTTGAATTCGTCCAGGGCCAGCGTGCGCTGCACCGCCGTGTGAAAACGCTGCACCATGTCGGCAGGCATTTTGGGCGGGCCATACAGGCCGTACCAGCCGCCCACGTCGTAGTCGGCAATGCCCAGCTCGCGCATGGAGGGCACGTCGGGCATGGCGGCGTTACGGTCTTTGGACGTGACGGCCACCGCGCGCACCCGGCCCGTGTTCACGTAGTTGCGCCCGGTGCCGATGATGTCGAACATCATGGCCAGCTGGCCGCCAATCACATCGGTCATGGCCGGGGCGTTGCCCTTGTAGGGGATGTGGTTGAGGTCAATGCCCGCGCGGCGCGCAAACAGCTCGCCGCTCAGGTGGTTGGAGGCGCCCACGCCCGCCGACCCATAGGCCAGCTTGCCGGGGTGGGCCTTGGCGTAGGCCACCAGCTCGGGCAGGCTCTTGAAGGGCAGGTCTTTGTTGATGACCAGCACGTTGGCGTAGCTCAGGATGGGCGCCAGCGGCGTCAGGTCTTTGGCCGGATCGAACGGCATGGCCTTGAGCACGTTGGGGCTGATGGTCATGGTGGGGCTGGCGGCAAAGTACAGCGTCAGGCCGTTGGGCGCGGACTTGGCCACGGCGTCACCGGCCATGGTGCCCCCGGCACCGGCGCGGTTTTCTACCATCACCGTCTGGCCCAGGGCTTTGGCAAACAGCGGCGCAAACTGGCGCGCCACCGCATCCACCGGGCCCCCGGCGGCGTAGCCCACCACCAGGCGGATGGGCTGGTCGCTGTTCGGGGCCGGGGCATTCTGTGGCCAGGCGCTGCCACAGGCCAGGGCCAGGGCGCTGGCTATCCAGAGGCGGCGCGATGCGCCCGCAGTGTTCTTGACGGTCATGCTTGTCTCCTGTTGTCGTTGTAGAAATCCAAAATCTCAGGGCCGCACGTACCGGAAGGTGCCCATGGCACGGGCCACGGTGTGACCGGCCTCGTCTTCAATGCGGCATTCGCAAAAACACACCGATTTGCCACCGCCCTGCACGCTGGCGTGGGCCACCAGGCGGCCATGGGCGGGTTTGAGAAAGCTGCTGGTCATGTCGATGGTGACCACGGCCTTGGTAAAGCCCGAGGCCGACAGCGCCGCGCTGGACATGGCGCTGTCCATCAGCGACATGAGCACGCCGCCATGGACTGCCTGGTGGTTGTTGGTCAGATCGGCGCGCGGCTGCAGCACCAGGCGGGCCACGCCGTCCTGGGCGTACTCGCGCTGCAAGCCCAGCAGGTGGTTGAAGGGCACCTGGGCAAACAGCTGCGAGGTGTCCACACCGTCCGAGGCCAGGTCGGGCGCATCGCCGGGCAGATCGGCCACGGCGCCGCTGGGCAGGGCGGCGGTCATGCGCGGGCGGCGCGCACCATGTTGCGCGCGATGATGAGCTGCTGGATTTGTGTGGTGCCTTCGTACAGGCGAAACAGGCGCACGTCGCGGTAAAAGCGCTCGATGCCGTACTCGGCCATGTAGCCCGCGCCGCCCAGAATCTGCACGGCGCGGTCGGCCACACGGCCCACCATTTCAGTGGCAAACATCTTGCTGCACGAGGCCTCGGTGGCCACGTTTTTGCCATCGTCGCGGCGGCGGGCGGCGTCAATGGTCATGCACTCGGCGGCATACAGCTCGGCCTGGCTGTCGGCCAGCATGGCCTGCACCAGCTGGAATTCGGCAATGGGCTGGCCAAACTGCTGGCGCTCCAGCGCGTAGTTCAGCGCGTCGCGCAGCACGCGCTGGGCCACGCCCACGGCCACGGCGGCGATGTGGATGCGGCCTTTTTCCAACACCTTCATCGCCGTCTTGAAGCCCTGGCCTTCTTTCAGGCCAATCAGGTTGGCGGCGGGCACCTTCACGTTGTCAAAAATCACGTCGCAGGTGTGGGCGCCGCGCTGGCCCATTTTTTTGTCGTACTTGCCAAAGCTGATGCCGGGCGATTTCGCATCGACGATGAAAGACGAGACGCCGCCCGCACCCTTGTCCTCGGGGTTGGTGCGCGCCATCAGCGTGAACATGCCCGCGTGCGGCGCGTTGGTGATGTAGCGCTTGGTGCCGTTGACGATGTAGAAGTCGCCCTCGCGGCGGGCCGAGGTGCGCAGCGAGGCGGCGTCCGAGCCCGCCTCCGGCTCGGTCAGCGCAAACGAGGCAATCACCTCGCCCGTGGCCAGCTTGGGCAGCCACTGGGCCTGCTGCTCGGGCGTGCCGTCCATCAAGATGCCCTGCGAGCCAATGCCCACCGTGGTGCCGATGATGGAGCGAAATGCCGGTGCGGTCTGGCACAGCTCGAACAGCACGCGGCATTCCTCCTCCATGGTCAGCTCCAGGCCGCCAAACTTTTCTGGAATGGTCATGCCGAACAGGCCCAGATCGCGCATCTCTTGCACGATGGCTTCGGGGATTTCGTCGGTCTCGGAGACTTCGTTTTCGGCGGGCACCAGGCGCTCGCGGACAAAGCGGCGCACGCTGTCGAGCAGGGCTTCAAGGGTTTCGTTGTCGCGGATCATGTCAATTTCCTTGGGGTGCGCAAGCCACCGGGGCGGCTGCGGGGTGGTCAATGCACAGGGGCGGTGCGGGGGCCAGAAGGTTTCAGGTCTTTTTGGCCTCCAGCGCCCGCCGGATAAGCGCGAGCAGCTATCAAAAAAAGAGTGCTTGCGCAGGCCGCAAAAAGTTTTAAGTGTTTTGGTGCTGCAAGGCCCGTGCGGTGGGCGCTAGCAGCTATCCAATCCATAGCGTTACAGCGCCTCGGCGGTGCCCAGAATGGCGGTGGACTGGCTCGACAGCGTGCCGCCGTTGCCGTGTGCCAGCGCGGTCTGCACACCGGCCACCTGGCGCGCACCGGCCTCGCCGCGCAGCTGGCGCACCGCCTCGATCACGGTGAAGATGCCGTACATGCCCGGGTGGGTACACGAGAGGCCGCCGCCGTTGGTGTTGACCGCCAGCCGCCCGCCCGGGGCGATGGCGCCGTTCTCGACAAACGCGCCGCCCTCGCCCTTGGCGCAAAAGCCCAGGTCTTCCAGAAACAGCAGCGTGTTGATGGTGAAGGCGTCGTACAGCTCGACCACGCCCATGTCCTTGGGCGCCAGCCCGGCCATGGCAAAGGCCTCGCGGCCCGACTGGCTGGCCGCCGTCACCGTCAGATCGTGCATGGAGGAGATTTGGCGGTTCCAGTTGGCGGTGGCGTTGCCCAGCACATAGACGGGCTTTTTCGGCAAGGTGGTGGCGCGGTCGGCGCGCACCAGCACGAAGGCGCCGCCGCCGTCAGTGACCAGGCAGGAGTCGCGCACCGTCAGCGGGTCGGACACCATGCGCGCCTTGAGCACGTCGTCGATGGTCAGCGGGTCGCGCAGGAAGGCTTCGGGGTTGAGCTGCGCCCACTGGCGCGCGGCCACGGCCACCTCGGCCAGCTGGCGCCGCGTGGTGCCGTACTGGTGCATGTGGCGGCGCGCGGCCAGCGCGTAGGCCGACAGCGGCTGCATGGGCTCGAAGGGCGTCTCGTAGGGCTGGGGGTCCATCACGCGGCGGGCCTTGGCGATTTCGGCGCGGCCAAAGGTGCTGCTGCGCTGCGTGCTGCCGTAGCACACCAGCACGGCGTTGCACTGGCCCGCTTGCAGCGCCATCATGGCCGGCAGGATGTGCGCGACAAAGCTGGAGCCGCCAATCATGGTGCTGTTGATGTAGCGCGGGTTGATGCCCAGGTACTCGGTCACGGGCATGGGCCACATGGTGGAGAGCACGCTGGCGGTACACAGGCCGTCGATGTCGCTCATCTTCAGGCCCGCATCGGCCACGGCGGCGCGGGCGGCATGGGCGAGCACTTCCATCTCGGTAAAGCCCGTGGCCTCGCCGCAGCCAAAGGTGGCCACCCCGGCAATGGCGGCACTGCCGCGCAGCGCCTGCAAACCCGACGAGGTGTGGATGGCCGCCGACGCTGCCGGGCCGCGCGGCACGGGCTGCGCGGCGGTGGCGGCGGGCGCACCGACCACGGGGTCGAACACGACCACGCCCTGGTCGCCCTGTTGCACCACGCGCGCCTGCACGCGCTGGCCCATCTGCACGGCATCGACCGGCTGGACTTCAACGCGGCTCATCAGGCGCACGCCTTCGTCCAGGTCAATCAGGCTGACGTTGTAGTTGCCGCCCGCCTCGGGCTTGCGCGCAATGGTGGTGGTGGAATACACCGTGCCGTAGCCGCTGGGCGCTACCCATTGCAGATCGTGGGCGCCGCAGTGCGGGCAGCTCTCACGCGGGAAATAGACATGCTGGCTGCAGCCGGTGCAGCGCTGGATCAGGAACTGGCCCGCGTTCAGCTGGGCTTGGTACTGGGCCTGAACGCCCGGGGTGGTATCGCTCATGGTGCGTGCTCTCGTGGCGCTGCGGGGCTCAGATGGGGTCCCAGGTGAACACGTCACCCGAGCGGTCGAGGTCAAAGTAGCTGGCCTTGAGGGCGGGCAGCGCGTGCGCGGCCACGCTTTGCGGCGTCCAGCCCTCGCTGCGGTGTACCGAGCGCACGGGGCGCGGCTGGCTGATGAGGAAGATTTCGTTGTTGCGCACGGCAAAAATCTGGCCGTTGGTGTCGGCAGACACATCGCTGGCCAGGCACACGGCCAGCGGGGCAATCTTGGCGGGCGTCATCTGCTTGATGCGCTCGACGCGGGCTTTTTCGGCATCGGTTTCGGTGGGAATGGAGCCGATCATGCGGCTCCAGGCAAACGGCGCAATGCAGTTGCTGCGCACGTTGAACTTCTGCATGTCCAGCGCAATGGACTTGGACAGCGCGGCCACGCCCAGCTTGGCGGCGGCGTAGTTGGCCTGGCCAAAGTTGCCGATCAGGCCCGAGGTGGAGGTCATGTGGATGTAGTTGCCACTGCCCTGCTCTTTGAAGTGGTTGGCAGCAGCGCGGCTGACGTAGTAGGCGCCGTACAGGTGCACCTTGATGACGGCATCCCACTCGTCCAGGCTCATTTTGTGGAAGAAGCGGTCGCGCAGAATGCCTGCGTTGTTCACCACCACATCGATGCGGCCAAAGGTGTCCAGGGCGGTCTGGATGATGCGGCCTGCCGCCACCACATCCGAAACGCTGTCGGTGTTGGCAGCGGCCTCGCCGCCCAGGGCCTTGATTTCATCGACCACTTTTTGTGCCGGGCCAGCGTCGTTGCCTTCACCGCTGACAGAGGCTCCAATGTCGTTGACCACCACTTTGGCGCCTTCGCGGGCCATGGCCAGGGCGATGTCGCGGCCAATGCCGCCGCCTGCGCCCGTCACCACCACCACTTTGCCTTCAACCATGCCTTGTGTGCTCATTTGTGCGTGCTCCTGTAAGTTGTCCGGGCTGTGCTGCCCCTGTGGCCCTGGGGCCTGTCGGTGTTTCAACGTCCGGCGCGGGCCGTGTGGCAGGGCGCTGGCCCGGTGCCCCACGCTGTGGCCAGCGGGTGGCGCGGCCGGTGTGTTGTCGGGTTCTATGTTCGTGTGCGGACGGGCATCCCACAATCACTGATTTCAGTAGCAAGCCTTCGCCCATACCGAACACACCCCGTCGCGCCCACAAAAAAGCCCCGCCATGGCGGGGCCGGGTGCGCACAGGGGCGGCGCCCAGGCGCGCTCAGGGCTGGGCGGGCCAGACAAAGCTGGCAGGCTCTTTGCGCAGAAAACGCTGCACGGCGTCACGGTGGTCTGGGGTGCCCATGGCCAGCGACTGGGCGTTGGCCTCCAGCTCCAAGAGCGTGGCCAGGTCGTGGCCGGGCGCAGCCAGCGCACGCTTGATGAGCGATACCGCCACCGGCGAGGCCTGCACAAAGCTGCGCGCCAGGGCCTGCGCCCGGGCCTGCAATTGCTCGGGCGGGTGCAGCTCCATGGCGATGCCCAGCGCCAGCGCCTCTTGCGCGCCCACTTCGCGCGCCGACAGCATCAGCTCACGGGCGCGCTGCGGCCCCACGATGCGCGGCAGGGTGTAAAACGCCGCGCAGTCGGGCACCAGCCCCACCTTGATGAAAGACATGCAAAAACGCGCGCGCGGCGTGGCGATGATGAAATCGGCCAGCAGCGCCAGGCTGAAACCGGCGCCGTAGGCCGCACCATCGACGGCGGCAATGATGGGGCGGTCGAGCGTCAACAGGTCTTGCAGCCAGTCGTGCAGGTTGGTCAGGCGCTCGCGCCAGCCCGCGTTGTCCAGGCCCACGCTGGCGATGTTGCTCAGGTCGCCGCCCGAGCAAAAATGCGTGCCTTCACCCGTGAGCACCAGGGCGCGGATGCTGCGGTCGCGGCGCACGGTGGCCACCACCTCGGCAATTTCTTCGCGCATGCGCGGCTCGAAGGCGTTGCGCTTGGCGGGGTTGTGAAAAGTGAGCGTGGCGACCTGGTCGCACACCGCAAAGCGGATCAGTTCGTAAGGCTGGGGCATGGGGGCGTCTCCGTCAGGCAGCCAGGGCGTGGCTGAGGTCGCGCCCGCCGTGCAGCGAGCTGCCGCCATCGACCGGAATGACGGCGCCCGTCACAAACTGCGCGCGCGCCGAGCCCAGGAACAAGGCCATGTCGGCAATTTCTTCGACCTGGCCAAAGCGGCGCAGGGGCACGGTGCGGGCCATGGCCTCCAGCGCTTCGGGCGAGGGGGCCAGGCGGCGCACGCCTTCGGTGTCGGCAATCGGGCCGGGCACGATGGAGTTGACGCGCACGCCATCCACGCCCCACTCCATGGCCAGCACGCGCGTCAGCATGTCCACCCCGGCCTTGGCAGCGCACACATGGGCCTGGTACATGGTGGGGTTGAAGGCCTGCGGCGCAGAGATGTTGAGCGCACAGGCGCCAGGCTTGCGCAAAAAGGCGTGGCCTTGGCGCAGCACGTTGAAGGTGCCCACCAGATCGATATCGACCACGGTGCGAAAGCCCTTGGCCGACATGCCCAGCGCCGGGGCGACAAAGTTGCCCGCTGCGCCCGAGACCAGCACGTCGAAGTCGCCGATCTGGTGGTGGGCCTGCTCCAGTGCGGCACCGATGGCATCGGCGTCGCGCACATCGGCGCTGTAGCCCCAGGCCGGTAGCCCCTGGGCGCGCAGACCGGCCACAGCCGCCTCGACGCGCTCGGGGGAGCGGCTGGCAATGGCCACGCGCGCACCCTGACGGGCAAAGGCCTGGGCCAGTGCCAGGTTGATGCCGCTGCTGCCGCCCGCCACAAATACGGCTTTGCCGGTGTAGTTTTCACGCTCTGCCATGGGTGTCTCCTGTGTTGTGCTGGTGTGGTTGCAAGGTGGGCGCTGCGCTCAGGCGCCCTGGGGTGCGCCGGGGGTGCGGTGCTGCGCTTGCAGCTCGCGCCACAAAATTTTTCCGGTGCCGGACTTGGGCAGGTGCTCCACAAACTCGATCAGGCGCGGCACCTTGTAGGCGGCCATGCGCTCGCGGCTCCAGTCGATCAGTTCCTGCTCTGTCACCTGGCCGCGCTGCGGGGGCTTGAGCACGATCAGCGCTTTGACGGTTTCGCCGCGCTTGGCGTCGTCCACGGCAATCACGCAGGCTTCGTGGATAGCGGGGTGCTCGTACATGGTGCTTTCCACCTCGGCGGGCCAGACCTTGAAGCCCGAGGCGTTGATCATGCGTTTGAGGCGGTCGCGCATGAAGTAATAGCCGTCTTCGTCGATGCTGGCCAGATCGCCGGTGCGGAAAAACCGCTTGCCATCGCGCTCAAAAAAAGCGGCGCGGTTGGCCTCTTCGTTGCGCCAGTAGCCCTGCATGACCTGCGGGCCATGGGTGACGAGTTCACCGACTTCGCCCAGCGGCAGGTCTTCCAGCGTCTCGGGGTCCACGATGCGCGACTCGACGCCCTGCGTGGGCATGCCCAGGCACTGGCGCTTGCCGCGCGAGAGCGGGTTGCCGTGCAGGAAGGAGGCGGTTTCGGTCAGGCCGTAGCCCTCGTTGTAGCTCAGGCCAAAGCGCTCGGCCAGCATGGTGGCCACGGCCTCGGGCATGGCCGCGCCGCCGCCCGACAGCAGCGTCAGGCTGGAGAGGTCGCATTGCTGGGCCTGCGGCTGGGCGAACAGGTCGATCACCATCGACGGCGGCGCCGTCCAGACGGTGACGCGGTGGCGCTCTATCAGCTGCGCGGCCTGCACCGGATTCCAGCGCGGCATCATGATGATGGTGCCGCCCAGCGTGATGGGCACGTTCATGCCGTTTTGCAGGCCCAGCATGTGGAACATGGGCGCCACGCACAGAATGACCGAATCCACATTGAGCTGGCGCCACACCTGGGAGGCCACGTTCGACGCCAACAGCGTGGCGTGCGTGTGCATGCAGCCCTTGGGGTGGCCGGTGGTGCCGGAGGTGTAGGGAATCACGGCCAGGTCGTCGGCACTGCCCGTGGTGGGTGCAGGCTGCAGCCCGGCGGCGATGGCGTCTTCCAAACCGTGCCAGGCCAGGCCGGGCAGCGGCAGGCGCGGGGCCAGCACCACGTCGGGCAGTTCATCGTGCAGGGCGGCGCTGTCGCGCGTGGTGCTCAGGGCGTCGCTGTAGGCCAGCACCAGGGCGGCGTCCAGCAGGCCCTGGGCCATGCAGGTTTGTACTGGCGCGGCCAGCTCCTGGGCCACCACCACCACGCGGGCGCCGCTGTCTTCGGCGTAGTAGCGCAGTTCTTCAGCGGTGCTCATGGGGCTGACAGGCACGATGGCCGCACCCGCACGCAAGGCGGCATAAAAGGCGGTGATGAACTGCGGGCAGTTCTGGCCCATCAGCAGCACGCGGTCGCCCTGGCGCACGCCCAGGCGCTGTTGCAGGTAAGCGGCCAGCGCATCGACACGCGCCCGCAGGCTGCGGTAATCGGTGGTGGCGCCGCCATAGACGATGGCGGGCTTGTCGGGGTAGCGGCGGGCCGCTACTTCCAGGTAGTCCACCAAGGTCACGCGCGGCACGCGCACATCGTGCGGCACGCCCTTGGGCCAGAAGCGGTGGTGCAAAGGCGCCATGGCAATGTCTCCAGTTGTTCTTGTCTTGGTGTGCAAAGGGATGGCAAGGCGGGCGGCACAAGGCGTGCGCTGCGCCCCGGTGCTGCCCTGCCTGATTGGTTGCTGCTTAGAGCTTGCGCGAGATCAGCTCTTTCATAACCTCGCTGGTGCCGCCGTAGATGCGGTTGACGCGCGAATCGACAAAGGCGCGCGCAATCGGGTACTCCATCATGTAGCCGTAGCCGCCGTAGAGTTGCAGCAGCTCATCGAGGCTGCGGCCCAGCTCTTCGGTGGCGTAGAGCTTGGCAATGGCGGCTTCTTCCACCGTCAGCTTGCGCCGCATGTGTTCGGCCAGGTACTGGTCCACCATCATGCGCAGGGCCGTGGTGCGGGCCTTGATCTCGGCCAGCTTGAAGCGGGTGTTCTGGAAGTCGAACACGGTTTGCCCGAACACCTTGCGCTCTTTGGTGTAGCGGATGGTCTCGTCCAGCATCACCTCCAGCTTGGTGGCAGCCCCCACGGCGATGATGAAACGCTCTTGCGCCAGCTCCTGCATCAGGTAGGCAAAGCCCTTGTTCTCTTCGCCCAGCAGGTTGCTGACGGGCACACGCACGTCCTCAAAGAACAGCTCGGCGGTGTCGGCGGCTTCCTGGCCCATTTTTTCCAGCTTGCGGCCTTTTTTGAAGCCCGCCCGGTCGGCCTCGACCAGGATCAGCGACACGCCCTTGGCACCCAGCTCGGGCTGGGTCTTGGCCACGACCACGATGAGGTCGCAGTTCAGGCCATTGGAGATGAAGGTTTTGGCGCCATTGATGACGTACTCGTCGCCCTCGCGGCGGGCCGTGGTGCGGATGGCTTTCAGGTCGCTGCCCGCGCCGGGCTCGCTCATGGCAATCGCCAGAATCACCTCGCCGCTGGCGGCCTTGGGCAGCCACTGGCGCTTTTGCGCTTCGGTGCCCAGGCGCTCGATGTAGGGCGCCACGATGTCTGAGTGCAGGCCGAACCCCAGACCGCTGATGCCAGCGCGGGCGATTTCTTCGACGATGACGGCAGAGTGGCCAAAGTCGCCACCGGCGCCGCCCCACTCGGGGTCAAGGGCGGTACACAGCAGACCCTCGCGCCCGGCCTTGAGCCAGGTTTCGCGGTCTACCTTGCCATCTTGGTCCCATTGGGCCTGGCGCGGCTTGCACTCGCGTTCCAGAAAACGGCGCACCGTCTGGCGCAGCATTTCATGGTCTTCACGGAACACCGTGCGGGGAAAAGTCAGAACGCTTTCCATGGTGTCTCCTCAGGGTTTGCCGCCGCCGCAGACCAGCACCTGGCCGCTGACGTAGTCGGATTCAGGGATGCAGAACAGGTACACGGCGCCCGCCGCTTCTTCGGGCGTGCCGCCCCGGCCCAGCGGGATCGTGGCCTCGGCGTTCTTCAGGATGTCGGGGCGCACGCCCACCTTGATCTGCTGGCCCGCGATGTCGATCTTGGCATCGGCGCTGGCATCCACCTCGGTCAGGCGCGTCATGATCAAACCGAAAGCCACGCTGTTGACGTTGACCTTGTAGCGGCCCCACTCTTTGGCCATGGCTTTGGTCAGGCCGTTGATGCCGGCCTTGGCCGCCGCGTAGTTGGCCTGACCCGCGTTGCCGTACACGCCCGAGGTGGACGAGATGTTCACCACCTTGCGGTGTACCGGCTTGCCTGCTTCGGCCTCGCGCTTGGCGGCGTCGCGGATAAAGCCCGACGCAGCGCGCAGGATGCGGAACGGTGCCGTCAGGTGGACTGCCAGCATGGCTTCCCACTGCTCGTCGGTCATCTTTTGCACTACGTTGTCCCAGGTGTAACCGGCGTTGTTGACGATGATGTCCAGGCCGCCATAGGTGTCGATAGCGGTGGCCACAAAGCGTTCGGCAAAGCCCGCTTCGGTCACGCTGCCCACGCAGGCCACGGCCTGCCCCCCGGCGGCGATGATGTCGGCCACGGTCTGCTGTGCGGGGGTGGCATCGAGGTCGTTGATGACCACGCGCGCACCCTCGGCGGCCAGCTTGAGGGCGATTTCACGGCCAATGCCACGGCCAGAGCCCGATACCAGGGCCACTTTGTTGTCGAGTTTGCGAGTCATGTGAGAAGCAATCTTGAAGAAGGAAGGAACAAAGAAGATCAGGCGATGGCCAGCACGGCCTCGCCCGCGAGCTTGAGCAGGCCATCCTGGTTGGTGGTGGACAGCTCCACGCGCACGCAGCGGCGGCCCGCGCGCTCCAGTTTTTCAACCACCTTGCCCGCGCAGGTGATGCGCTCGCCCACATGGGTGATGGCGGCAAAGCGCACGCTGTATTCGAGCAGGTCTTGCTGCGGCACCCAGTTGGTGAGCACACGGCCCAGCCAGGCCATGGAGAGCATGCCGTGGGCAAACACATCGGGCATACCGGCGGCGCGGGCAAAGTCGGTATCGACGTGGATGGGGTTGTGGTCGCCCGAGGCGCCGCAGTACAGCGCCAGCGTCAGGCGCGAAATCGGCGGTGTCTCCAAACCTGGCAGCGCGTCACCGACGGCGATGGTGTCGTAGTTCAAGGCAGTGGCGGTCATGTCAGCTCCCGGTGGCGTTGCGGATCACAGTGACGCAGCGCAGCTCGGCCACCAGCTGCTGGTGCTGGTTGGTCACGCGCGTTGTGCGCACCACAAACTCCAGCGCGCCGCCCTTTTTGTCGTAGATGTCTTCGATACGCTGCTCGAAGGTCAGGGTGTCGCCCGCGTAGGCCATGGCGTGGTAGGTAAAGCCTTGTTCACCGTGCAGCAGGCTGCGGTAGTCCATGCCCAGCAGGTTGCGGATGGCCGCCGGGTCGGGGCTTTCCATCTCCAGGCAGAACAAAAAGGTGGGCGGCACTGGCAGGCCGGGGTGGCCTGCGGCACGGGCGGCGGCCTCATCGCTGTAGAGGGGGTCGGTCTGGCCCGCGGCCTTGGCGAAGAAGCGCAACCGCCCTGCCTCCACCACGGCGCTGAAGGTGGGCATCACATGCCCGATGAAACGCTTGTCGATCATGGTGCGCCGCTCCTCAGGCCCGTTGGTAGAGCGTGACCACACAGGCGCCGCCCAGCCCCAGGTTGTGTTGCAGCGCGTTGCGCGCACCCTCCACCTGGCGCTGTTCGGCGGTGCCGCGCAGCTGGTGGGTGAGTTCGTAGCACTGCGCCAGGCCCGTAGCGCCCAGCGGGTGGCCCTTGGACAGCAGGCCGCCCGAGGGGTTGGTCACCACGCGGCCACCGTAGGTGTTGTCGCCATCAAGGATGAACTTTTCTGCCGTGCCCTCGGGGGTCAGGCCCAGGGCTTCGTAGGTGATGAGCTCGTTGGCGGTAAAGCAGTCGTGCAGCTCCACCACGTCCAGGTCTTCGGGGCCAATGCCAGCGGCCTCATAGACCTGGCGCGCAGCGGCCACGCTCATGTCGTAGCCCACCACTTTGCGCATGTCGCCGCTCTCGAAGGTGCTGGGCGTGTCGGTGGTCATGGCCTGGGCGGCAATCACCACGCGGCGGTCGAGGTTGTGCTTTTGCGCAAATTCTGCCGAGCAGACGATGGCCGCAGCGGCGCCGCAGGTGGGCGGGCAGCACTGGTAGCGTGTGAGCGGATCGAACACCATGGGCGCGGCCATCACTTCGTCCAGCGTGAGCGTCTGGCGGAACACGGCCAGCGGGTTGCGCGCGGCATGCTGGCGCGCCTTGACCGAGATGCGGCCAAAGGTATCAGCGCGGATGCCGTACTGCGCCATGTAGTCGCGGCCTGCGCCGCCAAAGAACTGCGCCGCGCGCGGCGTGGCAGGGTCATAGCCCTGGTGCGCGGTCATGACCTCGGCAAAGCGGGCCATGGGCGAGGGGCGGTCGTCCCAGGCGCCCTTGAGCGCGCCGGGCTGCATTTGCTCAAACCCCAGGGCAATGGCGCATTCCACCTGGCCGCTCTCAACGGCCTGGCGCGCCAGAAACAGCGCGCTGGAACCGGTGGAGCAGTTGTTGTTCAGGTTGAACACTGGAATGCCCGTCAGGCCCACGCCGTAAATGGCCGCCTGGCCGGCGGTGGAGTCGCCATAGACATAGCCGACATAGGCCTGCTCGACCAGGGCGTAATCGACACCAGCGTCTTCCAGCGCCAGCTTGGCAGCGCGCGCGCCCATGACCGTGTACGGGTCGCTGGCACCGGGCTTGGTGAAGGGGATCATGCCGACGCCAACGACGTGTACGGCTCTTTTGTGTGATGACATGGGGTTTCCTTGGGTTGGGCAAAAGGGGCTGGCGCAGTGCAGGGGCAAGGGGGCGCGTTACTCCAGCGTGATCTTGGCGTCCTTGACGATGCGGCTCCACTTGGGCAGGTCGCGGGCCATGACGTCGGCCAGCTCTTGCGCCGTGCTGCCCACGGGGCGCAGACCCATGGCAGTCAGGCGGGCACTGAGCTCGGGCGAGGCGACGATCTTGCGCACCTCGGCCGAGAGCTTGTCCACGATGGGCTTGGGCGTGCCAGCGGCCACAAAAGCGCCATACCAGCCGTTGGCTTCAAAGCCGCTGTAGCCCGCCTCCGTGAAAGTGGGCACTTCGGGCAAGGCCGGGTGGCGGCGCATGCCCGTGATGGCCAGGATGCGGAACTTGTCGGACTTGAGATGCGCGTTGGCCGAAGACGCATCGACAAACGCCGACGACAACTGCCCCCCCAGCACATCGTTGACCAGCGGTGCCGCGCCCTTGTAGGGGATGGCCGTCAGGTCAACGCCTGCCTTCATTTTGAGCAGCTCGCCGTGCATGTGCGACGAGGTGCCGTTGCCGTAATTGCCGTAGCTGTACTTGCCCGGGTGGGCCTTGGCCAGGGCGATGAACTCTGGCAGCGTCTTGGCGGGCACATCGCGCGGCACCACGAACAGGTCGGAGGACATGGCAATTTGTGACACCGGCGCAAAGTCTTTCAGCACATCGTAGGGCAGCTTGGCGTACAGCGCGGGAGTCTGGATCATGGCGGTGATGCCGATCAGCATGGTGTAGCCATCGGGGGCCGATTTGGCCACCAGATCGTTGCCGGTGATGCCGCTGGCACCGGGCTTGTTCTCGACGATGACGGGCACATTCCAGGCCTGGCCCAGCTGCTGCGCAATGGCCCGGCCAATGATGTCGGCCCCGCCGCCTGCCGGGTACGGAACGATCATTCTCAGAGGCTTGGAGGGGTAGGCGCTGGTGTCTGCGGTCTGGGCAGCCATGGGCAAGGCGGCAGTGCCCAGCAGGACGGCCAAGGCGCTACCCAGGGCCATGCGCAGGGGGCTGCGTCGGGAAAATTTCATGGTTTGTCTCCGGCGGTTCATAGGGTTGGATGCGGATGCGCAGCGGTGTGGCTCTGGCGGCCACTGGGGCTGAACATGGGTGCAGTGTGGCAGTCGGCAGGGGGTGCGCCAATCGCCGTTTAGCACAAAATGATTGGCAAAAAAGATCACGCAGGCACAGCTGCTGCCATCTCCGTTGTTGGCGTGTGCAGACGGCTCTTCAGCACCTTGCCCGCCGCCGACAGTTGCAGGGCAGCCACCAGGGCCACGGTTTTCGGGCACGGGTTGCCCGCTGGGGTGGGCGCAGCACAGTGGGTGCGCGGCGCCTGGGAATGCCCGCGCTCAACCGCCCGCCCGCCGCACCTGGGCGGGGGCAGCACTCACAAAGGGTGGAGCTGGGTCTGGCGGTAGGCGCCGGGTGACAGCCCCGTCCAGCCCTTGAAGGCACGGTGGAAGGTGCTGGCTTCAGAAAACCCCAATCGCCCGGCGATGTCGGCCAGCGTCAGTTCGGGCTGGCTCAGGTACTCGATGGCCGCATCGCGGCGCAGGTTGTCCTTGATGGCCTGGTAGCCCTGCCCCTCATCGCGCAGGCGCCGGCGCAGGGTCTGCGGGGTCATGGCCAGGGTTTCGCTCACCTGCTCCAGCGAAGGCATCTCGCTGGCCAGGTAGCGGCGCAGCATGCGCCGGATGCGCTCACTCAGGCTGGCCTGGTGGCGGTACTTCACCACCAGCACCTTGGGCACTTGCGCCATGAACTCTTGCAGGCTCTGGGGGTTTTGCACGATGGGCAGGCTGAGCCAGCTGGCATCAAACTCAAACCCCATGCGCGGCTGCGCGTGGCTGACGGGGGCCTGGAACAGGCGTTCGGCCTCCGTTCCGTAGGGCATGTCCGTCCCCGGGGGATAAAACACGCACGACAGCGGAATGCGGCGCGACACCAGCCACGACATCACGCCGTAGCCCAGAAAGCAGAACGAGCGCTCGGCATAGGCCAGCAGCGGATCGCGCTCGCGCAGCGTCACCATGACCACCCGCGCTGTGTTGCCACGCACTTGCAGGCGCGGCACAAAGTCTTGCAGCATCAGGTGGTAGAAGCGGAACGCGGTGCGCAACGCATCGCCCAGCGTGTGGCAATGCACCAGCGCCTGGCACACCTGGGCAAAGCTGCCCACCTTCACCGGGCGGCTGCACAGGCCCCACAGCTCATCGCGGCATACACGGCGCAGCACCTTCATGAGTGCGGCGTACTGCGCCTGCGTGACGCGCGACAGCGGCGAGTCGAGCAGGGCCGGGGCAATGCCCGCGCGCTGCAAGATGGCGTCCACGTCCATGCCGCGCTGGCGCACCCCCTGGATGATCTGTATCACCTGGGGAATGGCGATGGTGTGGCTGGTCACGGCGGGGGACATCAGTCCAGTTTAATGCCCAGCTCCTGCACAAAGACCTTCTCGCGTGCGGTCTGCTCGGTGGCGTAGCGGCCGTACTCCTCCGCGCCCATGTAGAGGGGCACCTGGTCGTTCAGCTCCAGCGCCTGCTGGTAGCCGGGGTCGTTCATGGCCTTGCGGAAAGCATCGTGCAGCCTCTTGACCACGGCAGGCTCCATGCCCTTGGGGCCAGCCAGGCCGATGGGCGAATTCACCACCAGGTCAAAGCCCAGCTCCTTGAGCGTGGGCACCTGCGGAAAACGCTTGAGTCGCGCCTCGCCCAGCGTGGCCAGCACCCGGGCCTTGCCCGACTCCACGATGGGGCCCCAGCCCGGGTCAGAGATCACGTTGAGGTGGCCGCCCAGCAGCGCGGTGGTGGTTTCGGCCCCGCCCTTGTAGGGAATGAAGGTCATCTGCACGCCCGCCGTGCGCAGCAGGCGCTCCATGGCAATGTGGCCACTGCTGCCCTTGCCGGTAGCGCCGTAGCTGATGGCGCCGGGGCGGGCCTTGGCGTCGGCCAGCAGTTCCTGCACGTTCTTCCAGGGCGCATCCTGGCGCACCACCAGACCGTTGGCATAGCCCGTCAGGTTGATGAGGTAGGTGAAATCCTTGACCGGGTCGTAGCTGACCTTCATCAGGTGCGGCAGGCGAAACAGCGTGGCCGCAATCAACGCAATGGTGTAGCCATCGGGTGGCGATGACTGGGCCATGGCCGCTGGCCCCAGCGTGCCGCCCACGCCCGGGCGGTTGGACATGATGATGGGCTGGCCCAGCTCTTTGGCCGCAGCCTGCGCCAGCACACGCATCTGCACATCGGTCGCGCCCCCGGCCGGAAACGGCAAGATCAGCGTGATAGGCTTGGACGGGTAGCTATCGGCCCAGGCAGCAGGTGTGCCCAGCAGCGCGGCGCCCGCCACCAGCAAAGCCGATGCGGTGGCCCGTCGGCGTGTCCAGCCCTGGGTTGGTTGTTTTGGCATGCTTGTCTCCTTGGTTTTTCTGGATGGTTTGTTGCCATGGCCTGCCCCCCCGGAAAAAGGGGTTCAGCCCACGGCACCCCGGCTGCGCAAAGCCTGTATCTCCGCTGCGCTGTAACCCGCCTCCCGCAGCACGTCCTCGGTGTGTTCACCGGGGCGTGGCGCGGGTTGGCGCACGGAAAACTCAAATCCGGTCATCTTCACGGGGCAGGCAAACTGGCGCTGCGCCCGGTCTGGGGTGGGGTTGGTAGCGGCGGCGCTGGCGGTGGCACCCGCATCCAGCGGCAGCACCATGGCGCGGGCAGCAAACTGCGGGTTGTCCAACGCTTCTTGCAGCCGCAGCACGGGCGTGACGCAGCAGTCAGCGTCGCGCAGTTTGTCTGTCCACCAGGCCAGGGGGTGCGCACCTATCAGCGCCTGCAATTCGGCGCGCACCCACTGCGCCTGCGCGGGCGCCAGCGGGTAGTGCAAGGCTTGCAGATCCGCCCGGCCAATGCGCGCGCAAAAGGCATCCCAGAACTTGCGCTCCAGCGCGGCCACGGCCAGGTAGCGGCCATCGGCGGTGGCATACATGGCGTAGCACGGCAGCGCGCCCGTGAGCTTGCTCTGGCCTACCGCATCGGCCTGGCCGTGGGTGTTGACGGCGGCCAGCGGCAGCACGGCATGGGCCAGCACGCCATCGGCAATAGCGATGTCCACATGGCGTCCGGTGCCGGTGCGGCTGGCATCGAACAGCGCAGCCAGAATGCCCATGGCTGCCGTCATCGAGCCGCCAAGCAGGTCGGCCACCGGCAGATTCGACAGTGCCGGGGGCTGACCGGGCACGCCCATCTGGTCGGCCACACCGGCCCAGCCGCTGTAGTTCATGTCGTGGCCAGGGGCATCGCGGTAGGGGCCAGTCTGGCCGTAGCCGGTGATGCTGCAATAAACGATGCGCGGGTTGCGCGCGGCCACTGCGGCGTAGCCCACACCCAGGCGCTCCATCACGCCGGGGCGAAAGCCCTCCACCAGCACATCGGCGCTCTCGCACAGGCGCAGCAGCGCCTCGACGCCACCGGGCTGCTTCAAGTCCAGCGCCAGCCCGCGCTTGTTGCGGTTGACCAGCGTGCGCAGCGCCGCTGCGGCGTAGTCACCCGCGCCGGTGTCTTCGATTTTGATGACCTCAGCGCCCAGATCGGCCAAATGCAGCGCGCACACCGGGCCGGGCAGCAGCCGTGTCAGGTCAAGCACGCGCACGCCGCGCAGCGGAGCGCCCGCAGGCGCAGAAGAAGAAAGGGAAGAAGGATTTTGGGACATGGCACGGGCCAGTCTAGGCACCACCCCCGGGCCCGCCAATGGCACAGGCGGTCAAACCGATTGGCCGGAACGATCACACCCATGCAGCCAGTGGCATCCGGGGGCGGTGGCGCCTGGCAGCACCGCCGCACCGTTGCCCGGCTACATCGCCCCAGCCCTGACGCCACCCTGCCACGGCCCCGATGGCACGGGACAACCACGGTCAGCGGTCAGCAGGCGGGGCGCCCCCCGCGCCTTGCAACCGGGTCTGGTCGTACACGGGTTGCGCGGGCAGGCCCTGGAGATGGCGCGTATCGGCCCAATGCAGGATATCGATGGCACCGGGACGCAGACGCACCCGGTTCAGCGCAGCGTTCGGAATATCGCTTTGGCGCGGCCCCGACAAGCCCAGGCCCTGCGCGGTGCGCCAGACCATGTCGAGCACGCCGCCGTGCGTGACCACCACCAGCGTCTGGCCCGCGTGCTGCTGCGCCAGGCGTTGCAGAGCCCCAATAACGCGGGCGTGGAACTGTTGCGTCGTCTCACCGCCGGGCATGCCGCTGTCGGGCGCAAAGCACAGCCACCGCGCCCAGGCATCAGGGTGCTGGTCTTTGATGTCCTGCACACGCATGCCATCGACCAGGCCAAAGTTTTGCTCGCGCAGGTCGGGGTCGGTCAGGTTGTCGATGTGCAGTTGCGGCAACAGCGCGCCCAGCACGGGCTGCGCCGTCTGGCGGGTGCGCACCAGATCGCTGCTGACCAAATGGTGGGCCACCACCGCCTCCTGCGCCAGGCGCTGGGCCAGGCGGCGCGCCTGCTCATGGCCGGTGGCGTTGAGTGGCACATCGACCTGTCCCTGAAAGCGCAGCTCGCGGTTCCAGTCGGTCTCGCCGTGGCGGATGAGGATGATGTCGGTCATGGCCTGATTATCGGGCGGCAGACACCAAATTCACAAGCAAATTGGCGTTCAGCCCTTACGCAGTAAGCGCAAGCAGCTATTTTTTTAATAGCAAATTACAGACATCCCCCGGGCCTGCGCAATCGGCAGGCCGGGTGGGGGACAGGCACCCCGCCTCAGGCAGGAAAGCGGGCCTTCAGGGCGGCCACCATGGCCGGGCTCAGCGGTTTGAACAGCTCGGCGTTGTACGACGCGTTGTAGGGCACACCCTGGTTTTTCAGATCGGTGAACTGGATGCTGGGGTCGGGCACCAGCCCAGCCTGGGTGCCCGCATCGCCGGCCTGGGGCCGCGTGGGATCGATGGTGGGCAGCGGCAACGTGACGCCGCTGTTGGTCATGGTGGCCGCATTGGGCGCATTGACCCGCAGGTCGTTTTGCACGATCTGCTGCACCGCCACGGCGTATTTGCGCGAGGTGGCAGCCGGTGTGCCGGGCGCCACGGCGGTATCGACGTTGACGGTAACGACCGAGATCGAATAGTCGCTGTTGAGGTAGATCTCAAACGTGCGCAGTTGCTGCGGAAAGTCCCGCAGCGACGAGGTTTCGACCTGCCAGAACCCTTTCTCTGGCTGCGCCGCATCGGGCGATGGAAAGGCCTTGACGGTATTGAAGTGGCGGTGTCCGGCCAGCCACGCAATCAGGTTGGGGGTGTTTTGCAGCGTCTCGACCAGCTCGGTCAAGGTGGTGGCGTTGCGGTGCTCGGGGGCCACGGGGGGCTCACTTTGCCACCACTGCGGTTGCGCCGCCGTCGCCGAGGCCATGTGCACGTCGTTCAGCCACCACTCCATCTCGGTGCCGACGGCAGCCACACCAATCGGGATATGGGCGGCAATCACCATAAGCTGGTTGGCCGCCTGCCCGGCGGCCAGCTCGGCCTTCAGCCAGGCCCAGCGCACCGCGTCCAGGTAGCCGTGGCCGTGGATGTCCTTGGAGCCGTCGTTTTCACTCTGCGTATCGTCCAGCACAATGACCTTGAGTGGCACATCGGCCTTGGGCATGAAGCTGTAGCAGGCAAAGCCCGTCGGGGCGGATTTGTCCACCAGATGAAACCCGTGCCCAACCGGGCCGGTGCTGGTCTTGAAAAATTCCTGTATCCACTCGGTGCGCAGCAGGGATCGCCGGTCGGGGTCTGCGGCCACCTTGGGCGCACCACCGGCAAACTTGGGGCTGGTACTCAGGCCGGTGTGGATGACGCTGCCCCACGGGCTGCTGCCATCCATCACGCCCATGTGGTAGCGGGGTACGGCCTTGAAGTCCTGCATATTGAACAACACAGGAAAGGTGCCCGCATTGGGTTTGAGCATGTCGGCCACCGCCCAGACGGTGTCGGCCACATAGGACTCCCGAAACCCCAGGCTGGGATCGGCATCCACCGGAAACGAGCCGATCATGAAGTGGTCATGGTTGCCCATGGTCTGGTACCAGGGAATGGATTTGTCCAGGCCCACCGCCTGGTAGGGCTTTTGGTAATCGATGCTGTCAGCGCCCAGGTGCGCGCCCGAGCTGGGCCGGATGACCTTGCCGTCGATCACGTCGATGTACCAGCGCAGTTCGTTGTACGACGTGCTGTTGCAGGTATCGCCCAGCGAGAGGGCGAAATCAAACGGGTTTTTCCGGTGCAGTGCGTTCATGGTCTGCATGGCCGCATCCAGCACCTGGGTGGTGTACATCATCACCGGCGAGTAAATCGAGGTGTTGTTGACGGCGTAGCGCTCAAACTCCTGCAACAGCAGGAGCTGGTTGGGCGCCTCCTTGTCGGTGATGTGGATGTCCGAGAAGGTGAAGAAACGGGCCAGTTTCTGGCGCCGCGTGGGCGTGGGGTTGCTGTAGCCGCCCGGCATCAAGTCCAACCGGGGCACGATGGGCAAGCCTGCCGCAAAAGTCCAGGCGCCATAGCCAAAGTCGTCGTACTTGGCCACTTTGTCGATCTCGTTGGCCGCCAGGCCTTGCAGGTTATAGGGAAACGAGACCATGCGTTCGGTGGTGGGCACCACGGTGGTGTCGATCCGATAGGACTGAAGCGGGTCACTGCCACCGCACCCTCCCAATATCGACCCCGTGGACACCATGGCAAAAGAGCCCAGGCTGTAGCGCAGAAAACCCCGGCGACCGAGGCTGCCCTGAATGCTGAAATCAGGGATGGATGGGGAACTCTTGCTCTGCATGAAACACCTTTCTTGGTGGAAAAAACGTCCGCAAATACGTTGCGAACACCCCCACCATAGCGTTGGCATGCGCCACGAACAAGCCGGATTTACCGCTCTGCGGTGGCCAGGCGCACGGCCAATCCCAGAAACACCAGACCCGCTACCCGGTTGAGCACCGTTTGCGCCCGTGCCGAGCGCTGCAACAGCGCGCCAAACGCCCCGGTAAAGCAGGCGATGGCGCCAAACACTAGCAACGTAGCCAGGATGAACACGGCGCCCAGCACCATCAGCTGCAACGCCACCGGGCCGCGCGCGGGATCGGCAAACTGCGGCAAAAAGGCCAGGAAAAACACCAGCACCTTGGGGTTGGTCAGGCTCATCACCGCACCGCGTGCCACCATGCGCCGCCCGCTGGGCCCACTGGCCGCAGCGGCGGTGGGCGCCGCTTCGCAGGCCAGCGCCGCTGGCGCCCGCAAAGCCTGCCAGGCCAGATAAGCCAGATAGGCGGCGCCACACCACTTCAGCGCCGTAAACGCCATGGCCGAGGCGGCAAACACCGCAGCCAGCCCCAGCGCCACCGCCGCCGTGTGGACTACCAGCCCCACGCACAAGCCCAGCACCACCGCCATGCCCGCACGCCAGCCACGCTGGGCGGACTGCACCAGCACAAAAAGGTTGTCCGGCCCGGGCGTCAGCCCCAGCAGCAGCGAGACGCCAAAAAAGGCGATCAGGGTTTCCAGAGAAGGCATGGCAATCGGTGGTGGCAGCGAAGCGCCCAAAAAACGCCGATTGTGCCGCCCCGCCCACCTGGTGCCGGGAAACCAGCACGGGCATGCCGGGCCATCAGCGCCGGGTGGGCGGGCGCGGGCGCGTCTGGCAGCCGGGGCCTTCAAACGGGGCGCTGTCTTGCTCCCAACCCGGGCCGGGCGAGGTTTGCGCACAAATGCGGGTGCCGTCGATTTTGCTGCGCCAGTAGTACCAGGGCGCCGGTGCGGCCAGCGCGGCGCCGCACAGCAGCAGTGCAGCGGCCAGGGCAGCGCGGGCACTGCGCAGGGGCGCGGTCATGGCGTATCCCCGGTGGTGGTGGTGGCGGACGCAGTGGCAGGCTGGGCCGTGACGATCCAACCCTCCAGCGCATCGAACCCGGGCGGCAGGCCGTACCCTGCATCCCCGTGGGCGCGGCGCGATTCGCCCCAGGCGGCCTGCAACAGGCACAGCACGGCGTCCAGCACATCGCCACGGGGGTCGTTCAGCACGGCATCGCGCTGGGCGTGGCCCAACTGCAGCTGCAGGCCCAGGCGGTTCTGGCCGGTCTCCAGCGCGTGGAGCAGGTCTTGGCGGGCCACCAAGCGCTCGGGGGTTTGCCGGGCGCGGTCATCGCTTTTGTAGCTGCGCCGACCCAAAATCTGCCGCGCCAGCAGGCCGGGATAGGCTTCGAGGGCCACGCGCGCGCTATCGCCGGGGTGCAGGCCGGGCAGGCACACGCCCGCTTGCAACAGGCACGGAACGCCCGCGTGCAGCATGTACGCCACCGGCGGATTGACCCATTTCATGCTGGGGCTGGAGCCCGCCGGGCCATCGGTGGCACGGTGGGCAAACTTGGCCCCCACAGGGCGGGCGGCGCAAAAGGCGGCAAAGGTGTCGCGGATTTGTGCGCGCGTCAGGCTCTGGTAATGCGCCATGCAGGCCGACCACTGCAACGGCCAGCCCAGCTGCTGCACCAGCGCGCGCGGCAACCCAAATGGAAAATCAAAACCGCCCACCCAGCAACGCGGCTCGGCCAGCCACGCCGTGAAATCTGCCAAGGTGTGGAAGCGATGCAACTGCGCCAGCTGCACCTGCGTGCCCGTGCGCTGGCCCAGCGCCAGCACGATGGGTTTGCGCGCACTGGGGCTGCTGGAAAAATCAACGCCCAACAAGGCGGGGCTGGGGGATGTGGTCAGGCGCGGCCCATGATGGCAGCGGTGGCCATCAGCTCTTGCAGCAGTGCAAACGACACCTTGCCCGACACCGCATAAGGGTCGAGTTCAGGCTTTTCCGAGTATTTGAGCAAGATGGAATGGTTGACCTTGCTGAGGTTGACCTGGCCCATGGTCCAGCCGCCAAAGCAGCGCTCGTCAATCTCTTCGTAGTGCAGCAGCTCCACCTGCTGGTGGCGTGGGTCGCGCTGGATATGGCCGTACAGCGCGTTCACCGCCGAGCGGCCACCCTCGATGGCTTGCAGAAAAACCCCGCCGCCATAGCACAGCACCCCGGTGATGCCGCTGCCCGGGTTGTGCTGGCGCGACTGGGCCAGGATGGATTCAATGGCCTCGGGCGAGGTATCGACCACGCGGCTGGCGTAAAGCAGGCGTACCAACATAGATCAGTTTCTCCCGGGGATGAGTGACAAAAATTCGCGGCGCAGCGCGCTGTCTTTGAGGAAAACGCCGCGCATCACGGAGTTGATCATCTTGCTGTCCATCTCGCGCACGCCGCGCCAGGACATGCAAAAGTGGCTGGCCTCCATGACGATGGCCAGGCCGTCGGGCTGGGTTTTTTCCATGATCAGGTCGGCCAGCTGCACCACGGCTTCTTCCTGGATTTGCGGGCGGCCCATGATCCAGTCCACCAGGCGCGCGTACTTGGACAGGCCGATGACGTTGGTGTGCTCGTTGGGCATGATGCCAATCCAGATTTTGCCGATCACCGGGCAAAAGTGGTGGCTGCAAGCGCTGCGCACCGTGAGCGGGCCGACGATCATCAGCTCGTTGAGGTGCTCGGCGTTGGGAAATTCGGTGATGGCAGGCGCCTCGACGTAGCGGCCCTTGAACACCTCATTGAGGTACATCTTGGCCACGCGGCGCGCGGTGTTTTTGGTGTTGTGGTCACCATCGGTATGGATGACCAGGCTGTCGAGCACGCCCTGCATCTTGGACTCGACCTCATCGAGCAGCAACTCCAGCTCGCCGGGCTCGATAAAGTCGGCAATGTTGTCGTTGGCATTGAAGCGCTTGCGCGCCGCGACGAGCCGCTCACGTATCTTGATGGAAACGGGCGTTCCTTCATCCGGGTTGGCTGGTGTCATGTCGGCTGCAAGTGGTCTGAACATGCTGCCATCCTACCAGCGAACGTGCCACTACAGATTACAAGGGTTTTTGGCCTCCAAGCCTTATCCAGCGTGCGCTATACGCTACATATTTAATAGCAAACAGGCTGCCGTCAGTAGTTTTTTCCTGTCAGCCACAAAGCTGCGCGCACCATACCGAAGGCAATGCGGTCGAGCACACGGGCACGCCAGGGGCGCTGGGCGTAGCGCTGCGGGTCCAGCCGCTGGCCCGCGTGCTCCATGGCATGCACCAGGCGCCGGCGCAGTTGCCGGGCAAAGGCGGCGTCTTCGATCACCACGTTGGCCTCGCGCGCCAGCAGCAGGCTCAAAGGATCGAGGTTGGACGATCCCACCGTGGCCCACGGGCGCGCGTCCAGCGCGTCAATCACAGCCACCTTGGCGTGCAAAAAGCTGGGCGCGTATTCGTGGATTTCGACGCCAGCGGCCAGCAGCGTGCCATACACAGGCCGCGCGGCATGGTATTGCAAAAAATACTCGTAGCGCCCTTGCAGCAGCAACTGCACACGCACGCCGCGCCGGGCCGCATGAACCAGCGCCCGGCGCAGCTTGCGCCCGGGCAGAAAGTAGGCGTTGGCGATGATGATTTCCTTGCGTGCAAAGCCAATGGCACGCAGGTAGGCTTTTTCGATGCGGGCCCGGTTACGCACGTTGTCGCGCAGCAAGAGCGCAGCACGCAGGCGCTGGCCGGGTTCGGGCAAGGGCTGGGCAGTGTGCCCGGCCGCCTGCGCAGCCCGCGCTGCGCGCAAGGCCCGCACAGCGTCGGGCAGGTGGTGGTGGCGCACATCACGCACCGCCTGCATGCGCTGCCACAAAGTCTCCATGGTGTCGCTGGCCTGCACGGCCAGGTCGCCGGTGGCCTGCACGGCAAAATCAAAGCGCGGCGCGTCCAGGGTGCCGTAGTTGGGATCGTAAAAATCGTCCAGCACGTTGATGCCGCCACAAAACAGCACGCGCCCATCCACCGCGCACAGCTTGCGGTGCAACCGGCGCCAGCGCTCGGGCATCAGCAGCCCCAGCGGCCCCAGCGGCGAATACACCTGGCACTGCACACCCGCGGCCTGAAAGCGCTGGTGCCACACCGACGGCAACCGCCCGGTGCCCACGCCATCGACCACCAGACGGGCGCGCACACCGCGCCGGGCCGCTCGCTCCAGCGCCTCGGCCACGCTGGCACCGGCACCAGTGAAGTCAAAAATGTAGGTTTCCAGCTGGATGTCGGCGCGCGCCGCATCCATGGCCTGGATCAGCGCCGGAAACAGTTCCAGCGCACCTTGCAGCAGTTGAACATGCTGGCCATCGGCCAGCTCCAGGCGGCGCTTCATGGCGCGCACTAGACCCGAAACTCGGCAATCAGCGGCAGGTGGTCCGACATGCGCCACCAGATGCGCCCGCGCGGCACCTGCAGCCCGATGGGTTCGAGCCCGCGCACGTACACATGGTCGAGCTGCACCAGCGGCAGCCGGGCGGGAAAGGTAAAGGCACGCGGCGCATCAAACTCGTACAGGCCAAAGCCCCACAGCATGCGCGTGATTTGCGCACCCCAGTCGTTGAAATCACCCGCCACCACCACAGGCGCGCCTGTGGGCACCTCGCGCTCAATGAACTGCTGCAAGCGCGCCACCTGGCGCACCCGGCTGCCCGGAATCAGCCCCAGATGCACCACGATCACATGCACACAGCGCCCGGCAATGTCCACCTCTACGTGCAACAGCCCGCGCTGCTCAAAGCGGTGGTCAGAAATATCTTCGTGCTGGTGCCCCACCACCGGCCAGCGCGACAACAGCGCATTGCCATGCTCGCCGTGCCGCGTGAAGGCGTTGGTGCGGTACACCGCCTCGTAGCCCTCGGGCGCCAGAAACTCGGCCTGCGGCACATCAGGCCAGCGCTCAAAATACTGCGCCTCACGCCGGTGCAGCTTGCGCACTTCCTGCAAGCAAACGATGTCGGCATCGAGCTGCTCGACCGCATGACCCAGGTTGTGGATCTCCAGGCGCCGGGCCGGGCCTATGCCCTGCACGCCCTTGTGAATGTTGTAGGTGGCAATGCGCAGGATGTCGGGGGCGGTAGGGGATGGGCTCATGGCGAGGCAAATTGTGGCAGCAACAAAATGGCCTCAGCGTTGGAGGGCGAGAAACAGCGGTCTGCCGCCTCGCGCCAAGGCCACCAGGCCCATGCGGTGTGCTCACGCGGGCTGAGCACCACGGGCTGAACTACAGGCACTTGCAGGCTGAACAAATGCTCGGTGTTGCGCCGCACGCCGGGCGCATAGCGGTGCAGCCACTGCGGGTAGATGTCGTACACGTTCTCCAGGCCCCAGTCGCGCAGTGTGCAGCCGGAGGCATGGGCGCAGATGCCAGTTTCTTCCCATACCTCACGCACCGCCGTGTCACGCCAGTCTTCTTGTGGACTGTCTTTGCTGCCCGTGACCGATTGCCAGAAAGCCTGGCCATCGGGCGCATCGATGGCGCGGCGGATCAGCAATACGTCCAGCGTCGGCGTGTGGATCACTACCAGCACCGACTGGGGAATTTTGAAAGGCAGTGGCGCCGTCCCGACCAGTTCAACGGCCATGGCGCCCTACTCTTCGTTGAAAAAATCGGAGTCGATTCGCTTGAGCTGGTAGGTGGCCGCCACCGACACGCCCAAGTCGTGCTCGATCATGAGCTCAGCCAGCCGCTCGCCGTCGATCAGCACCACCTTGTATTGGCTGTTGGCTGCATAGTCCTTGGCTTCCTGCGTAAAACGCGAGGTGGATATGAACACTCCCTTGGTCGCGCGCTGGCCTGCGAGTGCGCCGACAAACTGCTGAATATCGGGCCGCCCGACGACGTTACTCCAGCGCTTGGCCTGTAGGTAGATGGCATCGAGCCCCAGACGGTCTTCGTTGATGACGCCATCAATGCCGCCGTCACCGCTGCGGCCCACGGCTTTGCCTGCTTCTTCGCGGCTGCCGCCGTAACCCATTTGGATGAGCAGCTGCACCACCAAACGCTCAAAGTAAATGGGCGAGCAAGCCTTGACGCGCTCCAGGACTTCATCAGCAAGTGCAGATATGGATCGCTGGTACGCAGCCTCTATCACCTCATCCGGAGTCAAGTCACTGGGCAAAGGCAACACATCGTTTAAGCGGGTAGAAATCGGCTTTTCCCGTGACGAATTTCTGAAGTCAAGAAATGATGAAAACTGCTCAAGAAAGCCAACATCAATTCGCACCGGCTGCTGCGCAAGCGCAGCTTTTCCTTGATCGGTGATTTGAACCAGTCCACGCTTTGGTTGCTGCACCAAGCCAGCCTTCTTGAGGTACGTCTTTGCCCACCCAACCCGAGAGGCAAACGTGAGAGTTCCGCCACTCGGCAGCAATTGCGCTCTTTCTTCCAACGTCAACCTGAATTCGTCGGCCAATTGCGCCACGACATCCTTCACAACACGTATCTGCTCATCGGCAAGCCTTGATAGCAACGGATGCATCAACGTTTCGTAATCAGGTATGGCCATGGCTATCCATTTTGGAATGAAAAAAGGCGCCCGAAGGCGCCTCTGATTCTGCCCGAAGGCCTGCAGCGATCAGCCCGCCTTCACGGCGTCCACATTGCGCAGGCGGATGTGCAGCTCGCGCAGTTGCTTCTCATCGACAGGCGACGGCGCTTGCGTCAGCAGGCACTGGGCGCGCTGGGTCTTGGGGAAGGCGATCACGTCGCGGATGGACTCGGCGCCCGTCATCAGCGTGACGATGCGGTCCAGGCCAAAGGCCAGACCACCGTGCGGGGGCGCGCCGTATTGCAGCGCATCGAGCAAGAAGCCGAACTTCTGCTGTGCCTCTTCGGGCGTGATCTTGAGGGCATCGAACACTTTTTGCTGCACATCAGCGCGGTGGATACGCACCGAGCCGCCACCCATCTCCCAGCCGTTCAGAACCATGTCATAGCCCTTGGAGATGCACTTTTCGGGGGCCGTGACCATGTAGTCTTCGTGGCCGTCCTTGGGCGCGGTGAAGGGGTGGTGCACGGCCACCCAGCGGTCGTTTTCTTCGTCGTGCTCGAACATGGGGAAGTCCACCACCCACAGCGGTGCCCAGCGGTCTTCAAACAGGCCGTTTTTCTTGCCGAACTCGCTGTGACCGATCTTGATGCGCAGCGCGCCGATGGCATCATTGACCACCTTTTCCTTGTCCGCACCGAAGAACAACAGGTCGCCATCTTGCGCGCCAGTGCGCTGGAGGATTTCAGCAATGGCTGCGTCGTGGATGTTCTTGACGATGGGCGATTGCAGGCCGTCGCGGCCCTTGGCCAGTTCGTTGACCTTGATGTAGGCCAATCCCTTGGCACCGTAAATCTTGACGAATTCGGTGTAGCCGTCGATTTCACCGCGCGACAGGCCGCCAGCTTCGCGCGCGCCGCCGGGCACGCGCAGGGCCACCACACGGCCATTCTTCATGTTGGCGGCGCCCGAGAACACCTTGAAGTCCACGTCCTTCATCACGTCGGTCAGTTCGGTGAATTCGAGCTTGACGCGCAGATCGGGCTTGTCGGAGCCAAAGCGGTAGGCCGCATCCTGGTAGGTCATGACCGGGAACTCGCCCAAGTCCACGCCCAGCGTGTTCTGGAACACCGTCTTAATCATGCCCTGGAACATGTCGCGGATGTCCTGCTCTTCCATGAACGAGGTTTCGATATCGATCTGCGTGAACTCGGGCTGGCGGTCAGCGCGCAGGTCTTCGTCGCGGAAGCACTTGGTGATCTGGTAGTAGCGGTCAAAACCGGCCACCATCAACAGCTGCTTGAACAGCTGGGGCGACTGGGGCAGCGCAAAAAAGTGGCCATCGTGTACGCGGCTGGGCACCAGGTAGTCGCGCGCGCCTTCGGGCGTGCTCTTGGTGAGCATGGGCGTTTCGATGTCGATGAAGCCGTTGGCATCGAGGAACTTGCGCACTTCCATCGACACCTTGTAGCGCAGCATCAGGTTGTTCTGCATGTACGGACGGCGCAGGTCGAGCACGCGGTGGGTGAGGCGCGTCGTCTCGGAGAGGTTTTCTTCGTCGATCTGGAACGGGGGCGTGACCGAGGGGTTGAGCACGTTCAGCTCATGGCACAGCACCTCGATCTTGCCGCTCTTGAGGCCGTCGTTGGCCGTGCCCTCGGGGCGCGCGCGCACCAGGCCCTTGACCTGCACGCAGAACTCATTGCGCACGCCTTCGGCGGTCTTGAACATGTCGGCGCGGTCGGGGTCGCAGACCACCTGCACGTAGCCTTCGCGGTCGCGCAGGTCGATAAAGATGACACCGCCGTGGTCGCGGCGGCGGTTGACCCAACCCGCCAGGGTGACGGTTTGGCCCAACAGGGCTTCGGTCACAAGACCGCAATAGTGGGAACGCATGGCCATGGCAGAACTTCCGGCGCCGTCAGGGGCGCGTTAAGGGGTTGACTTGGGGGTCGAGAGAAGGGGGTCGGCGGGCGCCACAACGCCCATGGAAACGATGTAGCGCAAGGCGGCATCAACGCTCATTTCAAGCTCGACGCAATCGCTTTTGCGCACCATCACGAAATAACCCCCGGTGGGGTTGGGCGTGGTGGGCACGTACACGCTGACGAACTCGTCGCGCAGGTAGGCAGCCACCTCGCCGCTGGGCGCGCCAGTGACGAAAGCCACCGTCCAGACGCCTTCGCGCGGCCACTGCACCAGCACCGCGGTGCGAAAGGCGTTGCCGCTTTCAGAAAACAGGGTGTCAGAGACTTGCTTGACGCTGGAGTAAATGGAGCGCACCACCGGGATGCGGCTGACCAGCGCGTCGCCCCACTGCACCAGCTTGCGACCGGCAAAGTTGCTGGCCGTGGCCCCCACCGCCAGCAGGATCAGCAGGGTGAGCACCACACCAAAGCCGGGAATGTGAAAACCCAGCAGTTTGTCGGGGTGCCAGGCTGCGGGCAGGATGAGCAGGGTCTGGTCGAGCAAACCCACGATCCAGTGCAACACCGAGACCGTAATCGCTCCGGGAACGATCACCAGCAGCCCGGTGAACAGCCATTTGCGCAAGGCAGACATCAACAACTCAGGAGTTAACAGCAGAACTGGCGCTAGCGCTTGCTGGCGCTGCGCTAGCAGCTACTGTTTTAGGAGCATCTGTGGCGGGACTGCTGGCACTGGCCGCCGCAGGCGCCGCCTCGGTGGTGGGGGCGCTGGCTTTGTCGCTGGTAGCGGGGGCTGCGCTGGTGCTGCTGCCACCCCGGAAATCCGTGACGTACCAACCCGATCCCTTGAGCTGAAAACCCGCAGCCGTCACCTGCTTGGTGAAGGCTTCTGCACCGCAGGCGGGGCACTGGGTCAGGGGGGCATCGGACATTTTTTGCAGCACATCCTTGGCATGGCCGCAGGAGCCGCATTTGTAGGCGTAAATAGGCATATTTTTGGGGCCTGGAGTGAAAGTGCAAAGCTTTCGATTATAGGTGCCAGTGTTTTCCCTTATGCCGCCACGCTGCCCTCGTAATGGTGGACATGGCCCTTGTGGTCGGGCACAAACTGCGGCACCAGCGAGCCAGCCAGCATCCCCACCAAGGCGGCCAGCAACCCGGCCAGTTGCTGCGGAAACGCCGCCGACAACGCCGGGCTGCTCAAAAACAACAACCAGGTGCCCAGCCCCAACGCCACGGCCAGCAAGGCGCCCTGGGTGGTAGCGCGGCTCCAGTACAAACCGAACACCAGCGGCACAAAGGCCCCCACCAGCGGCACCTGGTAGGCGCCCGACACCATTTCATAAATCGACGTGCCCTGCATGGTAATGGCATAGGTCAGCACACAGCCCGTGAACACCAGCACTGCCACACGCATGGGGATTGCGAAAAAGGTATTTTTATGCAATCTTTCCGCATTTGTGCGAGGTTCAACAGATGAGTCTGATCTGCCCCCAGTGCCAAAGCAGCCA
>NZ_SLXH01000025.1 GCF_004341365.1 Simplicispira metamorpha | reverse complement strand
GCCGATGTCCTGCTCAAGGACACACCCGCGCAGACTGTTATTGCCGACAAGGCCTACGATGCCCAGGCCCGGCTGATCGAGCCGCTCCTGGACAATGGCAAAGCAGTGGTCATTCCTTCCCGGGTAACGAACAAACAGCCGCGCGAATATGACCGCGACCTCTACAAGGCTCGGCATCTGATCGAGAACTTCTTCGCACGCTTGAAGCAGTACCGGGCCATTGCTACGCGCTACGACAAAACCGCTCGCAACTTCCTGGGGGCCATCCATCTGGTGGCATCCATGGTGTGGTTGGCCTGAGCGGTAGCAACTCCGTCACACCAATCGGAATTGATTGATGACACGCCCTAGTCAATAATTTCTGTTTTGATAAGGATGATTCCATGGCGAAGCTTGAAAAAATAATCGGCGCTGCGGCGCTTTGGCTCCCCGCTCTGGCCTGCGCCCAAGGGGCGCTGGAAAATCCGGCCAATAATGCCACCGATTCAGGAATTGGGATTATTTCAGGCTGGCACTGCTCTGCCACCCGGGTCGAGGCCATCGTCGATGGGAAATCGATCGGATTTGCCTACGTGGGCAGCGAGCGGATGGATACTGCCAGCATTTGCGGCAAGAGCAATACCGGGTTTGCATTGCTGATTAACTTCAATAACCTGAGCCGGGGCGCGCACAACCTGAAAATCTATGCCAACGGCGCTTTGTTTGGCGAATCGAATTTTAAAACCACGCAGTCGGGTGGCACGGCGTTCCTGACCAACAAATCCAGAACCGTGGATGTGGTGGATTTTCCCAGCCCTGGCGCCACGGCCACCCTGAGCTGGAGCGAGTCCAAGCAGAGTTTTGTGGTCACCAATATCAACACCAACCCCAATCCGCCTGTCCCGGTGCCTACGGGTTTGACCAAACTGTATGGCCGGGTGGCAATCAGTTACCACTTTGATTATTCGGGCAGCATTTACAGCGAGTCGTTTTCTTTCTCGTCGGCCAACTACAACCAGTTCAACAACGAGTTGACGGCAACGGTAGATGGCAAAAACAAGGAAGTCTCCTGTGCGGTGATTAACCAGGCGGGTTATGAGTTTGTGTGCTCCATCAAAGAGCCCAGGGGCGCCCGCGACAGCTTTTTGTTCAACGTCAGCGCGTCGGGGGCCCTTGCTGGCAGGTTTGAATACTGCCCGCCGTCGGTGTCCGATTACGACTGCGGCACAGGTCTGGTGCTGCACCCCGATGGCAGTGTGGTCGGCAACGTGGTCGCCCGCAGTACAGCGGGCCTGGGCATCCCCAGCGCCGCTGCTGCCAGCGCGCCAGAATCCAAAGACCAGCTCAAGGCGCAGCAGTTGCAGCGCGAGGCACAGACGCCCTCCACACAGTCGGCCACGCCCGAGCAATTGGACGCTGTGCGCGAGGCATTGGAGCGTTTAGCCCCGTAAAATGCCCAGGCCCTTTGGATGAAGCCATTGCCAATACCGGGTGGGGTTTTATCAAGTGGTACATGCAATTTGAATTTGAGTTGGTTGATTTCAAAAACCTTTGAGGGTATATCGTGAAAAAAATTATCGTTTCGGCTTTGCTTTCGGCGTGCGGTGTGGCTTTTGCTGCCAGTCCTTATGATGGTGTTTTCCAGGAGCGGGACGAAGTCGGTTCCTACCTGTCGGTACATACCAACGGCAATGTATTTATTGGCACGCTTTACAACATTGATTTGTTGAATGGAGTGCCGGTGGCGCTGTTCAATGGACTGCGGCCACGGCAGCTCAATACCTGGAATCTTCTCCAGGGCTCGCTGTCGGGTAATGTGGCCAATGTTTCTGGTGAGCTGCTTTTGAACCACTGCAAGGTCAATGCGCAAATTGCCTTTACCACCACCACGGCCTTGGTCACTGTCCAGTCGGCCACCAGCACGCCACTGGGGCAGGAAGTCGGCGTCAACTGCGCCAAGCAGTACCCGGCGGGTGATCGCTTCATTTTTGACAAGGTGTTCTGATCGGCGCCGCCATCCGCTGCCGTATTCCGCCACGGCCCTGGCGCCAGGTGTGGGCAGCGGCATGCGGGCAATAGCCTGGCTGCGTGGGTGCCATCGTTGGTGGCATGGTGGCCCAGGTTCATTGCTATTGATTTAATAGCTGCTAGCGCACGCTCCATCAGCGCTAGCGGCCAATTTGGCTGGTGATATAGCGGTGCGGCGCACCGGTTTCTGTGGCCGGGTGCCTGCGCGCTGTGGTTTTCAGGGCTGGCCGGGCCTACGATGGCGCCTTCTTTCACACTAGGCTTTTCTTATGTGCGGCATCGTCGGCGCAGTGTCATCGCGCAACATCGTTCCCATTCTTGTCCAGGGGCTGCAACGGCTCGAATACCGGGGCTACGACTCGTGCGGCGTGGCCGTGCATGGCGCCAGCCTGGGCGCTGGCGGCGGCTTGCAGCGCGCGCGCAGCACGGCGCGCGTGGCCGAGCTGCTGGAGCAGGTGCAGGCCGTGCCCATTGTGGGCGCCACCGGCATCGCCCACACCCGCTGGGCCACGCACGGCGCCCCGCTGGAGTGCAATGCCCATCCGCATTTCAGCCATGGCCCTGGTGCCCAAGCCAGTGCCGGGGGCACCGCACCGGGCCGCGTGGCCTTGGTACACAACGGCATCATCGAAAACTACGAGGCCCTGCGCACCGCGCTGCAAGCCCAGGGCTATGGGTTTGCCAGCCAGACCGATACCGAGGTCATCGCCCACCTGGTCGATAGCCTCTATGCAGGCGACTTGTTCCAGGCGGTGCAGGCGGCGGTGGCGCAACTGCACGGCGCCTTTGCCATTGCCGTCATGCACCAGAACGAGCCGCACCGCGTGGTCGGCGCGCGCGCGGGATCGCCGCTGATTCTGGGCGTGGGCCAGGGCGGCGCAGAGCACTTTCTGGCCAGCGACGCCATGGCCCTGGCCGGTGTGACCGACCAGATCGTCTATCTGCAAGAGGGTGATGTGGTGGATTTGCAGCTGGGCCGCTACGCACTGGTGGGCGCCGATGGTCAGCCGCTGGACGCCGTGCAGCGCCCGGTGCGCACCGTGCAGGCGCACAGCGGCGCTGCCGAGCTGGGGCCGTACCGGCACTACATGCAAAAAGAGATTTTTGAGCAGCCACGCGCCATTGCCGACACGCTCGAAGGCGTGCAAGGCATCGTGCCCGCGCTGTTTGGCGATGGCGCCGCGCAGGTGTTTGAGCAGATCGATTCAGTGCTCATCCTGGCCTGCGGCACCAGTTACTACAGCGGCTGCACGGCCAAATACTGGCTGGAATCCGTCGCCAAAATCCCCACCCAGGTCGAGGTGGCCAGCGAATACCGCTACCGCGAGTCGGTGCCCAATCCGCGCCAGCTCATCGTCACCATCAGCCAGTCGGGCGAAACGGCAGACACGCTGGCCGCGCTGCGCCATGCGCAAAGTCTGGGCCATGCCCACACGCTCACCATCTGCAACGTGGCCACCAGCGCCATGGTGCGCGAATGCGCGCTGGCCTACATCACCCGCGCCGGGGTGGAGATTGGCGTGGCCAGCACCAAGGCCTTCACCACGCAACTGGCCGGGCTGTTCTTGCTGACCCTGGCGCTGGCGCAAGCCAAGGGCCACCTCAGCGCCGCGCAAGAAGCCGCGCATTTGCAGGCCATGCGCCACCTGCCCGTGGCCTTGCAGGCCGTGCTGGCGCTCGAACCCCAAATCATCGGCTGGGCCGAAGACTTTGCCCGCATGCAAAACGCGCTGTTCCTGGGCCGGGGCCTGCACTACCCGATTGCGCTGGAGGGCGCGCTCAAGCTCAAAGAGATCAGCTACATCCACGCCGAGGCCTACCCGGCGGGCGAACTCAAACACGGCCCGCTGGCGCTGGTGACCAGTGCCATGCCGGTGGTCACGGTGGCGCCCAACGATGCGCTGCTGGAAAAGCTCAAAAGCAACATGCAGGAAGTGCGCGCGCGCGGTGGCGTGCTGTATGTGCTGGCCGACGCCGACACGCGCATCGAGAGCAGCGAGGGCCTGCACGTCATCCGCATGCCCGAGCACTACGGCGCGCTCTCGCCCATCCTGCACGTGGTTCCGCTGCAATTGCTGGCCTACCACACCGCCTGTGCGCTGGGGACAGATGTGGACAAGCCGCGCAACCTCGCCAAGAGTGTGACGGTCGAATGACCGGCATGCTCTTGGGGGCGCGCACGCGCCCACGCCAAAGGCGCGAGGTTTCTGGGTTTGGACGCCGCTCACTTCGCGCAGCGAAGTTATGCGGCGGCACAACCCCGCGTTTCGCCAAAAAACTGACTTTCAAATACAAGCACGCCATGCGCTGGCTGGTGCTGGCCTTGTGCGTGCTTGGTACCACCGGCTGCGCCGTGGTGGCGGTGGCCGATGCTGCCGTGACGGTGGTGGCCACTGGCGTCAAAGTCGGTGCCAAAGCGGTGGGCGCCGTGGTCGATGTGGTGCTTCCCGACGGCGACGCAGAAAAATAAGGCCCAGCGGCGCAGTCATCGTGCCTCCTTACAATTCGGCACTTCACCACTTTCAGGGAGCGATGGCTCCCTTTGTATGGAAATAGCAATACTGTTCGCCCTCATCTGTCTCAATGGCCTGTTTGCCATGTCCGAGATTGCGCTGGTCACGGCGCGCAAGGCCAGGCTGCAAAAACTGATTGACGAGGGCGATAGCGGCGCCGCCGCCGCCGTACAGCTGGGTGAAGACCCCACCCGCTTTTTGTCCACCATCCAGATCGGCATCACCTCGATTGGTGTGCTCAACGGTATCGTGGGCGAGGCAGCGCTGGCGACCCCGCTGGCGGTGTGGCTGGAGGTGCTGGGTGTGCCCCAGCCCTACGCCAGCTACGGTGCCACGGGCCTGGTGGTGGTGTTGATCACTTACTTTTCCATCGTGGTGGGTGAGCTGGTGCCCAAACGCATCGGCCAGTCGTATCCCGAGACGTTTGCCCGCCTGGTGGCACGGCCCATCAATTTTCTGGCGGTGGCCACCAAGCCGTTTGTGCTGCTGCTGTCCACCTCCACGCGCACCCTGCTGCGCATGCTGGGGGTGAAAGAAACCAGCGGCAGCCCCGTGACCGAGGAAGAAATCCACGCCATGCTGGTCGAGGGCACCACCGCTGGCGTCATTGAGTCGCACGAGCACACCATGGTGCGCAACGTGTTTCGCCTGGACGACCGCCAGATTGGCTCGCTGATGGTGCCGCGCGGCGATGTGGTCTGCCTGGACCTGGACTTGTCGTTTGAAGAAAACCTGCGCCGCGTCGAGGAGTCTGACCACGCGCGCTTTCCGGTGGTGCGCGGTGGCATGGACAACATTCTGGGCGTGGTCAACGCGCGCCAGTGGCTGGCGCACACCCTGCGCGCGCAGGGCCACGGCCTGGCCGATCAGCCGCTGCAAACGGCGCTGTACGTGCCCGAAAGCATCACTGGCATGGAGCTGCTGGACAACTTCCGGCTGTCTGATGTCCATATGGCGTTTGTCATTGATGAATACGGCGAAGTGCAGGGCATCGTCACGTTGCAAGACCTGATCGAAGCCATCACCGGCGAATTCCAGCCGCGCGACCCCGAAACCTCGTGGGCCTTGCAGCGCGAAGATGGCAGTTGGCTGCTGGACGGCCACATCCCCGTGCCCGAGCTGAAAGACCGTCTGGAGCTGACCGCCGTGCCCGAAGAAGAGCGGGGCCGCTACCACACCCTCAGCGGCATGATCATGCTGCTGACCGGGCGCCTGCCCAAGGTCACGGACACCGTGCAGTGGGAGGGCTGGAAGCTCGAAGTGGTGGACATGGACGGCAAAACCATCGACAAAATCCTGGCCACCCGCATGCCCGAGCCCACGCTGGCCTCCGAGCGCGGCGACGCGGCCGACTGATGCTCTGGCGCCGGGCTGCGCTACGTCCGGGTTGCGGCGCTTTCAGCCGTTTTGCCAGACCACCTCGCGCCCAGAGGCGGCCCAATCGGCGTACTGCGCCCCGTACACGTTTTCGATGCGGTTGCGCTTGACCTTGAAGGTCGGGGTGATCAGGTCGTTGTCCACCGTCCAGGGCTGGCGTGCCACCACCAGGCATTGCAGCCGCTCATGGGGCTCCAGCGTGGCATTGACGCGGTGCAGGTGCCGCACCAGCGAGGCTTCCAGCGCGGCCTTGGCCGCCGCGTCACCCAGGCACTGCATGGCCTGTGCGTTGAGCATGACGATGCCCAAGGGCTGGCCCAGGCTGCCACTGCCGCTGACCACACAGGCTTCGATGGACTTGTGCATGACCAGCTTGTCTTCGATGGGGGCGGGGGCCACGTACTTGCCCTTGCTGGTCTTGAACAGGTCTTTCACGCGCCCGGTGATGTGCAGCCAGCCGTGGTTGTCGATGAAGCCTTGGTCGCCCGTGCGCAGCCAGCCATCGGGGGTGAAGGCATCGCGCGTGAGTTCGGGGGCTTTGTAGTAGCCCAGCATCAGGGCCTGGCTGCGCATCTGGATTTCGCCCGATTCGGGGTCGATGCGGTGCTCCACGCCGTCGTAGGGCGGGCCTACGGTGCCTTCCTGGTTGATGCCGGGTACGGTCAGGTGGGAGATGGCCAGGTTCTCGGTCATGCCGTAGCCCTCGTTGATGGGCAGGCCGATACCGCGAAACCACTGCAACAGCGCCAGTGGCATGGGCGCGGCGCCGCCAGCGGCCATGCGGCATTGCGCCAACCCCAGTCCGTGCAGGATTTTGCGCCGCACCAACGTGCCCACCAGTGGCAGGCGCAGCAGCAGCTTGAGCCGTGCGGGAGAGAGCTTTTGGTGGATGCCGTTCTGGAACTTCACCCACAGGCGCGGTACGGAGAAAAAAACCGTGGGCCGTGCGCGCTGCAAGTCGGTGGTGAAGGTGTCCAGCGATTCAGCGAAGTACACCCTGAAGCCCGTTTGCAGCCAGCCGTGTTCGATCAGCAGGCGCTCGACCACATGGGCCAGGGGCAGGTAGGACAAAAGCCGGTCTGATGGCCCCATGGGAATGCGCCGCAGCCCCTGCTCGATGGCCCAGGCAAAGTTGCCAAAGCTGTGCATCACGCCCTTGGGCACGCCGGTGGTGCCCGAGGTGTAGATGAGCGTGGCCAGGTCGTCGGCGGGCCGGGTGGGTTCGCCCGCCAGCGGTGCGGTGTGGGTGCAGATGGCATCCCAGGCACTGCATCGCCTGCTGGCACCGGGTGGCGACAGGGGGTAGCTGATGCAGGGCAGGTCGGTGGGTACGCCCGGCGCCATGTGCTCCCACTCGTCCAGCTTGCCAATAAAGCAGGCGCGTGCCTCGCTGTGCCGCAGGATGTGCGCCAGCGTGTCCGGGCCCAGTGTGGGGTACAGCGGCACCGAGACATGGCCCGCCATCCAGATGGCCAGGTCGCTCATCAGCCACCAGGCGCAGTTTTTGGACAGGATGGCCACCTTGGAGCCGCTCTCCCAGCCCTGGGCCTGCAAGTGTGCGGCCATGCGGCGTACCTGGTCGGCCACTTGTGACCACGTCAGCTCCAGCACAGCGCCCTGGCCCAGGGGCTGCACCAGCGCAATCTGCCCGGGCTGCGTGTGCTCCCAGTGGTAAAGGCGTTGCAGTGCCAGCAGTGCGGGGGAAATGGTGCGCATGGCGTGTCTCCTGAAAGGGTTCTGGAGCCTGCGGGCCAGCCATGAGCCCGCGCTCCAGTATAGGGACGACACCCCCGGTTTGACCAGCCATGGCCACCACCTTGGTGTGGCCGCTGTGCGCGTATGCGCGCAGCAGCTTTTGCTGCACGCGCCGCGCGCGATCAGCGGCGGTACACCACCGCTTCCAGCCGCATTTTGCGCAGGCTGGCGGCGGCGCGGTCGGCTTGTTCACGGCTGTAGAAAGGCCCCACGCGCACCCGGTGGTAAGTGTTCTGGTTGCCAGTGACTTCTTGCTGTACAGCGGGCAGGCCGCTGCCGGTGATGATCAGGAGCACCCTGGCGGCGTTGCTGGCATCGGCAAACGAGCCGGTGTTGATGAAGTAGCTGTGCGCCGGGGTGTCGGCGCTGTCGGTTGCCGCCGCCGTGGTAGCTGGCGCTGCGGTGGCTGGCGGAGTGGTGGGGACTTTGGCAGGTGTTTTGGCCGGTACTTTGGTAGATGCTTTGGCCGGTGTTTTGGCAGGCACCTTGGCTGGCACTTTGGCCGGGGGCGGGGTAGCTACTTTGGTGGGTGTTTTGGCGGGCGGGGTGGCTTTTTTCTCGTCTTCGGGCGCGGTCTTGTCTGCGCTTCTGGTTTTGGCTGGAGGGGGCGTGCGGACTTTGGGCGCAGGCTCGGCCACTGCCGGGGGCAGGGGTTTGGGCGCTGGCGCGGCAGTGGGTGCTGCTTTGGCAGGCGTTTGCGTGCCCGCTGTGGCACCCGATGCCGGGCCGGATGCTGGCGCCACGGCACTGCCCACCAGGGCGCTGGATTGCGCTGGTGGCGACACCACCGGTGCGGGGGCTGCCTGGGGCGCAGGTGCAGGTGCGGGAGGCGGCGGTGCCACAGCCGCAGTCACCGCCTGTTGCGGGGTGGGCAACGCCGCTGGGGCGGGCATGGCCGACGCCACTGCGGTGGCTGCTGCTGCGGCCAACCTGGCATCCAGGTCCGATGCAGGCGCGGTGGTGGGAGCAGACGCTGCCGGTGTGCTGCCCGACGGGGTCAGAAACGCCTCTGGCGCGGTAGAGCTGGCGGCGCGCCGGGGCGGTGTGCCGGAGAACAGGGCGATGGCCGCTGCCACGCAGAGCAGCACGGCGTGGATGGCCGCCTGCCAGCCTGCGCGCTGGCGCGAACTGGCGTGCTGGCCCAGGCGCAGGCGGGCCTCGGCAATCGTTTTGGAGGCGCCAATGGCATTGTGGATGCGCTGCTCGGTGTAAGCGTGCAGCAGCGCATCGCCATACAACCCCGGCAGCACCGTGCCCAGCACGACAAACCCTGCCAGCAGCCCCCATTGCACCGACGCGGGCCAGGGCAGCAGTGCCGGATCGATTCCCCAGGCCAGCCACACCAGCGCTGCCCCCGTGGCGGCATATGCCAGCGCCGGGCGCCAGAGCTGGTGCAACAGCATCCAGTGCAGGGTGAGCAGGGCGGCGCCCCAGTTCCAGCCAGGGCGGGCCTTGCCGGTGGCGTCAAAAAGGGCAAAAACCCGCAGGTAGTGCGCCAGACCCACCGGCCCGAGTGCGCTGTGGTAGAGCGTGGCCAGCGGGCTGGGAGACGCTTTGGCGGTGGTGGTGGAGCCCCCCCCCGCACGGGCCACCGCCGCTGCCGCAGACGGGCCCCCGGCACCCGCAGGTGCAGCACCGGAGGCCGCCCCGGGGGCTGGCACCGCAGCGGTGGTCGAAGTGCCTGGTGTGGCGCTCTTGGGGAAGGGCATGTCGGATGTGGCCATGCGGTTTCTGCGAATAGGTGGGGCGCGGTACGGGGCGCAAAAATGGTTTTTGCTATTGATTTAATAGCTGCTAGCGCTTGTTGCGCGTGCGTCAGAGCTGTTTTTGGCTACATATTCAGGGCCTGAGCACAATGGGCGTGGCCCGGTCCACCGGCACCGCCGTGATGCTGTTTTGCGGCGAACCGTCGATCAGCTTTTCAGAATAGGTCAGGTACACCAGCGTGTTGCGCGGCGCGTCCACCATGCGCACGATGCGCAGGCGCTTGAACAAAATCGACATGCGCTCGCTGAACACCTCTTCCTGCTTGCGCAGCGGCTTGGGAAAGCTGATGGGCCCGGTCTGGCGGCAGGCAATCGAGGCCTCGGCGCGGTCTTCGGCCAGGCCCAGCGTGCCTTTGATGCCGCCCGTTCGCGCCCGCGAGACATAGCAGGTCACGCCCAGGGCGCCGGGGTCGTCGTAGGCCTCGACCAGGATGTCGTGGTCACGGCCAATCCACTGGAAGGCGGTGTCCACGGTGCCGATTTTTTCCGCGTGGGCGGCAGCAGCCAGGGTACTGGCGGCCAGCCACAGGGCGGCGCGGCGCCAGGCGCGTGAAGGTGGGCGGGTGGGCAGGTGCATGGTCTGGCGATTGTGCCGCAGGCTGTGGGCTGGGCCACGTTGTGTATCGCCGGGCATCGCTGTGCATATTTGCAAAGTGCGCCTGCACTGGTGGGTTGCTGGCGGGCTGCAAAGCGCCGTTACAGTGACCGGGTAGCCCGGGCGCACGCCGGGGCTGCGTTTTGCATAACAACCAGCAGGAGACAGAGCATGTACGGTATGAAAAAAGTCACGGCCCTGGCCGCCATGGCCTTGTGTGGCCTGGCCCAGGCGCAAATCTCGGATGGCGTGGTCAAAGTGGGCGTTCTGACGGACATGTCGGGCCCGTATTCGGGCATGGGCGGGGCGGGCTCGGTGGTGGCGGCCAAAATGGCCATTGAAGACTGCCTCAAAGCCGAGTGCAAGGGCATGAACATCGAAGTCATCAGCGTGGACCACCAGAACAAGGCCGACATCGCCGCCACCAAGGCGCGCGAGTGGCTCGAGCGCGACAAGGTCGATGCGCTGGCCGACCTGACCAACTCGGCGGGCGCCCTGGCGGTGCAAAAGCTCATCAAGGACAAGGGCGGCATTGCGCTGTACAGCGGCCCGGCCACCACGCGCCTGACCAACGAAGATTGCGCGCCCAACGGCTTTCACTGGATGTTCGACTCTTACTCGCTGGCTGCCGGGCCTGCGGCGGCGCTGACGCGCGCGGGCGCCAAGTCGTGGTACTTCGTCACCGTGGACTATGCGTTTGGCCATTCGCTGGAAAAAGAAGCGGGCGATATCGTCAAAGCGTACGGTGGCAACGTGCTGGGCAGCGTGCGCCACCCGCTCAATGCCAGCGATTTTTCTTCGTTCCTGCTGCAAGCGCAAAGCTCCAAGGCCAAGGTGATTGGCCTGGCCAACGGCGGGCAGGACACGGTCAACGCCATCAAGGTGGCGCGCGAGTTCGGCATTGGTGGCAAAGACCAGACCGTGGCGGCGCTGCTGGTGTTTTTGACCGACGTGCATTCCATGGGCCTGAACGTGGCGCAAGGGCTGATGTTCTCGGAAGGCTTTTACTGGGACATGGATGACCAGACGCGGGCCTTCTCGGCGCGCTTTGCCAAGCTGCACAAGAACTACAAGCCAACCATGGTGCAGGCGGGCGTGTATTCCAGCGTGCTGCACTACCTCAAGTCGGTGGCTGCGGCCAAGACCGATGACTCCAAGGTGGTGGCGCAGAAGATGCGCGAGCTGCCCATCCAGGACCCCATCATGCGCAACGCCAGCATCCGTCCCGACGGGCGCGTGGTACACGACATGTACCTGTTCCAGGTGAAGAAGCCTTCGGAGTCCAAAGGCCCTTGGGACTATTACAAAACCATCAGCACCGTGCCCGCGCAGATTGCGTTCAAGCCGCTGGCCGATTCGAGCTGCCCGCTGGTCAAGAAGTGATTGGCCGCGCCACGGTTTTCAAGCCAAATCGGCCTCTGGCGCTTGCTGGGTAAGCGCTACCAGCTATCAAATCAATAGTAAAGCCCCCGGTGCTGGCAGCGCCGGGGGCTTTTGTCTGGCGGGCGCTGGTCTGGCAGCGCGCGTGCTCAGTTCTGGCTACAGCACTGGGCCAGGTGGGCCAGGGCCTCTTCGACCTGATCGACCAGCACCAGGCACAGGTCGCCCGGTTGCAGGCGTGCCAGCGCGGCGTCGATGGCGGTGAACTCGCCGTAGATTTCTTCCACATGGCGCGTGCGCGTGGCGCCTTGCAGGCCCTCGCGCAGGAGCGCCATCACCTCGCCGTCGCCGCGCCCGCGCTGGGCGGCGTCCTGGTACAGGATCACGTCGTCAAACGCCTTGCCCAAAATGACGGTTTGCGCGCGGATGTCCTCGTCGCGCCGGTCGCCCGCGCCACTGATGACCACGCTGCGGCGGTTGCCAGGCAGGGCATCGACAGCGGCCACGAGTGCGCGCATGGCGTCGGGGTTGTGGCCGTAGTCGGCAATGACGGTGGCGCCACGGTAATCCATCACGTTGAAGCGGCCAGGGGCGTTGTCGCTGTCATTGACAAAGCCCGACAGGCCCCGGCGGATGGTCTGCCACGGCAGGCCCGCGCCCCAGGCGGCGGCCACGGCGGCCATCACGTTTTCCACCTGAAAACCAATGCGGCCATTGCGCGTGATGGGCACATCGCGCAGGTGGATGGTTTCGCGCCACGAGCCTTCGGCGGCCACCACCGAGTCGCCATCGACGTACACCGAGCGGTTGCCTTGGGCGCGGTGCGTGGCCATCACCGGGTGGTGGCGGTCGGCGGCAAAGTAGATGATCTTGCCGGGGCAGGCCGGGGCCATGGCGGCCACGATGGGGTCGGCGGCGTTGAGCACGCCATAGCCATCGGGGGCCACGTTCTGCACGATCACGCGCTTCAAGACGGCCAGGTCTTCCACGGTGGTGATGTAGTTCATGCCCAGGTGGTCGCCCTCACCGATGTTGGTGACCACGGCAACCTGGCAGCGGTCAAAGCCCAGGCCCTCGCGCAGGATGCCGCCGCGCGCGGTTTCAAACACGGCGGCATCGACTTCGGGGTGCAGCAGCACGTTGCGCGCGCTGCGCGGGCCCGAGCAGTCGCCGCTGTCAATCTGGCGGCCATTGACGTACACGCCGTCGGTGTTGGTCATGCCCACGCGCAGGCCCTGGGCGGCAAACAGGTGGGCAATCAGGCGCGCGGTGGTGGTTTTGCCGTTGGTGCCGGTCACGGCCACCACGGGGATGCGCCCGTCCTGGCCAGGGGCAAACACTTCGTTGACCATGGCGGTGCCCACGGCGCGCGGCTTGCCGTAGCTGGGCGCCAGGTGCATGCGCAGGCCGGGGGCGGCGTTCACTTCCACGATGCCGCCGCCTTGTTCTTCGATGGGGTGCAGCACGCTCTCGCAGACCAGATCGACGCCGCAAATGTGCAGGCCGATCATTTGCGCCGCCGCCACGGCGCGCGCGGCCAGGTCGGGGTGAACGTCGTCGGTCACGTCGGTGGCGGTGCCGCCAGTGGACAGGTTGGCGTTGTTGCGCAGCACCACGCGCTGGCCTTTGGCGGGCACGGATTCGGGGCTCAAACCCTGTGCGGCCAGGCGCGCGATGGCTATGTCATCGAGGCGGATTTTGGTCAGCGATGTGGCGTGGCCCTCGCCCCGGCGTGGGTCGAGGTTGACCAGATCGACCAGTTCGCGCACGGTGTGGATGTCGTCGCCCAGCACCTGCGGCGGCTCGCGCCGGGCGGCGGCGACCAGCTGGTCGCCCACCACCAGCAGGCGGAAATCGTGGCCGGGCAAAAAGCGCTCGACCATCACCGTGCCGTACTCCTCGGCCACGCGGTAGGCGTCTTCGAGTTGCGCGCGCTCGGTGATGTTGACCGTGACGCCCTTGCCCTGGTTGCCGTCTTGCGGCTTGACCACCACGGGCAGGCCCACTTCCAGGGCCACGGCCCAGGCATCGTCCAGGCTCTCGACCGGGCGGCCCAGGGGCACGGGCACACCGGCGGCGTGCAGCAGGCGCTTGGTCAGGTCTTTGTCCTGGGCGATGGATTCGGCTACGGCGCTGGTGGCGTCGATTTCAGCGGCCTGGATGCGCCGCTGCTTGCTGCCCCAGCCAAACTGCACCAGGCTGCCCTGGGTGAGGCGGCGCCACGGAATACCGCGCGCGGCAGCGGCCTCGACGATGGCGCCGGTGCTGGGGCCCAGGCGCTCGTCTTCGTCCAATTCACGCAGGCTGGCGACCACGGCGTTGCTGTCAAAGCTGCCGCCGTCCAGGGCGGCCTGGATCAGCGCCTGCGCGTCGGCAAAGGCCTGGCGGCCCACGGCTTCTTCGGTGTATTCGACGATGACCTGGTACACGCCAGCGTCGTGGGTGGCGGCAGTGCGGCTGAAGGTGACTTGGCAGCCCGCCTGCGCTTGCAGCGCCAGCGCAGCCGATTGCAGTACGTGGGCCAGCGAGATGTCGCTGTCGCTGCCCTCGGGGTGCAGCGTGCCGATGGCGGGGAACAGGGCGCGCAGCCGGGCTTCAAAACCGGTGATTTGCGCCATGGCGCGCTCGTGGGGGGCACAGGCTACAACGGCCTCGATGGCGGTGTTGCGGCTCCAGAGGTTGGGGCCGCGCAGGGCCCGGATGCGGGATACGTCCATGGGGGTGTCTTTCGGGCGGCTCAAAGGGGAAGAACAGGGGTGCGTGCGCCGCCGACAGCGGGCACTTGGGGCTCGAAGGTCTTGATGCCTGCGGCGATCAGGTCGGGGGCAATGTCCAGCGCCCAGGCCGCACCGATGGCCGCCAGCAGCGTGTGGACGTTGGGCGTGTCGCGGCCAAAGCCCAGGCGATCGAGCGCGCCCAGGGATTTTTCGCTGCTGCCGGTGGCCAGCACGACGTGGCCGCCGCGCACCAGCACGGCGCGGCCGTGGTCGTTGGCGCGGTGCGCGGTGATGGCGGGCAGGTCGGGGTCGGTGGCGTAGAGGATGACGGCGCCATCGCACAGCCGGGCCAGGTCGGCCACTTCGGGCTCGGCAGCGTTGAGCACGGCGGCCCCGCTGGGCAGCACCACATCGACCTGGGTGCGCATCACCTTGGCCATTTGCTCGGGGGTCTGGATGTCGAAATCGGCCAGGGTGTCAAAACCGTCCATGTCGGTGACCACGCCCACGGTGCAGCGGTCATAGGCCAGGCCATCGCGCAGGATGGTGCGGGCGTCGTTCTCGATCACGGCGGCCTGCACCATCTGGCTCATCAGCAGGCGGTGTGCGCCCGCCCAGTGGGCGCTGTCGCGGGTGTCCACGCAGCGCTCGTTCATGAACATGCCGTCTTTGCAGGCCAGGCCGGTGTAGTGCCCGCCCAGGTGCAGCAGCCAGGCCACCAGGCGGGCGATGGTGGAGGCGTCCCGGGTGCCCGCCACGCCCACCACCGGAATGCGCCCGGCCTCGTCGCCGCCTTGGGCGTCGTCGATGGGGAACAGGTGTTCTGCAATGGCCTGGCCCACGGGGCGGGGCGCGCCCTCGGCGGGCTTGAGGTGCATCAGCAGGCCAGGGCCAGCGTTGACTTCCACAATCGCACCACCCTGGGTGTGCAGCGGCTTGGAGATGTCTTGCGCCACCATGTCGATGCCCGCAATGTCCAGGCCCACCACCTTGGCCGCCAGTTGGGCGATGTAGGCCACCTCGGGGTGAACGTCGTCGGTGCAGTCCACGGCCACGTTGCCGTTGCGCTGCACCACCACCTGCTGGCCCGCAGCGGGCACGGCGTCGGCGCTCAGGTCTTGGCGCTTGAGTTCGAGCTGCACCTTGGCGTCGGTGGCCACGTCGATGATTTCGAGGGGATATTCCTCTTCGTAGCCCCGGCGCGGGTCGGAGTTGAGCTGGGTGGCGATCAGTTCTGCCACGGTGGATTGGCCGTTGCCGGTGATGCACAGCACCTCGCCGCGCGCCGCCGCCACCACCTTGCCGCCCACCACCAGCAGGCGGTGTTCGTCGCCGGGGATGAAGCGCTCGACCATCACCTCGCGCCCCTCGGGCTCGGCCACGTGCCAGGCCGCTTCAATTTCTTCGCGCCGACGCAGGTCCAGGGTCACGCCGCGCCCGTGGTTGCCATTGGAGGGCTTGACCACCACCGGCAGGCCGATGTCCTGAGCGGCCTCCCAGGCTTCTTCGGGCGTGGCCACCACCTGGCCCTCGGGGATGGGCACGCCGCAGGCTTTGAGCAGGCTTTTGGTCAGGTCTTTGTCGCTGGCAATGCCTTCGGCAATGGCGCTGGTGTATTCGGACTCGGCCGTCCAGATGCGCCGCTGGCGGGCGCCGTAGCCCAGTTGCACCAGATTGCCATCGTTGAGGCGGATGTGCGGAATGCCCCGGTCGCCCGCTGCCGTGACGATGCAGGCCGTGCTTGGGCCGAGGTAGCGGTCATCGACCTCGGTGCGCACGCGCGCCACGGCGGCGGCCACGTCAAAGGGTTCGTCGTTGATGGCGGCCATGATCAGGCGGTGGCCGCACTCCAGCGCCACGCGCGCCACTTGTTCTTCACGGGCGCGGAACACCATGCGGTAGACGCCGTGCTGCGAGGTGCTGCGCGTTTGGCCAAAGCCGGTGGGCATGCCTGCCAGGTTCAGCAGCTCGATGACGATGTGCTCCAGCACGTGGCCGCACCAGGTGCCCTCTTGCAGGCGCTGCAAGAAGCCGCCGCGCTCGCCCACGCCGCAGTGGTGCTCGACCAGTGCGGGCAACCAGGCCGTGAGGCGGTCATTGAAGCCGGGAATCTGGTGGGAGGGGTGGTCTTCGAGGGCGCCCAGATCGAGCCAGACTTCCAGCACAGGGCGGTAAGTCCAGATGTTGGGGCCGCGCAGGTAGTTGATGCGCAGCAGTTGGATGTCGTTGAATTTCGCCATGGGTTGCAGCGGGTAAGGGGTGTGACGGCCCTTGCGGGGAAGAGGGTGGTTCATTGTGCGCGCTGGCAGGTGTCAGCGCGCGGTGCGGTGTGTGCGTTAAGCGGGGATCGGCCCCTGCCCGGAGGCCCCGATGGGAGAGAATCCGCACTCCCGCGCGGGCCTTTGCAGTATGCCGCCGGTAGCGGAAATACAAACCAACATGCAACATCTTCCTGTGAATGCTTCGGGTGTCTTGACAGGCCCCGACGGGACCGAGTGGCGAGCCGTGCTCGCTCCCCACGAAAACGTGCTGGAGGCGCTGGCGGTTGACCTGAGCGCTGACCTGCGTTTCCAGACGGGCCAGATTGTGCTCACCGACCAGCGCTTGCTCTCGCGCATGGACGCTGACCCGCAGGGGCCGGGCCTGCGCCAGTGGCCTCTGGCCCCGGGCCTGGAGCTGCGCCTGATCGACCACGGTGGCGTCGGTACGCTGGAGCTGCACGATGCCCGCCAGCGCCTGGCGTTGTGGCGCTTCACCTTGGGCGCGCAGGCCCAGGCCCTGCGGCTGGTGCAGCGCTTTGAGCGCCAATTGCAGCGCTTGCAACCCGGTGCGGTCTCTGCCGATGACGAGCAGACAGCGCCCCTGTGCCCCAGCTGCCACACCCCGCTGCCCCCGGACAGCGACGAGTGCCCGGCCTGCGCCCGCGCCCAGCGGCCCCAAACCTCGACCTGGGTGCTGCTGCGCCTGTGGCGTTTTGCCCACCCTTACCGTTGGCAGCTGGCTGCCGGGTTTGGCCTCACGCTGGCTTCCACGGCGGCTACGCTGGTGCCGCCGTACCTGACCATTCCGCTGATGGACGACATCCTGATCCCGTTCCAGAACGGCCAGCAGATTGACCCGGCTCTGGTGCTGATGTACCTGGGCGGGCTGCTGCTGTCGGCGCTGGCCGCCTGGGGCTTGGGCTGGGCGCGCACCTACATCCTGGCGCTGGTGTCCGAGCGCATTGGTGCCGATTTGCGCACCACCACCTACGAGCATTTGCTCAAGCTGTCACTGGACTACTTTGGCGGCAAGCGCACCGGCGACCTGATGGCGCGCATAGGCTCCGAGACCGACCGCATCAACGTATTCCTGTCGCTGCACGCCCTCGACTTCATCACCGACGTGCTGATGATCTGCATGACGGCGGCCATTTTGTTCAGCATCAACCCCTGGCTGGCGCTGGTCACGCTGGTGCCGTTGCCCTTCATCGGCTGGATGATCCACACCGTGCGCGACCGCCTGCGCACCGGTTTTGAAAAAATCGACCGCGTCTGGTCGGAAGTGACCAACGTGCTGGCCGACACCATCCCCGGCATCCGCGTGGTCAAGGCCTTTGCCCAGGAAAAGCGCGAGGCCCAGCGTTTCCACGACGCCAACCAGCACAACCTGGAGGTCAACGACAAGCTCAACCGCACCTGGAGCCTGTTCACGCCCACCGTCTCGCTGCTGACCGAAATCGGCCTGCTGGTGGTCTGGGGCTTTGGCATCTGGCTGGTGTCCAAGAGCCAGATCACGGTGGGCGTGCTCACGGCCTTCATCGCCTACATCGGGCGCTTTTATGGCCGACTCGACTCGATGAGCCGCATCGTGTCGGTCACGCAAAAGGCCGCTGCCGGGGCCAAGCGCATTTTTGACATCCTCGACCACGTCAGCAACGTGCCCGACCCGGCCCAGCCCGTGAAGGTGGACAAGGTGCAGGGCGCCATCGGCCTGCGCAATCTGGGCTTTCGCTACGGCAGCCGCTCGGTCATCAAGGGGCTGGAGCTGGACATTCGCCCCGGCGAGATGATCGGCCTGGTGGGCCACAGCGGCTCGGGCAAAAGCACGCTGGTGAACCTGATCTGCCGTTTTTACGATGTGAGCGAGGGCTCCATCCAGGTCGATGGCATCGACATCCGCCGCATGGCCGTGAGCGACTACCGGCGCCACATTGGCCTGGTGCTGCAAGAGCCATTTCTGTTCTTTGGCACCATCGCCGAAAACATCGCCTATGGCAAACCCGAGGCCACGCGCGCCGAGATCGTGGCAGCCGCCCGCGCGGCCCACGCGCACGAGTTCATCCTGCGCCTGCCGCACGGCTACGACAGTCTGGTGGGCGAGCGCGGCCAGGGCCTGTCGGGCGGCGAGCGCCAGCGCATCAGCATTGCCCGCGCGCTCTTGATTGACCCGCGCATCCTGATCCTGGACGAGGCCACCTCCGCTGTCGATACCGAGACCGAGAAAGAAATCCAGAAAGCGCTGGACAACCTGGTGCAGGGCCGCACCACCATCGCCATTGCCCACCGCCTGTCCACACTGCGCAAGGCCGACCGCCTGGTGGTGATGGACCGTGGTGAAGTCGTTGAAGTGGGTCCGCACGACGAACTGATGGAAAAACAGGGCGCCTACTGGCGGCTGTACGAAGCCCAGGCGCGCCGCGCCGAAGAAGACGCACAGGCCGCCGGGATTTTGGTGGACAGCGGCTTGCTGCACTCGGCCCATCCCGCAGGCAACCCCTGAAACCCGCAAGGCACCCCACCATGTCCGATACGTCTTTCTCCCTGCCACTGCACCGCAACGCCCATGGCCGTCTGGTGCTTACCCTGCCTGACGGCACCGAGCACGCGGGCGTGCTGCCGGTACGCGCCTTCCCGATTGCTGCGCCCGGCGAAGGGCTCTCCCTGGTCGGCAGCGATGGCCACGAGCTGCTCTGGATTGAGCGTCTGGCCGATGTGCCTGCCTCCGCACGCACCCTGATCGAAGAAGAACTGGCCGTGCGCGAGTTTGTGCCCACCATCGAGAAAATCATCGCCGTGTCCGGGTTCTCCACGCCCAGCACCTGGACGGTGCAGACCGACCGGGGCGCCACGCAGCTGGTGCTCAAGGCCGAGGAAGATATCCGCCGCCTCAGCGGCCGCACCCGCTTGCTCATCACCGGCAGCGATGGCCTGCAATACAAGGTGCCCGACACCCTGGCACTGGACCGCCATTCACGCCGTCTGCTGGAGCGCTTTTTGTAGCCTCCGAGGCTGTGCGGGAGGGGCTGTAGTCAAAAGGCCGGGCGGTCTGATTGGTGAAAAAGGGCTTAATTTGCCCCGCTTTTTGCCGTAATAAAGGTACGAGACGGCGGTAAGAGGCTGTCGCTCCCTTCTTACTTTGCGGACTATTGCCATGCAACTGCCACCTGTTGACCGATCGCCGCTGTGGCGTCCCCAGGGCGCTGACTTGTATTCCACCGGAGCCTCGGGTGCGGTTCCGGTGCGCCCCATCCATGCGGCCAATCCGGTCGAGTCCATGGACAGGCTGGGCGAGGGCGCCATCGTCAAGACCCCCGAGAAGCCTTCTGACCCCGACACGCCCAACCGCGACTGGACGCTGTCAGAAGAAAAGAAAGAGGTTGAAGAAACCCCGCCCGAGCCCCCCAAAGAGCCTATTTACAAGCAACTGCTGGAGTTCATCCAGTCGATGTGGCGTGCCAGCGGCACCGCCATCGAGATGGCGCAGGAAATCAACAAGACCACCCTGCAAGAGCGCATGGCCCAGCAGGTCAAGAACGACGAGCCCATCACCTACTCTGACCCCAAGGTCAAGCGCACCGGCGGTTTGTAGTCTGGTTGCAGGCCCTGCAATGGGGTTTGATTGCTATTCATTTGATAGCTATTAGCGCTTGCTGTGCAAGCGTTTGGTGCCGATTTAACCCATATTTTTCTGTGCTGTGCCCACTGGGGGTGGGTTGGCGATGCCGCTGCTGACGTGGCCCGAGGGCACATGCTGCGCCGCTGAGGTGACGTGGCCGGTCTGGTCGTCAAAGAAAAAATCGGGCTCGAATTCGCGCAGAAACTCCCCCTTGGGCAGGCCGCCCAGAAACATGGCTTCATCCACCGCAATGTTCCAGTCCATCAGCGTGCGGATGGCGCGCTCGTGCGCGGGCGCGCTGCGCGCCGTGACCAGCGCGGTGCGCACGCGCATGCCGGTGTCGGCGGCCTGTTGCAGGCGGTGCAGCGCCACCAGCAGCGGCTTGAACGGGCCCTCGGGCAATGGCTGCGCGGCCTTGTCGGTTTCGTGCTGCTGAAAGGCCGCTAAGCCCTGGGCCTGGAACACGCGCTCGGCCTCGTCGGAGAACAGCACCGCGTCGCCGTCAAAGGCAATGCGCACCTCGTGCGGGTGGGCGTCGCCGGCCTGCACCGATTCGGTCAGCACGCGCGCGGCCGGGTAGCCCAGGTGCAGGGCCTGGCGCACATCGGCTTCGTTGGCCGACAAGAACAGGTGCGCGCCCAAGGGCCGCAGGTAGCCAAACGGGTCGCGCCCCTGGGTGAACACGCCGCGCTGCACGCTGGGCAGGCCGTGGGCGCGGCAGGAGCGGAACACCCGCATGCCGCTGACCGGGTCGTTGCGCGACAGCAACACCACCTCCACGCGCTGGTGCTCGGCGCTGTTGAAGGCCAGGAGCTTGCGCACCAGCGAAAACGCTACGCCGGGCGCGGCGGGCAGCTCCAGCCGCTGGCGTTGCAGGGCGACGTAGGCCGCATCGTTGCCGTGCTCGAAGACGTTGTTCTCTTCCTCAAAGTCGAACAGGGCGCGCGAGGAGATGGCAACCACCAGTTGGTCATGCAGGTTCAAAGCCATCGGGTATCTCCGTAGTGGGCTTCACTGTGCGCTCGCACCATGCGCAGCGCACGCAATGGCGTGGCCCCAGCCAGCGGCCACCGCGCAAGGGCCGCCCCGCCGCGCTGGTGGCGTCCCCTTGGGGGGGATGGCGCGCAGCGCCGCAGGGGGGTACTCATTTGACGAACTGGTTGAGCTGGATGATGGGCAGCAGCACCGCCAGCACGATGAGCATGACGATCAGCCCCATGGCCACGATCAGCAGCGGCTCCAGGATGGTGGCCAGTTGCAGGGCGCGGCGCTGTACCTCGGCAGACAGCTGGGTGGCGGCGCGTTGCAGCATCACGGGCAGCTGGCCGGTTTGTTCGCCCAGCCGGGCAAACATGGCGACCAGACCCGGAAAGCGCTTTTTCTGCGCCAGCGCCGAGGCCAGGGGCGCGCCCTCGCGCACCAGCACCAGGGCGTCCAGGGCATCGGCGCGCATGGCGCGGTTGTTCAGCGTTTCGGCGGCGGCTTGCAGCGCTTTCAGGATGGGCACGCCCGCACCCGCCAGCATCGCCAGCGTGCTGGCAAAACGCGCCGCGTTGTAGCCGCGCGCCAGCCGCCCGACCAGCGGCAGCGTGAGCCAGGCGGCGTCAAATTTTTCACGAAAATCGGCTTTTGACAAGGCCAGACGTGCGCCAACAGCTATCAAAACAAGAGTGGATAGCATCAGCCAGCCATAGTTGCGCACGCCGCTGCTCAGGCCCAGCATGGCCACGGTGAGGAAGGGCAGGGCGCGTTTGGTGCCCGCAAACACGCTGGCCACCTGCGGCACCACGTAAGTGACCAGAAACAGCACGATGGTGATGGCCACCAGCGTGACGATGGCCGGGTACAGCGCCGCGCCCACCAGCTTGGCTTGCAGCGCCTGGCGCTCTTCCAGGTCATCGGCCAGGCGCTCCAGCACCAGGCCCAGGCTGCCGCTGGCCTCGCCCGCACCGATGACGGCGCAGTAAATGTCCGAGAACTCGCGCGGGTGCTGTTGCAGCGCACGGGCAAAGGTGGAGCCCGCGTTGACCTCGGCGCGCAGCACGGCCACCAGGTGGTGCTGGCGCTCGTCGTCGGCCTCTTCGGCCAGGGCGGTGAGCGCGCGCTCCAGCGGCAGGCCCGAGGCCACCAGACCGGCGAGCTGGCGCGTCCACACCGCCAGAGCGGTGGCGCTGAAGGCCGCGCGCGTGAACAGGCGCTGGCTCCAGTGCGCGCTGGCGCCTGCGGCCTGGCCCGCATCCACAGGCTGCACGGCCAGCGGCACCAGCGCCTGTGCGCGCAGTTGGCCGCGCGCGGCCTTGGCGGTGTCGGCCTCCAGCACGCCTTTGCGGGTCTGGCCCTGGGCGTCGAGGGCTTCAAAAGAAAAAGCAGGCATGGAAGGTGGCTTGGCGGGTGTGCAAGGGCAGAAAAGTCAGGGCGCCATGGTAGCGGTTGACTGTGGCGGGCGGCTGGCGGCAGATGGTGCGCGTGCAGTGGTTGCGGCATGATGTTGGCTCAGTCTGCGGTCGGCGCGTGGCGGTGAGCTGCCGCAGTGCCGCAGCGCAGGGGGCCAGGCAAAAGGTGGTTCAGGAGGTTTGCATGCTGAAAAACAAGGTGGCATTGGTGACGGGGGGTGCATCGGGCATCGGGCGCGCCATCGCCCTGGTGTGGGCCCGGGAAGGCGCCTCGGTGGTGGTGTCCGATACCAACGTCGATGGGGGCGAGGAAACCGCGGCCCTGGTGCGTGTTCATGGGGCCCAGGCACTGTTCGTGCCCGCCGATGTGGGCCAGAGCGCCGACGCCGCCGCCCTGGTGCAGCGCACGGTGGCGCATTTTGGGCGGCTGGATGTGGCCTGCAACAACGCTGGCATTGGCGGCGTGCAGGCCCCCACCGCCGACTACCCCGTGCAGGCGTGGGAGCAGGTCATCCGCATCAACCTGTCGGGGGTGTTTTACGGCATGCAGCAGCAGATTGCGGCCATGCTGGAGAGCGGCGGTGGCTCCATCGTGAACGTGGCGTCCATTCTGGGCGCGGTGGGCTTTGCCAACGCCCCGGCATACACGGCGGCCAAGCACGGCGTGGTCGGGCTGACGCAGGCGGCCGCACTGGAGTACGGCGCGCGCGGGGTGCGCATCAACGCCGTGGGCCCGGCCTTCATCCACACACCCATGATCAGCACCCTGGAGCAAGACGCCGCCACCCACGCCGCGCTGGTCAAGGCCCACCCCTTGGGCCGCCTGGGCAAGCCCGAAGAGGTGGCCGAGCTGGTGGCCTGGCTCAGTTCAGACCGTGCCTCGTTCGTCACGGGGGCGTATTACCCCGTCGATGGCGGCTACCTGGCGCGTTGAGCCGGATGCGGCTGCGGGTAAAAATGAAGCAAAAACTGCCTCCAAGCCGCGCCAGTCGTGCGCTATAAGCTCCTATTTCAGGAGCAAATTGGAGGCGATGCAGCCGTGCTTCAGAGCGTGGCCTGCGCGGCGGCGGCGATGTCCAGCGAGCGCAGGCGCAGCGCCGGGTCGAACACATCGCTCACCAGCATGAACTCGTCGGCCTGCGTGGCCTGGGCCAGCGCGGCAAAACCGGCGCGCACCGTGTCGGGGCCGCCGATGACCGCTGCGGCCAGGAAGTCGGCAATGCCCGCGCGCTCTTGCGGGCCCAGCGTGGCCATGAAGTTCTCCACAGGCGCTGGCAGCTGGCCGCGCCGCCCGGTCAGGATGCCCAGCACGCGCTGGTAGGTGCTGCTGGCCAGAAACTCGGCTTCGGCGTCGGTGGGTGCGGCCACCACGGGCACGCCCACCACCACATACGGCTTGGCCAGCGTGGCCGAGGGGCGGAACAACTGCCGGTACAGCGCCAGCGCTTGCAGCAGCATGCGCGGCGCAAAGTGCGAGGCAAACGCATACGGCAGCCCCATGTGCGCCGCCAGCTGCGCCGAGAACAGGCTGGACCCCAGCAGCCAGATCGGCACATGGGTGCCCGCGCCCGGTACGGCGGTGATGCGCTGGCCGGGCTGCGCCGGGCCCAGCAGGCGTTGCAGTTCGGCCACATCGCGCGGAAAGTCTTCTTCGGTTTCGACGCGGTCGCGGCGCAGGGCGCGCATGGTGGGGCCATCGGTGCCGGGGGCGCGGCCCAGGCCCAGGTCGATGCGGCCCGGGTACAGCTCGGCCAGCGTGCCAAAGGCCTCGGCCACCACCAGCGGCGCGTGGTTGGGCAGCATGATGCCGCCCGAGCCCACGCGGATGCGCTGCGTGCCCCCGGCAATGTGGCCCACCAGCACCGCCGTGGCCGAGCTGGCAATGCCGGGCATGTTGTGGTGCTCGGCCAGCCAGTAGCGGGTAAAGCCCAGCGATTCGGCGTGTTGGGCGGTGCGCAGGGCAATGTGCAGGGCGTCGGCCACCGTGCCGCCTTCGCGCACGGCCACCAGATCCAGCATGGAAAGAACAGGGCGTTGAATGGATGTCATGGCGCCCATTGTGGGCGCGCCGCGCCAACCCGTGCTGGCTACAGGATTAGCCACTTGGGTGGTGGCGTTGGTGATGGCGTTGGCACTTCACGGCTTCACGCACACCGGGGGCGTCACCATAATGGGCCCGATCAAAAAAAGCAGGCTTTGCGCTATCGGGCGACACGGCTGGTGTTTTCAGGAGGGAACCATGGGATTTTTCAGCCGCTTGTTTCCGCCACGCGCCGATGGCAAGCCCATCTCGGACGAGTGGACGGTGTTGCCCGAGGACAACGCCAGCGAACTGGTGCTGTTTGGTGACGATGCCGCCACGCTGATGCTGCAACTGGACATTGACGACGCCATCGCCAGCCACCAGGCCTGGAGCCAGCGCCTGCAAGACGTGCTGGAAGGTACCCCCGACGCAGCCATGCAGCCCGCCATGGCCCACGACGACACCTGCTGCCATCTGGGCCAATGGTTGCACGGCGCCGGGCGCGCGCCACTGGAGCACTACCCGGCCTACCACATGCTGGTGCGCCGCCACCGTTACTTCCATGCGCAGGCGGCCGAGATGGTCGCCCTGGTGCAGGCGGGCGACCTGGCACAGGCCGCGCAGGTACACAAGGCATGCCGCCATGCCGGTAGCCAGATCACGCTGCTGCTGCACGAGTTGCAGCGCGGTCTGGGGCGCTAAGGGGCCGGGGCTGGCCCTGCCCCGGTGGGGGTGCGCGGCAGGCTTGAGCAAAGAAGAAATCTGTATTTCGCGCTGCGCAGCGGCGCACTTATGCTCTTGCGCCTCCAAAACTTCCCGATTGCATTGCCATGAACGACCACGCCTGCGCTGCGCACGCTTTGGGCCGCGGACTGACCCTGGGGGACACGCTTGCCTGGCCCGCCCGCTACTTTCCGCACAAGCCCGCGCTGATCGCCTGGGATGCCGAGGGCGCTGGCGCCCAGCGCCACGTCTGGACGTTTGCCCAGCTCGACGCCGAGGTCAACCGCCACGCCCACGCCCTGCTGGGCCTGGGGGTGCAAAAGGGCGACGTGGTGGCCGCCTTTCTGTACAACACGCCCGCGTTTGTCTTTGCCCTGCTGGCGGCGGCGCGCGTGGGTGCCATCTTCAACCCCATCAACTACCGGCTGGCGCCCCAGGAGCTGGCCTTCATCCTGAACGACGGCGGCGCCAAGGTGCTGCTGTTCGAGCGCGAAGGCAGCGACGTAGTGGAAAAAGCCCGCGAGCACGGCACGCCCACCCAGCACTGGGTGTACGCCGACGCGGATGCCGCGCCCGCCTTTGCCAGCGCCCGCCTGCCCGCGCTGGTGCAGCACCAGAGCGACAGCGCGCCGCCCGTGTGCGTGGACGAGCAAGACCCGTGCATCCTGATGTACACCAGCGGCACCACCGGGCGGCCCAAAGGCGTCATCCACAGCCACCGCAGCAAGCTGGCGCACAACGCCCTGATGCACCAGGCGATGGGGCTGACGCGCGAAGACGTGGGCCTGTCGGTGGCGCCCCTGAACCACACCGCCGAGTTGCACACCAGCTTTCTGCCCCGGCTGCAACTGGGCGCTACGCAGGTGCTGCTGCGCCGCTTTGACGCCGGGGAAGCCTGGCGCCTGGTCGAGGCCGAGCAAGTCAGCCACTTCTTTGCCGCCCCGACCATGGTCACTTTGCTGCTGCACCACCCGGACGTGGCGCGGCGCAACCTGGCCAGCCTGCGCCTGGTGGAATACGGCGGCGCCTCCATGGCGCCGCATCTCATCCGTGAATGGGACAAGCAGGTGGGCGCGGGCCTGGTGCAGGTGTACGGCACCACCGAAATGGGCCCGTGCATGGCCGTGCTTTATCCGCACGAGCAACTGAGCCACGCCGGTTCGGGCGGCCTGCCATCGCTCAACCACGACCTGTGCATTGCCCGCGTGCCGCCCGATGGCAGCCCCTCTGACCCTGCCGACCTGTGCGCGCCCGACGAGGTCGGAGAAATTTTGGTGCGCGGCCCCTGCATGATGCGCGGCTACCTCAACCGCCCCGAAGCCAATGCCAAGGCGCTGGCGTTTGGCTGGTACCACACCGGCGACCTGGGCAGCCTTGATGTCCAGGGCTACCTGTGGATTCGCGACCGCATCGACCACATGATCAATTCCGGCGCCGAGAACGTCTATCCACGCGAAGTCGAAGACGCCCTGATCGAGCACCCCGGCATCCTGGAAGTGGCCGTGGTGGGCGAGCCCGACCCGACCTGGGGCCACATCGTCGCTGCCCATGTGGTGGCCAAGCCGGGCGTGCCACTGAGCCCAGAGGTGCTGGACGGCTTTTTGCTGCACGGCGACCGGCTGGCGCACTACAAGCGCCCGCGCCGCTACCACTTTGTCCAGGCACTGCCCAAAACCACCAGCGGCAAAATCCAGAAGCATCTGTTGCGGTAAAAACACCCCAGCGCCTCGGAGGGACGTGGGGCGGCGGCCGATGCACTACCGTGATGAAACGCGCAAAAAAAGCCTGAAATCCCGGCTTTTCCCCAGCCATGCTGGGGGCGTAATGCGTTACTCTTTGTGACCGGTGCGGCAATATGTGCCATTCATCCATCCCATGGGTGGGGCACCATCCCTGTCGCCAGCCCATGCCCACCGACACACCATTTTCTGCATTGCACTTTTGCCCCGCCAAGAAAAAATGAGCACTGAGACCACACCACTGACGCTGGAAGAGTTCTCTCGTTGGCTACAAGAGCGCCAGCAGCGCGCCCTGGAGGGAATGCACGAAACCACGGCCAACGAGTTCATCAAGCATTGCCTGGAACGCGAGCGGCTGGTGGTCACGCACCGCGCCCTGGAGCAGTTTCGCTCCAACGCGGGGAGCGGGGCACGCGGTTAAACCCCAAATTTGATAGCTGCTCGCGCCCACTCCATAAGGCTTGGAGCCATAAAAAGCATTGAAAAACCTTGGCGTGTCGGGGCAGGCGGGTGTTTACATGCCTTGGCCTGCTTCAGGCGCCGCTCAATAGCCAGGAAAAAAACACGATTTCAAGGGCAAACAAAACGGCCAGAACCGCAAGGCCTTGCAAAGAGACAGCGCCTGCTTTTTGCTGATCCGGGAAAAGCCACCAGTTAAACCACCGAATGGACGCGGGCACCGTATAAAAACTGGTAACTGCAACGCTGAGGGCATTGCCGATAAAAGTGGTGGCCGACACGCCCCAGCCCAACGGGGCCAGCAAGGGGGAAAGAAACTTGATCTCCAGCATCACCACGGGGAACAAGCCCAAAAGCACCAGAAGCGCTATTTTCCAGGGCGGTGCGCTCTTGCCATGGTGGGAGGGCACAGGTATCCAGCCGGGAAATGCGGTGCCGAAGCGCATGGACTCTTCATTGTCGATAAAGCCCTTGGATTCTTTCAGCAGTTCAGCCCGCTCTGCCGAGGTCATCCAGGCTTCAAGCTCCTGGGCGCTGGCATAGCGCAAAAGGGTAGTCCAGTGGTGCCCCTGGCTGGAGGCGGGCGCTTGTAAATACATGCCGCGATACCCTGGGTATTTGGCCTGGGCCGCCTGAATCCGGAATGTCCACTCGCGGTAGGTGTTTTCCATCCCAGGTTTGATAGACGAAAAAATAGCCTCCGTGACATAGGTGCCCGGCGCATCGCCAGGGGCACTGGCGGGCACCTTTTCTTCCAGGCGGCTGTTGTCAAGAAAAATGCGGGCAGCGTCAGCCAGCTGGTGGGATTGGGGATTTTCTTTCCAGGCTGCCAGTTCTTTGTCGGAGCGAAAATTCAGAATCATCGTCCAGTCGGTGCCTTTTTCCTCTGCGGGAGGAATGACATCGCTGCTGGAAAATCCCGGAAATACCGTGACAGCCTTGCTGTATTGGAGCTGCCACTCAAAAAAATCTCTGATTTTTTCTGGGCGTACCTTGGCAGAAAGGACAAGCACAGCAATAGAGCTCATTTTGTACTGGATGCAGTGTTTTGAGAATGCCTGCTTTTGCCAATAGGGTGGCCGTGGGCGGATTAATACGGTATTTTGTCAGGCTTGGCTTTGTATTCTTTCCACACATCTACCGCTTCTTTTTGCAGCATTTGCGTCATTTTGATGGAGCGCTGTTCTTTGGGTAGGGCCAGTTGCTCATAAATGGGCCGGTCATCAAAGTTGCCATATTCCAAAGCGTCTTCTACGGTGGCGGCATAAAAAACCTGATCAATACCTGCCCAGTAGCAGGTGGCCATGCACATGGGGCAGGGTTCAGCCGATGTGTACAGAATGCAACCTGGCAATTTGAAGCTTTGCAGCGTAATGCAGGCCAACCGTATGGCTTCCATCTCACCGTGCCAGGTGGGATCATGGCTGGCAACCACCCGGTTCATGCCGGTAGAAATCACTTTGCCATCTTTGACAATCACGGAGCCAAAAGCCCCGCCCGTGGCGTATTCCAGTGCGGCTCTGGCAGAAAGCTCAATGGCCATTCGAATGAATTTCTCATGGTCGTTTTGCGCGTTGCTCATAAAAGTCCTTTCTGGCGGGTTGGATGGAGCGGTGATTACCTGCAATGGTGAAAGTGTTTCGGGTGGGATGTGCCGGAAAAATGGGATTGATATGGGTCGTCAAAATAAAAACACCCGCCGCCGTGTTTCAGCCCCTCACCCCCTCGGCGCATCATACGACGCTGTTTTGTGCGTGTCTTGGTTATATGGCGCCTGGCGGGCGCACGGCTGCGGCGTGTGTGGCGCGGCCCTCAGTCGCGCGTGACCCGCAGCACTTCTTCGCGGCTGGTGATGCCTGCGGCAATCAGGCGCTCGCCGTCGTCGCGCATCAGTTGCATGCCATCGGTCAGCGCGGCGGCGCGGATGTCGGCTTCCGATGCCTGGTTGTGGATTTGCGCCCGGATGGCGTCGGTGGTGGTCAGCAGCTCGAACACGCCAGTGCGGCCCGCGTAGCCCGTGTGGCCACAGTGCTCGCAGCCCTTGCCGTGGCAGTGGCCGCAGTATTTGCGCACCAGCCGCTGGGCCAGCACGCCCAAGAGCGATGAGCTGAGCAAAAACGGCTCCACGCCCATGTCCGTCAGGCGCGTGACGGCGCTGGCGGCGTCGTTGGTGTGCAGCGTGGCCAGCACCAGGTGGCCCGTCAGGCTGGCCTGGATGGCGATCTGCGCGGTCTCGAAGTCGCGGATTTCACCAATCATGATCACGTCCGGGTCCTGGCGCAGGATGGCGCGCAGGGCCTTGGCAAAGGTCAGGTCGATCTTGCTATTGACCTGCGTTTGCCCCACACCCGGCAACTCGTACTCGATCGGGTCTTCCACCGTCATGATGTTGCTCTGCGTGGCGTCCAGGCGCGAGAGGGCAGCGTACAGCGTGGTCGTCTTGCCTGAGCCGGTGGGGCCGGTGACCAGCACGATGCCGTGTGGCTGGGCAATCAGGCTGGTAAAGCGCTGCAAGGTGTCGCCCTGCATGCCCACCGATTCCAGGCTCAGGGTGCCGCTGCTTTTGTCCAGCAGGCGCAGCACGGCGCGTTCGCCGTGGGCGCTGGGCAGGGTGGAGACGCGCACGTCAATCGCACGGGTGCCCAGGCGCAGGCTGATGCGGCCATCTTGTGGCAGGCGCTTTTCGGAAATATCCAGGTCGGCCATGATTTTCAGGCGCGAGATCAGGGCGGCGTGCAGTGCGCGGTTGGGCTGCACCACCTCGCGCAGCGAGCCATCGACGCGAAAACGCACGCTGCTGTGGCGCTCGTAGGGCTCGATGTGGATGTCGCTGGCGCCGTCGCGCGCGGCCTGCGTGAGCAGGGCATTGAGCATGCGGATGATGGGGGCGTCGTCGGCGGCCTCCAGCAAGTCTTCTACCGCTGGCAGCTCTTGCATCATGCGCGAGAGATCGGCGCCTTCTTCCACTTCGCTGACCACGGTGGCAGCGCTCGATTCGCCCTGTGCGTAGGCGGCGCTGATGCGCTGGGCCAGGCTGTGCGCGTCCAGGGCTTGCAGTTGGTGTACGCGGTGTTTGCGCAGCACTTCGGACAGGGCGGTGGCCTCGGGCGCCGGGCCGTGGCAGAGCACGAGTTGCTGGCCGTCGTCCTCCAGCAGCAGCTGGGCGGTGCGTGCAAAGGCGTAGGGCAGGGGGTAGCGCATGGCGGCTTACAGAGCGCTGGCGGGTGGGGCCGAGGGCGCCGCAGCGGGCGCCGGGGTGGCGGCTGGTGCGGGCAGCGCAGGCAGCAAAGGCGCGCCCGAGACGGTGCCCAGCACCACGCTGGGCTGGGGTTGCACCACCTGTTGCATGGCGCGGATGGCGTCGTAGCGGTCCACCATCAACGAGTCGCTGGTGGCCGCGTCGCGCACCACCACGGGGCGCAGGAACACCATCAGATTGGTTTTTTTGCGTTCGCGGTTTTCGCTGCGGAACAGGTTGCCCAGCACGGGGATGTCGCCCATCACCGGCACCTTGTCTTCGGCCTGCGAGTAGCTGTCTTCGAGCAGGCCGCCAATGACGATGATGCTGCCGTCTTCCACCAGCACGTTCGATTCGATGGAGCGCTTGCTGGTGGTGGGGCCGTTTTTGTCGCCGAGCGTGGCGGTGTCGATGTTCGAGACTTCCTGGTAAATCGACATCTTCACGGTGCCGTTTTCGTTGATCTGCGGGCGCACGCGCAGCATCAGGCCCACGTCTTTGCGTTCGACGGTGGTGAAGGGATTGACCGCGCCGTTGTTGCCGCCGGTGTTGGTGTAGGAGCCGGTGGGAAAGGGCACGTTCTTGCCGATGACGATTTTTGCCTCTTCGTTGTCCAGCGTCATCAGGTTGGGGGTGGACAGCACGTTGGAGTCGCCACTGTTTTGCAAAAAGTTGGCCAGCGCGCCCAGGTAATACTGGCCATTGATGCGCGGTGCCAGCGCCAGGTTCAGGCCACGGCCCAGCGTGCCTGCGGTTTCGCCCAGTTTGGTGGCACCCTGCGCAATGCCTGCCATGACCCCAATGATGTTGGCGCCGGATTTGTTGGAGTTGGTGCCAATCAGGCCCACGGTGCCATCGCCCTTGTTGCCCAGAACGCTTTGCCACTGGATACCGAACTCGGCCAGCTTGTTGGCGTTGACCTCGACGATCAGGCTCTCGACCAGCACCTGGGCGCGGCGGCCATCGAGCTTGTCGATGACGGCGCGCAGCTGGCGGTACTGCGGCTCGGGCGCGGTGATGATGAGCGAGTTGGTGCTCGGGTCGGCCTGGATTTGTCCGCCCGTGGAGGGCTGGTTGGCGTTGGCATTGCCCATGGGGCCGCTTGCGCCCAGACCGCCACCGGCGCCCATGCTGCTGGTGTTGCCCATGCCGGCGTTCGTGCTGGCGCTGCTGGACGCGCTGGCCGCAGAGGCACTGCCGCCAGCACTGCCCGTGGCGGCACTGGCGTTGCCCGCTATGGCCGACATGGCCGCGCGCAACGTGATGGCCAGCTTGGTGGCGTCGGCGTTTTTCAGATAGACGACGTGGATGTTGCCGTGGGCAGCGCTGCTGCCGGGCGCGGGCGCCTGGTCGAGCTTGGCCACCAGCGCCCGCACCTGGGCCACGCGCGCGGGGTTGGCCGCGCGCAGCACCAGCGAGTTGCTGCGCGGCTCGGCCAGCAGCGTGGTTTTGAACGAGGTGTCGGTCTGGCCCTGCGCACCTGCGCCTGTGCCCGCGCTGCCTGTGCCGCTGCCCGAGTCGATCAGCCGCGCCACCAGCGGCGCCAGGTCGGCGGCAATGGCGTGTTGCAGCGCAATCACTTCCACGTCGCTGGCATTGGACACATCCATGGCCGCAATGATCTTGCCCAGGCGTTGCAGGTTGTCGGCGTAGTCCGTGATCACCAGCGCGTTGGTGCCGGGGTTGACGTTGATGGTGTTGTTCGGGCTGATGAGCGGGCGCAGCACCGGCACCAGGTTGCCCGCGCTTTCGTAGTTGAGCTTGAAGATTTGCGTGACGATTTGCCCACCCGCCGGGCCGCTGCTGCCCGGCTGGGCCACGCTGACGCTGCCGCCTTGCAGTTTGGCATCGGCCTCGGGCACCACTTTGTAAAGGCCCGCAGCCTCCACCACCGTGTAACCCTGCAAGCGCAGCGCCGCCAGAAACTGCTGGAAGGCGGCGGCGGGCGTCACGGCGCGCTCGGTCACCAGATTGAGCTGGCCTTTGACGCGCGGGTCAACCACCACGTTGCGCCCGGTGATGGTGGCCATGGTGCGGGCCACGGCCTCGATGTCGGCGTTGGCAAAGTTCAGCGTGACGGGTTCGCCCGGGCGCACGCTGGCGGTGCCGGTATCGATGGCGGTTTGTGCATGAATATGGCCGCTAGCGCTTACCAGTAAAGCGCCAGCAGCTATCATTTGAATAGCAATTTGCAAAGGGTGCTTGGTCAGGTGGTGCATGGTGTGGACGGTTAACCCAGGGTGATAAGCGAGCGCGCGCCGCTGCGCCGCCCAATGATGTTCAGGAGGTTGGACAGCGCGGCCTCGCGCTCGGGGGAGGCGCGGGCCTCGCCAGAAAAGCGCAGGCGCTGGCCCACCCATTGGCCGCTGCCGCTCAGTTGCAGCGCGCCTTCCAGGGTTTGCAGGGTGAGGGTGGGCACGCTGGCGCCTTGCAGCACCAGGCGGTAGCTGCCCATGGGTTTGAGCGTGGACAGGCGCGACGACAGCGCCAGCGCATCAAGCTGCACCTGGCCGCCCAGCTGCAGGCGGCCACTGGCCCAGTCGGCTTGCAGGCCCTGGGTGCGCAGCAGCAGCTGGCCCTGGGGCTGCACGGTATTCCAGGGGGTGCCCAGCCCGGTCAGCGCGGCGGCGGGCCATTGGCTGTGGCCGTCGGCCACGGTGAGGCGGGCACCGCCCCAGCGCAGTTGCACCTGCGCTTGCAGGGGGGCGCTGGTGCAGCAACTGGCATGGAGCTGCGCGCGCAGCCCGTCCAGCGTGGGGCGCAGGCGCCAACTGATGCGCCCGGGCAGGGCCGCGCGATCCTGGCTGGCTGCCCCGCCCGTCAGCACGAGCTGGGCCGAACCCGTCCAGACCGTGCCGCGCGGTTGAATCAGCAGCACCCGCTCTGCACTGGCCTGGGCCACGCCCGCCGCCAGCCACTGTGCCGGGGCAAATGCCAGCACCGCTGGGATGGCCCCGGCCAGCACGCCCGCCAGTGCCCAGCCCCAGGGCGCACGCCGGGCGCGATGGGGTGTGGCTGTGCGTGACCAGCGCGGTGCAGGCACAGCGCTGCGTGCGGTGTGGCGGGATGTGGGGCGGGGGGAGGCAGTCACGGCAGGCAGGGGCGGCACGGGCCAGCAGTGCGCTCAGCGCGCGGGCAGGGCCAGCACCAGCGTTCCGCTCCAGCGCACGGCGGCGCTGGCGTGGTGGTCTGGCGCGCTGGTGGGGCGCGCCGATGCGGTGCCATTGGCGCTGGAGAGGCTGCGTGCGCCAGGCAGCGGCGTGGCGGTGGAGAGGGTGGTGGGCGTGGCAGGGGGCCGGGCTGCGCCGGTGGCCGCAGTGCGCTCGGCCACGCTGGCGCGTACCAGGTGGACTTCCTGGGGCAGTGCGCGGGCATTGCTGCGGGCCTGTGCCAGCCAAGGCAGCAGGGCATCGGCGGCAGTGCCTTGCAGCGTGAGGGTGGCACGGTCGCCGCCCAGGCCCAGGCGGGCGCTGGTGCCAAAGCGCTCGGTGACCGAAGTTTGCAATGCGCGCAGGGCGGTGTCGGGGTGGATGCGCGTGGCGTTTTGCAGCTGCTGGGCTTCGGCACGCAGGGCCTGCATGGTGTGCAGTTGGGCATCCAGGCTGGCGTGGCGTGCGGGGGCCGTGCGCAGCGTGTGCAGTGCCGGTGCCAGCGCCAGCCACCACAGCAGGGCCAGTGCGACCAGGGCGCTGGCAGCCAGCATCAGGCGCTGTTCACGCGGCGCCAGGGCTTGCCAGCGTGCGCGCAGTGCGGAGGCGTGGGTGGATGGGGCAGCGGTGTTCATGGCGTGGCTCCGGGGCGCAGCACCAGGGTGTTGCCTTCGGTGTGCAGGGTATAGCCGCTGGCGCGGGCGTTGCTGTGGGCGGCGGTGTGTTCTTGCTCGCTCAGGGGCGGGCCGCCCAGGCGCAGCTCGCCAGGGGTGTAGTCGATGCTGCTGGCTTGCCAGGTGGGGGGCAAGGCGCCGGCGGCAGCAGCCAGCAAGGGTTCCAGGTCACGCGGCGACAGGCTGCCAGCACTTTGGCGCAGCAGGGCCAGCTCGCGCTCCATTTGCACCGGTGCGTCAACCACCACTTTCACCTGTGTAAAGGTATCGGTCAGTGCGTTGCGCACGGCGGCCTGTTTGGTGGCCAGCGCCTGCCGCTCTTGCCAGGCCCAGACGTTCAGGCCGACCAGGTGTGCCAGCACCAGCGCGGCGGCGCTCCAGCGCGCAGCGCGCCACTGGGGCGCTTGCAGCATGGCACCGGCCAGCGTGCCCACTTTGCGCAGGGCGCGGGTGCGGCCCGAGCTGGACAGATCGAACTGCGCCAAGTCCCAGCGGCTGCGCGCGGCCAGTACGGCACGATCGCTGCTGGTGTGCAGTTGCACCGGGCGGCCCAGCAGGCGTTCGGCCAGCGCGGCCACGGCGGGCTCGGCGTACAGCGGTGTGGCTGCGTGATCGGCCCCGGCCAGCTGGCCCAACGCCAGCGCGGCGGCGCCAAGCGGCAGTACGGCCACACCGTGGTCGCTGCCGTAGTGGGTGATGACCAGGTGGGCGTCTTCCGGGGTGCCTTGCACGTAGCAGGCGCCGGGCGCGTGCGGGTCGGTAGCGCTGTGGTGGGTGCTGTTGTCGGTGCCATCGACCGGGGCAAATTCGGGCACCACGCGGGCGGGCGGGCGGCCTGCCGCTTCCAGCGCTTGCAGGCAGGCGCGCAGCCAGGCGCGATCGCATACCGCTACCCACACGGTGCTGCCCGCCCGAGCGCCGCTTTGCAGGGCAAAGTGCAGTTGCGCGGGGTCGTCCAGCAGGCGATCTTCCAGCAGCCCTTCGAGCACGGCACGCAGGCGCGGCGATGCACTGCCTACGCCCTGGGGCAGCTGCACACGCTGCCACGACAGCGCGCGCGCGGGCACCACGGCCACGATCTCGCCAGCAGCGCGCCCGGGTGCAGGCAGCAGCGCCGCGCGCGCGCTGGCATGACCGGTGGCGCTGTGGCCATCGGTGCTCAGCGTGTAGCGGTATTCGGTGTGGGGCCCCGGGTGCGTCAGGGGCAGGTGGATGATCAGGGTGCTCATGGAGAAATTTCGCGGGCCATTGTAGGGGGCGGTTTTGACGGTGCTCAGGGTGCGCTGGCGCCGTCGGGGCTTTGCCGGGGCAGGCCGTCTGCCTGTGCGCTGGCGCCGCGCTCGCGCCAGAAGGTGGTCACGGTCTGGTTCTGGCGCCGTACCCAGGAGCGCTCTTGTACCGTGGTATCGCCCAGGCGCAGGCGCCCGCGCACCTCGAAGTAATTGGACTTCACGTCGTGCCAGTTGGGATTGAGCTGCACGTTCTGGCCCAACAGGGCGCGCACATCGTCCAGGCTGCGAAAGTGCTGCATCTGGCGCACGGCTTGCAGCTTGTTGGCGCCGGCCGCGTCCAGCCCCTCGATGCTGGCCATCAGTGCCTCGGCGTCGGCGGTGTTCAGGTTGAGTGTGCTGCGCTGGGGCAGCACCACCACATGGGGCGCCAGCGCCGCCACGGTGGCTGGCGCCACGCCCAGCCAGGTCAGCTGGGCCAGGGTGGGTGGCGCCAAAGGGGCGTTGGGGTTGTCGCTGTCCTGGGCTTGGCGCAGGGCCTCGGTGAGGGTGTCGAGTTCGCCAGGGGCCAGGCCCAGGCGCGCAAACAGGCGCGCAAACTGCGCTTTGGCCTCGGCGTTGACGGTGGCTTTGTCCACCAGGTTGGCCAGGTTCAGGCGCGCTTGCAGGTCGAGGATCTGGCCGGACAAGAACGCGTCGGTGGTGTCGGTGCTGGCGTCTTCTTGCTGCGTCACGCCCCGGTCGGCCGCCAGAAAGCTCGACAGGCGCGCTTCTTCCAGTGGCACGGCCCAGGGTTCGGCCAGGTGGTCGTTGCTGTCCAGGTAACTGTTGCTGCCCGAGCGCAGGTCTTCGTACAGGATCAGGCGCGACCAGTCCAGCGCCCCGATCAGTATCCAGGCTGATTGCACGCGCGCGCGCTCGGCGGTTTCAATCTCGATGGCGCGCCACTGCTGCCACATGGCGGCGGAGGCAAAGGTGGCCACCAGCGTCACGGTGAGCATGGCCGCCAGCAGCGCGGCGCCGCGCTGGCGCAGCCGGTGGCCCAGGCTGGGGTGCGGGGTGTTCATGTTTTGCCTGCGCTCTTGAGCGGGTTGACCCAGTCGCGCCGCAACAGCCCGGCCAGCGCCTGGCCCGGGGGCAGTTGCAGTTGCAGCCGCACGCCATCGGGCACCATCACGTTGGCTGTGTCGGCGTTGTCGGCGGTGGTGTTGCCGCTGGAGAGGGGGTTGGTCCAGGCGTCGCTGCGGTAATAAAAGATTTGCCAGTCGGCCAGCGGCATGAGCACGACTTCATAGCGCCTTTGTGCCTCGCCGGGGGTGCGTGCCCACACGGCGGCTTCTTGCCAGGCCTGCTGCCAGTCGGCGCGGGTGCGCACGGGGGGCGATTGCCAGCGCAGCCATTGGTCGGTGCCCTGCACATTGCGCCGTGTCCAGGCCACCACCAGCGCGCCCTCGTCGGGCACGGCGCTGCTGCGGCGCGTCAGGCGCAGCACCTGGCCGTCCCAATCGAGGGGCACGGTGTGCGGCAGGGGCAGCAGGGCGTCAAGGTCGTTGCCCCACTGCGCCAGCGCGGCTTGCAGCACCAGCAGTTCGTTGCCGCGCTGGCGGGTCTGTTCTTGCGCACGCACCATGCCATCAAGGCCGCGCCAGCTGACGATGGCTAGCAGCGCCATCACCGCCAGCGCCACCAGCAGCTCCACCAGCGTGAAGCCGCGTGGCCGGTGTGCTGGCGGGGAGCGTGGCGGCTGCGGTCGGTGCTGTGCCTGGGATCTGCGCTGCCTGCGCGTGTGCAGGGAGATGGTCATCTCAGCGCCGCCCCACGATGGTGGAAAGGCGCAGCACCGGGCTGGCGCCATCGTCTGTCACCTGGGCATCTACGCGCCGGAAGCTGGGGTTGGGCGTGGGCCGCACCACCAGGTTCACGGTAAAGCTGCGGCCTGCCTGTTCGCAGGGCTGGGCACTGTCGCCCACGGCGGGCATTTGGCGCGACAGGCGGGTTTTGACCAGTTCGTTCTCTGCGCACAGGTGGGCCAGCAGGATGTCAGATTGGCGCTGGGCGTTGCGCGCCAAGGCAGTGGTGGCTTGCAGACCCGCCATGAGTGCAATCGCCACAATGGCCAGTGCTACCAGCACCTCGATCAGGGTGAAGCCGCGCTGTGTCATGGGGCTGGCCCGGTGGTGAAGGGGCGCAGGCCGTCGGTGGCCACGCGCAGGGCGTGCTCAGGGTGCTGGGGCTGCACCAGGATGACTTGCTGGGGGCCGATCAGTGGCTCGGGGCCCAGCACCAGGCTGCCCGGGCCGCGCACGCGGGTGCTGTTGTCCAGCCACTGCGTGGGAAGGGTGCCTGCGCGCAGGCCATCGAAACGAAAGCCCCCCTCCACCGCCCGCCAGCGCACCAGCACCCCGCTGGCACGCGATTGCGCCCGCGCCGACTCCAGCAGCGCCGCCAGCCGCTCACCCTCGCGCTCCAGCGACTGCTGGCTGCCATCGCGCAGCGCCAGCCCCACACCGGCGGTAGCCAGCGCCATGATGCTGACGACCACCAGCAGCTCCAGCAGCGTGAAGCCCCGCGCGCGCCGCAAAGTCACTGCCAACTGCCGATATCCGCATCCTTGCCCTCGCCACCCGATTGGCCGTCGGCGCCGAAGGACATCACATCGATCTCGCCCTTCACACCGGGGTTGAGGTACTGGTAGGGGCGGCCCCAGGGATCGTTGGGCAACTTTTCGAGGTAGGGCTTCCAGTTCATCGGCTGCGGGCCGGTGGTGGGCTTGGCAATCAGCGCTTGCAGACCCTGCTCGGCGGTGGGGTAGCGCTGGTTGTCCAGGCGGTAGAGCTTGAGCGCCTGCATCAGGTTGGTGACATCGGTGCGCGCGGCGGTGGTGCGGGCGTCATCGGCGCGATCGAGCACGTTGGGCACGACCAGCGCTGCCAGTACGCCGATGATGACCAGTACCACCATCAACTCGATCAGCGTGAAACCAGCGGCCAGGCGGCGGCGCGCGGTGCGCACCAAGGGGAAAGAGCGTGTCATGGCAAGGGCAATCGGGTGGGGGAAACAGGGTGCGGTGCGGGGCACAGCGCGGCAGGTGCGGCACAGGCGCCGCGCAAATCGGCTGAATGATAATCCTGCGATGGTGACAAATCTTGACCACAGCTGGGGCGTGCGCCTGGCAACCTTTGCACTGGCAGCGTTGGCAGCGGCCAGTGTGGCCTATTGGGGTTTGCGCCTGTCGGCTCCGGCAGCCACGCTGCCCGAGGCGGCTGTGGCAGTGGCGCCGCCCGCGCCCGATGTGCAGGCCATGGCCCGTTTGTTGGGTGCCGGGCCAGTGGCAGCACCGGCCGCAGCGCCCGCACCATCGGCGTCGAGCCGCTTTGCGCTGGTGGGGGTACTGGCCGGGCGCGACAGCGGTGGCGGCGTCGCCCTGATCGCGCTGGATGGCCAGCCACCCAAGCCGTACCGTGTCGGCGCGCAGGTCGATGCAGGTTGGGTGTTGCAGTCTCTCGGGCCGCGCCAGGCCCGCTTGGGGGCCGCGCTCAACGGCCAGGCTGCGCTGACGCTGGAAATGCCGCAGCGCCGCTAGGGCAACACACGCGGCAGCCTCCCACCAAACCAGGGCCTGCCCGCAAAAGACCTCCTGCGGTGCTGCGCTGCACCTGAAGCATCGCGAACCCGTTTTATGCACTTGCCTGCGGGCTGGGGTGGTGCGGCTAACGCCATTCCCATGTTGTCTTCGTTGTGAATTTTCAGTAATTACTGAAAATTCAATAATCGCAAGGCACAATTCTGTCCATGACCTACATCAATCCACTTCCTCCTCTGAACCGCCAGTTCGTGGCCCATTTTGGTGAAATGGGCAGCCGTTGGGGCATTAACCGCACTGTGGGCCAGATTTATGCACTGATTTTTTTGTCCCAGCGCGCTGTCAATGCCGATGAAATCGCTGAGGCGCTGGAGTTTTCGCGCTCCAACGTCAGCATGGGACTGAAGGAACTGCAAGCCTGGCGCCTGGTCAAACTGCGTCACCAGCCGGGTGACCGGCGTGAGTATTTCGAGGCGCCGCAGGATGTGTGGGAGATTTTCCGGGTGCTGGCCGAAGAGCGCCGCCGCCGCGAGATCGAGCCCACGCTGTCCATGCTGCGCATGGCCTTGCTGGAGGCGCCCGCCACCGAGGAAGAGCGCTACGCGCAAGAGCGCATGCGCGACATGCACGAGCTGATTGACCGGCTCATGACCTGGTTTGATGACGTGCAGCGGCTGGCGCCCGAAACCGCCTTGCAACTGATGGGCATGGGCACCGCTGTCACCCGCGTGCTGGAACTCAAAGACCGACTGACCGGCAAGGGTGGCCCGGCCAAAGACAAGGGGTTGTAACCATGGACACCTTCATGCTGGCACGGCTGCAGTTTGCGGCCAACATCAGTTTTCACATCCTGTTCCCCACCATCACCATCGCGCTGTGCTGGTTCCTGGTGTTTTTTCACCTGCGCCACAGTGCCACCCGGGGCACGCCGCAGGCCGCAGGCTGGGAGCAGGCGTATTACTTCTGGACAAAAGTGTTTGCGCTGACCTTTGCGCTGGGCGTGGTTTCGGGCATCACCATGAGCTTTCAGTTCGGCACCAACTGGCCGGGCTACATGGAGCGGGCGGGCAACATTGCCGGGCCGCTGCTGGGCTACGAGGTGCTCACGGCGTTCTTTCTGGAGGCCACCTTCCTGGGCATCATGCTGTTTGGCCGGGGCCGCGTGTCTGAGCGGGTGCACTTGGTTGCCACGTTGATGGTGGCCCTGGGCACCACGCTGTCGGCCTTCTGGATACTGAGCCTGAACTCGTGGATGCAGACGCCTGCGGGCTACGAAATCATTGATGGCCAATTCCACGCGGTGGACTGGTGGGCCATCGTGTTCAACCCGTCGTTCCCCTACCGTTTGGGCCACAAGCTGCTGGCCTCGGCTTTGACGGCAGGCTTTCTGATTGCGGGCGTCAGCGCCTGGCAGCTGCTCAAGGGCACGGCCACCGAAGGCACGCGCAAGGCGCTGCGCACGGCCGTGACAGCGGTGGCGGTGGTGATTCCGCTGCAAATCTTCATGGGCGACTTGCACGGCCTGAACACGCTGGAGCACCAGCCCGCCAAGATCGCTGCCATTGAAGGCATCTGGCACACCGAACGGGGCGCACCCCTGACGTTGTTTGGCCTGCCCAACGAAAAAGAGGGCCGCACCGACTACGCCCTGCAAATTCCCAAGGCCGCCAGCCTGGTGCTGGCGCACGACGCCAACGCCGAACTCAAGGGCCTGAACGAGTTTCCCGGTGCGCACCCGCCCGTGGCGCCGGTGTTCTGGGGCTTTCGCGTGATGGTGGGGATGGGCATGCTGATGCTGGCCGTGGCCTGGTGGGGCGCCTTCACGCTGTACCGCCGCCGTGGCCGCGACGCCAGCACCTGGCCCCGGCCCCTGTTGTGGACTTTGGTGGGCATGACCTTTTCCGGCTGGGTGGCCACGCTGGCGGGCTGGTACGTGACGGAAATTGGCCGCCAGCCGTATTTGGTGTATGGCCTGCTCAAGACGGCGGACGCCGTGGCGCCACACCCCCCGGCCATGCTGATGGGCACGTTGGTGGCCTACCTGACGGTGTATGTGTTGTTGCTGGCCGCCTACATCGGCGTCATCAAGTACATGGCCGAGCACTCCACCATGCCGACCCCGGCGGTGCGCCCCCCGGCCCCGCAGCCCCAAATCCAAACGCTGTGAGGAGTACCCCATGGAACAACTGACTCTGGCCACGGCGCTGCCGCTGGCTTTCATGGCCATCATGGGCCTGGCGCTGCTGGCTTACGTGGTGCTGGACGGCTACGACCTGGGCGTGGGCATCTTGCTGCCCTTTGCCACCGATGCAGAAAAAGACGTGATGGTGTCGAGCATCGGCCCCTTTTGGGATGCCAACGAGACCTGGCTGGTGCTGGGCGTGGGCGTGCTGCTGGTGGCGTTTCCGATGGCGCAGGGCGTGGTGCTGTCGGCGCTGTACCTGCCGGTGACGGTGATGCTGCTGGGCCTGGTGCTGCGCGGCGTGGCGTTTGACTTTCGCGTCAAGGCCCGCGACGCCCACAAGGCCACCTGGAACCGCATTTTTGCGGGCGGCTCTCTGGTCACGGCGCTGGCACAGGGCTGGATGCTGGGCGCTTACGTGACGGGCTTTCAGGACGACCTGTGGGGCTGGCTGTTTGCCGCAGGCATCGCCCTGACGCTGCCCGCTGCCTACGCTCTGCTGGGAGCTGGCTGGCTGCTGATGAAGGCCGAAGGCGACTTGCAGCGCAAAGCTGCGGCCTGGGGGCGCCGGGTGCTGTGGCCCATGGGGCTGGCACTGGTGGCGATTTCTGTGGCCACGCCGCTGGTCAGCGCCACGGTGCGGGCCAAGTGGTTTGTGCTGCCCGAGTTGTTTGTGCTGCTGCCCATCCCGCTGGCCTGTGCGGCGGCGTTTTGGGCCATCCGCCATGTGCTGCGCACGCCGCGCGTGGTGGAAGCGGGCTATGGCTGGATCGTCTTTGGCGGCATGGTGCTGATTTTTGTGCTGGCCTTTTTCGGTCTGGCCTACAGCCTGTACCCCTACATCGTGATCGACCGCATCACCGTCTGGCAGGCCGCCAGCGCGACCGAGTCGCTGGTGGTGATTGCGCTGGGCGTGGCGCTGACGCTGCCGGTCATCATCGTCTACACCATCTTCATGTACCGGGTGTTCTGGGGCAAGGCGCGCACGCTGACCTACGGGTTGTGAGGCGTGTGGGCGCGGGGCTCCCGTGGGCGCACCTGCCCCGTGCCCTGCTCAATCGAGCGCGATGGTGCTCCAGGCGCCAAACGCGGGCGCGGCCAGCGGCCACTGGTCGGCGCGCGGGGGCGTGCTGGGGCCGGGCGCTGTCTGCACCAGCCACTGCACGCAGCGCGCCACACCGGCGTGGGTGATCCAGAGCACATCGCGCTGCTGGCGCCGGGCAGTCTGGCGGGCCGCTTGCAGCGCTGCCGCCACACGCGCCAGCACGGCGACCAGGTTTTCGCCGCCGCCGGGGCGGTGCGCGGCAAAGTCGGCGGTCCAGGCGTCCAGGGCGGTGTGGCCGATGTCGTCCCAGGGGCGGCCCTCCCAGGCGCCAAAGTCCATTTCGGCCAGTCTGGCATCGGGTTTTGATACCAAATCGGGCCGCAAGCCTTGCAGAGTATGCGCGAGCAGCTCACATCTTTGTAGCGGCGAGTGGTGGGCGATCAGGCCCTGGGGCAGGCAGCCAGCCAGTTGGCGGGCGCTGTGGGTGGTGGCGGCGGGGTCGGCGGGCACGTCCAACGCGCCGTAGCAGTGGCCGGGGGCCATCAGCGGTTGTGCGTGGCGCACCAGCCAGAGCTGGCGTTGGGGCGCTGTCATGCGGCCACCCAAAGCGCCAGCGGCCCCAGCGCCAGCGCCGCGCCCAGGTAAAAGCCCACTTCGCTGACCTGCTGCACGGCACCCAGGCCGTCACCCGTGAAGCCCTGCAAGCGCCGCGCCAGGCGCCGCGCCATGTGCCCCGCAGCCAGGGCGCTGCACACCACGGCTGCTATTAAAAACAGAGCTGCTTGCGCTTTCCAGACAAGGGCCAGAGGCAAAAAACACCATAAACCAGCCGCTGCCAGGGCCTGGGCGCTGATCTGGTCGGCCAGCGGCTTGCTTTTGGAGCGGGCCGTATCACCCACATGCGGCAGCCACCGCACCAGCCACAGCGGCCACCAGCGCGAGAGCACATGGCCGCCCACCAGCGCGGCCAGCGCGGCGCTCAGGCTGTGCGCGCCCAGCAGGGCCAGCAGGCTGACCTTGGCCAGCAGCGCCAGCACCAGTGCCATGGCGCCAAAAGCGCCGATGCGCGAGTCTTTCATGATGTCCAGTGCGCGCTCGCGGTCGTAGCTGCCGCCCAGGCCGTCGGCCACATCGGCCAGACCGTCTTCGTGAAAACCGCCGGTGAGCAGCACGGTGGCGATGGTGCAGCCCACGGCAGCCACCGCTGGCGCCAGCGGGTTGGGCGCCAGCGCCCAGTGCAGCGCGCCATACGCCAGCGCCGCTGCCGCCGCCACCAGCCAGCCCACGCCCGGAAAGTGCGCGCTGCTGGCACGCAGCATGGCGGGGCTGAAGCCCACCCAGTCGGCCAGCCGCCCGGTGACGGGAATGCGCGTAAAAAACTGCACGGCCAGCAGGTAGTGGCGAAGGGCTTGCATCCAGAAAAAACCTTGAAAAAAGGCCCGTGTGGCCGGGCGTGAGCTGGTGGTCAGGGCGTGCCCGCCAGGGGCGCGCTCTCAGGGGGGAACATACCGGGCGACGAGAAATGGATAGTGTTGCGGCCCGACTCTTTGGCCTGGTACATCGCATCGTCTGCCTGCTTGAGGATCTCTTGGGGGCTGGCGCTGCCCCAGCCCGCCCACAAAGTAACGCCGATGCTGGCGGCGCAGTGGTGCTCGATGGTGCGCGCAGGCGCGTCTGGCTGGGGGGCCTTCAGGTGGTAGGGGCGGGCCAGCGCCAAGCGTATTTTCTCTGCCACGGCGATGGCCTGCGGCTGGGCCAGGTGGGTGTGGGCGCTCAGGCCCCCCAGCACCACCACAAACTCATCGCCGCCCAAACGCGCCACCGTATCGACTTCACGGATGCTGGCCACCAGCCGCGCGGCCACCTCGATCAGCAGCAGATCGCCCACGCCATGGCCATGCGTGTCATTGAGCGGTTTGAAGTTGTCCAGATCCAGCAGCATCAGCGCACCGTACTGCCTGGTGCGCTGGCTGCTGGCCAGGGCTTGCAGCAGCCGCTCGTCCAGCATGCGCCGGTTGGGCAAGCGTGTCAGGCTGTCGTAATAGGCCAGGTTGCGGATTTGCTCCTCGGCCTGTTTGCGCTCGGTGATGTTGGTGTGGACTATGACGGCGCCCAGTCGGCCTTCGGCCAGCGGCGAGACGGTCATGAAAAACCAGCGCTGCTCTGTCGGTGAGTGGCAGGCGTATTCCTGGTGAAAAGAGGGCAGTTTCCCGTCCAGCACGGCCTGGATGCCCTCCAGTGCACTGCGCGCCGTGTCGGTATGGCCCTGGTCGGTGAGGCAGGCGCCCAGGTAGTTCGCGCCCAGCTCGGTGTGGGGCGCCATTTGCCCAGGAATGCTGCTGTTTTGTACCGAGAACTGGCGCCACGCTTCATTGACCCCGACGATGCACCCGCGCTGGTCAATCACCACAATCTCGTTGGCCACCGAATTGAGCACGGCCTGTGCAAAGGCCTGGCTCTCGTGCAGGCGCTCCTCGGCCAGCGTTTTTTCAATGGTGATGCTGGCCAGCCTGGCGGTTTGTTCGATCAGGGCAATGTCGGTCGCGCTGGGGTGGTAGGTGCCACGGTGGTAAATCCCAAAAGTGCCCAGAACCCGGTGGGTGCCTGAGCGAATGGGTTGCGACCAGCATGCCCCCAGCCCGGCCTGCGCTGCCAAATCCTTGAAGTCGGCCCAGTAAGGGTGCGAGGCGATGTCCTCGACCACCACGCGCTCGCTGGTGAAGGCGGCAGTGCCGCAAGAGCCCACCCCCATGCCGATTTCCAGCCCTTCCAGGGCGGCGTTGTAGGCCTCTGGCAGGCTGGGTGCAATGCAGCGCTGCACGCGCTGGCCTGCCTCGTCGAGCAGCAAAATGCTGCACAGCTTGTCTGGGTGCAGTGCCTCGATGCCTTGGACGATGGCTTGCAAAATCGTTGCCAGCCCGTGGCCTGTGGCCAGCATTTCCAGGATGTGGCTGTAAAAGTGTTTGTAGTCGTCGCGCTGTTTGCGCTCGGAGATGTCGCGGGTGATGCCCAGCAGCCCTACATACCGCCCCTCGGCGTTGAGCACGCCATTGGCCGTGACCTCTGTCCAGACGGGGCTGCCGTCTTTGCGGGTGTGCTCCAGCTCGGCGTGGAATTGCGGTATGGGCAAGCCTGCCCGGATGGCCGCTGCGTTGCCTCGGATGGCCTCGTCAATCAGGAGCCTGGCTTGGGGCATCAGTGAATCGTGCAGCGTCTGCTGCATGGCCTCGACGCTGGTGTAGCCCAGCAGCTTGCGCACCGACGGGCTGACGTAGGTGAAGCGCCCCTGCATATCCAGCGTCCAGATCACATCGTTGGCGTTTTCGGCCAGCAGGCGGTAGCGCTCCTCGCTGGTTTTGAGGTCTTGCTCCATGCGTTTGCGGTCGGAAATATCCACGATCAGGCCCAGCATGGCGCTGCCCTGGCCGCCACCCAGATCAAACGCACGCCGCTGGTACAGGGCGGTGCGCACGATGCCATCGGCAAAAGCGATTTCGATCTCCTCGCTGGTCTGGCCGCCTTGGCTGAGCAGCGCCAGATCGGCGGCCTGGAAAGCTTCCCGTGCGGCCAGGGGAAGGTAGTCCAGCTCCAGCACCGTCTTGCCGACAAACACTTCGCGCCGGATGCCGAACGCCTCCTCGTAGGCGGTGTTGCAGGCCGTGAAAACGGTGTGTGCGTTCTTGATGAAAATTGGATTGGGCAGGGCGTCAATGAAGGCGGAAAACAGCCGCAGCTGCTTTTCCAGGGCTGATTTCTGCGCCTCCAGGCTGCCCACCAGGTGATTGAAGCCCATGATCAGCGTTCCAATCTCGTCCTGGCGCGCCACTGGCAGGGGCTGGGCTGGCACTTCGGTTGGGGACATGTGCGCCAGCATCTGGGCGGTGTCCAGCAGCGGCCAGAGTTCGCGCCGCAGCATCCACCAGGTCAGCGCGCCCGCCAGCACCGTCAGCAGCAGGGCAGCTGTGACCACACGCTGCTGCATGGCATGGATGGGTGCAAACGCTTCGGTGGCAGAGATGGATGCAGCCACCCCCCAATCCACCGCCGTCATGCGCCTGGCCGAGCCCATCACCTCAATGCCTTTGGGGTTGATGTACACCTGCGAGCCCTCAAAGCCGTCGATAAAACGGTCGATGGCCGCCGTGGTGCCGCGCGGTGGCAGGGGCTGCATGATGCGCTCTTTTTTGGTCGCGGCAATGATCAGGCGCTCTTGCCGTGCCACCAGAAAATAACTGCCTGTCTTGCCGTAAGGGCTCTGCGTCAGCTGGTCGAGGAAGTCAGCGTTTCGCAGCGCAATGACGCCAGCCAGCGTCCCGATGCTGCGCCCCGTGGCATCCCGGATCGGTGCGGCGATGCCAATCACCGGCACCGCCATTCTTTTGTCCATGACCGGGGTGCCGACCACGGTCTGACCGTCCTTCATCGCCATGGCCACGGCGGCGCGGTCTATGAAGTTGACGCCAGTGCGCCCCAGGGCGCGGGGTGTTTCGGCCACCGCCATGCCATCGGCGCGGGTAATGAGCACGCCCCCGCTGAACAGGCTGGGCAGCAGGGGCTGGCTGTCCAGAAGGTGCTGTAGCCCGGCGCTGTCGGCCATCGCTTCTGGCCCGATGCTGTTGGCCAGCAGCGTCAGTGCCTGGATGCGCTCGTGCAGATGGGCGTCGGCAGCCCGGGCGATGAAGGACACCACCGCCAACTGCTGCTCGCTCAGCTGCTGCTGCATGTCCTGGCGCAACATCCGGCTGGCATACAAGGTCAGCGACCACAGGCTGGCGACAAAAATCACCAGCATGAACAACGTGATGCGGGCCTTGAGCGAGCCAGGGATGCGAATTTTGGAAAGCATGGCGTGCGTGTGCCGTGGCACTCTGGCGATCGAGGCGGCGTTGCTGAAAAACCGGGTCAGGTACAGAGATTCAAAATTGATAGCTGCCAGCGCTTACTGCATAAGCACAGGCAGCCATTTTGACTGTTATCTCTGCCCTCAGGCTTGCGGCGTCTGCAAGAACAGCCGGTAGGCCGGGTTGAGCGTTTCCTCGACATACGGATAGCCCAGCGTGGCCAAAAAGGCGGCAAAAGCATCGGCGTCTTCGGGGGGCACCTGCAAACCCACCAGGATGCGGCCATAGTCGGCGCCCTGGTTGCGGTAGTGGAACAGCGAGATGTTCCACGTCGGCTGCATCAGGCTCAAGAACTTGAGCAGTGCGCCGGGCCGCTCGGGAAAGACAAAGCGCAGCAGCCGCTCGTCCTGCGCCAGCGCCGAGTGGCCACCCACCAGGTGGCGCAGGTGCTCTTTGGCCAGCTCGTCGTGCGTCAAGTCCAGCGCACCAAAGCCGTGCTGGCTGAAGGTTTGCGCCAGTTGCGCCGACTCGCCCTTGCCCTGTGTGGTCAGCCCGACAAACACGTGGGCGCGGTGGGCATCGCTGATGCGGTAGGTGAACTCGGTGACGTTGCGCGGGCCGCCGGGCAGGCCGCCAATCACCTCGCAAAAGCGCCGAAAGCTGCCGCGCTCTTCGGGGATGGTGACGGCCAGCAGGGCCTCGCGCTCCTCGCCCACTTCGGCGCGCTCGGCCACAAAGCGCAGGCGGTCAAAGTTCATGTTGGCGCCGCACAAAATGGCGGCGTAGGTTTCGCCCTGCGTCTGGTGCTGGGCCACGTACTGCTTGATGGCGGCCACCGCCAGCGCACCGGCGGGTTCGACGATGCTGCGCGTATCGACAAACACGTCCTTGATGGCCGCGCAGACGGCATCGGTATCGACGGTGATGAACCCATCGACCAGCCCCTGGGCGATGCGGAAGGTTTCTTCGCCCACCAGCTTGACGGCGGTGCCGTCCGAGAACAGTCCCACATCGGGCAGCGTGACGCGCTCGCCGTGGGCCACCGACTGCGCCATGGCGTCGGAGTCGTTCATCTGCACGCCGATCACCTTGATCTCGGGGCGCACGGCCTTGATGTAGTTGGCCACGCCGGAGATCAGGCCGCCGCCGCCAATGGCCACGAACACCGCATCCAGCCGGTGGCTGCCCAGCTGGGGCAGCTGGCGCAGGATTTCCATGGCGATGGTGCCCTGGCCCGCGATCACGTCAGGGTCGTCAAAGGGGTGGACGAAGGTCAGGCCCAGCTCTTTTTCGAGCTTGACGGAATGGGCGTAGGCATCGGAGTAGCTCTCGCCAGCCAGCACCACCTCGCCGCCCAGGGCGCGCACGGCGTCGATCTTGAGCTGCGGCGTGGTGGTCGGCATGACGATGATGGCGCGCGTACCCAGCTTTTGCGCGCTCATGGCCACGCCCTGGGCGTGGTTGCCCGCGGATGCGCAGATCACGCCGCGCTCGAGCTGGCCCGGCGTGAGGTGGGCCATCTTGTTGTAGGCGCCGCGCAGCTTGAAGCTGAACACGGGCTGCTGGTCTTCGCGCTTGAGCAGCACCTTGTTGTGCAGGCGCTGGCTCAGGTTTTTGGCCAGCTCCAGGTGGGTTTCGGTGGCCACGTCGTACACGCGCGCGGTCAGGATCTTTTTCAGGTAATCGAGGGGAGTGAGTTGCTGGGTCATGGTGGGGGTGCCAGGAAAGTTCGCAGCAATCATAGGCGCCCGCATCCAGGCACTGCCTCCAGGAAAAGACCAAAAAAAAGCCCCAGGCCGTGAGGCTTGGGGCTGAATCCATCCTTTGAGGAGATGGAGGAGACAAACGTTGCGAGGGCAGGTGGCATAGCCACTTTGCCGGTGCCTGTTGCAATCAACTGGCAGCGCTGGATGGGAGTTTACCCTAATTGCCGTGTGAATGTTGCGTCGCAACAAAATCCGGGACAATTCAGGGGTTAAAGCAATCTTTGCCCTGTTCCATGTGGCTGCACGTGGGGGTGGGCAAGGCGCTCAGGCAAAAATCATTTCACATAACAAAGGTCATCGGCATGGAATGCACAGTGAGTTGGACAGGTGGCGCGGGCACGCGCTCAGGCATGGGTTTTGTGGCAGAGACGGGCAGCGGCCATGTGCTGACCATGGATGGTGCGCCCGACGCTGCCAACCCCGCCAACGGTGGCCAGAACCTGGCGCCCCGGCCCATGGAAACGGTGCTGGCCGGCACGGGCGGTTGCACTGCCTATGACGTGGTCTTGATCCTGAAGCGCGGGCGCCATGATGTGCGCGGTTGCAGCGTCAAGCTGACCACCGAGCGCGCCGCCACCGATCCCAAGGTGTTCACCGCCATCCACATGCACTTCACCGTGACCGGCAAAGGCCTGGCTGCGCCCGTCGTGGAGCGCGCCATTGCCATGAGCCATGACAAATACTGCTCGGCCAGCATCATGCTGGGCAAGACAGCGGCCATCACCACCAGCTTTGAGGTGCTGGAGGCCTGACAAACGGTATGGCCCCCAGCAAAGTGCAGCGCATTCAGTTCAGATGTAATGCGCTGTGGTGGTCATGACCTTGGCTGCTGCCTGCATCAGCGCCCGCGCGGGCAGTGGAATGTCCACGGCGCCTGCGGCCAGCGCGTTGGCCGCATGGCGCTCTTCGTCGTCCTTCATGCGCTCGACGATGGCGCGCGAGGCCAAATCTTGTTCCGGCAACCGATCAAGGTGGCTTTGCAGGTGCGCGGCCACCTGGGTTTCGGTTTCCACCACAAAGCCCAGGCTCATGGCGTCACTCACTTTGGAGGCCACCACCCCCAGCGCAAATGCGCCCGCGTACCACAGCGGGTTGAGCAGGCTGGGGCGCGTGCCCAGCTCTTGCAGGCGCTCGCGCGTCCAAGCTAGGTGGTCGCCCTCTTCTCGGGCGGCCTCCAGCAGGTGGGCGCGCAATTGCGGGTCTTTGGTGACAGCGGCCTGGGCGGTATACAGCGCCTGTGCGCACACTTCGCCCACATGGTTGACGCGCATCAATGCCCCCGACAAGCGCTGCTCTGCGGCGTCGAGATCACCAACGGGATGTTGCTTTCCGGGCGATTCTTCATTGGCGCGTGGTGTGGCAAAGAGCGTGCGCAGGGCTGCATCGGCAGCGGTGAGTAATTGATCCATCGGTTTCTCCTGAGATTTGTTTGCTGCGAAATTTTCATTCGGATACAAAAAAGCAGGTTTTTGGACTTGACGTGGTCTCCAGACGGATTGGTCAGTGCCATCTCCCCCGCTATGTTGCAGGCGTGCAACGAATTTTGGCTTTGGCGCCCATTGTGGGTGAATTCCTTTGCGAAACTGTCCCGTGTCTGGTGCAATAGATACAACTTCCCCACCAGGAGGTTGGCCCGGGGAACCGGCGGGACTGAGCAGGTGCCACAACACCCAAGACCCCCCGTACCGGCGCCCTATGTTTAACCTTGGAGTAACTCGCAATGAAAAAATCCCTGATTGCCCTGGCCGTGCTGGCTGCTTCCGGCGTCGCCATGGCTCAATCTTCCGTCACTCTGTACGGCGTGGCTGACCTCGGCTTGGTCAAATCCAACGGCATTTCCGCTCAAATGACCGGCAATGGCACCATGAACAACGGCAACAGCCGTCTGGGCGTGCGCGGCGTGGAAGACCTGGGTGGCGGCCTGAAGGCTTCCTTCAACTTCGAGCAAGGCATCAACGCTGAATCCGGCAAGACCGATGCCAACACATTCCAACGCGCTGCATGGTTGGGTCTGTCGGGCAACTTCGGCTCCGTGCGTCTGGGCCGTTCGCTGACTCCTAGCTACTACGGCATGGCTGCCTGGGAACTGACTGGCGCCGCCAACTACTCGGCTGCTGCCAACCAATTCGGTTTCGTGGCCGCTGGTTCGCGTAACGACAGCCAATTCGCCTACACCACCCCCAATTTCGGTGGTTTCAGCGCAACCGTGGGCTACATCATGAAGCCCGACAACGGTGGCAATGCCAAGTATGACCTGAACGTCATCTACGCAAACGGCCCCATCGCTGCTGCTCTGTCGTACAACAAGGTCAAGGACTTCAAGGGCAATGCTTCCTTGGGCGGTTCTTACGACTTCGGCGTGGCCAAGATCGCTGCTTCGTGGCAAGACGGCTACAAGGGCGGCAAGGGCATTGCTGGCGAACAAAAGCAAAGCGGCTTCACCATTGGCGGTACTGTTCCAGTCGGTGCTTTCTCTGTGACCCTGGACATCGCTCGCGACACCAAGGCTAAGGACACCGACGTGGTCGTCGAAGGCAAGTACGCCCTGTCCAAGCGCACCTTCGCTTACGCCGCTTACTACAAAGACGGCGAAAAGAAGCTGACTACTGGCGCCAAGAACCACCTGGGCCTGGGCATTCGCCACAACTTCTAATCACCCGCTGGCATAAGCCAGTCGTGATATAGAAAAAGCCGCCAACCTTCGGGTTGGCGGCTTTGGTTTTTTCGGGGTCAAAAATGGAGTGAGGGCTCTAATCAGCGCTATCACGTGTAGGCCATTTGCAACAAGCGGTTTTTGTCAGTAATGCTCTTACTACACTGAATTGGTCGTAACCAACTACAGAAAGAGAGACAACGACATGAAGAAAAACACGTTCAAGCAGGTGGGTGTTCTGGGGGTCGTGGCCTTGGCGTCGGCAACGGCCTGTGCGCAAGGCAGTGCTGAACAAAGCAGCAGTGTGCAGCTGTACGGCATCGTCGATCTGGCGTATCGCCGCACTACCAACGAAGGCCCAGCGACCAACCCTGGCGAGTCATTGAGCCAGATGGTGGGTGGCGGCATGTCGCAAAGCCGCTGGGGTATCAACGTTACGGAAGACCTGGGCGGTGGCCTCAAAGCGCTGGTCAATATGGAAAACCGTTTTACCGCCAACAACGGTGCCAATACCTCGCCAGCGTTCCAGCAGTCCTGGCTGGGTTTGCAGGGGGGCTTCGGGCGTGTCACTTTTGGCCGCCAATACAACATCCTGTTTGATCTGGTGACCAGCACCTATGCGTCTTACCCTTATTCGCCCTACATGGAGATTTACAAGCCGGAAATCGGCTTTGCGCTGGGCGCGCGCCAGAACGAGATGATCAAGTACATGGCCGAGGTGGGGCCTGTGCGGGGCGCTTTGCAGTATTCCTTTGACGCCAACAGCCCGACAGGCGGCAAGACCGTGGGCGGCTACCTGCGCTATGCCGCAGATGGCCTGGCCGCTGGCATGGGCTACCAGAACTATGAGTTTGCTTCGGGCAAGAAAGTCAAAGCCTGGACGCTGGGCGGCTCCTACCGCACCGGCCCCTGGTACATCAACCTGGGCTACGGCGAGAACAAGGTCGATCAACTGACCAGCCCGGTGGACTTTGCCGTGCTCAGCGCCATGTGGCAGGGCACGATCAACGGTGGCTTTGGGGGCCCCGCATTCCTGGCCGCCAACAAGCGCACGATTTACAAACTGGGTGTGGGCTACCAGGTGACGCCCCAACTCAACGTGGCCGCCCACTATTTCCATGCCAAGCAAACTGGCCCCGTGGCCATGGCAGATGCCAAGGCCAACTTCTTCACCATGGCGGCAGACTACGCATTCTCCAAGCGCACGGACGCTTACCTGGAGGTGGATCACACCAAGCTCAAAGGCGCCGTCAGCCTGAGCAGCGCGGCTGCCGTTTCTGCCACCAACCCGACTGGCGCCAACGGTGCCAAGTCGCGCACGGGCTTTACCATCGGTATCCGCCACCGGTTCTGACGCAGGCCATTGCCCGCACGCTGTAAAGGCTCCGAAGTACCGGGGCCTTTGCATTGGTGGGCGCACAAGCATCCTCGTTTTCGTTCCATGCTGTGCCTGCCCCTGCGGCTGCCAGTGCGGTGGAACTGCTTTATCCTTGTCCGCTTTGTCGCCGCAGCCCGTCTGCGGCGTTATCGACCACACACACCACCTTTTTTGATGCTTGCTTTCATACTGCGCCGCCTGATCCAGGCGGTGATGGTCATGGTCACGGTGGCCCTGGTGTCGTTCATGCTGTTCCAGTATGTGGGCGACCCCGTGGTGTTCTTGCTCGGGCAGGACGCCACGCCCGAGCAGATCCGTGCCCTGCGCGCCGATCTGGGGCTGGACCAGCCTTTCATCGTGCAGTTCTGGCACTTTCTGCTCAATGCGGCGCAGGGGGAGTTTGGCCTGAGCCTGCGCCAGGGCGCCAAGGTGTCCAGCCTGATGGCAGAGCGTTTTCCGGCCACGCTGGAGTTGGCCCTGGTGGCCGCTTTTCTGGCGCTGGCCGTGGGCGTGCCCATGGGGGTCTATGCCGCGCTCAAGCGGGGCACCTTCACCAGCCAGTTGTTCATGACGCTCTCGTTGCTGGGCGTATCGCTGCCCACGTTCCTGATCGGCATCCTGTTGATTCTGGTGTTTTCCGTGACGCTGGGCTGGTTTCCCAGCTTTGGCCGGGGTGAGGTGGTGCAACTGGGCTGGTGGAGCACGGGGCTGCTCACGCTCAAGGGCTGGCACCACATCACGCTGCCGGCCATCACGCTGGCGATTTTTCAGCTCACGCTGATCATGCGGCTGGTGCGCGCTGAAATGCTGGAAGTGCTGCGCACCGACTACATCAAGTTTGCCCGGGCGCGCGGCCTGTCTGACCGGGCCATCCACTTCGGCCATGCCCTGAAAAACACCTTGGTGCCGGTGATGACCATCACCGGCCTGCAATTGGGCGGGCTGATTGCCTTTGCCATCATCACCGAGACGGTGTTCCAGTGGCCCGGCATGGGCCTGTTGTTCATCCAGGCGGTGACGTTTGCCGATATTCCCGTCATGGCCGCCTATTTGTGTCTGATTGCGCTGATTTTTGTGGTCATCAACCTGGTGGTGGATTTGTTGTATTTCGTTGTGGACCCGCGCCTGCGCGTGGGCCAGGCAGGGGGGCACTGATGGCGTTCTCGCGTTGGAAAATCGGGGGCCGGGCCTTTGCCCATATCGCCCAGTACCACCCGGAGCTGACCGCGCTGCGCCGCGACCTGCACGCCCACCCGGAGCTGGGTTTTGAAGAGGTCTACACGGCGGCCCGCGTGGTCGAGGCGCTCAAGGTGTGCGGCGTCGATGAAGTGCATACCGGCATTGGCCGCACCGGCGTGGTCGGGGTGATCCGGGGGTGCGGGCAATCGAGCGGCGCCATGGTGGGCCTGCGCGCCGACATGGACGCGCTGCCCATGGCCGAGCACAACGACTTTGCCTGGAAGTCGGGCAAGCCCGGCCTTATGCATGGCTGCGGCCACGACGGCCACACCGCCATGCTGGTGGGTGCTGCGCGCTACCTGGCGGCCACGCGCCAGTTTGATGGCACAGCGGTGCTGATTTTTCAGCCCGGCGAAGAAGGCTTTGCCGGTGCCCGCGTGATGATGGAAGACGGCCTGTTCGAGCGCTTTCCGGTGCAGTCCATCTACGCCATGCACAACTGGCCCGCCATGCAACCGGGCACCGTGGGCATCAACAGCGGCGCCATGATGGCCGCTGCTGACCGCGTCACCATCCACATTGCCGGGCGCGGCGGCCACGGCGCCCACGCTTACCAGACGGTGGATGTGGTGCTGGTGGCCGCGCACATCATCACCGCCGTGCAAGGCATCGTGGCGCGCAACGTGCGGCCACTCGATAGCGCCGTCATCAGCCTGTGCGCAGTGCAGGCGGGCGACCTGGGCGCCTTCAGCGTGCTGCCGGGCACCGCCACCCTGGTGGGCACGGTGCGCAGTTTTGACCCCGCCGTGCAGGCCATGGTGGAGCAGCGCCTGAAAGAGCTGTGCAGCGCCATCGCCCTGGGCTTTGGCGCCACGGCCACGGTGCAGTACGAGCGCATTTACCCCGCCACCATCAACACCGAAAGCGAAGCGCTGTTTGCGGGCGATGTGGCCGAGCGCCTGGTGGGCGCCGACAACGTGGTGCGCGACCTCGAACCCAGCATGGGCGCAGAAGACTTCTCTTTCATGCTGCAAAGCAAGCCAGGCGCCTACCTGCGCCTGGGCCAGGGCGGTGGCCCCAGCGCCTGTGCGTTGCACAACAGCCGCTACGACTTCAACGACGACATCCTGCCGCTGGGCGCCGCCTTGCACGCCAGCCTGGTCGAGCAGGCCATGCCCCTGGCCACGCCGTAAGGCCCCCGCAGCAGCACCAGTGGCACACCACCATCGCACCATGAAATTCAAGCAAAAAACGGCTCCAAGCCACGCCAGTCAAGCGCGATCAGCTATTTTTTCAGTAGCGAAGAGCGCTGTGCCCCACCCCTGCAAGGCACCCGCGCCATGAAGGCAACCTTGCTGCGCTGGTGGGACAGCGATGTGGGCTACAGCCTGCGCACCTCGCCCATGGCGTTGGTGGCTGCCGCCGTGGCGCTGGTGTGCGTGTTCTGCGCGCTGTTTGCGCCCTGGGTGGCGCCGTACAACCCGTTTGACCTGGCCACGCTGGAGCTGAGCGACGCGCGCCTGCCCCCCGCCTGGAGCGAGCACGGCAGCGCCAAATACCTGCTGGGCACCGATGACCAGGGCCGCGACATCCTCTCGGCGCTGATCTACGGCGCGCGCATCTCGCTGGTGGTGGGCATCGCCTCGGTGCTGCTGTCGGTGGTGGTGGGTGTGGCGCTGGGGCTGCTGGCGGGCTTTACCGGCGGCTGGATTGACGGCCTGCTCATGCGCCTGTGCGATGTGATGCTGTCGTTTCCGGCCATTTTGGTGGCGCTGCTGATTGCGGGCGTGGGCCGGGCGCTGCTGCCCAACGCGCACGAGTCACTGGCCTTTGGCGTGCTCATCGTGTCGATTTCGCTCACCGGCTGGGTGCAGTACGCGCGCACGGTGCGCGGCTCCACGCTGGTCGAGCGCAACAAGGAATACGTGCAGGCCGCGCGCGTCACCGGCGTGGCGCCGCTGACCATCATGCGCCGCCACGTGCTGCCCAACGTGATGGGGCCGGTGCTGGTGCTGGCCACCATCCAGGTGGCCACGGCCATCATCACCGAGGCCACGCTGTCGTTTCTGGGCGTGGGCGCGCCGCCCACCTCGCCCTCGCTGGGCACGCTGATCCGGGTGGGCAACGACTATTTGTTCTCGGGCGAGTGGTGGATCACGGTGTTCCCCGGCCTGATGCTGGTGCTCATCGCCCTGAGCGTGAACCTGCTGGGCGACTGGCTGCGCGATGCGCTGAACCCGCGCCTGCGCTGAAATTTTGAGCCAAATCAGCCTCTAGCCCTTGCACAATCAGCGCAAGAAGCTATCAAAAAAGTAGCAATTGAACGATGAATTCACCCACCCCGCCCCTGCTCGAAGTCAAGAACCTGGTCGTTGAGTTTCCCAGCCGCCGGGGCACGCTGCGCGCGCTGGACGACATCTCTTTTGCCATCGCGCCGGGCGAGATTCTGGGCGTGGTGGGCGAGTCGGGCGCGGGCAAATCGCTCACGGGCGCGGCCATCATCGGCCTGCTGGAGCCACCGGGGCGCGTGGCGGGCGGGCAGATTCTGCTGGGCGGCCAGCGCATTGACCACCTCGATCACGCGCAGATGCGCCACATTCGCGGGCGGCGCATTGGCGCCATCTTCCAAGACCCGCTGACCTCGCTGAACCCGCTCTACACCGTGGGCCAGCAGCTCATCGAAACCATCCTGGCGCACTTGCCCGTCAGCGCTGCCCAGGCGCGCCAGCGGGCCATTGATTTGCTGGGCGACACCGGCATCCCCGCGCCCGCGCAGCGCATCGACCACTACCCGCACCAGTTCTCGGGCGGGATGCGCCAGCGCGTGGTGATTGCCCTGGCGCTGGCCGCCGAACCCCAGCTCATCGTGGCCGACGAGCCGACCACGGCGCTGGACGTGTCTATCCAGGCACAAATCATCCAGCTGCTGAAATCGGTGTGCCACGCACGCGGCGCCGCCGTGATGCTCATCACGCACGACATGGGCGTGATTGCCGAAACCTGCGACCGCGTGGCCGTGCTGTACGCCGGGCGCATCGCCGAGATCGGCCCGGTACACGAGGTCATCAACCACCCCGCCCACCCGTACACGGTGGGTCTGATGGCCGCCATCCCCGACATGGCGCAAGACCGCGAGCGCCTGAACCAGATCGACGGTGCCATGCCCCGCCTCAACGCCATTCCCCCCGGCTGCGCCTTCCACCCGCGCTGCCCGCGCGCCTTTGACCGCTGCACCGCGCAGCGCCCCGACCTGCTCAGTGCCGGCGCCACCCAGGCCGCCTGCTGGCTGCACGCCGCGCCGCCAGAGGTGCGCGCATGAACGCCCCGCTGGTGCAGGCGCACGATCTGGCCAAGACGTTTGATGTCTCGGCGCCCTGGCTCAACCGCGTGCTGGAGGGCAAGCCGCGCGCGCTGTTGCACGCCGTCGATGGCGTCAGTTTCGAGATCGAGAAGGGCAAAACCCTGGCCCTGGTGGGCGAATCGGGCTGCGGCAAAAGCACCGTGGCGCGCCTGCTGGTGGGCCTGTACGAGCCCACGCGCGGCGGCCTCACGTTTGATGGCCAGGACGCGCACGCCGCCTTCAAGGGCCGCAACGCCAAAGCCATGCGCCGGCGCATCCAGATGATTTTTCAAGACCCCTACGCCAGCCTGAACCCGCGCTGGCGGGTCGAGGACATCGTGGCCGAGCCGCTGCGCACGCACGGCCTTATCCACGGCAAGGCCCAATTGCAGGCGCGCGTGGGCGAGCTGCTCAGCAGCGTGGGCCTGTCGCCGCTGGACAGGGTGAAGTTTCCGCACCAGTTCTCGGGCGGGCAGCGCCAGCGCATCTCGATAGCGCGGGCGCTGGCCACCGAGCCCGAGTTTCTGGTCTGCGACGAGCCCACCAGCGCGCTGGATGTGTCGGTGCAGGCGCAGGTGCTCAACATCATGAAAGACCTGCAACGCCAGCGCCAGCTGACCTATTTGTTCATCAGCCACAACCTGGCCGTGGTGCGCCACGTGAGCGACCAGGTGGGCGTGATGTACCTGGGCCGCCTGGTGGAGCTGGCCGACAAGCACACCCTGTTCGACACCCCGCGCCACCCCTACACGCGCATGTTGCTCGACGCCATCCCCAAGATGCACGACACGGGCCGCGCGCGCACCCCGGTGCAGGGCGAGGTGCCCAACCCCCTCAACCCACCGCCGGGCTGTGCCTTCAACCCGCGCTGCCCGCACGCCAACGCGCGCTGCCGCACCGAGCGCCCCGCGCTGCTGAGCCTGGGCGGCATCCGCATCGCCTGCCATGCGGTGGAGGAGGGGCGGATTTGAGGCGCGCCGCCATCAGTAAATGCTCCTGAAATAAGAGCTGCTCGCGCTTTCTGCGCAAGGGCTGGAGGCTGATTTGGCATTGAATTGGAAGCTTGCCCCGGTTTTCTGCGATCCAACAGCTGGGGCGCTGGGACGGCCCCCGGCATGGCCGCTGCGGCGGGTGCCGCACGATTGGAAAACGATGTCATCCGGAAAAATTGAGGTTTGCCCAAAAATAATTATCTCGATACTATCCCTGTGTACCAATAGATAAATATTTTTTGGCAGACCAGTTTGCTTACGATGGCTGCCGTCTAATTCTAGTTAGAGTTTACTGCCGTACAAGGATAGCTATTTTGGAAATGGTTCTTTCAATTATTGGTGCTGTGACAGGCTTAGCCAGCCTCTGGATTTCTAATGAGCAGTGGAAGAAGGTCAAAGCCAAAATTGGCATGCTAAGTAACGCCGGAAAGGCAGCCGAAATACTTCCTGCTTGGTATACAAGCCGAATGATGCAAGACCAGTGGTATTTCGGGCTAGTAACCACTAGCGGCCACACAATCGCCATTGGAAGAATATCTGCCATTTCCGATGACGGTAAGTGGATGGATGTCGAACTACTTACCCCTGATGAAGTTCCGAACAACAAGGACATAAAGTTAATTACCGCCGTCGCGGATGACAGAAGGAGCGCATCTATACAGATCGAGAAAATCGTGATGGCTTATGAAATCGTCACAAGCTAAACAAGCTCTAACATGGCAGTCAACGCGGACGGCTTCGCAGCCGGTTACTTTGGTTCGTTATTAAGAATTATGAAATTTCTATGAAAAAAATTGTCCATTCTCTGTTGGGATGTTTATATTTTACTTTTGTGTTTTTAAATCCTGTATTCGCTGAAGTCAAAAAAGACAAACAATTAATTGAGAAGGCAAAAGAGGTAGCGAAATACGATCTCAAAGATCCGGATAGTGCGAAATTCCGCAATGTCCGTGTTGTTACAAAACCCGCACAAAGAGATGAGACAAAAATTAATACAAATGTGTGTGGTGAATTGAATGCAAAAAATTCATATGGTGCATATGTTGGCTATGTGAAATTCATGTGGCTCCCTAGTTTAAGTTCGATTACATTGTATGACGGCAAAAAAGATATTCCTGCGTTAAATGAAAAATATAATGAACTTATTGATTACATTTGCGGTGAATAATTTTAAATATTCGTTTAAAACTTGTGTCTAATTAATAGGTCTAACTATACAGTCAAGCCGACCTGCCTTCGGCTGGCGGCTTAAGTCATTCGTTAGAAAATTAAGCTTCATCACACCAAAAAGAGAAACTGAATGTCCACACTTGACTCAATCACTGCCGGCCTCAAAGAGTTGCTGGAAACTGCCAAAGATCTTCCTACAGAAAAAGTTGCAGCTGTCGGACTTATTCTTCTCGGAGCGGGAGCAATCTTGAAAGATCTAGCCTCAGGCAATGCGGCAGAGGCAATTGAAAAAGCAAAAGGAATAATTGATTCGCAATAGTTCTAACTATTCGTCGCAGCCGACCGCCTACGGCGGCGACTGAACTCAGGGCGTTAGACAACAAGGCAAAGATTCCTTGCATTCTTGAAAAGGTACCAAATAACGGCACCATCAGGCGATGAAGCGAAAACACCAACGCACGCTGAAGCTCATCTTTGCCAGACCAAACGTTCAGTGGCGCGACATCGAAGGCTTGTTTGAGGAGCTGGGTGCGCAGTCAGTGAGCGAGAAGGCTGCCGTGTGGCGGTTGTGCTGTTTGGCGAAGTACGTGTCTTTCACAGACCGCATCCCTCGCTCAATACCTATAAAGGTGCCATCGCAAGCGCTCGCAAATGGCTTGAGCAGCACGGAGTAGAACCATGAACGTAATGACAGTGGACGGCTATCACGCCAAGATTGAGTGCGACGAAGAGCTTGATCTCTTTCGTGGTGAGATTCTTGGGTTAAACGGTGGCGCTGACTTTTATGGCAAAAATCCAGAAGATTTGCGAACCGAGTTCAAGAAATCCTTGCAAGTCTTTCTGGAGGTTTGCAACGAGAAAGGCATCGAACCCAGAAAGCATTTCTCTGGAAAATTCAATCTCAGAATCCCGCCAGAGTTGCATGAACAATTGGCTATTGCTGCACAAGCCGAAGGTAAAAGTATCAACATGCTGGCCCAAGAAGCTCTGCGTATCCGTGTGGCATCTTGAGCCTCGTGGGTTGGGTTGCGCCCAATCCAACATGGCTTCATTATTGATAGCTGCTTGCGCACGCCACGTAAGCCCTGGAGCCACTTTTTGTCTGATTTTTTACCAAGGAACCTGCCCATGACCACATTCACCCTCTCCAGCCCCGACATCGCCAGCGGCGGCACCGTGCCGCAGCATTTCGAGTTCGACGGCTTTGGCTGCTCGGGCCGCAACGAATCGCCCGTGTTGCAGTGGAGCGGCGCGCCCGAGGGCACGCAGAGCTTTGCCGTGACGGTGTACGACCCCGATGCGCCCACCGGCTCGGGCTGGTGGCACTGGTTTGTGGTGGATGTGCCCGCCACCACCACTGCGCTGGCGCCCAACGCGGGCGCGCAGGGCAGCGCCGGGTTGCCTGCGGGTGCGCGCCAGATTCGCAACGACTACGGCAGCTTTGCCTGGGGCGGCGTGTGCCCGCCGCCAGGCGACAAGCCGCACCGCTACATCTTCACCGTACACGCCCTGGGGGTGCCCAAGCTGGAGATTCCCGACGATGCCACGGCGGCGCTGGCGGGCTTCATGGTCAACGCCCACACGCTGGCCAAGGCCAGCTTCACGGCCACTTATGGCCGCCCCTGACGGAGCGCCTGGGCGGCCGCTGGGGGCGACGCCCGCCCCCTGAAAGTCCGACAATCGGAGCCTGCCTGCCACCGCAGGCTTTTTTTATTCTTCGGTGCTTCCCATGCTGCTGCGCATTGTTGCCATTTTGTTTCCCATGTTCGCCATCACCGCCCTGGGTTTTTGGGTGGGACGGCGCAGCCGCCCCGACCTGAGCCACGCCAACCAGCTGAACATGGATGTGTTCGTGCCCGCGCTGGTGTTTGCCGCCATGGTCAGCAAAGACTTCCGCCTGACCGAGTACCTGCCGCTGGCCGGGGCGGCGGCGTTCATGATGCTGGGCTCGGGCGTGGTGGGTTGGCTGGCGGCCAAGGCCCTGGGCATGCAGCCCAAAACCCTGGTGCCGCCCATGATGTTCAACAACTGCGGCAACCTGGGCCTGCCGCTGGCCGTGCTGGCGTTTGGCGAGACGGCGCTGGCCCCGGCGGTGGTGATGTTTCTGGTGTCCAACCTGCTGCATTTCTCGTTTGGCGCCTGGCTGCTGGACCACCGCACCCGGCTGCTGACGCTGTGGCGCTCGCCCGTCATCCTGGCCACGCTGGCAGGTCTGGCGGTGGGGCTGGCGGGCGTTACGGTGTGGCCGCCGTTGTTGATGTCGGTGAAGATGGTGGGCGATATCTCCATCCCTTTGATGCTGTTTGCCCTGGGCGCGCGCCTGGCCGATTCCAAAATCACCGCCGTGGGCGTGGGCCTGTTGGGTGCGGCGCTGCGCCCCATCGTCGGTCTGGGCCTGGCCTGGGCGGTGCTCCAGGTGCTGGACTTGCCCGCGCGCGAGCAGGCGCTGGTGCTGGTGTTTGGCGCGCTGCCGCCCGCCGTGCTGAACTACATGTTTGCCGAGCGCTACCAGCAAGAGCCCGACAAGGTGGCCTCCATGGTGCTGATCGGCAACGTGGCGGCGGTGGTGTTTTTGCCCATCGCGCTGGCGCTGGCGCTGGATTGAGCGGGGCGCCCGGCCAGAGGCGCTTATGCGCTCAGGGCGCGGCCGGGCAGGGCAGCGGGGCCGGTGTGGGGGCCGGGGAGGTGCCTGCGGGCAGGGCACGGCCCAGCAAATACTCGATGCAGGTGCGCACCGCCCGCGTCTGGTGGCGGTCGGGCATATAGAGCATGAACATCTGTGTGCCGAAAATGCTCAGCCGCCACTCGTCCAGCGTGGTCAGCACCTCGCCACTGGCCACGGCGTCTTGCACCACGTAGTCGGGCACCAGCCCCACGCCCAGCCCGGCCAGAATGCCTTGGCGCAGAAACGGAAAGTGCTCGGAGATCAGCGTTGGCTCCAGCGTCACCTCTTCGCGCTGCGTGCCCTGGTAGGCGCGCAGGCGTAGCTGGCGCCCCACCACGCCCGCCGTGATCAGCGGCGCGGTGCGCAGCGCCTCCAGCCCGGTGGGCAGGCCGTGCGCCTGGGCGTACTCGCGTGAGGCGCAGGCCGTGTAGCGCACCGCCCCCATGTCGCGCGCCACCAGCGTGGGCGGGGGCTCGGGCATGACGCGGATGGCAATGTCCACCTCGTCGCGGATCAGGTCGTCCACGCGGTTTTCAAAGCGCACATCGAGCACGATGCCGGGGTACAGGCGCTTGAAGTCGATCAGCCAGTCCGACATCACCATCTGCCCGTAGCCGCTGGGCACGCTCAGGCCCACGCGGCCTTGCAGGCCCTGGCCCAGCGTGGCGATGGTTTCGCGCGCGGCCCGCATCTCGTTCTGGATGGCGCGGCCATGCTGGTACAGGCGCAGGCCCACCTCGGTGGGCTCGACGCGGCGCGTGGTGCGGCGCACCAGCTGCACGCCCACTGATTTTTCCAGCTGGCTGAGGTGGTAGCTGACGTTGGCGCGCGTCATCTTGAGGTTGCGCGCGGCCTGGCTCAAGTTGCCCGCGTCCAGAATGTCCACCAGCACGGTCAGGGACGTGATTTCCATGGGAGGGGGCGTTGATATGCCGTTTGTGTCAAAGAATATTTGACAGTCTGTCAATCGTTAATGTAATTGTCAAGATTGTTTGGCGCATCAACAATAGCAGGCTCATTCCCAACTACCAGGAGACTCCCGCATGGCCGCAGCTATTCCCGATTCCGTTGTCACCACTGCCCGCACGGGCGCCATTCTGGTGGTCACCATCGACAACCCGCCGGTCAACGCGCTGGGCGTGGCCGTGCGCCAGGGTCTGGCCGCTGCCATCGCGCAGGCCCAGGCCGATGCCGCCGTGGCGGGGGTGCTGCTGGTGGGCGCGGGCAAGGCCTTTATTGCCGGTGCCGACATCCGCGAGTTTGGCAAGCCCGCCATGCCGCCCTCGCTGCCCGAGGTGTGCCGCGCCATCGAAGACTGCACCAAGCCCGTGGTGGCCGTGCTGCACGGCGCCGCCTTGGGCGGTGGCCTGGAGGTGGCGCTGTCGGCCCACTACCGCCTGGCACTGCCTGCCGCCAAGCTGGGCCTGCCCGAAGTGACGCTGGGCCTGCTGCCCGGCTCGGGCGGCACGCAGCGCGCCCCGCGCCTGATGGGTGTGAAATCTGCCACCGAGCTGATGCTCAGCGGCAAGCACCTGTCGGCCAAGGCCGCGCTGGCGGCGGGTCTGGTCGATCAACTGGTGGAAGGTGACGACGCCCTGGCCGCTGGCCTGGCCTACGCCAACGCGCTGCTGGCGCAAAACGCCCCCGTGCGCCGCACCCGCGACATCGCTATCCCCGACCCAGCCGCCGCGCTGGCCGAGCTGGATGCGCTCAAGGCAGACACCGCCAAGAAAACCCGGGGCCTGTTCTCGCCCCTGAAAATCATCGAATGCGTGCAGGCGGCGGTGCAGCTGCCGTTTGACGAGGGCATGGCGCTGGAGCGCTCGCTGTTCTTGCAGTGCATTGACAGCCCGCAGCGCGCTGGCCTGATCCACGCCTTTTTTGCCGAGCGCGAAGTGGTCAAGGTGCCCGAGGCCAAGGCCGCCGCACCGCGCGCGTTTGCCAGCATCGCCATCATCGGCGGCGGCACCATGGGCGCGGGCATTGCCGTCTCGGCGCTGGATGCGGGCTACCCCGTGACCATGGTCGAGCGCGACGCCGACTCCATTGCCCGGGGCCGCGCCAACGTCGAAAAGGTCTATACCGGCCTGGTCGCCAAAGGCCGCATGACCGAGGAGGCCAAGGCCGCCGTGCTGGCCCGCTACACCGGCAGCACCTCGTATGACGACCTGGCCAACGTGGACTTGGTGATCGAGGCCGTGTTTGAAGACCTCGAAGTGAAAAAAGCCGTGTTCAAGGAGCTGGACCGCGTGTGCAAACCCGGCGCCGTGCTGGCCACCAACACCTCGTACCTCGACATTGACGCCATTGCCGCTGCCACCAGCCGCCCGCAAGACGTGATTGGCCTGCACTTTTTCAGCCCGGCCAACATCATGAAGCTGCTGGAAATTGTGGTGCCCGCGCAGGTCAGCGCCGACGTGGTGGCCACCGCCTTCGAGCTGGCCAACAAGCTGAAAAAAGTGCCCGTGCGCGCCGGCGTGTGCGATGGCTTCATCGGCAACCGCATCCTGGCCGTGTACCGCCAGGCGGCCGATTATTTGATGGAAGACGGCGCCAGCCCCTACGAGATCGACGAGGCCGTGCGCGGCTTTGGCTTTGCCATGGGTCCGTTCCAGGTGACGGATTTGGCCGGTGGCGACATCGGCTGGGCCACGCGCAAGCGCCGCGCCGCCACGCGCGACCCCAAAGCGCGCTACGTTGAAGTGTCCGACCGCATCTGCGAGCGCGGCTGGTTTGGCCAGAAAACCCAGCGCGGTTTTTACCTCTACCCCGCAGGCGCCCGCACGGGCCAGCCTGACCCTGAAGTGCTGGCCATCGTGGACGCCGAGCGCGCCAAAAAAGGCATCACGCCGCGCAGCTTTACCGCCGACGAGATCATGCGCCGCTACATGGCCGCCATGGCCAACGAAGGCGCCAACGTGGTCAACGAAGGCATTGCCCTGCGCCCGCTGGACGTGGACGTGACCTTTATCTCGGGCTACGGCTTTCCGCGCTTTCGCGGTGGCCCCATGAAGTGGGCCGACATGTACGGCCTGCCCCAGCTGCTGGCCGACATCGAAGCGTTTGCCAAAGAAGACCCGCTGTTCTGGAAGCCCTCGCCGCTGTTGCTCAAGCTGGTGCAGGAAGGGCGCAACTTCGACAGCCTGAACCACAGCGCCTGAGCGGCTGGCCACCGAGAACTATTAAAACAATAGCTGCTAGCGCTTTCCTGCGCTGGGTTTGAGTGGTTTTTTATCATCAAAACCGTGTGCAGTAAGCGCTACCAGCTAGCAAAAAAGGAGCAAAACCATGCGCCAAGCCGTTATCGTTTCTACCGCCCGCACGCCGCTGGCCAAATCCCACCGGGGTGAATTCAACGCCACGCCGGGGCCGCAACTGGCCGCCTTCTCGGTCAAGGCCGCCGTGGAGCGCGCGGGCATCGACCCCGCGTTGATCGAAGATTTGGTGATGGGCTGCGGCTACCCCGAAGGCATCACCGGCAAAAACATTGGCCGCCAGACCGTGGTGCGCGCCGGTTTGCCGCTGTCGGTGGCGGGCGTGGCCGTGAGCCGCTTTTGCGCCTCGGGCTTGCAGGCCATTGCCACGGCGGCCGACCGCATCGTGGCCGAAGGCGTGCCCGCCATGGTGGCGGGCGGTGTGGAGAGCATCTCGGCCATCCGCGCCGGTCTGCCCGCCGACATCGACCCCTGGCTGAAAGCGCACAAGCCCGACCTCTACATGGCCATGATCGACACCGCCGACACCGTGGCCCACCGCTACGGCATCACGCGCGAAGACCAGGACGCCTTCTCGCTGCTGAGCCAGCAGCGCACCGCCGCCGCGCAGGCCCAGGGCCTGTTTGCCGACGAGATCGTGCCCTGCGCCACCCGCATGGCAGAAAAGAACAAAGAGACGGGCGAAGTCACTTACCGCGACGTGGTGGCCACGCGCGACAACTGCAACCGCCCCAGCACCACGCTGGAGGCGCTGGCGCAGCTCGAACCCGTCAAAGGCCCGGGCCAGTTCGTCACGGCGGGCAACGCCTCGCAGCTGTCGGACGGCTCCAGCGCCTGCGTGCTGATGGAGGCCACCCAGGCCGAGCGCCTGGGCCTCTCACCGCTGGGCGCCTTCCGGGGCTTTGCCGTGGCCGGTTGCGAGCCCGATGAGATGGGCATTGGCCCGGTGTTTGCGGTGCCGAAGCTGCTGGCGCGCCACGGCCTGACGGTGCAGGACATCGACCTGTGGGAGATGAACGAAGCGTTTGCCTCGCAGGCGCTGTACTGCCAGCGCACGCTGGGCATCCCCACCGAGCGGCTCAACGTCAACGGCGGCGCCATCTCGATTGGCCACCCGTTTGGCATGACCGGTGCGCGCCTGGTGGGCCATTTGCTGCTGGAAGGGCGCCGCCGCAAAGCCAAGTACGGCGTGGTCACCATGTGCATTGCCGGGGGCATGGGCGCCGCTGGCTTGTTTGAGATCTTCTGACTACCAAGGAACGATATGGACCTGAATTTCACCCCCGAAGAAGAAGCCTTCCGCGCCGAGGTGCAGGCTTTTCTGCGCGACAAACTGCCCGCCCGCATTGCCAACAAGGTCAAGGCCGGGCAGCGCCTGACCAAGGCCGACCAGGAGGAGTGGCACGCCATCCTCAACGAACGCGGCTGGCTGGCCAACCACTGGCCCGAGCAGTACGGCGGCCCCGGCTGGGGCGCGGTGCAGAAGTTTATTTTTGACAACGAGTGTGCCCTGGCCGGTGGCCCGCGCATCGTGCCCTTTGGCGTCAACATGCTGGGCCCGGTGCTCATCAAGTACGGCAACGAGGCGCAAAAGCAGTACTGGCTGCCGCGCATTCTGAGCGGCGCCGACTGGTGGTGCCAGGGCTACTCCGAGCCAGGCTCGGGCTCGGACTTGGCCTCGGTCAAGACCACGGCGGTGCGCGGCGTGGACGCGCAAGGCGACCACTACATCGTCAACGGCCAAAAGACCTGGACGACCCAGGGCCAGCACGCCAACATGATCTTCTGCCTGGTGCGCACCGACCGCGAAGCGCGCCCCCAGTCGGGCATCAGCTTCTTGCTGGTGGACATGAACACGCCCGGCGTGGAGGTTCGCCCCATCCGCACGCTGGACGGCGACCGCGAAGTCAACGAAGTGTTCTTCACCGATGTGCGCGTGCCCGCCGAGAACCTGGTGGGCGAAGAGAACAAGGGCTGGACCTACGCCAAGTTCTTGCTCACCTACGAGCGCACCGGCATTGCGGGCGTGGGCTTCTCGGTGGCTGCGCTGGAAAAGCTCAAGGTCATCGCCGCCAAGGTGCAGCGCAACGGCAAGCCCCTGAACCAGGACGCGCAGTTTGCCGCCCGGATGGCCCAGGTCGAAATCGACCTGGAGAACATGAAAACCACCAACCTGCGCGTGATTGCCGCCGTGGCCGGTGGCGGCGTGCCGGGCGCTGAAAGCTCCATGCTCAAGATCCGTGGCACCGAAATCCGCCAGGAGATTTTGTCGCTGATCCGCCGCGCCATGGGGCCGTATGCGCTGCCCTTCATTGAAGCGGCGCAATACGAAGGCTATGCCGATGCGCCCGTGGGGCCCAAAGAGGCCGCTACCGCAGCGGCCAGCTATTTCAACTACCGCAAGCTGTCGATTTTTGGCGGCTCCAATGAAATCCAGAAAAACATCATCTCCAAGATGATCCTGGGCCTGTGAGGTTGACCCCATGAATTTTGAACACACCGAAGACCGCCGCATGCTGGCGGACACGCTGAACCGTTTTGTGGCCGAGCAGTACGGTTTTGACACCCGCAACGCCATCGCCTATGGCGACGTGGGCATGGCGCCTGCGCTGTGGGCGCAGTTTGCCGAGCTGGGCGCCATTGGCGCGCTGTTTACCGAAGAGGACGGCGGCTTTGGCGGCGCAGGCTTTGACGTGGCCGTGGTGTTTGAGGCCCTGGGCCGGGGGCTGGTGGTCGAGCCCTTTTTGGGCGCGCTGGTGGTGGGGCGTGCCCTGGCCGCAGCGGGCACCGCCGCGCAAAAAGAGCGCATTGCCAGCCTGATCGACGGCAGCACCGTGGCCGCACTGGCGCACGACGAGCCCGGCAGCCACTACGAAATGGCCCGCGTCAGCACCCGCGCCGTGCGCAGCGGTGATGGCTGGCAGCTCACCGGCGCCAAGGCCGTGGTGGTGCAGGGCGACAACGCCCAGCTCTTGCTGGTGTCGGCCCGCACCGCAGGCGATGTGGACAGCGAGGACGGCATCTCGCTGTTCCTGGTGCCTGCCGACAGCGCGGGCGTGGCGCGCCGGGGCATGGGCCGCATCGACGGTGGCCGCGTGGCCGAAATCACCCTCGACAACGTGCAGGTAGGCATGGATGCGCTGCTGGGCACCGAGGGCCAGGGCTTTGCCACGCTGGAGCGGGCCGTGGGCTGGGGCGTGCTGGCGCTGTGCGCCGAAGCGCTGGGCGCCATGGAAGTGGCCAAAAAAGACACCCTCGAATACCTGCAAACGCGCAAGCAGTTTGGCGTGCCCATTGGCAGCTTCCAGGCACTGCAACACCGCATGGCCGATTTGCTGCTGGAGGTGGAGCAGTCGCGCTCGGCAGTCATCAACGCCGCTGCCGCCATCGACAGCACCGACCGCACCGAGCGCGAACGCGCGCTGTCGGCAGCCAAGTTCACCATTGGCCGCATTGGCGCGCTGGTGTCGGAAGAAAGCATCCAGATGCACGGCGGCATCGGCATGACCTGGGAGCTGCCGCTGTCGCACTACGCCAAGCGCCTGGTCATGATCGATCACGAGCTGGGCGACGAAGACCACCACCTGGCGCGCTACATCGCGCTGGGCGAGGGCTGAAGCCATGAGCGAGCCGCTGCTGCAACGCCGCGAGGGCGCGGTGCTGGTGCTGTCCAACAACAACCCGGCAGCGCGCAATGCGCTGTCGCCCGCGTTTTATGCCGCGCTGACCCAGGCGCTGGCTGCTGCGCAGGATGACCCCAGCGTGGGCGCCATCGTGCTGACGGGCGAGGGCGGGCATTTTTGCTCGGGCGGCGACCTGCGCCAGCTGGCCAAGCGCCGTGAACTGCCGGTGGATGAGCGCCGCGCCAAGCTCGAAGGCCTGCACGACCTGATCCGCACCGTGCGCGATTGCCGCAAGCCGGTGATTGCGGCGGTGGAGGGCGCTGCCGCTGGCGCTGGCCTGTCGCTGGCGCTGGCCTGCGACCTGCTGGTGGCCGCCAAAAACGCCGTGTTCTCGGTGGCCTACGTGAAAGTGGGCCTGACGCCCGACGGCGGCGCCACGGCGTTTTTGGCCGAGTTTGTCTCGCGCCAGGTGCTGACCGAGCTGTGCCTGACGGGCGAACGCATCTCGGGCGAGCGCCTGCACGCGCTGGGTGCTGTGAATCGCTTGGCCGAGCCGGGCGATGCCTTGGCGCAGGCGCTGGTGCTGGCCGCCCAGGTGGCCTCTGGCCCCGAGCTGGCCATGGCCCGCATCAAGGCGCTGTGCCGCAACGCCTATGCGCAGCCGCTGGACGCCCAGCTGGAGCAGGAAGCCCAGTACATGGTGCAGTCGCAAGAGACCGAAGAGTCCCGCGAGGGCATTGGCGCCTTTCTGGAAAAACGTTCGCCCGATTTCGCACCCCTGCGCCACCGCTGCGCCTAACGCGCAGGCAAGGAGACACCCCCCATGACCACTTCCCCCACCTCTCCCACCGCAGCGCCCGGCGGCATGGACTTTCCGCTGGAGGGCGTGCGCGTGCTCGACCTCTCGCGCGTGTTTGCCGGGCCGCTGTGCGGCATGGTGCTGGCCGATTTTGGCGCCGAGGTCATCAAGGTCGAGCACCCCGGGCGCGGCGACGACACGCGCGACTGGGGCATGCGCATAGGCCACACCGAAACCACCTACTACAACAGCATGAACCGCAACAAGCGGTCGATCACGGTGGATTTGCAAACGCCCGAGGGCGTGAAAATCATCCACGACCTGCTGCCCCAGTGCGACGTGGTGATACAGAACTTCAAGACCGGCGGCGCCGAAAAACTCGGTCTGGGCTACGCGCAGCTCAAGGCCATCAAGCCGGATTTGATTTACTGCTCGGTGGCGGGCTACGACAGCTCCGGCCCCGAGGCCAAGCGCCCCGGCTACGACCTGGTGATCCAGGGCGAGGCGGGCCTGATGGCCCTCAACGGCGAGGCCAGCCAGCCGCCGCTGAAATTTGGCGTGGCCGCCGTGGACATGATGACCGGCATGTACGCTGCCCAGGCCGTGCTGGCCGCCCTGTTCCGGCGCAGCACCACGGGCCAGGGCCGCCACATCGAAATGGCGCTGTACGACTGCGGCCTGATGATCACCGGCTACTACGGCCTGGACGCCATGCTGCTGGGCCACGACCCGCAGCGCTACGGCAACGCCCACCCGTCCATCGTGCCCTACGGTATGTACGACGCCGCTGATGGCCCGCTCATCATCGCCGTGGGCAACAACAGCCAGTTCGACAAGTTCTGCCGCCAGGTCATCGAGCGCCCCGACATCGTGGAAGACCCGCGCTTTGCCACCAACGTCGAGCGCGCCAAAAACCGCCTGGCGCTGGGGCCCATGCTCAAGGAGCTGATTGCCAGCTTTCCGCGCGACCTGCTGTTGCAGCGCCTCACGGCGGCTGGCATTCCCTGTGGCCGCGTCGCCGGTCTGCACGAAGCCCTGACCAGCGAGCGCACCCGCCGGGGCGGTCTGCTGCAAGAAATGCCCCACCCGGTGGCGGGCACCACCCATGTGTTTGCGCCGCCCTACCGCCTGGACGGCCAGCGCCTGCCGATTCGCCGCGCTCCGCCCACGTTGGGCGAGGCCACGCGCGAGGTGTTGCAGCAGCTCTTGCAGCTGCCAGAGAGCGAGTTGCAGGCCCTGCGCGACAAGGGCGTGCTGACGCTGCCGCCGCTGTAAGCCATTCAAAATTGATAGCTGCTCGCGCCCACCACGCAAGGGTCAGGGCCTGTTTTGGCATAAAAAAGGAGACACACATGCGCTTTTCATCCCCCCAACGCCGCAGCCTGCTGCAAGGCATGGCCGCACTGGGCGGCGCCCACTTGCTGGGCCCGGCCCTGGCCCAGTCGGCCAAGACCGCCTGGCCCACCAAGCCGATCCGGCTGGTGGTGCCCTTCAACGCCGGTGGCGCCACCGACATCATCGCCCGCACTGTGGGCGAGGCCCTGTCCAAGCGCATCGGCCAGCCCGTGGTGGTGGACAACAAGGGCGGCGCCGCAGGCATTCTGGGCACCGATGCCGTGGCCAAGGCCCCCGCTGACGGCCACACGCTGCTGCTGTCGCTCAGCACCTCGATGCTGATCAACCAGTTTCTGTACACCAAGCTGCCCTACAACCCGCAAAAAGACCTGGCGTTGGTGACGCAGATTGCCGCCGCCCCGGTGACGCTGGTGGTACACCCCTCGGTGCCCGCCAACAACATGAAAGAGCTGCTGGCCTATGCCAAATCCCACAAGGGCAAGCTCTCGTATGGCTCCTGGGGCACGGGCTCGTATGCCCACCTGGCGGGCGCGTACATGAGCAAGTCCATGGATGCCGACATGGTTCACGTCGCCTACAAGGGCGAGGCGCCCATGATCCAGGAGCTGATCGGCGGCCAGTTGCAGCTGTGCTTTTCCAGCGCGCTCAACACCAAGCCCTTCATTGACGCGGGCCGCGTCAAGGCCATCGGCGTGACCGGCACGCAGCGCATGGACATCCTGCCCAAGGTGCCCACCATCTTTGAGCAGGGCGTGCAGGACGATGCCTACTCCATCTTTGGCTGGGTGGCCGTGGGCGCACCGGCAGGCACGCCCAAAGACGTGATCGACCAGCTCTACGCCCACCTGCGCGAAGTGGCCAAAGACCCCAAGGTGCTGGAACGCATCTCCGGCGCTGGCTTTCTGCCGCTGATGAACAGCCCGCAGGAGTTCCAGCAGAACTACCAGCGCGACCTGCCGATCTGGAAACACCTGGTCGAGGCCGCTGGCGCCCGGCTGGACTGATTGCCCTGCCGTCACCCCCATCACCATCCACTGACAGTACGCCCCATGCCTTTTTCCCGCACCACCACCCTGGCCGGGCTGGGGCCAACTGATCCGCGACAAGGGCATCTCCAACGAGTAACGCCTGCCATGCAGGCGCGTGTGCCCCGTTTCACTTTCGCTATCCACAAGGAAACCCTCTGATGAAAATTCTCGTTCCCGTCAAGCGCGTGGTGGACTACAACGTGAAGGTCCGCGTCAAATCGGACAACACGGGTGTGGACATCGCCAACGTCAAGATGAGCATGAACCCCTTTGACGAAATCGCCGTCGAAGAGGCCGTGCGCCTGAAAGAAAAAGGCGTGGCCACCGAGGTCATCGCCGTCTCGTGCGGCGACGCCAAATGCCAGGAAACCCTGCGCACGGCCATGGCCATCGGCGCCGACCGCGCCATCCTGGTCGAAACCGACGCCGAGCTGCAGCCCCTGGCCGTGGCCAAGCTCCTGAAAGCGCTGGTCGATAAGGAACAACC
>NZ_SLXH01000024.1 GCF_004341365.1 Simplicispira metamorpha | reverse complement strand
CTCCCAAAGGGTTCGTGGACGGCAGCCTCGCTCGCTCGCATGTGGCAACCGCGCGGGTTATCAAGGCTGGGCGGGAAACACCTTGAAAGGGGTGGCCGTAAGGGCAACTGCTTTGACAATGCGGCAATTGAGAGCTTCTTCGGCACCCTGAAGGTTGAGTATTTCCATACTTGCAGCACCCAGCAGCCTTGATGCGCTCGAAGCGGGCGTGCATAATTACGTCAATTACTACAACCACGAGCGCATCAAGCTCGGATTGAACGGGCTCAGCCCGGTGGGATACCGGCTGAGAAACACCGCCTAGTTGGCGCGATGGCAACCGTCCAACTTCTGGGGGTCAGTTCAAACCCGAGGTGGTTCAGTTGGCAGACCCGCTCCAATTCCTGTCCATCGAGCAGGTAAAGAATCCGGGCAAAAGTATCGTGGGAGGTAATGCCTGAGGGCATGGGCACCAGGCACTCAAACCAGGCCTGATGCAGCTTGCCAAACTCAACGCCTCCACCCAGTTGTCTGCACCTGCGATGGCGGTGCACAGTGCGATGGTCAACATGGTTTGCAGATCTTGGCGGCGTGTGCCATTGCTCTGGAGGGGTGTGCCAAGCGCAAACAGCCACGCGAGCATGACCGGCACCTATAGAAGGCGCGCCACCTTGTCGAGAACTTCTTTCCGCGCCTCAAGCAATACCGGGCCATTGTTACGCGTTATGCCAAGATGGCACGCAGTTTTTTTGGGTGCCATTTATTTGGCTGCTGCCATGGTCTGGCTCAGCTGAGTGGGCTATATGACCGTTGAGTTCACCCAGGCATCGATTGATGACACGCCCGAATGAATGACTAGGCCGTTTATTTAGCGCCCCCACCCTCGTTCGTGCCACTCCGTGGGTGAGAGCCCGAAGCGCGTGCGGAACAGCTTGCTGAAGTCCGACGGGTCGCCAAAGCCGCAGCGCCACGCCAGTGCGCCCACGTGCAGGCGCGGGCTCTGCTCGATTAGGCCCCGGGCGCGCTGTAGGCGCAGCTCGCGCAGCGTGCCCATCACCGTCTGGCCCTGCGCGGCGAAGGCCTCGTACAGCCGCGTGCGCGAGCAGCCCGCGCCGCGCGCTATTGAACCGGCGTCCAAGCCATGGGTGTGGGCGTGCAGCTCCATGAAACGTAGCGCCGCCGCGTGGCGGCCGGCATGCAGGTTCTCCCGCGCGTCCGGCAGGTCCACGCCCGCGCCCTGGCGGCCCAGGTTGCGCAGCATGAGCAGCGCCAGCGCGCGCGTGGCGTCCAGCAGGCCAGCGTATTCCGCCGCGTCGATGCGCTGGGGCTGGCGCACGAGCAGCGCCAGGTGGCCCAGTTGCGCGGCCAGCGCCGGCGCCAGCGTGCAGTGCCCGGGCGCTATCGCCAGATTGCCCGGCTCGCGCCCCAGCGCCGCCTGCGCCACGTCGCGCGGCAATGCCAGGAACGCCTCGCACGAGCCTTCACTCCAGCGGTAGCTGCCCATGCGCCACGGGTCGTACAGGCCGAGCGCGCCGGGTCCGGTGCGCTGGTGCTCGCCGGGCGCGGCGTCGCGCAGCATCTCGCCCGACTGGATCAGCGTGAGCACCACCATGCCGGGCGCATGCGCCATGCGCTGCGCCGCCGCACGCATCTCGTAGGCCGAAGAGCGCATGGTGCCGAACACGCAATCACCGCCGCCGCGCAGCATCAGCAGCTCGGCGTCGAGCACCGCGCCGGGTGGCGGCGGCAGCATTTCCACCCACTGGTGGGCGCGCTCGCGCCAGGCGTCGAAGCGCAGCGCCAGCTCCACGTCGTGGGTGTGCAGGCGCTCCAGCGTGCAGGGTGGTGCGGCAGGGGGCATGCGACGGATTATGGGGAAGGCCGCCCGGGCATGTCCGCCGGCCTCACTTGAAATACGGCGACAGCGCCTTCAGCAAGCCCTCGGGGTGGTCAGCGCTGGTGAGCGGCACCAGCGCGTCCACGTCGTAGGCGACATCGCCGTGGAAGGGAACCCAGTAGGAGTCCTTGGCGTTCCACATGCCGAAGACGCCGGTCTTGGACTGGCACAGCACCGGGCCATAGGCATGGATGCCGAACGTGGACTCGGTATTGTCCGGACCACCGTTGCGCTTCCAGTTGGAGTTCTGCCACTCGAAGATGGAGAAGCCCTTGACCAGGGACCGCGGGTTGGCGTCCATGTATTCGCGCACCGCGCTGGCCTGGCCCAGCACCGCGTTCACCTTGGCATCGACCGAGCCGATGCCGATGTTGTTCGTGCCCAGCTCGGTGATGACCAGCGGCACGCCCAGGTTCAGGTTGTCGTAGGCCTGCAGGATGTTGTCGCGCAGGTCGTTGCCGGTCTTGAGCTTGAAGGTCTGCACCGCGTTGTAGAAGCGGCTCTGGTAGACATCGGCCGGCAACTGCTTGCGCAGCTCCTCGTAGAACGTCTTCTCGTCGGCATTGCTGACGGGCACCGTCATGTAGTGGTCCGGCGCGAGCTTGTGGAGCAGGCTGGCCACGTGCGCGGCCTTGGGGAACAGCGCCTGCCAAGTCTGGTCCTCCTTCGGCAGATCGAGCTCGTTGCCGATGCTGAAGGAGTGCACCGCCGGGTGGATGGCGCCGTTCTTCTTCACGCTGGCCACGATCTGCGTGACGGTGAGGTCGATGTTGTCCCACGGGCGGTTGTTGCCGTCCTGGTTCTTGAAGTTGTAGTTCGAGACCGGGATGATGACCTTGATGCCCAGCGACTGCGCCTTGTCCAGGAAGGCGATGTGGCCGTTGCCGCCCGTGGTCCATTTGTCGGAGCCGCGCTGGTAGTTGTAGTCGTACAGGCGGATCAGGTTCACCCCCTGCGCGGCCATGGCCTCCAGGTCGTTGCGCCCGCAGCCGTCCTTGCTGCCCCACAAGGCCTGGAAGGCGCTGGAGGTGGTGTCGGAATCGAAGAACGCCCCCGTGGGGTTGCTCTGGAACTTGGCCGGAATGGCCGAGTACGCCACGCCGCGCCACGGCTGCTCGAACACGCTGGCGGGCGAGGCGCGGTCGCCCGCGTCGACGAACACGATGGCGTTGCGCAGCGTCCCCTGGCCCGGCAGGCTCGCCCCGGCCAGCGGCACGGCGGCAAAGCTCAGGCTGCGCGTGGCGCTGTCGTACACCGGGTCGGACAGCGTCAGCGGCACGATGCCGTAGTTGCCATTGCCCGGATCACCGGCCACGGAGGCGTTGGGCAGCGCATCGCCGAAGCGCTTGTCCCAGACATTGACGAAGTTGCCCAGGCTCTCGAAGTCGCCGGCGCGCGCCGGCGCGTTGTTCATCCACAGCACGTCTTCATCCACGTCCTGCAGCACCAGCCGCTGGCCGCCCTTGCCATCGGATTGCAGCGCGGTGCGGCCCGCCGCCATGGCGAAGGTCGAGCCCTGCGCGGGCGCCTGCAGGTTGTTGAGCAGCGTCACCACCGGCAGGGTGAAGCTGCCTGCGCTCGCCCCCAGGCCGGGGGATGCCTTGGCCACGCGCAGCTCCAGGCGCAGCGTGCGCGTGGCGCCGTCGTACTGCGCTGCCTGCACGCTGCCGAACACCGCATGTACGCCGCTGGCGTTCTGGAACTGCAGCAGGGCATTCGGCGCCACACCGCCATACACACGCTGCCAGTCGGTACCCACGAAGTTCTCGACGCGGGCCTCGCCCGTCTCGCGCGCCGGGCGGTCGCTGTACCAGTCCACCCCGGGCTCGACGCCCGTCAGGGTCACGCTGAGCGTCTGCCCGGCGGCCACCGCGCCGGCCTGCCCGGCATCGGCCGACAGCACGTAGATGCGTTTCGTCACGTCGCCAGTGTTCGGGGTGGTGCCACCGTCGCCGCCGCCGCAGGCCGCCAGCAGCAGGGCGCAGGACAGCGCCAAGGCGCTGGCCGGGAAAAAGCGGGGTGTCTCGCGTCGTGCGGGGGGCGTCATGGTAGGTCTCCTTCTGGAAATGTTTGCGCAGGGAACCGGCCCCCTGTCACTGGCCATCGGCCACGAGCGCGAAAAGGCCGCGCGCCGTGTCTTCGCCGAAATATTCGATCTGCATCTGCACGGCGCGCTGTCCGCCATCCAGGCTGAACTGCACGACCGACACCGAGCCGGGTGGCGCGCTCTCGCCATCGGGCGTGAAAACGAACTGGTCGCCGCTCCAGTGGCGCAGCCGGTAGCGCACCCGCGCCGGGCCGAGCACGAGGTCAAGCGCATCGCCGCTGCGCTGCACCTCGGCGCCGCCGTAGTAGGCGCTGGCGTAGCGCCCGGCGTATTGCGCCAGCGGCTGGGGCGGCAGCGGCGCGGCGGGCGGCTGCTGGCCCGCCAGTGCGCCCAACGGGCGGTACAGGCCGCGCATCTTTTCCTGCATCACGGCGAGCCAGTCGGTGCTGGGCGCACCCGGCGCGGCATCGCCCAACGCCTGCTCGCCAAAGGCCAGCGCAATGGCCTCGGCCAGGCCGCGCGGCTGGGCATTGGTGAGCACGGTGATGCCCAGATCCGCCTGCGGCCAGAGGATGAACGCGGTGTGCGCGCCCAGCAGGAACGCGCCCGAATGCGAAACGCTGGGGTGGCCGTGCGGATCGGGCCCCACGTTGAAGCCATAGCCATAGGTGCCGCCGGGGCGCGCCGTCATCGCCGCCTGCAGCGCCGCCGCGTTGGCCAGTTGCCGCCCCTGCCAGTGGCCCTGGGCCAGCACCAGCGCCATCCAGCGCGCCATGTCGGCTGCGCTGGCGCTGACGCCGCCCGCGGGCGACTGCGCATCGGGCTGGCGCGGGGGCTGCTGCACGGCGTAGCGCGCAGGCGAGGCGCCGTAGCTGGCCGCGCTGATGCCGGCCTGCACATGGCCCCAGGCGCGGTTCTCGCGTGCGGCGAAATCGGCGTAGCGCGAACTGGTGCGCGCCATGCCCAGCGGCTGGTACAGCGTCTGCTCGGACAGCGTGGCCCAGTCCGTGCCGCGCGCCTGGGCCATGGCCTCGGCGGCGGCCGTCAGGCCGAAGTTGGTGTAGGCGTAGCTGCCGTAGGGGTTCAGCGCCGCGTGGCGCAGGCGCTGCAGCACCTCGGCGCGCGTGTGGCCCAGGTCTTCGAGCAGGTCGCCCGCGTGGTCCGGCAGGCCGCTGCGGTGCGCATACAGGTCGCCCAGGGTCAGGCGGGCGTTGTCCTGCGCCTCGGCGTAGCCCAGGGCGAAGCCGGGCAGCAGGTGCTGCACGGGCGTGTTCCATCCGATGGCATGCCGAGCATCCACCGCCAGGCCCTGCATTTGCCCGGCCATGACGGTGGCGCCCACGGACTTGGACAGCGAGGCGAGCTGGAACACCGTGTCGGCGTCCACCGGCGCGTCGCCATCCACCCGACGCACGCCGAAGCCGCGCGCATACAGCATCTCGCCCCGGTACACCACCGCCACGGCCACGCCCGGCACGCCGGTGCGCGCCATCCACTGCGGCACCAGGGTGTCGAGGTCGGCTGCGGCCTGCCGCACCGCGCCTGGCGCCGCCGTGCCGCCACAGGCGCCCAGTGCGCACGCCAGGCCGGCCAGCGCGCCAAGGCGAAGAAGGGAAAGGGTGGGAAACATGGCTTGCTGCGGGTGTCGTGGTTTTGTCGCTTCGACTGTAGGCACGGTCCCGGGGGCGAGGGGCAACGATCTGGTGGTGATTCGTCCCAGGTTGGGGGAATGCGTCCCACCTGGAGGTGGGGCGGGATGCGGCAGGAGCGCGCGCAAGCGCGAGAGACTCTGTTTTTGATAGCTGCCAGCGCTTTCCTGGTAGGCGCTGGAGCCGTTTTTCATGAATGAAACGCTGGACGTTTCAGAAACCCACGGCCCATGAACCCGGCACGGACCAAGCCAGCGAACGCCGCGCAAGGGCACTTATGGAGAAACAGGCCAGGGCATGGACACGATCTGCGGTGCCGGCGTCCCAGGTTGAGGAAGGGCGTCCCGCACGCCCGTCAAAACACCTCGTCCAGCCAGTCCATGGAGACGGCGGCGGAGTAGGCCAGATTGCCCGTCTGGCAGTGGCCGTCGGTGCCCTCCTCGCCGCTGCCCACCAGGCCATGTAGGCGTGCAGATCGACGATGGGCGAATTGGCGAATTGGCGATCAGCGCGCGAATGCGCGGCTCGTGCGCCGCCATGCGCGTGGCGAAGTAGCCGCCGTAGCTGATGCCCATGAGCGCCACGCGGCGCGGGTCGGTGCCCCGGCGTGCCAGCAGGAAGTCCAGCGCCGCGTGGGCGATGACCTCATATTCCGGCACGAAGGCCAGGCCGGGGTACCCGCGCAGCGTGTCTATCTGCCCCGGCCCCGTGACCAGCAGCAGGTGGTAGCCGCGCTCCAGCGCTGCGCGGCCGTAGGCCAGCCAGGTTTCCTCCAGCGTGCAGTCGTAGCCGCTGATGATGATCAGCGTCTTGCCCTGCCTGCGGCCCGACTGCGGCGCGCGGAAGTAGTACCCGGGCAGCAGCTTGTTGCCGAAGGGCATAGCCGCCTCCTCGCACGCCTGCGCGTCCTCCTCCTGGCGTACGGCAGCGGCGGCGAACTCGTTCACCCAGCTCTCCGGCTGTCCGTTCTGGATGCGCTGAGCCAGCGCGAAGCACTCCCCCACTGAGGCGCCGCCGTAGCGCGCGGCGCCGAGCTGGCGCATGGGCTGGAAGTCCATCTCGACATCGGCGAAGCCAGTCACGCGCGTTGCGCCGCGCTCGGTGCCCGTGGACGCTGCCGTGGCGGCCCGCGCCGGGGGCGCCAGCATCGGCCATGCCAGCCCGACGGCGGCCGCCATGAAGCCGCGCCGCCGCGCCAAGGGTTGTTGTAGGGGGGCATCGTTCAACTCTGTTCGTGGTGGGTGTCCGTGTGCGTCCGTTGGTGCCATTCGGTGGGCGAGAGCCCGAAGCGCGCGCGGAACAGCTTGCTGAAGCCCGAGGCGTCGGCAAAGCCGCAGCGCCACGCCAGCCCGCCCACATGCAGCCGGGCGCTTTGCTCGATGCCGCGCCGCGCGCGTTGCAGGCGCAGCTCGCGCAGCGCGCCCATCACGGTCTGGCCCTGCGCCGCGAAGGCCTCGTACAGCCGCGTGCGCGAGCAGCCCGCGCCGCGCGCTATGGAAGCCGCATCCAGGTCGTGCCTGTGCGCCTGCTGCTCCATGAAGTGCAGCGCCGCCGCATGGCGGCCCGCGTGCAGGCATTCGTGCAGATCGGGCAGGTCGGCGCCCAGGCCCTGGCGGCCCAGGTTGCGCAGCATGAGCAGCGCCAGCGCGCGCGTGGCGTCCAGCACCCCGCCGTACTCCACGTTGTCGAGTTGCCCGGGCTGGCGCACCAGCAGCGCCAGATGGCCGAGCTGGCTGGCCAGCATGGGCGCCAGCGCGCAGCGCTGCGGCAGCAGCAGCGTGTTCTCCGGCTTGTGCCCGAGCGTGTCCCACACCAGGCGGCGCGGCAGCGCCAGGTAGGTCTGGCGCGCCCCGGCGCCCCAGCGGTAGCAGCCTTCCTGCTCGGGCACGTACATGCCCAGCATGCCCGCCGTGGCGTGCTGGTGCTCGCCCGGCGCGGCGTTCAGCCGCATTTCGCCGGCCTGGAGCAGCGAGAGCACCACCATGTCCTCCGCCGGAGGCACGTGCTGCGGGCCGGTGCGCATTTCGTAGGCGGTGGAGCGCTTGGTGCCGAAGAAGCTGGCCTGCCCGCGCAGCAGCGACCAGGAGGCGTCGAGCTCCTCACCCGGCGACAGGGGCTGCACATCCACCCAGTTGTGCGCCACGTCGCGCCAGTAATCCAGGCGAATGGCCGGATCGACTTCGCTGGAGGACCAGTGCTCCAGCACGCAGGACGCGGGGGTGGGTGTCATGGCGACGGATTGTAGGCAGCGGCATTCCGCGGCAGCAGGCTTGGCACGCGCTGCCGCCGGACGCATTTCCTCAACCTGGGACGTCGGCACCCAAGATCGTTCACGGCACGGCCGCCATCCGTTCCTAGACTTGCTTGCGATGGCGACCGCAGGCCGCCACTGCGGCCAGAACCATCCACCCGGCACCCCGTTCCGCCATGCACCAGCGCATGCCCCGCGCCCGGCGGGCTTGCGCTGGCGGCACTGCGTCCGCAGCACGGGTTTGAAGCCGAATCGGCCGGAAACGACTGCCAGACAAGCGCAAGCAGCTATCAAAACAAGAGTTCATCGAAGGAAAACACCATGCTTCCCCGCCACCTGTTGCTCCCCCTGCTGCTGGCCTGCGCGGCCAGTGGCGCCCAGGCCGCCATCTGCCGCGCCGCGCCCACGGCCAGCGGCAGCGCCGACGGCGCCACCTGGGCCGACGCGATGACGCTGCAAGCCGCCTTGGGCAACGGCGGCTGCGATGAAATCTGGCTGAAGCAAGGCCTGTACAAGCCCGGCACCCAGCGCGACGCCACCTTCGCCATCAACCGGCCGCTGCAGCTCTACGGCGGCTTCGTGGGCGGCGAGACGGCGCGCGGCCAACGCGGCACCAACAGCCGCCTGACGGTGCTGTCGGGCGACATCGACGGCAACGACAGCGCCGACGCCAACGGCATCGTGCTGGATGCCAGCGACCAGAGCGGCGCCAACAGCTACAACGTGGTGTACCTGCGGATCAACTCTGCCAACCCCGCCCTCACCCGTGCCAACACCGTCATCGACGGCCTGACCATCACCGCCGGACGGGCCGACGGCGGCAGTGGCAACAGCGGGGGCGGCGGACTGCGCTGCAATGCGCAGGACGGCGCATGCAGCCCGACCCTGCGCAACCTCACCTTCAGCGGCAACTACGCCAGTTCCGGCGGCGCCCTCTTCAACTCGGGGTACAACGGCGAAGCCAGCCCGCTCATCTCGCACGCCACGTTCACCGGCAACGTGTCGGGCGGCTCCGGCGGCGCCATCTACAACAGTGTTTCCGGCACGGGCAGCAGTAGCCCCCGCGTCGAACAATCCACCTTCAGCGTCAACCGGGCTACCGGGGGTGGCGGGGCAGGCGGCGGCGCCATCCTCAACACCAGCCCGGCCCAGCTCGACGTCGCGTTCTCCACGTTCCACGGCAACACGGCCACCAACCGGGGGGGCGCGATCGCCAACATCGGCAGCGCCCACGCCACCATCACCGCATCGGTCTTCTGGGCCAATACCGCCAACTTGGGGGCGCAGATCTTCCTTGACTGGGACACCGGCACCACCGCCCTCGGCGGCAACCTGGTGCAGGGCGGCTGCGGCAGCGTATACGCGGTCCCCAACGCCGTCTGCAGCGGCAACCCATTGACCAGCGACCCCCTGCTCGGCGCGCTGGCCGACAACGGCGGCCCCACCTGGACGCTGCTGCCCAGCGCCACCAGCCCGGCCGTGGGCACCACCGCCACCTGCAACGCGGGCGACACCGACCAGCGCGGCGTTGCACGGCCCAACGGCTTCTGTACCATCGGCGCGGTGGAGCGGCAGTTCGGCCTGCCTGGTTTCCCGGCCAGCATCAGCACCACCAACGACCAAGTGCGCCAGATCACCCTGGATTGGTCGCCCGTTGCATACGCGGCGGCCTACGTGGTGGTGACGGTGCCGGGCGGCCAGGAGGTTTGCCGCACCTCGGCCACCGCCTGCGTGGTGACGGGGCTGGAAAACGGCCAGACTTACAACTTCGCGCTGACCGCGCTCAGTGAGGCAGGCAGTGGTTTGCCCGCCGGGTTCTCAGGCAGCACCCTGGCCCTGCCCGGCACGCCCGCCAGCTTCACCACACCCGGTGCCGAGGTGCGCCAGACCACGCTGTCATGGACGGCGCCCGGCACAGGCGGCGCAGTGGAGCGCTACATCGTCACCAACGCCGATACCAGCACCGAGGTGTGCAACGTGCCCGCGTCCAGCACCAGTTGCGTGGTAGGCAGCCTGACCAACGGCACGGCCTACCACTTCGCTCTGCTGGCACGCAACGCCGCGGGCGACAGCAGTATGCGCACCGCAGACGCCACCACCCAGGCCCTGCCGGATGCGCCCGCGCACGTCACCGCTGCTGCGGGGAACGGCCAGGCCACGGTGGCATGGGTCGCACCCGCACGCGACGGCGGCGGCGCCATCACTGGCTACACCGTCACCGGAACTCCCAGCGGCACTTGTACGCCCAACCCAGCCACCTCCATCACCTGCACCGTGAGTGGTCTAGTCAATGGCACGGCCTACACTTTCAGCGTGATAGCCACCAATGCTGCGGGAGACAGCGCACCATCGGCCACTGCTTCAGCAACGCCGGTGGCACCGCCGCCACCTCGTCCTGGCCCCGTCCCTGTCAACGGCCAGTGCGGCGCCAGCCACGGCCAGACTCTGCCCGTAGTACCCCAAACTAATCTGTGCGTGCGCGGCACGGCCAGCGCCGTCAGCGGCATAGGTCCCTGGAGCTGGAGCTGCAGCGGTCAGTACGGCGGTCGCAGCGCCAGCTGCAGCGCCAGCATCAGCACCTACTTGGTCATGGCCACGGCGGGCGAAGGCGGGCGCATCAGCCCCCCGCAGCGCAGCGTAGACCACGGCAAGAGCACCAGCTTCAGCGTACAGGCCGACAGTGGCTACCGCCTTGCCAGTGTCAGCGGCTGCAATGGCAGTTTGACGGGTACCCGCTACTTCATTGCCAGTGTCACGGGCGCGTGCCGTGTCCAGGCCACGTTCACCAACGCCCCCACACCCACCCAAGGCCCGGTGCTGGATGAAGACTTTGTGCGCCAGCAGTACCTGGACTTTCTCCACCGCGCGGCCGATGGCCCAGGCCTGGCCTATTGGCACGAGCAGTTGCGCAGCGGCCAGATCCGCCGCGCCGAGCTGGTGCAGCGCTTTGTGGCCTCCACCGAGTTCCAAGGCCGCATTGCACCCATCGGGCGTCTGTACTTTGCCTACTTTGGTCGGGTGCCCGACTACGCCGGTTTGCAGTTCTGGATCAACACCATGTACCCGCAAGGCACGCCTTCGGGCCTGGATCTGCACAGTGTCTCGCAAGGGTTTGCGGCTTCGGTTGAGTTTGAGCGCACCTACGGCACACTGACTGACCCGGACTTTGTGCAGCTGGTGTACCGCAACGTGCTCGATCGCGAACCCGACAGTGCGGGTCAGGCACACTGGCTGGACCAACTGCAAAACGGCCTGTCACGCGGCAGCATGATGGCGCACTTCTCAGAGTCTGCGGAGTACCAGGACTTCACCCAAGACGCCAACCAGGTGGTGATGGCCTACGTGGGATTGCTGCGCCGCTCGCCAGAGGCGGCAGGTTTTGAGCACTGGCTCAACTACCTCGAACAAGGTGGCAGTTTTATCCAGTTGATTGACGGCTTTTTGCGTGCGCCGGAATACAACCTGCGCTTTGCTGGGCCCTAAAGCGCAGGGCACACCGCATGCCCATGGGGCCGGGCAGCCCACCGTGCGGCAGCGTCAGCTGTGGGTGGGTTGGCCATGGGGTTGTATGGCTCAAGTTCTCTGGCCCGCCAGATAGGGCGCCAGATACCGCCCGGTGTGGCTGGCCGGGTTGGCTGCCACCTGCTCCGGCGTGCCCTGCGCCACCACGTTGCCGCCGCCCGCACCGCCTTCGGGGCCCATGTCGATGAGCCAATCGGCGGTTTTGATGACGTCCAGGTTGTGCTCGATGACGACGATGGTGTTGCCCGCGTCGCGCAGCTGGTGCAGCACTTTGAGCAGCAGATCAATGTCGGCAAAGTGCAGCCCGGTGGTGGGCTCGTCCAGGATGTAGAGCGTGCGGCCCGTGTCGCGTTTGCTCAGTTCCTGCGCCAGTTTCACGCGCTGGGCCTCGCCGCCCGAGAGCGTGGTGGCGCTCTGGCCCAGGCGGATGTATGACAGGCCCACATCCAGCAGCGTTTGCAGCTTGCGCGCAATCGTGGGCACGTCTTTGAAGAAAGTGGCGGCGTCTTCCACCGTCAGCTCCAGAATCTGCGCGATGTTTTTGCCCTTCCACAGCACCTCCAGCGTCTCGCGGTTGTAGCGCTGGCCGTGGCAGATGTCGCAGGGCACGTACACGTCGGGCAGGAAGTGCATCTCCACCTTCACCACACCGTCGCCCTGGCAGGCTTCGCAGCGGCCACCGGCCACGTTGAAACTGAAGCGCCCGGGGCCGTAGCCACGCTCTTTGGCGGTGTTGACCTCGGCCATCAGCTCGCGAATCGGCGTGAACAGGCCCGTGTAGGTGGCCGGGTTGCTGCGCGGCGTGCGGCCAATGGGCGATTGATCGACGTTGATGACCTTGTCAAAGTATTCGATGCCAATGATTTCTTCGTGCGCCGCAGGTTCATCGTGCGCGCGGTAGAGCTGGCGGGCCACGGCTTTGTGCAGGGTGTCGTTGACCAGCGTGCTTTTGCCCGATCCCGACACGCCCGTGACACAGGTCAGCAGCCCCACGGGAAAGTCCACGCTGGCGTTTTTCAGGTTGTTGCCCGTGGCGCCCACCACGCGCAGCGTCTGCAACGCGCCCTGGCGCGCGTGGTGCTCGGCCATGCGTTCGGCGCGGCGCTTGCTGGCCTCGGTTTGCGGAAACCGGGACTTGGCCTTGGCCTCGGCGGGCACGGCCTGCTCCAGCGCTGGCAGCCACGGGGTGCGCCGCTGCGGCACGGCGATTTTCAGTGCCCCCGAGAGGTATTGCCCGGTGAGCGACTGCGCTGTGGCGCGCACTTCGTCAAACGTGCCCTGCGCCATCACGCGGCCACCGTGCACGCCTGCGCCCGGGCCCATGTCGATGATCTGGTCGGCCGCGCGCATCATGTCCTCGTCGTGCTCGACCACGATCACGCTGTTGCCGATATTGCGCAGGTGTTGCAGCGTGGCAATCAGCCGGTCGTTGTCGCGCTGGTGCAGGCCGATGCTGGGTTCATCGAGCACGTACATCACGCCCGTCAGGCCCGAGCCGATCTGGCTGGCCAGCCGGATGCGCTGGGCCTCGCCGCCGCTGAGGGTTTCGGCGCTGCGGTCCAGGCTCAAATAGTTCAGGCCCACGTCGTTCAAAAATTGCAGCCGCGTGGCGATTTCTCGCACCACCTTGTCGGCAATGTCGGCCTTGGCACCCGTCAGCTGCAACTGCGTGAACCAGGCGTGTGCTTCACTCAGCGTGGCGTGGCTCACCTCAAAAATCGCGCGGGCCTGCGCGCCCTCGCCCACTTTGACGTGGCGCGCCTCGCGGCGCAGGCGTGCTCCCGCACATTCCGGGCACGGCAAGGTGCTGCGCAGGCGGGCCAGATCTTCGCGCACCACGGTGGAGTCGGTTTCGCGGTAGCGCCGCGCTATGTTGGGCAGGATGCCCTCGAACGGGTGCTGCTTGATGATGGGCTTGCCCTTATTGGGGCCGCTGTCGAGGAAGTAGCTGAAAGCGATGGCTTCGTCGCCCGAGCCGTGCAGCACAGCGTTTTGCACTTTCTCGGGCAGGCTCTCGAACGGTGCCTCGGTGTCGAACTGGTAGTGCGCGGCCAGGCTTTGCAACATCGCAAAGTAGTAGCCGTTGCGCCGGTCCCAGCCCTTGATGGCGCCGCTGGCCAGGCTCAAGGAGGGGAAGGCCACCACCCGCGCGGCATCAAACACCTCGTTCTGGCCCAGGCCGTCACAGGTCGGACAGGCGCCGATGGGCGAGTTGAACGAGAACAGGCGTGGCTCCAGCTCGCCCAGGGAGTAGCTGCACACCGGGCAGGCGAATTTGCTGCTGAACAGGTGCTCGGCGCCGGTGTCGATCTCCAGTGCCAGCACGCGCCCGCCCGCGTCCTGGCCGCCCACACGCAGGGCGGCCTCAAAGCTTTCGGCCAGGCGCTGTTGCAGGTCGGCACGTACCTTGACGCGGTCAATCACCACGTCGATGTCGTGTTTTTCGGTTTTTTTAAGCGGGGGGAGCTGTTCGTGGGCGTAAATCTGGCCATCGACCCGAAAACGCACGTAGCCACGCGCCTGCATCTGTGCAAACAGCTCGGTGAACTCGCCCTTCTTGCCGCGTGCCACGGGCGCCAGCACCATCAGTTTGGTGTCGGCAGGCAGGGCCAGCACGGTATCGACCATCTGGCTGACGGTTTGTGCAGCCAGCGCCAGGCCGTGGTCGGGGCAATGCGGGGTGCCCGCGCGGGCGTACAACAGGCGCAGGTAGTCGTGGATCTCGGTCACCGTGCCCACGGTGGAGCGCGGGTTGTGGCTGGTGGCCTTTTGCTCAATGCTGATGGCGGGCGACAGGCCCTCGATCAAGTCCACATCGGGCTTGTCGAGCCGGCCCAGGAACTGGCGCGCGTAGGCCGACAGGCTCTCGACGTAGCGGCGCTGGCCTTCGGCATACAGCGTATCGAACGCCAGGCTGGATTTGCCCGAGCCCGACAGCCCCGTAATCACCACCAGCTGGTTGCGCGGGATGTCCAGGTCGATGTTCTTGAGGTTGTGCGTGCGCGCGCCACGGATGCTGATGCGCTGCTCGCGCAGGGCCTGCGCCAGGGGGCGGCCTTCGGTGGGCCGTTCGTCAAGAGGGGGAAGGGTGTCGGGCATCGGCAAGGCGCAGAAAAAAGTCGAACTGACCATGATAGGTCAGCAGCCTTGCGCCGCGCCCGCCGTACCCCCATGGGCGAGAATCCACGGGTTCGTTCATTTTTCCGCGCCCATCCCCCGTGCCCGCCCCGCAGTCCTCCCCCCCCTCCTCCTCCATGACGCCATTGGAGCGCCGCTCCAGCATCAGTCTGGCCTTGATTTTTGCCCTGCGCATGCTGGGCCTGTTTCTGGTGTTGCCCGTGTTTGCGCTGGAGGCGCGCCACTACCCCGGCGGCAGCGACCCGGCCATGGTCGGGCTGGCCATGGGCCTGTACGGCCTGACGCAGGCCTTTTTGCAATTGCCGCTGGGCATCGCCTCCGACCGTTTTGGGCGCAAGCGCGTCATCGTGCTGGGCCTGCTAGTGTTTGCGGCGGGCAGCCTGCTGGCGGCGCTGGCCGATTCGCTCATGGGGCTGATGGTGGGGCGGGCGCTGCAAGGTGCGGGCGCGGTGTCGGCAGCCGTCACCGCCTTGCTGGCCGACCAGACGCGCGATGTGGTGCGCACCAAAGCCATGGCGCTGGTGGGCGGCAGCATCGGCCTGATGTTTGCCCTGGCCCTGGTGGTGGCGCCCCTGCTGGCCGCGCACATCGGTCTGGCCGGGTTGTTTGCACTGACGGGGGCGCTGGCCCTGGGCGGTGTGGCCACCGTGATCTGGTGGGTGCCGCCCGAGCCCGCACAACATGCCAACGCCCCGCGCGGGCGCATGGCCGATGTCTGGAAACACCCCGACCTGCTGCGCCTGAACCTGGGCGTGTTCGTGCTGCACACGGTGCAGATGGCTATGTGGGTGGCCGTGCCCGCGCTGCTGGTGCAGGCCGGGCTGGCCAAGGGCCTGCACTGGCAGGTGTACCTGCCTGCCGTGCTGGTGTCGTTCCTGGCCATGGGCGGCTTGTTTGCCCTGGAGCGGCGCGGGCGCCTGCGCGCGGCCCTGCTGGTGGCGATTGCGCTGGTGCTGCTGGTGCAACTGGGCCTGGGCTGGCTGGCACAGGGCGGCGCGGTGCCCACGGTGTGGTCGCTGGGGGCTTTGCTGCTGGTGTTTTTCTGCGGGTTTAACGCACTGGAGGCCAGCCAGCCCAGCCTGGTCTCGCGCATGGCGCCAGCGCAGCTGCGCGGCGCGGCGCTGGGCACCTACAACACGCTGCAATCGCTGGGCCTGTTTGCGGGCGGCGCACTGGGCGGTGCGCTGTTGCAATGGGCCGGGGCAACGGGTCTGTTTGCCGCCACCGCGCTGCTGTGCGCGCTGTGGCTGGCGCTGACCTGGACGCTCCAGCCGGTGGGGCGCGCGTCCCACTGACGCGCGGCCCCAAATCCACCCCCAGACGCCGCAGGAATTTTCTGCCTTGCGGCACAATCAGCCGTTTGGCGCGCACAGCGCCACCCAACTTCGAGGCAGAGCAGCATGGCATCCATCAACAAAGTCATCATCGTCGGCAACCTGGGGCGTGACCCGGAAATGCGCACCTTCCCCAGCGGTGACCAGGTGGCCAACGTGACCATTGCCACCACCGACAAATGGAAAGACAAGCAAACCGGCGAAATGCGCGAAGCCACCGAGTGGCACCGCGTGGTGTTCAATGGCCGTCTGGCAGAAATCGTCGGGCAGTACCTGCGCAAAGGCTCGCAGGTGTACGTCGAGGGCAGCTTGCGCACGCGCAAGTGGACTGACCAGGCCGGCGTAGAAAAGTACAGCACCGAAATCCGCGCCGACCAGATGCAGATGCTGGGCGGGCGCCAGGGCATGGGCGGCGCGCCCGGCCAAGGCCAGGGCGGCTATGGCGAAGAGCAGCACGGCGGCGGTTTTGGCGGTGGCTACGGCGGCGATGCCGGTGGCTACGAGCAGGCCCCGCGCCGTGCCGCCCCCGCAGCCGCACCGCGCCCGATGGCAGCGCCCACGCCCCGCATGGCCCCGGCACCTGCACCCATGGCAGCGCCCCCGCGCGCCGCCTCGGGGTTTGATGACATGGACGATGACATCCCGTTCTGACGCCTGCTGTGGATTGAGTTTCTGGCCATGGCCCACCTGGGGCTCGCAGCCTTTCGGGGCTGCGGGCCTTTTTGCTTTGACTGCGCTGCGCCAACCCGCTTGCGGGAGGGCCGCACGCCCCTTGTCTGGATGGCGCGCCCGCCACCACCGCCTGCATGTCCCACCACTCTGACGAACAACACGCCGCCGAATGGCGCCACCTGCTGCACCGCTACAGCGCACCGGTGCGCCAACAGGTGCGTGCCCTGGCCGCCATGCACCGCCATATGCTGGCCAGCCACTTTTACGTCCAGATGATGCAGGACAAGGTGGCCTCCACCTACCTCTCCCACGAGCAGGTACACAGCCGCCTGCACGCCTCCATGCAGACCTGGCTGACCGGGGTGTTTGCGCTGGGGCCGCACGACGATCTCATGCCTGCGGTGGCGCAGCAAAACAAGATCGGTGAAGTCCATGCGCGCATCGACGTGCCGGTCAACCTGGTGCTGCGCGGCGCCCGCAGCCTGAAAGAAAAAATGCACGCCCTGCTCCAGGACGATGCCAGTCTGGATGGTGCGCAGCGCGCTGCCGCCGGGCAGCTGGTCACCCAGGTGATCGACCTGACCATGGAGATCATGAGCCAGGCCTACTCCACCTCGCGCGACCGCAACTCGCGCGCCAAAGAGGCCTACCGCCTGTTTGCCGTGGCGCAAAACGTCTCTACCGAACGCGAGCGCCGCCGCGCCGCCCTGCTCGACTGGGAAAACCAGCTCATGTTCGACCACGCCGTGGGCCTGCAACCGGGGCAACTGCCGCGCCTGGGCATGTCGGAGTTTGGCCTGTGGTTTCGCCACAAGGGCGCGCACGCCTTCCAGGGCGCCAGCGAGACAGAAACCATCCTGCACGCCATGCAGCGCATCGACGAGGTGCTGCTGCCCGCCTTTGCCCAGCCCGGCAGCGAAGGCCAGCGCATCCCCCAGCTGCGCGAACTGCGCGAGCACAGCAAGCACATCGCCTTCCACCTGGACGCCCTGTTCGAGCAGAACAGCGAACTCGAAGCCGGGCGCGACGTGCTCACCCGCCTGCTCAACCGCAAGTTCTTGCCCGTGGTGCTGGGCAAATCGGTAGACCACGCGCGCAGCAACGGCGCCAGCTTTGCCGTGTTGGCCATCGACATCGACCACTTCAAGCAGATCAACGACGGCCACGGCCACGAAGCGGGCGACATGGTGTTGCAGCAAATGGCCAGCCTGCTCACGCACCACACGCGCGGCGGCGACTACCTGTTCCGCCTGGGCGGCGAAGAGTTTTTGCTGCTGCTGGTGGATACCCCGCTGGCCGGTGCCCGCCGCGCCGCAGAAAAACTGTGCGCCCAGGTGGCCGCAGAAGCCTTCCACCTGCCGCGCGATCAGACTGCGCAAGTCACCGTCAGCATTGGCGTGGCCGCCTTCAATGGCCACCCTGATTACCAGACCCTGCTGCGCCGGGCCGACGCTGCCCTCTACCAGGTCAAGCACGCCGGGCGCAACGGCGTGGTCGTGGCCGCCGATTGAGCCACGGCATTTACTCTCTTATTGATAGCTGGTAGCGCCCACCGTGCGGGCCTTAGAGGCCGATTTGGGTGTTAATTTTTGGCGCTGGCCGGTGCAGGGACTGGTGTGTCCACCGCTGCAATCACGCCGCCGCCCAGGCAAACCTCGCCGTCGTACAGCACCGCGCTCTGGCCGGGCGTGACGGCCCACTGCGCATCGGCAAAATCCAGCGCAAAACCGCTGCCGTCGGCGCGCACCACGGTGCAGGCCGCGTCGGGCTGGCGGTAGCGCGTCTTGGCCGCATACGCGCCGGGGGTGGGCGGCTGGCCCGCGCACCAGCTGGCGTCCTGGGCCTGCAACTGGTGCGACAGCAGCCACGGGTGGTCGTGGCCCTGCACCACGCGCAGCACGTTTTTGTCCAGGTCTTTGCGCGCCACAAACCAGGGCTCGTGCTCGCCCACGCCGCGCTGGCCGCGCTCTTGGGCCGCCTTCAGCTCGGCGCCCTTGGCTTTCACGCCGCCAATCCCTAAGCCCTGGCGCTGGCCCAGCGTGTAAAAGCTCAGGCCCACATGGCGCCCCAGCGTGCGGCCCTTGTCGTCCTGAATCGGCCCGGGCGCGTGGGCGATGTAACGGTTCAGAAACTCCCGGAAGGGCCGCTCGCCGATAAAGCAAATGCCCGTCGAATCTTTCTTCTTGGCGTTGGGCAGGCCAATCTCGGCGGCGATGCGGCGCACCTCGGTCTTGTGCAGCTCGCCCACGGGGAACAGCGTTTTGGCCAGCTGCGCCTGCGTCAGGCGGTGCAGAAAGTAGCTCTGGTCTTTGGTCGGGTCCAGCCCTTTGAGCAGCTCGAACAGGCCGGTGGCCGTGTTCTGGCGCACGCGCGCGTAGTGCCCGGTGGCGATTTTTTCGGCGCCCAGGCGCATGGCGTGGTCGAGGAACGCCTTGAACTTGATCTCGGCGTTGCACAGCACATCGGGGTTGGGCGTGCGCCCGGCCTGGTACTCGCGCAGGAACTCGGCGAACACGCGGTCTTTGTACTCGGCGGCAAAGTTGACGTGCTCAATTTCGATGCCGATCACATCGGCCACGGCGGCGGCGTCCACGAAGTCGATGTTGGACGAGCAGTATTCGCTGTCGTCATCGTCTTCCCAGTTTTTCATGAAGATGCCGACCACCTCGTGGCCTTGCTGTTTGAGAAGGTAGGCCGTGACGGCAGAGTCCACTCCGCCCGAGAGGCCTACGACAACGCGCTGTTTGGTATGGGCAGTCATTGGCCCGATTGTATTTTTATGCGCTGAACGACTGGGGAGGGGGCGCAGGACGGGTAGCGGCCTGTGGGGCATACGCATGGTGGGGGTTGGGGGCGGCGGCTATCGGCCAATGTCGATCCTTCACGATCGCTGAGTGAATGTCCGTTGACATTCAGCGTTTTGCCATTGAGTGGACTCTTTTCTCAAACGCTCGGCCCACGGCCGTCAAACCATCAACTGGGCACCCTTTCCTCGGAACGCAACGTCAAGACCTGTACGCCATTCCGGGTCACGGCCACGGTGTGTTCAAACTGTGCCGACAGTCGCCCGTCGCGCGTGACGACCGTCCAGCCATCTTCGTCGGTTCGAACAGAAGGTCGTCCCTGGTTGATCATGGGCTCAATGGTGAACACCATGCCTTCCTGCAACAACAAACCCGTTTGCGGCTTTCCCCAATGCAGCACTTGCGGCTCCTCGTGCATTTCACGCCCGATGCCATGTCCGCAATATTCCCTGACGACCGAATAACCGTTTCTGCGTGCGTGCCGCTCAATGGCGTGGCCTACATCGCCAAGTCGGGCGCCGGGGCGAACCGCCTTGATCCCTTTCCACATCGCTTCGTAAGTCACTTGTACGAGCCGTTTGGCCAGTGGAGACACCTCTCCCACCAAATAGGTCTTGCTGGAATCGGCGATGTAGCCATTTTTTTCCAGCGTGATGTCGAAATTAACGATGTCCCCGCTGTGCAGGATATCTGTCGCGGACGGAACACCGTGGCAAACAACACGGTTGCGTGAAGCGTTGAGCGCGTAGGCGTACCCGTACTGCCCTTTGCTTGCCGGACGTGCCTGGAGTTCGTTGACGATGAAGCCATCGATCAGATCGTTGACCTGCAGGGTAGACATGCCGATCAGGTTCATTTGATCCAGATAGCCAAAAACGTCCGCCAGTAACTGGCCCGCCTGCGCCATCAAGGCGATTTCTTCAGGGCGCTTGGTCACGTCGAAGCCACCTTGACGGCTTGCGGCGCGACGCCTGCGCCTTTCAGTTCACGGGTGGCTATCTCATTGAAACTCAGCGTCGGATTCATTTCGCACAACATGCCAACCTTGATCCAGAAGGCTGTTTGCGAGTTGATCGACCGGCATGAGACGGTGCTTGCCTTGCGTATCTGATCGTGCAATTCGTCGTCGATATTCACGATGCCCACGTCGCTCTCCATATATGAAACATTTACGAATCATATATTCAAACCATCTGGCAGGGCAAGCGCTTCGCGACCTTCGAGACGCAGGTTTGCGAATTTCAGCTACAAAAGGTGAGGTGACGCATGCGGATCGAGCGCGCCATGGACCGCCCGCTCTGGAGCTGCAAGCAGGCGTCCGCGCCGAGGCGGATGAGGGTCGCTTTGGGTCGATAGCTGCAACCCCCATGGCAGAGTGAGCCGCTCCAGTCAAATTCAACCCAGGTTTCCCCCCTCCAAACCGCTGGCGAATTCTCCAGGGAACCTGACCCCTGCGCCAAGGGCCATGAATCGCCTGGCCTATTGTGCGACCATCGCCCCCCATGGAACTGCGCCAACTCCGCTACTTTGTCCGCATCGTCGAACTCGGCTCCATGGGCCGGGCAGCGCTGGATTTGGGCATGGTGCAGTCGGCCCTGAGCCAGCAGATCAGCCGCCTGGAGGGCGAGCTGTCCACCCGGCTGCTGCAACGCACGGCCAAGGGCGCGGTGCCCACCGAGGCGGGGCTGGCGTTTTTCCGCGAGGCGCAGTTGGCGCTGCGCCACGCCGACCAGGCCGCGCGCGCGGCGCAGCAGGCGCGGCTGACGGGCACGGTGAGCGTGGGCCTGTCGCCCACCACGGCCTCGGTGCTGGGCGTGCCGCTGATGCGCGCCATGCACCAGCGCTACCCCGACGTGCGCCTGCACATGGTGGGCAGCTTGTCGGGCCACCTGTCCAACATGCTCAACGCGCGCCAGCTCGATCTGGCTGTGCTGTTCGACACCCAGCCCGCGCGCCGCTGGAGCGTGCTGCCGCTGCTGGAAGAGCGCCTGTTCTTGATCCGCTCGGCCCGCCACCCGGCGCAGGCGCCCGCACTCACGGGCAAGGTGGCGCTGGCACAGCTGGGCGATGAGCCGCTGATCCTGCCCACCGGCCCGCACGGCCTGCGCAGCCGCCTGGATGCGGCCTTTGCCCAGGCGCGCGTGGCGCCGCGCATGGCCATGGAAATCGACTCGCTGGCGCTGTTGATGGACGCGGTGGACATGGGCCTGGGCAGCACCATCCAGCCCTGGGCTGCCGTGGGCCGCTACCCCGACGCCGCGCAGCGCTTTGCCATGGCCGAGATCGCCGATGCCCCGGCCTACCGGCCCGCCGCGCTGTGCAGTCTGTCGGACGATGAACTCTCGCCCGCCGCCCTGGCCGCGCGCGTGGTGCTGGCCGACTGCGTGCGTGAACTGGTGCAGTCGGGCCAGTGGATTGGCGCCAGGCTGGCTACCGCCGCACACTAAACCCATCACGATCCGTGATGGGGCCATGCCCGCAGGCCCCCTGCGCAAGCGGCGGCGTTCTTTCTACATTCTGCTACCCCTCTGAATGATGAAAAGAACAGCCCATGAGCCCCGATGTACTGGTGATTGGTGGCGGTAACGCCGCCCTGTGCGCCGCGCTGATGGCCCGCGAGGCCGGTGCCAGCGTACTGCTGCTGGAAGCGGCGCCGCGTGCCTGGCGCGGCGGTAACTCCGGCCACACGCGCAACCTGCGCTGCATGCACGATGCGCCGCAAGACGTGCTGGTCGATGCCTACCCCGAAGAGGAATACTGGCAAGACCTGCTCAAAGTGACCGGCGGCCTGACCAACGAGCACCTGGCGCGCCTGACCATCCGTGCCTCCAGCCATTGCCGCGACTGGATGCGCAGCCATGGCGTGCATTTTCAGCCGCCGCTGTCGGGGGCGCTGCACGTGGCGCGCACCAACGCTTTTTTCATGGGCGGGGGCAAGGCGCTGGTCAATGCCTATTACCGCAGCGCAGAGAAGCTGGGTGTGCAAATCCGCTACGAGTCGCCCGTGGAGCGCATCGAGATGGAGCAGGGCCGCTTTGTGGCCGCGCACTGCAACGGCGAGCGCATCACCGCCAAAGCCTGCGTGCTGGCGGCGGGCGGCTTTGAGTCCAACCGCGAATGGCTGCGCGAGGCCTGGGGCCAGAACGAGCGCGGCGAGTGGCCCGCCGACAACTTTTTGATCCGGGGCACGGCCTACAACAAGGGCGTACTGCTCAAACACTTGCTCGATGACCACGGCGCCGACCGCATCGGCGACCCCACGCAGGCGCACATGGTGGCCATCGACGCGCGCGCGCCGCTCTACGACGGCGGCATCTGCACGCGCATTGACTGCGTGTCGCTGGGCGTGGTGGTGAACCGCGACGGCGAACGCTTTTACGACGAGGGCGAAGATTTCTGGCCCAAGCGCTATGCCATCTGGGGCCGCCTGGTGGCGCAGCAGCCGGGGCAGATTGGCTATTCGATCATCGACGCCAAGGCCATTGGCCGCTTCATGCCACCGGTGTTTCCGGGCGTCAAAGCCGACACGCTGCCCGAGCTGGCCCAAAAGCTGGGCCTGCCCGTGGACACCTTCATGCGCTCGCTGAACGCCTACAACGCCGCCTGCCGCGTGGGCACGTTCGACCACACCGCGCTGGACGATTGCCATACCGAAGGCGTCACGCCCGCCAAGACGCACTGGGCGCGGCCCATCGACACGGGGCCGTTCTACGGCTACGCGCTCAAGCCCGGCGTCACCTTCACCTACCTGGGCCTGCACACCGACGACACGGCGGCCGTGCGCTTCAACAACGTGCCCAGCAGCAACCTGTTTGTGGCCGGCGAAATGATGGCCGGCAACGTGCTGGGCAAGGGCTACACGGCGGGCGTGGGCATGAGCATTGGCACCGCGTTTGGCCGCATTGCGGGCACCAATGCCGCTTGGGCATCAAAACAGCCTCCAGCCCTTGCGCAGAAAGCGCCATTAGCTACAAAAAAAGGAGCAAACAATGCAAACGCTTGAAGCCCTGACGCGCGACGCCCGGGCGCTGGCCAATGGCGACATCGTGCTGTCCGCCCCCGAAACCGAGGTGGCCCGCCAGCTGCAAATCTGCAACGCCTGCCGCTACTGCGAGGGCTTTTGTGCCGTGTTCCCGGCCATGACGCGGCGGCTGGAGTTTGGCAAGGCCGACATCCATTTTTTGGCCAACCTGTGCCACAACTGCGGCGCCTGCCTGCACGCCTGCCAGTACGCGCCGCCGCACGAGTTTGCCGTCAACATCCCGCAGTCCATGGCCCAGGTGCGCGGCCAGACCTATGCCGACTACGCCTGGCCGCCTGCGCTGGGCCAGCTCTACCAGCGCCAGGGGCTGACGCTGTCGCTGGCGCTGGTGGCGGCGCTCACGCTGTTTCTGGTGCTGGGCGCTGTGCTGCAAGGCGGTGGCGTGGGTGCGCTGTGGGGGGCTGACCTGGGCGGCAACTTCTACAGTTTGTTCCCGCACAACCTGCTGGTGGGCCTGTTTGCGCCGGTGTTTTTGTTTGTGGTGCTGGCGCTGGGCATGGGCGTGCGCGGCTTCTGGAAGAACATCAAACCCGCCACCAGCGGCGTGGACGTGAGCGCGCCCGCCGCTGCCGAGGCCACCGATGCCGTGCTGCGCCTGAAGTACCTGGACGGCGGCCACGGCGACGGCTGCCACAACGAGGACGACGCCTACACCCTCAAGCGCCGCCGCGCCCACCACCTGACCTTCTACGGCTTCTTGCTGTGCTTTGCCGCCACCAGCGTGGGCACGGTGTACCACTACGTGTTCGGCTGGGCCGCGCCCTACGACCTGCCCAGCCTGCCCAAGCTCTTGGGCGCCGTGGGCGGTGTGATGCTGGTGCTGGGCACGGCAGGGCTGTGGCACCTGAACCGCACCCGCCACGCCCTGCACGGCGATGCCGCACAAAAACCCATGGACCTGGGCTTTATCGCCCTGCTGTTTCTGGTGTCGGCCAGCGGTCTGGCGCTGTGGCTGGGCCGGGGCACACCCGCCCTGGCGCTGCTGCTGTGCCTGCACCTGGGCGCGGTGATGGCGCTGTTTGCCACGCTGCCCTACGGCAAGTTTGCCCACGGCGTGTTCCGCACCGCCTCGCTGCTCCGCCATGCCGTGGAAAAGCGCCAGCCCAACCCGATTGGCCTGGGCGCGGATTGAGTGCCCGCAGAAAGCACGTTTTTTCTTTTTCCCACCATCCATCACCCCACGAGGAGACCCCCCATGAACAAACGCCTGTTGCTGCGCGCCACCGCGCTGGCTGCATCCACCTTGCTGCTGGCGGGCGCCGCCAGCGCCCAGGACTTTCCCCCGAAAAAACCCGTCACGCTGGTGGTCGGTTTTGCGGCGGGCGGTGCAGCCGATGCGGCAGCGCGCCTGATCGCCAAAAAGCTGGGCGAGAACATTGGCCAGTCGGTGGTGGTGGACAACAAGGGCGGTGCGGGCGGCAACATCGCCCACCAGTTCGTGGCCAACGCGGCGGCTGATGGCTCGGTGCTGCTGTTTGGTTCGGTTGGCCCGTTGACCATTGCCCCGCACCTGATGAAGCTGCCCTACGACCCGTTCAAAGACCTGGCGGCGGTGTCGGGCGGCGTCAACTTCCCCAACGTGCTGGTCGTACACAAAGGCGCAGGCGCCAAGACGCTGGCCGAGTTCATTCAGCTCTCGAAAAAGAAGCCCGGCAGCGTGGACTTTGCCTCTACCGGCGCCGGTTCGGCCTCGCACCTGGCGGGCGAACTGTTCAACCAGCGCGCGGGCGTGGACATGACCCACGTGCCCTACAAGGGCGGTGCCCCGGCACTGCAAGACCTGCTGGGCGGGCGCATCACCTCGTACTTTGCTGCGCCGCCCACGGCCCTGCCGCATGTGGAAGCGGGCACGCTGATTCCGCTGGCCACCACCGGCCTGACGCGCCCGGCGTACATGCCCAACATCCCCACCGTGGCCGAATCGGGTTTTCCGGGGTTTGAGGCGCTGAACTGGTACGCCTTTGTGGCCCCCGGCAAAACGCCCGCGCCACTGCTGGACCGCTGGAACAAGGAAATCGTCAAGGTGCTCAACGACCCGGGCGTGAAAGATGCGTTGAACAAGCACGGCCTGACGCCGCAGCCCACCACGCGGGCCGAACTCACCGCCTTCATGAAGAAAGAGTCCACCCAGTGGGCCACCATCATCAAGGAGCGCAAGCTCACGGCGGATTGAGTCGATGGCAGGGGGGCAGGCGCCCGCTGGACTATGCTGCGCAAGCATTCCACCACCACCCCGTTTGGTTCGCCATGTACAACCCTGCCCATTTCGCCGTCACCGACCAGGCGGCGCTTTACGACCTGATCCGGCACGCCCCTTTGGGCATGTTGGTCACCCACGGGCCCGATGGCCTGGACGCCAACCACATTCCGTGGGAGCTGCAACAAGGGCCTGAGGGCACAGACCGGCTGATCGGGCATATGGCGCGGGCCAATCCGCTGTGCCAGCAGTTGCAGCAGGGTGGCGATGTGCTGGTGGTGTTCCGGGCCGAGCAGGGCTATATCTCGCCCAACTGGTATCCCAGCAAACACGCCACCCACCGCCAGGTGCCCACCTGGAATTACCGGGTGGTGCATGTGCATGGCCGGGTGGCGCTGCGCGATGACGAAAAGTTTGTGCGTGGTGTGGTGGGCCGCCTGACGCGCACGCACGAGCAGCAAGCCCAGGCCATGGCCCCCCACCCTGCCGGTGCCTGGAAGATGGGGGATGCAGAGCCTGCCTACCTCCAGCAGATGCTGTCAGCCATCGTGGGGCTGGAGGTGGAGATCGTTCGCCTGGAAGGCAAATTCAAGCTGGGGCAGAACCGCTCGGCAGAAGACCGCGAGGGCGCGGCAGACTGGCTGGACAAGGGCCAGCAAACGCAGCTGGCCGCCTGCATGCGCCTGGCAAACCCGGCCACCCCGTAACGCTGGCTGGGGCAGCGCGCCCTTTCAGCGCCCCGCCCCTGGTGTCGGCATGAAGTCGTCCAGCGACAAGCCTTTTTCTTTGAGCAATGCCTCCAGCACGGGCCGCAGGCGACCCAGGCTCTCGTGGACGGCTTCGCGCACGGTGTCCACCACCACCTGGGTGCTGCGCTCGATTTCGATGTTCAGCGCATCGCCCACCTGCTTGTCCTCAAACACCGTGGCGCGGCGGGTTTCGGGAATCAGCCAGACCTCGAACCAGCCCTCGGTGCGGTTCACCTCGGACACCGTGAGGCTGGCGCCGTGGATGGCGATGTAGCCCTTGGCAAACACGTATTTGCGAAAGTCTGCCGGTACGGCCACGCGCCAGACCAGGTTGTTGTCGAGCACGCGCCGCTCGATGAGCTGGCCGGTGAAGTCGATGTGGCCCGACAGCGGGTGGCCGCCAATCTCGGCGCCGTCTTTGGCGGCGCGCTCCACGTTCACGCGCTGGCCTGCGGCGTAGCGGCCCAGCGTGGTGATGTTCAGGCTTTGCAGCATCACATCGAACGTGGCTTGCGTGGGCGAGAGGATTTCCGTCACCGTCAGGCACACGCCGTCGGTGGCCACACTGGCGCCAATGGCCAGATCCTGGCAAAAGCCCTCGGGGAAATCCAGCGTGAAGGTGCGCAGCCCGGCGCGGTCCTCGATGGCGGCGATGGTGGCGGTGGCTTGGACGATGCCTGTGAACATGGCGCGGGCTCCGGTAAGGGGGGCTGAAGAAGGGTTGGCAATTTTGCCACCCGGCCCGGCGCGCGCAGGGGCGCCGTTACCGCCCGGTCTGCATCACGCTCACGTCGGTATGCACCAGCTCCAGCGGGGCGCGCTGGCCCGCCAGGTAGTCGTTCAGGCATTGCAGCAGCAGCGGGCTGCGGTGGCGCTCGGGGCAGGCGCGGATTTCGTCGGCGGTCATCCACACGGTGCGCACGATGCCCGCGTCCAGCGCCTGCCAGGCGTGGTGCGTGCCCAGCTGGCCCGTGAAGGCAAAGCGCAGGTAGGTCAGGTCGTCGCCGGTGCGCGTTTTGGTGAAGCGGTTGAGGTACACGCCCACCAGCGCTGTGGGCGTGAACTCGTGCGCGGTTTCCTCGCGCACCTCGCGGGCACAGGCCTGCGCGGGCGATTCGCCGGGGTCGAGGTGGCCCGCCGGGTTGTTGAGTTTGAGCCCGTCGGTGGTGGTTTCCTCGACCAGCAAAAAGCGGCCATCGCGCTCAATGATGGCGGCCACGGTGACGTTGGGTTTCCAGCGGTTTGGCATGGCGCGCATTATCACCAGCCACCGTGACGCTGGCCCCTGCGGGCCGCCGCGCGCGGGAACCCACAGGCCCTGCCGGGTATCTATGGTGGGTGCCATGCCACACTTTGTCCCCGTCTTTTCTGAACAGGAAACCCCTTCCCATGAATGCAGACCAACAGCGCGCCTTGCTCACCATTGCCTTGTATGCCGGTTTTGCCGATGGCCACAAGGCCGACAGCGAGCGCGAGGCCATCCGGCGCATGGCCGAGTCGCTTTCGGACGCACAGGGCGCCCACCCGCTGGCCAGCCTGTACCAGGACGTGCTGCTCCAGCGCGTGTCGCTGGCCGATGCGGTGCGCCAGCTGACCGACCCGGCCCACGCACAGCTGGCCTATGAGATGGCCGTGTGCGTGTGCGACGCCGATGGCAGCCAAAGCGAAGTGGAGCGGCGTTTTCTGCACGACCTGCGCCGCCAATTGGGCTTGCAGGATGGCGCTGTGCAGGCCTTTGAGGCCCAGGCCGATGCGCTGGCGGCCTACACCAGCGCGGCATCGGTAGCCCCGGCCCCTGCTGTGGCAGCAGCACCGGCACCAGGGGCCGGGCTGTTTGCCCAGTGGGGCGCACCAGCGGCTGCCGCCGCAGCCGGTGTGGGTGCCGTCCTGGGCGCCGCCGTGACCGCAGCGGCCACCCGCGCGCCTGCGCCCGCTGCGGCGTCGGTGCCGCCCCCGGCAGCGTCTGTGCCTGCGGCCCCGGTCATCACCATTCCCGGCCCCGACGAGGCGGCGCTGGACAAAAGCATCCTGAACTACGCCATCCTGAACGGCGCGCTGGAGCTGCTGCCGCAGTCCTGGGCCTCGATGGCCATCATTCCGCTGCAAATCAAGATGGTCTATGGCATTGGCAAGGCGCACGGCGTGGAGCTGGACACCGGCCACATCAAGGAGTTCATTGCCGCTGCGGGTGTGGGCCTGACCTCGCAGTACATCGAGCAGTTTGGCCGCAAGCTGCTGGGCGGCCTGATGGGCAAGGCGCTGGGCAAAACCATGGGCAAGGTGGGGGGCGCGGCCACGGGCATGGCGTTTTCGTTTGCCACCACCTACGCGCTGGGGCAGCTGGCCAAGCGCTACTACGCGGGCGGGCGGCGCATGAACACCGATGTGCTGCGCTCCACCTACCAGGGCCTGCTGGGCCCGGCGCGCGACATGCAGACGCAGTACCTGCCGCAAATCCAGCAAAAGGCCAGCACGCTGGATGCGGGCCAGATCATGGCGCTGGTCAAAGGCCGGGGGCTTTGACGCAAAAACGCCCCGGCACTGCCGGGGCGTGTGCGGTGCGGGCGCCCAGGCCCGCTGCCGTGGCCGGTCAGCCGACGATGGTGTCGGCGCTGGCCAGGTAAGCCTGGATGCCCACCAGGTCGATGGTGCCGGTGGCGCTGTCGATGTGCAGGCCGGTGGTTTCGCCCTCGGCAATCTGCGTCCAGATGCCGTCGCCGTTGTCATCGCGCAGCAGCGTGAATTCGATGCCGTCGCGCTCTTGCTCGGTTTTGACGAGGTAGTTCACGCCATCGAGCTGGATCTGGCTGAAGTGTTCGTTGGCGTCGATGCGCTCGGTTTTCCAGGTGCCGTTGCCCTTGCGCTCCATCTCGGCGGTGACGTTGCCGGCGTTGTCGAAGGTGAAGCGGTGCTGTTCCAGCTGGCGGGCGCTGGCGCCTGCCACCTCGATCTCGAAAGTCTTGTCAAAGCGCTGATCGCCGTTGGCATCGCTGTAGATGCTGACTTCGGTGGTGCCTTGGCGCGATACCTCGGTGCGCACCACTTGGGTGACGGCACCGCTGGCGTTGGTGTCGATATCGAAGGTGTTGCCGGTGATTTTTTCGATCTTGGTCTTGCGGCCGTCCACCTCCACCAGCTGGAGCACGCGCGACAAGCTGGCGTCGAATTGGAATTGGTAGAAGTCCTGGCTGTGTTGGGACATATTCAGATGGCTTTCTCAGGGGGCTGTACAAACCCTTGGCAGGGCACGGTAGCCCGGCGCACTGGGGTGCAGCGCGGCGGGCCAGTGCCACTCTAGAAAGCCTGCATGAAGGCCAGCTTAATGGCCTTGGAGGGGGGGCTCAGGGCTGCGGCCCGGCTGCGGGCACTGCCAGCGGTTTGCGCATGTACACCGCCGCTGTGCCATAGCTAGCCAGGTGCTGGCGCTGGGCGTCGCCGTGTGGGCTGCACAGGGCAAAACCGTGGCGCTCCCAGTAACCCTGCGAGCCTTGCACCGACACCAGCGCCGCGTGCTGCAACCCCTGCGCGTTGGCGTGTTGCCACAGCGATTGCAGCAGCACCCTGGCCAGCCCGCGCCCGGCCAGAGCGGGCAGCACGGCCATGTCGTGCAGGTACAGGGTGTCGGGGTGGGGCGTGGCCTCAAAGTCGCCGTGCAGGGGCGTGACCTTGCCGCGCACGGAATGGTAGGCCGCCAGGTAGGCGCAGACCTGGCCCGCCTGCACCAGCACCAGTGAGCAGTTGGCCGGGCTGGCCAGGCGCCGTGTGAACACGTCGGCGCTTTCCACAAAGTCCTCGCCGTAGCAGGCGCGCTGCACGGCCAGCAAGCCGGGCAGATCAGCGGGGGCCAGGGCGCGCAGCTGGGCGCCGGGCAGGTTCAGGGGGGCGCCGGGCGGCGTTGTCGGGGTGGCCTGCGCGGGGCCGTCAGCCAGATCAGAAGGGTGCATGGGGGCGCGATGGTAGTACACCGGCGCCCCCGCCGGGGCCGCACCCGTGCGGCCTGCTGGACAGGCGTGGCCGTGGCCGCGCGGGAGGGGAGGTGCTCAGGCAGGGCGCTGTGCGGCGGCAGGATGGGCCGTGCGGGCGGGCAAGGCCCAGGCGTGGGCGGTGACGCGCAGCAAGGTGGTGACGCGGTGCAGGTGCTGGGGGCAAGGGCGGGTCATGGCAAGCTCAAAGTTCAAACAAGACAACACAAGCCGCGTAGCTTGCCCACCCACCATGACGCCTGCGTGACGGTGCGCTGCGCTGGCCTGCGGGCTCAGTCGCTTGGGTCGGCACGGATGCGGCCACGCTGCCCCTGCACTTGCAGCTCTTGCCAGCGTGGCTGCTGTGCCTGCAACTGGCCTGCGCGCAGGTGTTGGTGCAGTGCCTGCGTGTCGGTGCTGCGGGTTTGCCAGTCCACTTGCCCGGCGTGTTGCCAGCGCCCGTCCTGGCGGGTGGAGAGCGTGCAGGGCGTGCCCCAGCGGGCCGATAGCTCGCACAGCACCTGCTCGGGCTGGCCGTCGCCGTCCAGGTCGGCTTGCAGCACCACGCAATCGGCGCCGCTTTGCAGGCATTCCATGCCGCGCAGGTGCTGTGCCAGCAGGGCTTGCCACCAGTCGGCATCGGGCAGCGGGTGGCCGCTGGCGGGCGTAATCAGGCGCTGGGCCTGGGCGGCGGTGGTGACGGCGCCGCTGCGCAGCGCCTCGGTGCTGGGCTGGTGCTGCCAGCGCTGGGGCCGTGCCAGCACGCCTTGCAGCAGGCGCTGGGCTGGGGCGCTCTGGTACGCGGGCGCGTCCTGCAACGATTGCAAGGCGGCGTGGCCGTGGCGGCCATGGTCAAAGCGCAGCGCCACCAGATCGGCCTCCGGGGCGGGGGCGGATGCGGCGCGCAGGCGTTCGGTCTGGCTGTGCGCGGCGATGCGGAACGGGTCCAGCAGCGGCGTGTGTACCAGCACCGCCAGCGCCATCACCAACCAGGAGGTGTAGCGGTTGACCGGCTCCAGCCGCTCCAGCCAGGCGCTGCGCGGGCGCAGCACGGCCAGTGCGTAGCCGCCAGCGTAGGCGCTCAGCACCAGTGCCAGCCACAGTGCCCACAGGCGGTCGGTCGTCCAGCCGTATTGGTTGATGCGCAGGCCCAGCGCCGTCAGTGCCAGCCCGGCCAGCACCGGCATGGACAGCAAGCTGGCCTCCACCAGACGGCGCAGCAGCGGTGGGTAGGGGCCGCTGCTGCGGGTGGCGGCCCTGGCGTGGCGGCCATCTTGGTACACCGCGTTGACGAACACCACTTGCAGCGCCAGCACGCCCAGCAGCACGGCGGCCGCTTTGCGCGTTTGCCACAGCGGTTGCAGGCCGGTGAACGGCAGGCTCAGCACAAACAGCACCACGGCCACCGCCAGCAGCGGCAACAGGGCTTGGCACAGCGCCAGCAGGCTTTGGCGGGCGGTTTGCACGGCGCGCTGCTGGGTGCGGCCTATCAGCACGCCCACGCCCGCCATGGTGCCGCTGGCCAGCGCGATGAAGGAGGGCTGTGCAAACAGGTCGGCAAACAGCGGCACCTTGACCAGCGTGAACAGCCCCGCCCACAGCCCCAGCACGCCCCAGCACAGCCCGGTGAACAAGGCTGCCAGCGCCAGTGCCAGCGCGTTGTGCCAGGCGTATGCAAACAGATCGGGGTAGGGCGCATGCCAGCGCCGGTGCTGCAATCGGCACTGCCACCACGGCAGGGCCACCAACAGCAGCAGGCCCAGCGCCAGCCCCAAAGGCGCCCAGACGCTGGACGCCGTGCCCGGCGCCCCGGTGGCGTTCCAGCCCGCCCAGGCCGCCAGGGCCAGCACCAGCGCCGCTAAGGCCCCGGTGCCGCGCCAGAACAGCGCATCGCGCAGGTGCACCACACTCAGTGCCACCACCGTAGGCAGGGCCAGCACCCATGCCACCCACGCGCCATACACGCCCAGCTGTGCCCAAGGCCCCCAGCCCCGGGAATGGGCCTGGTGCGCCCCGTACCACAGCGCGCCTTGCAGCAGCCCCAGCAGCACGATGCAGCGGCGGGTGCCCGGCGGCAGACCCGGCCCGGGCGCGGCGTCGTCAGAGGGAGGGAGGCCATCGGAGGTGGGCGGTGGGGTGTGCATGGGGTGGTGGCGTCGGTGGGGGGAAGTGGAGGTGGATATGGGGGTGGATATGGGGGTGGCGGTGGGCGGGCGCGGCGGCATCAGCGCGCGTGCGCCAGCGCTGCGTGGTGGCCGCGCGTGAAGGCTTCTTCGAACACCGAGTAGCCCGACCAGTCGGCGTGCGCAAACGCCAGGCGCGCCGTGGCGGGGCTGGGCAGTACGGCCATTTGCTCTCCATTTGATAGCTGGTATCGCTTATCTGGCGGGCGTTGCAGGGCAATTTGGCTTAAAAACTGCTGCGTGCCCGGCACCGGCGTGGCCATGGCGTGGCCGTGGCGGGTGATGGCGATGTGCGTGGCGCGCGCGCGCAAATCCGGGTGCGGCGCCGACAGGGCGTGCACGATGGCATCGGCCCAGTGCGTCCAGGGCTGCTGGGCCAGGGCCGCGCGGGCGCCGGGCAGCTCGCCCAGCGCCTGGTAATAGGTGAGCACGGTGGGTGCGGCCCCGGCGGCACGGGCGTCGAGCCGCTGGTGGCTGGCATCGACGTAGCCCAGGCCGCCGGGGGTGGCGTCCTGGTACAGCACGTTGTCCCAGGCGGGGGCGGCGCCGGGGCGGTCTTGCAGCGGGTGGCTCAGGTGGATGTTGGCCACCAGCCACGGCGCCCAGTGCAGGCGCTGTGCGGCCTGTTGCACAAAAGCGGGCGGCGCCTGTACCACCCGCGCCGCCATGAACACCGGCAGCGCCACGATGCAGCGCTGCGCCTGCCAGCGCTGCACGGTCTGCGTGGCGTGGTCGAAGGCATCGACCTGCACGCCGCGCGCGTGCTCGGCAATGCGCAGCACGCTGGTGGCGGTGTGCAGCTGGCCGCCCTGGCGCAGCGGCGCGGCCAGGCGCTGGGTGATCCAGCCGTTGCCCTCGGGCCAGGTCAGCACGCCGCTGTCGCGCTCGGCTGCGGCGGCGCTGCCCGGCGCCTGAAAACCGTGGCGGCTGGCAAAGTAGTGGATGCCCGCCCAGGCCGATACGCGCGCGCAGCCTGCGCCGTAGTCGTCGCGGCAGCAGTAGTCCAAATACCAGCGCAGGTGCGGATCATGCAGTCCTTGCTGGGCCAGCCATGCTTCAAAAGTAATAGCGTCCAGCGCTTGGTGGGCGGGCGCTAGGGACTGATTTGGCTTCCATGTTTTGAGCGCGGGCATGGCAAAGCGCGCCTGCTGGCTGTGCGCCTGTACGGCATCGGCAAAGCGCTGGTACTGCGCCAGCGTGGCGCTGCCCACGCCCTGCACGGGCAGCAGGCCTTCTTGCCATTCGCCGTGAAAGAAAAAGCGCTCCTGCGGGCTGTGGCACAGGTGGCGCTCGTCGTACTGCCAGCGCCCGGCCACGCGCTGGCGCAGGCCCAGTTCTTCAAGCAGGTCTTGCACCTCGGTGGCGTCGGGGCCGGGCAGGGGCAGGTAGTGCGCGCCCAGCGGGCAGGCCAGGCCTTGCACCTGGGTGCCCCGGCTGTTGCCCCCGGCGCTGTCTTCCAGCTCCAGCAGGGCAAAGTCCTCCACCCCCGCCAGGCGCAGCGAGCGCGCGGCGGCCAGCCCGGCCACGCCGCCCCCGGCAATCACCACCTGGGTGCGGTGGATGCGCGCGGGCTCGGGCAGGCGGCCGCTGGCCAGCAGGTCGCGCAGGGCGTGGCCGCGCGCCATGTCCACCCCGGCAAAGCCGCCGCTGAGGGCGGGCGGCGCGCTGTCGCAGGCGGCCAGCAGGGCGCTGGTGGCGCTGGCGGCGCTGGCGGTGGTGCGGGCCAAGAACTGGCGGCGGTGCATGTCGGTTGGGATGTGTTCGGTGCCGGTGCGGCAGGGGGCGAGGTCGCCTTATGGCGGGGCTGGGGTGGCACTGGCTGCGGCGCTGGCGCCGGGCAGTGCAGGCGGTGCAGGCAGGCTGCTGGCGCTCAGCACCGTGCCGTCGGCAAAGGCGACCGACTCCAGCACCCATTGCACCTGCAAGGCGTCGGCCTGGGCCATGGCCGCGTGCAGGGGGTGGTTGCGCTGGTGGTCGATGACGGCGGTGTGCTCCAGGGATTTGCCTGGCAACACCGGGGTGTCGATGTGCAGGGGGAGGGCGCCCAGCGCGCGGCCTTGGGTGTCGGCCATTTGCAGCCAGCCCGATGCGCTGACCAGGCGCTTGGCCGACGGGTTGCCCAGCGCCACGGAAATCACCCACTGGTGCGCAAAGACCTCGCCCTGGGCGCTGACGACGGGCTTGAACTCGTGGTGCAGCGTGCGTGCCGAGATGTGTTGCAGCAGCCGTGCATGGACGGCGGCGCGGCTGCTGTGCAACTGCTCCAGCGCGGCCTGCTGTTCGCGCTGGGCCTGCGCTTGCTGCCGGGCTTGTTCCTCGGCCTGGGCCTGGCGGGCGGCTGCTTCGGCCTGGGCTTGCTGCTGTTGCAGTTCAAACTCGGTCTGGTTGCGCAGGGCGTGCTGGACGGTGCCCGCCGAGGGCTCGCCGCCGTAGTGCTCCTGGCGCAGCATTCTGTGTGCCCAGCGCTGGAAGCGCTCCTGGTCGGGGCCGGTGAGTGCCCGGGCGATTTTTTCTGCTTCGCCTGCGCCCAGGCGCCCATCGGCGGGCAATTTGTGCGCATACGGATCACCGCACCCGCCCAGGCAGGCAGCCAGCACGGCGCCCGCCAGCCAGGCGCGGCGGCGATGGGGATGTTGGTTGGCGTTGGTGGTTGGCACTGTGCTTGCTCTCTTGCCGCAATGGCGACTCAGTCGGCCCAGCGTGCCCGGATTTCCAGCAGCTCGGGCAGCAGCGGCTCCAGCAGCATGACCAGGGCCGGGTCAAAGTGCTGGCCTGCCTGGGCCTGGATGTGGGCTACGGCGTCGGCCACGGGCCAGGCTTTTTTGTAGGGGCGCTCGGCGGTGAGGGCGTCGAACACGTCGGCAATGGCCACCAGGCGCGCCTCCAGCGAGATGGCCTCGCCCGCCAGGCCGTGCGGGTAGCCGCTGCCGTCCCATTTTTCGTGGTGTTGCAGGGCGATGGCGTGGGCCATTTGCAGCAGTCCGCCGGGGTGCTGGCCGATGATTTCTGCGCCCATGGCGGGGTGGCGGCGCATCACTTCCCACTCCTGGGCATCGAGTTTTCCGGGCTTGCGCAAGATGGCGTCGGGGATGCCGATCTTGCCCACGTCGTGCATGGGCGCGGCGTTGAGCAGGTCTTCGGCCCAGGCCGGGCTGCAGCCTGCCGCCAGTGCCAGGCGGTGGGCAAAGTGGCTCATGCGGATGACGTGCATGCCGGTTTCGTTGTCTTTGTACTCGGCAGCGCGCCCCAGGCGCTGCACGATTTGCAGGCGCGTTTCGCGCAGCTCGTCCAGGCGCACCAGCGACAGGTGGATGCGCACGCGCGCGCGCACCACAGCGGCGCTGACGGGCTTGGTGATGTAGTCCACGGCCCCGGCGTCCAGGCCCCGGGCCTCGTCGTCGTGGTCGGTCAGTGCGCTGATGAACAGCACCGGGATGGGCGCTGTGCGCGCATCCTGCTTGAGCGCGTGGCACACGGCGTAGCCGTCCATCCGGGGCATCATGATGTCCAGCAGCACCAGGTCGGGGCGCTGCTGCTGGGCGATTTCGATGGCGCGCTGGCCGTCGGTGGCAAACAGCAGCCGGTAGTCGGATTGCAGGATGTGGCGCAGCACCTGGAGGTTGGTGGGCTCGTCGTCCACCAGCAGCAGGCGCGGGCGGTGGTCTTCGGTGGGGGTCATGGGGCGGCTTCCTCGGGGGCGGGCGCCAACTGTGCCCGCAGGGTGTGCAGGCAGCGTTGTGCCTGGTTGAAATCAAAGGCATCGATGGCCTGCTGCAAAGGCTCCAGGGCCAGGGCGGGAAGCAGTTCGGCCAGGGCTTGCAGCGGGGCTTCGGGCAATTCGCCCCGTTGCAGGGCCTGCGCCAGTTGCTCCAGCGCCTGGTGGGCCTGCGCCAGTGGCTGCGCTGCCACGGGCAGGTGGACGGGTGCCTGTGCGGCCGGGGGGGCGCCGCAGATGCGGCAGGCCTGCGCCGCTTGCTGGGTGCTGCCCAGCACGGCGGGCAGGGCATCGACCAGGGGGGCGATGGTGTCGGCGTGGCCGGTGCGGGCGGCGTCTTCCAGTTGCGTGGCCAGGGTGTGCAGCGGGTCCAGGGCCAGGTTGCCGGCGGCGCCGCGCAGGCGGTGCGCGGCGGCCCGCAGGCCCTCCCAATCGCCTGCTTGCAGGTACTGTTGCAGCGCTGCGGGCACGCTCTGGCTGTCGTGCAAAAAGCGCTCAATGGCGTTGCACAGCAAATCCAGCCGCGTCCACAGGCGCACGCCGCGTTCCCAGTCGATGGCGGCCTCGGCGCTGTGCGCTGTGGGCAGGGCCAGGGTGGGCGCCGGTGTGGCATCGAGGCGGATGTCCAGCACCCGGGCCATCTCGGCGTGCAGGCGTGCGGGCTCCAGCGGCTTGCCAGCAAAGCCGTCCATGCCAGCGGCCAGGGCGTCGCGGCGGTCTTGCTCCAGCACGCTGGCCGACAGGGCAATGATGGGCACGGGCTTGCGCTGCCGGTCTTGCTCAAAGGAGCGGATGCGGCGTGTGGCCTCCAGCCCGTCCATGCCGGGCATTTGCAAGTCCATCAGCACCAGGTCAAACGGGGCGCGCACGAATTGCGCTACCGCCTCCTCGCCGCCGTGCGCCAGCGTGATCTGGTGGTTGCCGCGTGCCAGCGTCAGTTGCAGCAGCTCCAGGTTGTTGGCCACGTCATCCACGGCCAGCACCCGCAGGGGCGGCAGGGTGCCCACCTGTGGGTGCGCTGGCGCCTGCACGGCCTGGCCCAGCGGCAGCGGCAGCCGCACGCTGAAGGTGCTGCCCACGCCCGGCGTGCTTTGCACCGCGATGTGGCCTTGCATCAGCTCGGTGAGCTGGCGCGAGATGGTGGTGCCCAGGCCCGTGCCGCCAAAGCGGCGCGTGGTGGAGGCATCGGCCTGCGCAAAGGGGTCGAAGATGCGCGCCAGCTGTTCGGGGGCGATGCCGATGCCGGTGTCCTGCACCTCCAGCGCCAGCTGGTCTTGGGCGTAGGCCACGCGCAGCGTGACGGTGCCGGTTTCGGTGAACTTGATGGCGTTGCCCAGCAGGTTGACCAGAATCTGCTGCAAGCGCAGTGCATCGCCGCAAAAGTAGTCGGGCTCGGATGGCGGGTACTCCAGCACCAGCGCCAGTCCTTTCTTGGTGGCGGTGATGCGCAGCGAGGCCAGAATCTGCTCGCACAGCGTGCGCAGCGAGAAGTCTTCTGCCTCCAGCTCCACGGCGCCTTTTTCCAGCTTGGCGGTGTCCAGAATGTCGTTGAGCAGGCGCAGCATGGAGCGCGCGGCATGGTGTACGGTGCCCAGGTGGCGGCGCTGGGTGCTGTCCAGCGGCGAGTCCAGCAGTGCCTCGGTGAAGCCGATGATGGCGTTCATGGGCGTGCGGATTTCATGGCTCATGTTGGCCAGGAACATGCTGCGTGCGGCCGCTGCCAGTTCGGCGCGCTCTTTGGCGCTGCGCAGCTCTTGTTCCATGGCGCGGCGCTGGCTCAGGTCGGTGGCAAATTTGACGATCTTGAATGGCTTGCAGTCCGCATCAAAAATCGGGTTGTAGGTGGCCTGTATCCACACCTCGTGCCCGTCCTTGCCCAGGCGCAGGTACTCGCCCGCGTCGAGTTCGCCGCGCCCCAGGCGCTCCCACAACTGGGCGTAGGCGGGGTCTTGCACATACTCGGGTGGGCAGAACATGCGGTGGCTTTGGCCCAGCACCTCGTCCAGCGTGTAGCCCATGAGCTGCAAGAAGTTCTGGTTGGCGTAGAGCAACCGGCCTTGCAGGTCGTACTCGGCCACGGCCAGCGCGCGGTTGATGGCGTGGACCGTGCCTTCAAACTCGGCACTGCGGGCCTTGAAGTCGGTGGTGTCCACGATCACGCCGTCTATCCACTGCACCTGGCCGTTTCCATCGGACACGCTGCGCCCGGTTTCAGACACCCAGCGCGTGCGTCCGTCGCGGTGGCGCAGGCGGTATTCGATCTGGTAGGCGCGTTGCTGCTGCGCCGCTTGCGTGATCTCGTGCCACAGGCGCGGTACATCGTCGGGGTGGGTGAGCTGCGCAAACGAGGTGCGCTGGGCCAGGAAGTCGGGGGCCGTCCAGCCCGTGAGCTGCTCTACCGAGTCGCTGACAAACAGCATCGACCAGTCCTGGTCCAGCCGGCAGCGGAACGTCACGCCCGGGATGTTGCCGATGAGCGAGCGAAACTGCTCTTCGCTGCGGCGCAGCGACGTTTCCATGTCGAGGCGCTGGCGGATGTCGGTCAGAAAGCCGACAAACACCGGCTTGCCGGGCCATTGCACCCGGCCCACGGCCAGGTGTACGGGCACCAGCGTGCCGTCTTTGCGCCGCACCTCGACCTCGCGCCCGGTGCCGATGATGCGCTCCTCGCCCGTGCCCAGGTGGTGGTTCAGGTAGCCGTCGTGTGCGGACTGGTGCGGCTCGGGCATGAGCATGTTCACGTTGCGCCCCAGCACCTCGTCTGCCGACCAGCCCAGAATGCGCTGCGCCGCCGCGTTGTACGACTGCACCAGCCCCTGGGCGTCAATCATCACGATGCCATCCAGGGCGGTGTCCATCACCGCGCGCAGGCGTGACTCGTTGCGCTGGGCTTCGAGCAGCAGCTGGCGGTAGCGCAGCCCCACGTTGATGGCCAGCACCAGGGCCCCGGCAAACACCGTGACTGCTGTCACGGCCAGGGCCAGCGTGCGGTGCTCGGTGCTGCCATCAAAATAGTCCATGTCCATCGGCCCGACAAAGCGCAGCGCGTCCATGCCCATGTAGTGCATGCCGGCAATGGCCAGCCCCATCACGCTACCGGCCAGTGCGCTGGCCCACCAGGGCCGCCAGCGCATGTGCCGTTGCAGGCCAAAGCGCACCCACAGCGCCAGCGTGGCCAGCAGCACGGCCACCACGATGGAGGTGGCAAAGCCCACGGGGTCGTAGCGCATCATCGGTGCCAGCTCGGAGGCGGCCATGCCGATGTAGTGCATGGCGCCAATGCCGCCGCCCACCAGCACGCCGCCGCCCAGCAGCACCCAGGGCCCCACCGTGCGGCGCATCAGCAAGTGCAGCGCCACCCACGACGCCGCCAGCCCGGGCACGAACGACACCAGCGTCATCCACGGATCAAAGCGCCCGCGCGCGCACAGCGCAAACGCCAGCATGCCGATGAAGTGCATGGCCCAGATGCCGCCGCCCAGGGCAATGGCGCCGGTCAGCAGCGCCAGGTGCCGGTACAGGGCGCCTGATGCCCGCCGCGCCAGCGCGGCCATGTGCAGCGCCATCATGGACGCCAGAATGGCCAACACCACCGACAAGGCCACCAGGCGCGGGTCGTGCTGCTGCCACAGCAGCGCGGGACGGGCGATCCCGCTGGAAAAGAACATATCAAGCATGAAAAGCGCTGCAACGCAACGTGTTGTGTAGGGACATTTTCAACGATGGGCGTGGCACGCCTGCGGGCCGACCCGGCAGAGCCAGGGGCCACCCCCTGGTCAATGGCCCAGCGCCTGGCCCCACTCGCGCTCGTAGGTGGTCACCAGCACCTGGTTGGACAGGCGGTGAACTTCCGTCGATACGCGGGCCATGTCCAGCGGAAAGTCCAGCAGCAGCGGCAAGCCCTGCACGCTCAAGAACTGCAAGCCTTCGGGCAGCGCCTGCGGCAGCCGCCAGGGCCTGCGGCTGGCAATGACAAAGCCCCACTCGCCAAAGCTGGGCACATGGGCGTGGTAGGGCGTGGTGCGCAGGCCCACCGATTCAATGCTCGTGACCACCGTCCAGAAACTCTGCCGGGCCACCAGCGGCGAGGTGGTCTGCACCACGGCGTAACCGCTGGCGGCCAGGCGCTGGTCGAGCAGCGCATAAAAGCTGTTGGTGTAGAGCTTGCCGATGGCAAAGTTGGTCGGGTCAGGAAAGTCCACCACGATCACGTCAAAGGTGTCGCCCGTGTCTTGCAGCCACTGGAAGGCGTCGGTGTTGACCACCGTGACCTTGGGGTTTTGCAGCGCCCCGGCATTGAGCCGCGCCAGCGTCGGGTGCTGGGCAAACAGCTGCGTCATGGCCGGATCGAGTTCGACCAGCGTGACCGATTCGACGCTGGGGTATTTCAGCACCTCGCGCACCGCCATGCCGTCGCCGCCGCCCAGCACGGCCACCTTTTTCGGCGCGCCGTGGGCGGCCATGGCCGGGTGTACCAGCGCCTCGTGGTAGCGGTACTCGTCGCGCTGGGAAAACTGCAAATTGCCGTTCAAAAACAAACGGTGCCCCGCCTTGCCATGCGTAACCACGATGCGCTGGTAGGGAGAGGCGCTGCTGAAGACGATACGATCTTGGTAGAACTTGTCTTCGGCAAAGGTGGTGATGTGCTCGGCGCCCCACAGCGCGGCCAGCAGCGCCCCGATCACCAGCGCACACGCCGCCACATGCGCACGCAGGCGCCGCAGCTCATGGCGAAACAGCCACACCGCCCACGCCGCCACGCTGGCATTGAGCAGGCCAAACACCAGCCCCGTGCGGATCAGCCCCAGGTGCGGCACCAGCAGCAGCGGAAACGCCAGCGACACCGCCAGCGCGCCCAAATAATCAAACGTCAGCACCTGCGAGACCAAATCCTTCAGCGCCACGTTGCGCCGCAGGATGCGCATGACCAGCGGAATCTCCAGGCCGACGAGCGTGCCCACCACCAGCACCATGCCGTAGAGCAGCAGCCGGAAGGCGCCGGGTATGTATGCGTTTGCTATGAAAAGAATAGCTGGAAGCGCCCCGCCCACGAGCGCTACGAGCAATTCGATGCGCAAAAAGTGGGCGGGCAACTGCCGCTCAAAGTAGCGCGACAGCCACGAGCCCACCCCCATGGCAAACAGGTAGGTGCCGATGATGGTGGAGAACTGCAACACCGAGTCGCCCAGCAGGTACGACGCCAGCGCCCCCGCCGCCAGCTCATACAGCAGCCCGCAAGCGGCCACCACAAACACGCTGATGAGCAGCGCCACGTCGATGGGGCGGGGGCCGGTGGGGGCCGTGGGGTGCGGGGTTGGCAGGGCGTCGGGGCTCATTGCAATACGGCGTCCAGCACACACACTGGCCGCGTCTTGCCACAGGCCGCCGTGAGCGCAGCGCGGGCAACACTGGCCAGAGTGTCGAGGGCGGCTTGCGGTTGGGACTTGAGGCTGAGGGTAGTCATGGATTGTGAACAGTGGAGGGATTGATCCCAATGGAACTCATTGATATATCAATGTCTTTCACAAATCCATTGGGAAAAAATCACTTGGATGGGGGGCTATTGGGAGCCAGTGCCCACAGCGCAGCTTTGGTGTGTCCCCCAATGTTCTGGATGCGCCCCTTCACCAGCCCTGTCCGGCGCAACCCGGCTCCTTGTGTGAAAGCTGGGGGCTGATGCGCTCAGAGCGCCGCAGCACCTCACCCCCCATGGATCGCCGCTGCCACGATGATGCTGATGCCCAAGCACATGGCAGCCACCACCATGCCCAGGGCCTTGTTCTGCTTTTCGACGATTTCGCGCCACAGGTCGTAGGGGGTGATTTTGTCCACGATGACAAAGCACACCCAGAAGATGATGACGCCAATCATGGCGTAGAGGATAGAGCCGAGAAATGCGGCCGGTTTGAGCCATTCGATGCCGATCATGTTTGCTCCTTGAGTGAATTTATTTGTGCCCGCCGCCCGTCGAGAAGCCCCCGAACGAGCCGCCCGAGCTGCGGTAGCTGCCGCCCGAGCCGCCCGAGGAGTCCGAGCACCGGCTTATCAGCAGCACCAGAATCAGCAGGACGACGGCAATGATGATGAGCGTGGCACAGCCCACGCCTTTGCTGGCCACGAAGGGGCCGGGGTCGTCGCGTTGCAGCAGGTCTTGCTGGTCGGTCAGCCCGAAGGCTTTGGCCACGGCGGTGCTGGCCATTTTGTCGCCCGCCGACCAGGTGATCTCGTTGGCGCCTTGCTCCATGCTGAGCAGCCCCTTGGCACTGGCAAAGTCGCGGTTGAAGGTTTTCTGGCCGCGCACCACGGGCCAGTAAAACTCGCCCAGCACGTAGGTGGTTTCGGCCTCGTAGCTGTATTTGAGCTCGTAGGTTTTGCCCAGGTAGGTGGCGCTGCGTCCGTTCTTGGCCAGTGCGGGCGCACCGGTGGTGGGGCGCACCAGGCTCCAGCCCTCTTCCGAATCCACCAGAAACGCAAAGCCGCGCTTTTGGTTGTAGAGCAGGTATTCGCTCCAGCCAAAGTGCTCGTCGTCGCCGGGCTCTGCGCCCATGCGGTGCTGAAACCCCACCACCTGCCAGTGCACGCCCTGCAACTGGCCTTTGCTGCCCAGCGCAATGACGGGGCGCACGGGCTCGTCCTGCTCGGCAGAGCGCAGTTCGCCGCCCACGCCGCCCTCCAGGCTGATGATGCTGGCGCAGGAGCCGCAGGTCACGCTCTTGGTGCTGGACAGCTGCACCTGCACCGGCGCGCCGCAGTGCGGGCAGTTGAACTGGCGGCCCTTCTCGTCCTTGGCGGACTCGTCTTTCAGGCCCTGCAAGTGCAGGTCTTCCAGCAGCACGGCGCGCCCGCGCTCGACGTGCGGCGGGTCTTGGGTGTAGGTGATGCTGAGCACCTCGCCGCCGCTGCTGCGCAGCTCCACCAGGTCAAACGGCTGGCCCAGCGGTGGCAGTTGCGGCAGTTCGCCCTGGGCGGCAATCAACTGTGCCTGGCCGCTGAAGGCCACGCTGTAGGGCTGGCCGTTGACGGCGGTGGTCATGCCGACGCGAAAGCGCGCCGCTTCGGGCAGATCGCGCCCGGCCGGGCTGGGGCGGGTGAAGACGTAGCTGCCGTTGTCCTCGCCCAGGCTGGCGATGCTGCCGTCGGGCAAAAAGGCGGCCCATTCCGTCCAGACGCCGGCCTCGGTTTTGTATTGCAGGCGCCCGATCAGCGTGAAGGATTGCTCCTGGCCGTCGAGCGTGATGCGCCCGCTGGCCATGAGTTGCAGCGGGCTGTGGTCGTCGAACAGCTCGGCCATCTTGCCGATGCGCGAGAGCACGTCGCCGTTGCGCACCACGGTGCTCTGGCAGTAGCCGCAGACGGCGTGGGTGGATTGCGCGCTTTTGAATTCCACCGGCGCGCCACAGCCGGGGCAGGGCGCACGGTAAAAGCGCTGGGTGGGCGTGGGCGGCGGTGGCGGGGTGGGATCGGTGGCCATCGGGGGCTGAAGCGGGCTGCGCGGCCAGGGTGGGCGAGGTTTAGAAGTCTTTTTGGCCTCTAGCGCCCGCCAGTTAAGCGCAAGCAGCTATTAAAAAAATAGCGTTCTGGGTGCTGGCAATGGCAACGACCAAGGCGCTGGCGGGCAGGGGTGGGCGGGGGCGCAGCGCGCTGCGGTCAGACCAGTTTTTTCAGCAGCTCGGCTTTTTTGCTGTCGAACTCTTCCTGCGTCAGGATGCCTTTGGCTTTGAGGTCGGCCAGCTTTTCCAGGGTGGACATGACCTCGTCGGGCGAGATGCCCACCGGGGCAGCGGGTGCTGCCGGGGTGGCTGCTGCGGCGGCGGGCTGCGCTTGCGCGTGCATGCCACCCAGGCCCGATTGCAGGTTTTGCGCCAGCAACTGGCCCATGGCCATGCCTGCGCCCAGGCCCATGGCGTCGCCAGCGATGCTGCCGCCGCTGCCCGCCTGCCCGGCCGCAGCGGCAAACTGCGGAATGGCCTGCGCCGTCTGGTACTGCATGAACTTGCCCATGTCGTTGCCGACCATGCCCATGCCGATTTTCTGGTCGAGGATTTTTTGCAGCTCTTCGGGCAGCGACAGGTTTTGCACCGTCAGGGCTTCGAGTTGCAGGCCCAGCTTGGCAAATGCCGGTTGCAGCTCTTTGGCCAGCGCATCGGCAAACATGACCTGGTTGGCCGCCAAATCCAGAAACGGCAGGCCGCTGCCCGCAATGGCGTTGCTGATGTTTTGCAGCACCAGGCCGCGCAATTGGCCATCGAGCTCGGCCACGGTGTACTGCGCGCGCGTGCCCGAGATTTCGGTGTGGAACAGCTTGGCGTCGGTGATGCGGTAAGCGTAGTTGCCAAAGGCGCGCAGGCGCACGGCGCCAAAGTCTTTGTCGCGGATGGTGATGGGCTGGGGCGTGCCCCATTTCTGGTCGATCTGCTGGCGTGTGCTGAAAAAGTACACATCGCTTTTGAAGGGCGACTCGAACAGCTTGTCCCAGTTCTTCAGGTAGGTCAGCACCGGCAGCGTCTGCGTGGTCAGCTTGTAGGTGCCGGGGCCGAACACGTCGGCCACCTGGCCCTCGTTGACGAACACGGCGATTTGCGATTCGCGCACCACCAGCGAGGCGCCGTTCTGGATTTCCATCTCCGCCATCGGAAAGCGCCACACCAGCGTGCCGTTGGCATCTTCCGTCCATTGCAGGATGTCAATGAACTGTTTCTTGATGAAATCAAAGAGGGCCATGCGTGCTCCCGGTCAGCGCTGAGGGTGGATAGGAGCGGCCATCATAGCGCCCGGTGCGCGCGCTCCAAGGGCGCTTCCGTGCAGCGTGGGCGGTGTGCTGGACAGGGCGCTGGCGCGCCCGCGCCGGGCGCTGGCTATGGCGCTGTTAGGCAGGATCGATTGGCGCATGGCGTTGAGAATGACTAGCATTTGCCCATGCCTGCTTCAGGCCATCCGTGCAACTTCAGGAGCCTGCCATGTCCCGCATCCGCCACCTCGCCGCGCAAAACCAGACCATGTTGATGAAAACGGCCAGCTACTACGTGATCCACGTCTGCGTGGCTGCGCTGGTGGCCTACGCCGTGACCGGCAACCTGTGGGCCTCGCTGACGCTGAGCCTGCTGGAGCCGACGGTGCAGGCGGTGGCGTTTTTCTTCCATGAAAAAGCCTGGGTGCGCTGGGCGCAGCGCAAGCACGCGGTGCAAGACGCGCCGTTGACCGCAACGTAACGCAGCCTGGCGTGGATGCGACGCTGGGGCAGAGTGCGTTCCAGCGCTGGCTGGTGTGCGATAGTGGCCCTCAGCCGGGTCAACGGCTTCAGGCGTGGCGGACAGCCATGCCCCGCAGTCTTTCGGGTTGTGTCTGGCGTAGGCAAACTGGGCACAGCCAGCGTTTCATCGTATTTCATTCAGCATGGATTCATCTTGCGCACCCGCGCCGCCTTGTCCTGTAGGCAAAGGCGCTTCTCTGCATTGGTTAAGCACCCGGATTCGGTCTGCGCAGGTTCCTGTGTTCCTCAGGGTGTCTGTGGCGCAATGGCACGCGCAGCCTGATGAGGTGTTGGTACGCTGCCATCGCCTGTTTTCTGGCCAATTGGTGGCAGTGCGCAGCGATGCCCAGGTGGAAGATCAGATGCACGCCAGCCGGGCTGGCGAGTTTTGCACGGTGCTGAATGTGGCGCCCGATGGTTTGGCGCAGGCCATGGATCGCGTTGCGCAGAGCATGCCCGGCCACCCGCAAGACCACCTTCTTGTGCAGCAGATGGTGTCTGCGCCTCGCTTTGTGGGGGTGGCCTCTTCGCACCGGATTGCCGACGGCGCGCCCTGGTACTGCATTGAGTTGGCACACGATGACACGGCTGCGGTGACGGGGGGCCGTGCTACGGGTCGGCAAGTGGCGGTGGCACGCGACAGTCTGTCCGTGGCCATGCCGGCGCTGGGTGGCGCAGAGCGTGCCGCTTTGGCGCTGCTCAGCGAGGTCGAGGGCCTCGTCGGGCCTGTGCCCCTGGAGATGGAGTTTGCGTTGACCGCTTCTGGATCGGATGCGTTGCAGGCGCAACTGTTGCAGGTGCGGCCATTGGCCACTGCGCGCCACTGGCCCGCAGCCCAGAGCGTGCGTTTGCCTGTCCGCTTGCCCTCCCTGGAGTTTCTCCAGCAGGCGGATGCGTTGGCGCAGGTGGCCGGAGACCGCACGGTGTTGTCGCTGATGTCCGACTGGAATCCTGCCGAGCTGATTGGTGCCCACCCCCGGCCGCTGGCGCTGTCACTGTTCCAGGCCTTGATTGCCGACGGTGTCTGGTGGCAGGCCCGTGCCGGACTGGGCTATGCACCCGTCCCGCAGAAGAACGTGGGACTGCTACAGGTCTTGCAGGGTCGGCCTTTTGTCGATGTGCGCCGCAGTGCCAATTCGCTGCTGCCAGCCCGGTTGCCACCCAGCACCCGGCAGGTGCTCGTCAACCACTGGTTGTCTTGGCTGGACAGGGAGCCAGCGTTGCACGACAAGGTGGAGTTTCAGGTTTTTCGCACGGTGCGGGATTTCGCACCACCCGGCACCCTGGGCCACGTGGCCGTGCCGGGGCTATCGCCGCAGGCCGCAGCACAGTGGGAGGCCGCCCTGGGGGTGCTGACCGCACGCGTGATGGACATGCGTCCGTCCGCACCGCTGGCGTCACTGAACGCGGGCATTGCGGCCCTGGAGCGTGACGAACTGGCGGGGCAGACCGCCTCCCGCCTGCTACAGCGTTGCCGACATGGCACCGCAGCGTTTGCTGCCATTGCGCGGATAGCGTTTGCCGCAGAGGCCCAACTGCGCTCTGCCGTGCAGCGGGGCGCACTGTCGCCCGACCGGGCGTTGGCGTTGCGTGCTGCTGCACGCAGTTCGCCCACCCATGCGGCCCACCCCGCAGTAGCGGTCGGCCATTTGCGTCCAGGCACTTTCGATATCACCCAGCCTACGTGGTCTGCCGATGCCCACCGGGAAGCCAGCGCGCACGGGGCAGCGCACAGGGCGCAGGCGTTTTCCCTGGTACCGCAGGAAGTGCGGGCGTTGGAAGCCCTGGCTGCGGAGGTGGGCTTGCCGTTTGGCGCCGGGCCGTGGGTGCACTGGGTGCAGCTGGCGGCCAGTTCCCGTGAGTGGGGCAAGTTTGTGTTCAGTCGGCACCTGTCGGCGGCGTTGGAGGCCATCGCTGTGCAGGCTGTGGCAGTGGGGCTGGACAGAGAGCAGATGTCATGGCTCACGCTGGCCCAGTGGCGCCAGGGCCGTGCCATGGCCCCTGCTGCCCGTGCGCTGCATTGGGCACGCTGCGCAGAGCAGGCCAAGGCCGAGCACCAGTGGCAAGCGGGCTTGATCACCGGCCCGGTGCTGCGGGCGCAGCAGGATCGGTATGTGGCAGACAGCCTGGGCGCGTTGCCCAACTTTGTCGGCACCCGTGTGGCGCGCGGCCCATTGATCGTCCTGAACGACCAGCAGCCCCGGCCCCGCGCCGCACTGCACGGTGCCATCGTGCTCGTCAGCCAGGCCGACCCCGGTTTTGACTGGCTGTTTGACCACGGCATTGTGGGCTTGATGACGCAGTGGGGTGGTGCCAATTCACACATGGCCATCCGGTGCGCCGAGTTTGGCCTGGCCGCAGCCATTGGCTGTGGTTCTGCGGTGTATGCGCGGGCGCTGTCGGCTGCCTCGGCCACCATTGATCCTGGCACCCAAAGCGTATGGTTCGAGTGATTCGGCAGGCTCTGCGCATCGGTATTACCCAGCGGCGCATACCCGCCAGCGCCCACCATCCGGCGCGCGATGCCCTGGATGCCGCTTGGTCTGACTGGTTTTGCGAACGCTGGCCCCGATGCCGCTTTCTGGCGGTGCCGAATTTTGCCGACCCGTCCCGTGCCGTGCGCCATGTGCAGGAGTGGGGTATCGATTTGCTGTTATTCAGCGGCGGAGAAGACGTAGGCACTTCACCGCTGCGTGATGCGGTAGAGCACGCCTTGCTGGCTTATGCGCGCAGTGCGCACCTGCCGGTCGTCGGGGTCTGTAGGGGCATGCAGTTGCTGCATGTGGCGGCGGGTGGCCGCCTGGTTCGGCAGCCGGGGCACGTCGCTGCGCTGCACACCGTGCGTTGTGGTGTGCACGAGCCTGTCCCGCTGAACTCCTGGCACCACTGGGTGCCGTCCGGGCTGATGCCGGGCTGGACGGCGCTGGCCCACGCACCGGACGGCCATGTGGAAGCAATGCAGCACATGCACTTGCCTTGGCTGGGCATGATGTGGCACCCCGAGCGCCCCCAGGGCGATGTCGATGCCATGTGGTGCTGGATAGAAAACAACATCCCAACTTGTGAGGAATGAATGACGGCTGCTGATGCTTTGGACTGGGACTACACCCGCCTGGCCTCCACTTACGACTTGCGTGCTGATTACCACGCAGGGTTGGTCGAGCAGACTTTGCAGCGCCTGGGTTTGCCGCCCGGAGCGTGGGCGCTGGAAGTGGGTGCGGGCACCGGCAAACTGACCGGGCTGCTGTGTGGCCACGGCCTGCAAGTGCTGGCCAGCGAGCCCAATACCAGCATGCGGACGGTGGCATTGGCCAAACCGGCGCTGCGGCGTGCGCAATGGCTGGCCTGCCGTGGTGAAGCCTTGCCCCTGGCTGCCGGTGCGGTGCGTCTGGTGGCTTACGGCTCATCCTTCAACGTGCTGCCTGCACAGCAGGCACTGGATGAGTGCGCCAGGGTCTTGGCCCCCGGTGGGTACTGGCTGGCACTGTGGAACCACCGCGACCTCGATGATCCCTTGCAGCGCGAGGTGGAAGCCCTGATTCGCCACCATCTTCCCGGCTACGACTATGGGCAGCGCCGCGTCTCTCCGCAAGACTCGGTAATGGGCCACGGCGCCTTCTCCCACATCGACGCTGCCGAGCAGCGGTTTGTGGTCGAGGTGGATGCAGACGACTGGATGATGGCCTGGAAGTCGCATGCCACGTTGCAACGGCAGGCCGGTACCCGGCTGCCCTACATCCTCCAAGACATTCGCAGCCTGGTGGCCACATCTTCTGCGTTGCGTATTCCTTATTTCACTCGCTTATGGACCGCACAACGCAAGCCCCTGTGATGAACCGCCCCCAACAAGCCGTGGTGCTGGCCGCAGGGCGCGGCAGTCGCATGGGCCACTTTACGGACGACCAGCCCAAATGCCTGCACCCCTTGGCAGGGCGCCCCATTCTGGAATGGACGTTGCAGGCCTTGAAGGCCAGCGGCATCACCAAAGTGTTGGTCATTGGCGGCTGGCAGGCCACCGCCTTGCAGCCGTGGTGTGATGTGTTGCGCGTGCATCCCCGCTGGGCGCAGACGAATATGGTGCGCTCGCTCATGCTGGCCGCTGATTGGTTGCAGCAGGCTCCCACCCTGGTGGTCTATGGGGATGGTGCTTATGGGGCCCGGGCGCTGTCGGCTGCTTTGGGGGAATCGCCAAACGATGTGGTTGTGCCCGTGGATACCTGCTGGCTGGCGCTGTGGAGCCGCCGATTCGCCAATCCGCTGGAGGATGCGGAAACGCTCGTGCGGGATGGGCGCCGCATTCTGTCCATAGGCCAACGGCCCCGCAGCCTGGAAGAAGTCCAGGCGCAGTTCATGGGGCTGTTGCGCCTGACGCCACAGGGGTGGGGGCAGCTGCAGCAGCGCATCCACCACATCGCCGCTGACCGTGGTGAGGCAGCGGTAGATCGCCTGGACATGACAGGCTTGTTGTCGGCTTTTGTCACGGGCGGTGGCACGTTGCACGCAGTCGATGTGCCGGGTGGCTGGGTCGAGATCGATTCGCAGAACGACGTGGCGGCTGTGGAGCGTGCCTTGCTGGCGCCGGAGTTCTCCCATGACTTTCGTGTCTGACGCGCCGGGGTCGGCCCCCATACTTTGGATCACTGGCTTGTCGGGGGTGGGGAAAACCACTTTGGCCCGCGCGGTGGTGGCGGCCCTGCGCGGGCAGGGGGAGCACCCTTTGCTTCTGGATGGTGATGGGGTGCGCAACGCCCTGGAGCCGCCAGAGCAGGCCTGCCTGCACGATGCGCCCCTGCGCCAGATGCGGGCCTGGCGCATGGCCCGCCTGGCCCGGCTGGCCGCCATGCAGGGGGTGCCGGTGGTGGTTGCCACCATTTCGCTGCTGCATGCCGTGCAATCGTGGAGCCGCGCTGGCCCTGCGCCCTACGCCGAGGTGGTGCTTCTGGCCGATCTGGCCGTGCTCCGGCAGCGCAAGCCGCAGCTGTATGCCGGTGCCGGCTCTCCGGTGGTGGGTGTGGACATTGCACCCGAATTCCCGGTGCAGCCCGAGCTGGTGTTACAGCAGTCGTTCGAGCAGGCCCAGATGGCGGTGCATTGCGAGCGTGTGCTCCAGCTGTGGCAAGACCTGCGCGCACCACAGCGGAGGGGCACATGACCGAGGCGTGCGCGTACACCGTGGATGTGGTGTCTCCCCAGTTTCCCTGCGGCGCTGCCTGGCTGGCCAATGCCTTGCTGGAGTTGCAGGTGCCACTGCCCCACCTGTGGGGTTTTGAGACCGCAGCAGAGTGGCAGGACGTGGGCGATGGGGTTTCGCGCTATGCCGCCATGCATGGGCCCTGGCGCCAGACTTTGGCCAGTCTGTGGCCAGGGCGTGAGTTCCATTTCGTGCAGGGGGTGCGTCCCCGCTTTACCCACGCTTTCCCCTGGCAGCTGGCACCGAACCAACGCACCGTTTGGATGGTGCGCGATCCGCGCGATGCCCTGTATTCCGAGTGGCGGCGCCACCAGCGCAACGAGGGACTCAGCCCTGCCATTGATCTGCCGGAGTTTTTGCGCAGCCCTTTTCTGGGCGGGCCGGTTTCTGTGGTGGACATGCTCTGGCTGCACCTGCGGGCCTGGCAAGCCGTGGCGCAGGCCTGCCCCGAACAGGTGCTGGTACTGCGCTTTGAAGACTGGAAAAAACGGCCGGTAGAAAGTCTGGCCACCGTGGTGCGCTGGATCGGTGTTGATGCATGCACCGAGGCTTTGCAGCAGGCTTGTGCCGCCTCGGATGTGTCCCGCCTGCAAGCCATCGAACAGGCGCTGGCCCTGGACGATGCCCAGTCCCGCCAGTTCAACCGCAGGGGGGCGGTGCTGGAGTGGGAGGGCACCTGGCCCCGCAGCTGGTACCGCGCCATGGGGACTGAGTGGTTGCCGCTACTCCATTTTTTGGGCTATGCCCCGTTACAGGAGACGGGCGCGCCTGCACCGGTTTGCAACCTGGTGGAGTTCCTGGCCTGGCGTGGCGCCGACGGTCCGCAGCAGCGCGGTGCGTGGACATCTGCCTTGCAACCCATCAATGCGGCAAGGCGGGCCAGCACATGACCGGCAGCAGCACCCGGGCACTGTCGCCTGTCTGCCTGGTGCGGTCGCTGTGGCAACACCGTGATTTGTTGCGCCAGCTGGTGTGGCGCGATATTGCCCAGCGTTACCGGGGCTCGGTGTTGGGCTTGGCCTGGTCGTTGCTGACACCGCTGCTGATGTTGCTGGTGTACACCTTCGTGTTCTCGGTGGTGTTTCCCAGCCGCTGGGGGGCGTTGCCGCAATCGACAACGCACTTTGCGCTGGTCATTTTCATTGGCTTGTGTGTGCATGGCTTTTTTGCCGAGGTCATCCAACGCGCTCCGGGGCTGATTTTGGCCCACCAGAATTATGTGAAACGTGTCGTGTTTCCGCTGGAGGTTTTGCCTGCCGTCACGGTCTGCGTGGGCGTTTTCCAGTGGCTGGTCAGTGTGCTGGTGCTGGTGGCTGCCCAGTGGTGGCTGACGGGCGGTTTGCCGGTATCGGCGCTGTGGCTGCCAGTGGTGATGGCGCCGCTGGTGCTGGTGGCGCTGGGGGCGGCGTGGTTTATCGCAGCGCTGGGGGTGTTCATGCGGGATATTGCTGCCGTGGTGGGGCCATTCACCACGGTGCTGATGTTTTTGTCACCGGTTTTTTATGCCCAGGAGGCCGTGCCCGCGCCCTTCCGGCAGTGGCTGGGCCTGAACCCGCTGACCTTCATCATTGAGCAGTCCCGGGCGGTGCTGCTGGCAGGGCAAATGCCGGACTGGACGGGGCTGGGCATATACACCGCACTGGCCCTGCTGGCAGCGTGGGCGGGGTATGTCTGGTTTCAGCTGACCAAGCGGGGGTTTGCCGATGTCCTCTGACGTGGTGGTGGAGGTGAGCCAGGTGGGCAAAGCCTACCCCTTGTACGCGCGACCGATAGACCGTCTGTGGCAGATGTTCAGCAGTTTCTGGTGCCGCAAACTCGGGTTGCGCCAGGCTACCCGGTACCGGGAGTTCCACGCCTTGCAGGATGTCTCTGTGCGCATTGCCCAAGGCGAAACCGTGGGCATCATCGGGCGCAATGGTTCGGGCAAATCCACCCTGCTGCAGCTGCTGTGCGGCACCCTGCAACCCAGCCGGGGCCACATCCAAGTAACAGGGCGGGTGGCTGCGTTGCTGGAACTGGGCTCGGGCTTCAACCCCGAGTTTTCCGGGCGTGAGAACGTCTTTTTGAACGCGGCAGTGCTCGGCTTGTCGCGCGAGCAGACCCTGGCCCGGTTCGATGCCATCGCCGCTTTTGCCGATATTGGCGACTTTATGGAGCAGCCGCTCAAGAGCTATTCGAGTGGCATGGCCATGCGCCTGGCGTTTGCCGTGATCGCCCATGTGGATGCAGACATTCTGGTCATCGACGAGGCGCTGTCCGTGGGCGATGCTTTCTTCACCCAGAAATGCATGCGCTACCTGCGCCAGTTCATGAAGTCGGGCACGGTGATTTTTGTCAGCCACGATATGGAAGCGGTCATGGCGCTGTGTTCGCGCGTGGTGTGGCTGGATGCGGGCCAGATACGCCAGGATGGTGCGACCAAGGCGGTGTGCCAGGCCTACCTGGATGCTTTGTTGTCCAGCGACGGGGCGGTGCGCCCCCTGGCGCCGCCTGCACCGGCCACCGCTGCGGCGCCGGATGCGCGCTCGTTGCGCGATGCGCGCCAGGATGTATGGAATGCCAGCACCCTGCGCAACGACATCCGTGTCTGGGATTTTGATCCCCACCAGGAAGGTGTGGGCCAGCGCGGCTGCACCATCCGTGCCGTGCAATTGCTGGCGCCGGATGGTGCAGCGTTTTCCTGGGTGGTGGGCGGAGAATCTGTCCGGCTGGAGGTGCAGGCCCTGTGCCACGCACCGCTGCAATCGCCCATTGTGGGTTTCATGGTGAAAGACCGCACCGGCCAGGCGCTGTTTGGTGACAACACCTGGATCAGCTTCATGGAGCACCCGGTGCGGGCCCAAGCGGGTGAGCTCATCACCGCATGCTTCACCTTCGAGATGCCCCGCCTGCCCAGTGGAGACTACACCGTGGTGGTGGCCGTGGCAGACGGCACCCAGGACGACAACGTGATGCACCACTGGCTGCACGAGGCCATGCAATTCCAGTCGGTGGCGTCCAACGTGTCCAGTGGGTTGATCGGCATTCCCATGCGCGGCATTGCGCTACAGGCGTCTGCCTTGAAGTGATCAGGCTGTGGTATCCAGCAAAGTGCCCAGCATCTGGTTGCCGACCTTGATGGTTTGCAGGTTGGCCGCAAAAGCGTAGGTGGCCGACAGCTGTTCGACGGCTTCGCGCTCCAGCGCCACGCCCTCGGTGCCCGCGCGCTGCACGCCGGTGGTGGCCACGCCCGCATTGCCGGGCGCGGCCTCCTGGGCCACGCTCTCGCGGCGAAAACCCGGGGTGTTCATATTGGCCACGTTGTGCGCGGAGGCGCCCAGCCTTTGCTGGGCGGCCTGCAAGCCAGATTGGGCGATGGAAGAGATCAATGCCATGTGTGAAAACTCCTGCCCCCACGGGGTTGTGGGCGGGCGCTTGGATTATCCGCCTGCCCTGCCCGTTTGTCTGCCCGCGCCAGGCTGGGCGCAGCGCCTGAGTCCGCACCACGCCCGGTGCAATAGCCCGAAACGGCTACCCCCGTCCCCGAAAAAGGCGCTTGCCCTGGGTGGGTGTGGTTCGTAGCATGGCCCATCACCGGATGGAGAGAGAAAAACCATGAACTTCACACACCACTTTCTGGCCAGCAGCATGGCGCTGCTGTGCGCTGGCGCCGCTGTGGCCCAGGCCCCCGCACCCGTCAACCTGGTGGGCCGTGCTGTGCCCGAGATCGAGAAGCTGCCCGCCGGCCCTTATCGCGAGCTGGTGCAGTACGGCCACGAGCTCACCGTGCGCACTTTTGCCCACATCGGCCCCGAGGTGCAAGACGTGCGCCGCCGCCTGGCGGGCAACAACCTGGCCTGCGCCTCGTGCCACCAGCAAAACGCCACCAAACCGTTTGCCATGCCCTGGAGCGGCGTGTCGGCCACCTTCCCGCAATACCGGGGGCGCGAGGACGACATCAGCACCGTCGAAGAGCGCGTCAACGGCTGCATGGAGCGCAGCATGAGTGGCAAGCCCCTGGCGCTGGACTCGCGCGAAATGAAGGCGTTTGTGACCTACATCTCGTTCCTGTCGCAGGGCATTCCGGTGGGCGCCGAGGTGCAGGGCGCGGGCATGGTGCAAAGCAAGATGCCCAACCGCCGTGCCGATACGGTGGCCGGTGGCAAGGTCTATGAGGCCAAATGCTCGGTGTGCCACGGCGCAGACGGCCAGGGCATGCGCGTGGGCAAGGTGGGCGATGCGCAGGGCTACACCTTTCCGCCGCTGTGGGGCCCCGACAGCTTCAACAACGGTGCGGGCATGAACCGCCTGATCATGGCCACGCGCTTCGTCAAGCACAACATGCCGCTGGGTAGCTCGCACGACGCGCCGCAATTGAGCGACGACGAGGCCTATGACGTGGCCGCGTTCATGCTGTCCAAGCCGCGCCCGATCAAGGCCAACCTGGAAGCGGATTTTCCGGCGCGCTGGAACAAGCCGGTCGATTCGGCCTTTCCGCCCTACCTGCTGGGCGCCAGCGCTGACCAGCACCGCTTTGGCCCCTACCCGCCGCTGGTGGCCAAGCAAAAAGAAATGATGGAGCAGCTCAAGGCCGGTGCAGCCGCCGAGCGTGCTGCTGCTGGCAAGAGCGCCCGCTGAGTGTCTGCGGCGCCTGGGCGGGTGCCCGTGGGGTGCCCGCTGGGCGCACCGCTCTACCGGGCTGCGCCGCCCTGCACTGGCGGCCCCGCCCGACGGGTGGATGGGGCAAGGCGGGTGGGGTTTGGGATTCAGTTTATTCAGTGTTTTAGGCCGCTAGCCCTTGCGGGGTGAGCGCCAACAGCTATTACTTTGGTAGCTACATGGCAGGCGGTGGCGCGCTGCCCTCGTCCAGCGCCTGTGGGTCGGCGCGCAGGATCAGGCGGGCCAGGTCGGCGGCGTGGCCGCTGCCGGTTTTTTCGGTGATGCGCTGGCGGTGGACGTGGACGGTGTGGTCGCTGATGCTGAGCTGGCGCGCCACTTCTTTGTTGCTCAGGCCCAGCGCCAATTGCCGCGCCACATCGCGTTCGCGCGGTGACAGGCGCGCCAGCAGCGCTTGCGCCTGGGCGCGGCGCGCGTGCTGGCGCTGCGTGGCCAGGCCCACGGCCACAGCGTGGTTCAGGGCGTCCAGCAGCGCCTGCTCCCGGAACGGTTTTTGCAGAAAGTTCAGCGCACCGCCGCGCAGCGCCTGCACGGCCTGGTCGATGTCGCCATGGCCTGTCATGAACACGGTGGGGTAGTCGTGCCCGGCGGCGGCCAGGCGCTGTTGCAGCTCCAACCCGCTCATGCGCGGCATGCGGATGTCCAGCAGCAGGCAGCAGCCCTGGGGCGCAGGGGCGGGCAGCGCAGCCAGAAAATCTTCGGCCAGCGCGTAGCCCTGGGCGGCAAAGCCCAATCCTTCGACCATGAACAGCGTCGAGCGCAGAAAGGCGGCATCGTCGTCCACGATGTGGACGACTGGCGGGGGCGTGCTCATGGCGGGGCTGTGGGCGTAGCGGGCGCTGGCGTGGGGGCTGGCGCTGGTTGGGCTGTGCGTGCCTGCGTGGCAGCGCAGATGGATGTGAGCCCCGGTGCGGGTGGGGCGTTGGCCGCAGGCGCCAGCGGCAGGTGCAGCGCAAACACCATGCCAGTGTGGCTGGTGCCTGTGTCTGCGCCCGTGATGTCGCTGGCGTCGGCAGGACGGGCGAGCAGTGCGCCGCCGTGGGCTTCGGCAATGCCCCGGCAGATGGCCAGCCCCAGGCCCAGGCCGTGGGCGCGCGTGGTGTAGAAGGGCTCGAACAGCCGGGCGCGCTCGGCTTCGCTCAGGGGCGCGCCGTGGTCGCGCACGGCAATCGCCAGGTGGTGGGGCAGGTGCTGGATGGAAATAACCATGGCGGCATTGTCGCGACCGGCGGCGCGGTGGGCGTCGAGAGCGTTCTTCAGCAGGTTCAGCAGCACCTGCTGGATTTGCTGCGGATCGCACCACACGCGCAGGCCCTGCGCGGCGCTCTCGTGTATGACGGTAATCGGCGGTGCCTGTCCCAGCAGGCTGCCAAACAGGGCCACCGCTTCGCTGACCAGCGTGGCCGGGTCGCTGTGGGTGCGCACGGCGGTGCGCTTGCGCGCCAGCGCCCGCACGCTGGCAATGACGCGGGTGGCGCGCTCGGTTTCCTGGGCGATGTCTTGCAGCGCCTGGGCCAGTGCGGCGGGGGCCAGGTCGCCCCGCGCAGCGCGCCGCTGCACGCTGGCGGCGTAGTTGGCGATGGTGGCCAGCGGGTGGCTGAGTTCATGCGCCAGCGTGGCCGACAGCTCGCCCAGCACCGACAGGCGCGCCAGGTGGTCCATGGCCTCCTGGCCCTGGGCCAGTTGCTGCGCCAACTGTTCACGCTCGCGCAGGCTGCGGGTGAGCTCAAAGGTGCGCCGTCGCACCAGCAGTTCGACGTGCAGCATGTAGGCCGCCCCCAGCAGCACCAGCGCCAGCGCACCGGCCAGCGCTGGCCAGTAGCGCCCCAGCAGGGCCTGTGGGCCGGTGTCGCGCAAAAAGGCATAGGGCTCGACTTGCAAGTTGCGCAGCACGTCGTGGACGCGCTGGTAGTCGGCGGGCACCGACCAGCGGCTGCCCTGGGCATCGGCGGGCAAGCCCAAGAGCGCCAGCAGCACGCTGCGGGCCTGTTCGTGCGGGGTGTGGGCCAGCGCGGCAAAAGCCCAGCCGGGGTACAGCGGGGTGGAGGATTGGCAGCCCGGCGGTGCATCGGGCCGCGCACCCACCACCACCAGCGCGCCGGGGGGCACGCGGCCTGCGCGCTCCAACTGCTCCAGCACGCAGGTGCGCAAAATGCCCGCATCGGCCTGGCCCGACAGCACCGCGTCGGCCACGCGCTGCATCGGAAAACCCGTGAACACGCGCTGCACGGCGCCGGCCTCGGCGTCCAGTCCGTGGCGCAGCCATTCGGCGGTCACCAGCTGGTAGCCACCAAACGCTTGCCCCTGCACGGCGGCCACCCGCTGGCCGCGCAGGTCGGCCAGCGTGTTCGGCAGCGGCGCACCCGCGCGCACCACCACGGCGGCGCCCACGGCGTGCGCCGGGTCGCTGCCCGATTCGGCGGTTTGCGTGGCGATGCGGGTGGCGCCGTGGCGCGCCTCCAGCACCACGTAGTGCCCCGGGTTGGTGACCACAAAATCGAGCTGGCGCTGTGCCACGGCGGCTTCCAGCGCGGCGGCGTTCAGCGCTTGCAGCTGCACCTGCCAGCCCGGCAGTGCCTGCGCCAGCCGGTCGGCCAGCGGTTGCCACTGGCGCTGGGTGTCTTCGTCGTCCAGCACCGACAGCACGCCGATGCGCGGGTGCGGGGCGGTGGCGGCAGGCGCAAGTGCAGGCGTGGCGTCTGTCAGCATCGGCAAGGCCAGCAGCACGCTGGCGACCAGGCTGCGCACGGCTCGCCAGCGCGGCACGGCGCGGGTGCCGGGAAGGCGCAGAAGGCGGTGCATGGTGCCATTGTAGGCAGCGCACCGTGCTTTTTGATGAATCAAAAGTGCCTCTAGGGCTTGCGGAATAAGCGCAAGTAGCTATCAAAAAAATAGCTTTTTTGTGGCCCGGCCAGGCATCCACGGCGCCCTGGCACCGTGGTATGACAGCGCCATGGCAGCACCGCCGCACGGTGGTTTTTGCCCTGCCAGCGTGCGTGTGCTTTGGGGCCGCGCCTACAATCGCCTTCCCCTCACGGGAGCCAACGGTGCCACCTTGGCACAAGGCCAGCGCACCGTCGCTCCACCACTTGCTGGAGATGCCTGATGCCTGACGCCCCCAAGGCCACAACCCCCAATACCCCCGACAAAAAAGCCCAGCTGCGCCGCGCTGCGCTGGAGTACCACGAGTTCCCCAAGCCCGGCAAAATCGCCATCGCTGCGACCAAGCAAATGGTCAACCAGCACGATCTGGCGCTCGCTTACTCCCCCGGTGTCGCGGCCCCTTGCGAGGAAATCGTCAAAGACCCCAATGCCGCGTTCAAATACACCAGCCGGGGCAACCTGGTGGGCGTGGTCACCAACGGCACCGCTGTGCTGGGCCTGGGCGACATCGGCGCGCTGGCCAGCAAGCCAGTGATGGAGGGCAAGGGCGTGCTGTTCAAGAAGTTCTCGGGCATCGACGTGTTCGATATCGAGATCAACGAGAAAGACCCCGAAAAGCTGGTCGAGATCATTGCCGCGCTGGAGCCCACCTTTGGCGGCATCAACCTCGAAGACATCAAGGCCCCCGACTGCTTTTACGTCGAGCGCAAGCTGCGCGAACGCATGAAGATTCCGGTCTTCCACGACGACCAGCATGGCACTGCCATCGTGGTGGGCGCCGCCATCATCAACGGCCTGAAGGTGGCGGGCAAAGACCCCAAGCAGATCAAGCTGGTTACTTCTGGCGCCGGTGCGGCTGCGCTGGCGTGCCTGGGGCTGCTGGTCAAGCTGGGCATTCCGCGCGAGAACATCTGGGTCACCGACCTGGCTGGCGTGGTCTATGAGGGCCGCACCGAGCTGATGGACGAGGACAAGATCGTCTTTGCCCAAAAAACCGAGCAACGCACCCTGAGCGAAGTCATTGAGGGCGCTGACGTGTTTCTGGGCTTGTCCGCCGGTGGCGTCCTGAAAAAAGACATGGTGGCCAAGATGGCCGCGCGCCCGCTGATTTTTGCCCTGGCCAACCCCAATCCTGAAATCCAGCCCGAGGATGTCAAGGCCGTGCGCGATGACGCCATCATGGCCACGGGCCGCTCGGACTACCCCAACCAGGTCAACAACGTCCTGTGCTTTCCGTACATCTTCCGCGGTGCACTCGATTGCGGTGCCACCACCATCACCATGGAGATGGAGATTGCCGCCGTCCACGCCATTGCCGAGCTGGCCCAGGCCGAGCAAAGCGAAGTGGTGGCCGCAGCCTACGTGGGCGAACCCCTGGCGTTTGGCCCCGAGTACCTCATCCCCAAGCCGTTTGACCCGCGCCTGATGATGAAGATTGCGCCTGCCGTGGCCCAGGCGGCTGCGGCCAGCGGTGTCGCCCTGCGCCCCATTGCCGACATGGACGCCTACAGCGACCACCTGCAAACCTTCGTCTACGCCTCGGGCACGACGATGAAGCCGATTTTTGCCGCCGCCAAGGCCGCCACGAAAAAGCGCGTGGCCTACGCCGAGGGCGAAGAAGAGCGCGTGTTGCGCGCGGCGCAAATCGTGGTCGATGAGGGCATTGCCCGCCCCACGCTGATTGGCCGCCCACCGGTGATTGCCGAGCGCATCGAGAAGTTTGGCCTGCGCCTGAAAGAGGGCCAGGATTACGACGTGGTCAACGTCGAAAACGACCACCGCTACCGCGAGTTCTGGCAAACCTACCACCGCCTGACCGAGCGCAAGGGCATCACCGCACCCATTGCCAAGATCGAGATGCGCCGGCGCCTGTCGCTCATCGGCGCCATGCTGCTGCACCACGGCGATGTGGATGGCCTGATCTGCGGCACCTGGGGCACCAACCCCATGCACCTGAACTACATCGACCAGGTGATTGGCAAGCGTGCGGGCGTGGCCACCTATGCCTGCATGAACGGCCTGCTGCTGCCCGACCGCCAGGTGTTTCTGGTGGACACGCACGTCAACTACGACCCCACTGCAGAGCAGCTGGCCGAGATCACCGTCATGGCTGCCGAAGAAATGGTGCGCTTTGGTATCAAACCCAAGGTGGCGCTGCTGAGCCACTCCAACTTTGGTTCCAGCAACCAGCCCAGCGCCGTCAAGATGCGCCAGACCCTGGCGCTGTTGCAAGTGCAGGCGCCCTGGCTGGAGGTCGATGGCGAGATGCACGGCGATGTGGCCCTGGACGGCAAGGCCCGCGAGCGCCTCATGCCCCACAGCAGCCTGCTGGGCGATGCCAACTTGCTGGTGCTGCCCAATATCGACGCGGCCAACATCTCCTATAACCTGCTGAAGACGGCGGCAGGCGGCAACATTGCCATTGGCCCGGTGCTGCTGGGTGCAGCGCAGCCGGTACACATCCTGACCCCCAGCGCCACTGTGCGCCGCATCGTCAACATGACGGCGCTTACCGTGGCCGACGCCAACGTGCAACGCTGAAGCGGCTGTACTCAGGGGGGGCGCCACTGGCGCGCCCGCCCCTGCCATATGTGCCCCCAGGGCCTGCCTAAATATTGGGCAGGCCCTTGCTTTTCAGGGGGGTTTGCGTCACACTAGCGCCTTGAAATTTCGGGTAAACCCGTAGTTTCCGAAAGGTGTATTCAATGCTGAAGGCCATAGCCAAGCGGGTGTGCGAAGCGGGATTTGCGGGCGTTCTGGGTGCTGCGCTGGTGTTTACACCCATGGTGGGGCTGGCGCGTACCACCCCCGACACCGAGGTGATCAGCACCATTGCGCTGGCCGATTTGCCCGTTCAGGGGCGCAAAACCTACGCCCTGATCCATGAGGGTGGGCCATTTCCCTACGACAAAGACGGCTCCGTCTTCGGCAACCGCGAAAAAATACTGCCAGCCAAGAAACGCGGCTACTACAGGGAATACACCGTTCGGACGCCCGGCGCTCGCAATCGCGGGGCCAGGCGCATTGTGTGCGGCGGCAAGCCCCAGGTTCCCGATGCTTGCTACTACACCAGTGACCACTACTCCAGTTTTCGCGAAATCGTGCAATGACCCGTGCCGCACGGAGCGGTCTGTTGCCTTCCCCTTTTGATTCATCCAGGACACAGCCGTACGCGGTTCGCCGGGGTGCCCCCAGTTTTTGGACTTTAAGAAAGAGAAGCGGAGATGGATATGCCACTTCGTAAGGATCAAGACCCCCCTTTGCGCGGCGTGCGCGCCAATATCGTGCAGTCCATTCGCGCTTTTCGCGTGCAAGACCTGCAAGATGCGGCCGTCGCCCTGGGGCACCATTTCCTTTACGCCAACCTCGCCCATGCACAGACCAAACAGGATGTGCTGGATCTGATTGCACAGCAGTTCACGTTTCCGCCGCACTTTGGCAAGAACTTTGACGCCCTGTACGACTGCATGACCGACCCGCTGCACAAGTCCGGCCCGCAGCCTGGCTTTGTGGTGGTGCTGGAGCAAATTCCGGCCACCGCCAAGTTCGACAAGGAAGCGCGCGAACAGCTGCTGGACATCTTCCGTGATGCCGCCGATTACTGGGGTGACCGCAAGATTGCATTCCGCTGTTTCTATTCTTTTCTGTAGCCCGTTCTGCATCCGTCAGCCAAGCGGAACGGGCCAATGAGGCTACCGAGGCACCAGCCCCTGTGCTGGGCATTGAAATCGAAGCGCAGTCTGCCGAGCCCATGCCCACAGACAAGCTGGTCGATGTGTCTCCCCTGGCGCTGCGCATGAGCAGTCCTTTCAACTCCGGGTACTGGCTGGCAGCGGCCTGACCCTCTTTCTGCCTGCTTGCGGCTGCCTGCGCTGGCGTGTGGGCAGCCGTTTTGCATGGCCAAAGAAAAAACCATCCATACCTGCACCGAGTGCGGCGGCACCAGCCCCCGCTGGCTGGGCAAATGCCCGCACTGCGGCGCTTGGAACACCCTGATTGAGTCGGTGGCCGAGTCCGATGCGCCCGGCAAAAACCGCTACAGCGGCGCCCGCCATGCCGGGCTGGCAGCGGCGCAGCCGGTCACGCCACTGTCGGCCATTGAGGCCACCGACATCGCTCGCACGCCCAGCGGCCTCGATGAGCTCGACCGCGTGCTGGGCGGCGGCATCGTCGAAGGCGGCGTGGTGCTCATTGGCGGCGATCCGGGCATTGGCAAATCCACCCTGCTGCTCCAGGCCCTGGATGCCTACCAGCGCGCGGGGCTGCCCACGCTGTACGTCACTGGCGAGGAAAGCGGCGCGCAGGTGGCCCTGCGCTCGCGCCGTCTGGGGCTAGAGGGCAGCCAGGTGAATGTGCTGGCCGAAATCCAGCTCGAGAAGATCCTCGCCACCATCGAGGCCACGCAGCCCGCCGTGGCGGTGATTGACTCCATCCAGACGGTGTATTCCGAGCAGCTCACCTCTGCGCCAGGCTCGGTGGCGCAGGTGCGCGAGTGTGCGGCCCACCTCACACGCACAGCCAAGGCCACGGGCGTGGCCATCGTGCTGGTGGGGCATGTGACCAAGGAGGGTGCGCTGGCTGGGCCGCGCGTGCTGGAGCACATGGTCGATACGGTGCTCTACTTTGAGGGCGACACGCACAGCAGCTTCAGGTTGGTGCGCGCCATCAAGAACCGCTTTGGCGCCGTCAACGAGATTGGCGTGTTTGCCATGACGGAAAAAGGCCTCAAGGGGGTGGCCAACCCCAGCGCCATTTTTCTGAGCCAGCACAGCGAGCCGGTGCCCGGCAGCTGCGTTCTGGTGACGCTGGAGGGCACGCGCCCGCTGCTGGTCGAGATCCAGGCGCTGGTCGATGGCGGTGGCCCCAGCCCCCGGCGCCTGTCGGTGGGCTTGGAGCGCGACCGCTTGGCTATGCTGCTGGCCGTACTCAACCGCCATGCGGGCGTTGCCTGCGCCGACCAGGATGTGTTTGTCAACGCCGTGGGCGGCGTGCGCATCAGTGAGCCTGCCGCTGACCTGGCGGTGATGCTGGCCATCACCTCCAGCCTGCGCGGCAAGCCCCTGCCCAAAGGTTTTTTGGCCTTTGGCGAGGTGGGACTGGCCGGGGAGGTGCGCCCGGCACCGCGCGGTCAGGAGCGGTTGAAAGAGGCCGCCAAACTGGGTTTCAGAGTGGCTGTGGTGCCCAAGGCCAATGCCCCCAAAAAACCGATTGAAGGCTTGACCATCCACGCCGTGGAGCGCGTGGAAGAGGCCATGCAGGTAGTGCGCGGCCTGGTATGAGACGGAGGCTCCAGCGGGCGTAAGGCGGGCTGGCCGTCTACGTGCTTTCCACCACGGCCTGGCGCGCAGGCATAAGACAATCAAGGGATGAACTGGAGAAATTTATGGATGCCCCTTGTGGGCACGGTGGTGGTCATTGCCGCCCAGCAGATGTATGGCTGGATGGGCGTGGCCGTGGTGGCGGGCGGCCTGCTCATGTGGCTGCTGCTGCACTTCAATCGCACCATGGCTGTGCTGCGCAAAGCCGCAGACCGCCCCATCGGCCATGTGGGCAGCGCCGTGATGCTCAATGCCCGCCTGCGCACGGGGGTGACGTTGTTGCACGTGGTGGCCTTGACGCGTTCGCTGGGCGCCTTGCAGTCCGAGCAGGAGGCGCAGCCCGAGGTGTACCGCTGGACGGATGCGGGTGGCTCGCACGTCACCTGCGAGTTCCGCAATGGCCGCCTGGTCAGTTGGGTGCTTTGGCGCCCCGAAACCACTGCCACGCCGTAAAATCCCGGGTTCTGCGAATGCTGCTACCCAAAGGACACCCATGAGCCCCGTAGTTCCCTCGATGGCCGACCGTGACGGCAAAATCTGGATGGACGGCCAGATGGTCGATTGGCGCGATGCCAAGATCCATGTGTTGACCCATACCCTGCACTACGGCTGTGGTGCCTTTGAGGGCGTACGCGCCTACAACACGGTCAATGGCACGGCCGTTTTTCGTTTGCAAGAGCACACCGAACGCTTGTTCAACAGCGCCAAAATCCTGCGCATGAAAATCCCGTTCACCCAGGAAGCCGTGAACGAGGCGCAAAAAGCCGTGATCCGCGAGAACAATCTGGAAAGCGGCTACATCCGCCCCTTGGTCTGGATTGGTGACCAAAAGCTGGGCGTATCGCCCAAGGGCAACCAAATCCATGTGATGTGCGCCGCCTGGGCCTGGGGTGCCTACCTGGGCGAAGAAGGTATGAAGCGCGGCATTCGCGTCAAGACCAGCAGCTACACCCGCCACCACGTCAACATCACCATGACGCAGGCCAAGGCAGTGAGCAACTACAGCAACTCCATCCTGGCCAATATGGAAGCCACGGACGACGGCTACGACGAAGCCCTGTTGCTGGACGCTTCCGGTTTTGTCTCGGAAGGTGCGGGTGAGAACATCTTCATCATCAAAAACGGCGTGATTTACACCCCCGATTTGTCGGCAGGCGCCCTCAACGGTATTACGCGCAACACCATCTTTCACATTGCCAAAGACCTGGGCCTGGAAGTGGTGCAAAAGCGCATCACGCGCGACGAGGTGTACATCGCTGATGAGGCTTTCTTTACCGGCACTGCCGCTGAAGTCACGCCCATCCGTGAGCTTGACCGCATCGAAATCGGCAGCGGCAGCCGCGGCCCCATCACCGAAAAAATCCAGAGCGCGTTCTTTGACATCGTCAATGGCCGCAACCCGAAATACGCCCACTGGCTCACCAAGGTCTGACCATGTCCCAAGCCGTTGTTGAACTGTTGGCCAAAGACCTGAACGGCCAAGGCGGGGTGTTCTGCCCCAACCCCAAAGCGCAAATGCAGCTCTGGAGCAGCCACCCCAAGGTGTACTTGGACGTGGCGCACACCGGTGAAGCCAAGTGCCCGTATTGCGGCACGGTGTACCGCCTGAAGGCGGGGGAGCATGTCCACCACGGGCACTGATGCCGCAGCCAGCCTCTGCTGGCGTGCCATCGCCCACGCTCACGGTGGCGGTGTTGACGCACAACGAGGCGCGCCGCATTGAGGCGTGCCTGCGCAGCGCTGCCTTTGCCGACCGCCTGGTCGTGGTCGACAGTGGCAGCACCGATGACACCATAGAGCGTGCGCGCGCCATCGGCGCCGAAGTCTTTGTCCACGCCGACTGGCAAGGTTTTGCTGTGCAGCGCATGCGCCAGCTGGCCTACGCCAACACCGATTACGTTTTTTTTCTCGATGCCGACGAGGTGATGTCGAGCGCATTCCAGCAAGAGTTGCAGGCCATTGTGCGTTCGGGTTCGACGGCGGTGTGGCAAATCCGCTGGCGCATGGTGGCCTATGGCCGTGAGCTGCGCTATTTGCGCGCCCACACCAAAGTCGCGCGCCTGTTTCGCCGTGACCAGATTCTGGGCTGGACGGGCGTCGTGCATGAAGAAGCCGTGCTGGCCAACCCCGATATCCCCCGCCGTGTCATGCAGACGCCGCTGTTGCACCATGCCCGCGACAGTGTGCGCACCAGCCTTGAAAAAATGACCCAATACGCCCTGCTGGGCGCTGCCAAGCGCGCAGCACAGGGCCAGCGCGGCGGCGTGCTGCGCGGCTTGCTCGCCGGGGGGGTGATGTTCTTGCGCATGTATGTGCTGCGCCTGGGTTTTTTGTGCGGCGGTGCGGGCTTTTTGTACTGCCTGTTCATTGGTCTGGAAGCATTTTTCCGGTATGCGGTGTTGTTTTATGACCGCGATACGCTCACGGATCGGGCGGGCCGTTGAAAGCCCATCCGCTTTTCTGGCCTCAGCTCACCGCTGTGGCCGCCTTCATGGTGCCGGGGCTGGCGCTGTGGTTGCCGTCGGGCTACTCCTGGGGCGCGGTGCTGCTGCTGTTGTGCAGCCTGGCCACGGTGCCCGCCTGGTGGCGCCGCCCCGCAGGTGCGGCCCGTACAGGCGCTTGGGCACTGGTCGCTGCCATCACCCTGATGGGGCTGGTGTGGGCGCTGGACGTGGACGCTGGCCACGGCCTGCGCCACCTTGACCGCGCCAGCAAATACCTGCTGGCGGTACCTTGTCTGTTTTACTTGCTGGTGTATCCGCCCCCTGCGCGCGCGCTGTGGTGGGGGCTGGCGGTGGGCGCCACGGGCAGCGGGTTGCTGGCCTTGTACCAGGCCGATGTGCTGGGCGTGGGCCGCGTGGCTGGTTTCACCAACGCCATCCAATACGGCAACCTCAGCCTGGCGCTGGGTGTGATGTGTGGCCTGGTGTTGTGCGCTATGGGCGGGGTACTGCGCCGCTGGGCCGTGGCTGGATTGGCTCTGGGCCTGTTGCTGGGGCTGCTGGGCTCGTTGCTGTCCATGTCGCGTGGCGGCTGGCTGGCGCTGGGCCTGAGTTTGCCGCTGTGGCTGGCGCTGCTGTGGCGCTGGGGACACCGGCGCACGCTGTGGCGCGCCGCTGGTTTGTGCGCGCTGGCCGCTGCGGCTGCGCTGGTGCTGCAAGGCCCCGAGCTGTCGCAGCGCTGGGGCACCGCGCGCGCCGAGGTGCTTGATTACGCCCGCCATGGTCAGGCCGGCTCATCCGTAGGCCAGCGCCTGGACCACTGGCGTCTGGCGTGGGCCATGGGTTGGGACAAGCCCTGGACGGGCTGGGGCCGCACCGGCTATGTCCTGGAAAAACAGCGCCGCGTGGCCGCAGGACAGGCCCATCCCTTCGTATTGCAGTTTGACCACGGCCACAACGAAGCGCTGGACTTGTTTGCCAAGCGCGGCCTGCCCGGTGTGCTCGCTTTGCTGGTGCTGTATGCCGTGCCGTGGGCCATTTTCTGGCCCACCCGGCGGCGCCTGGCGGCTGACTTGCATCGCCCTGAAGGCACCGCACTGGCGCTGCGCCTGGTGGGGCTGGCGCTGCCCGTGCTCTACCTGGGCTTTGGCCTGACGCAGGCTTTTCTGGCGCACAACAGCGGCAACATGTTCTATTTGTTCATGGTGATGCTGGTGTTTGCGGCGCTGTACGCGCCCTGCGCCCATGCGCCAGACCGGGGCCGCCTGCGTACCTGAGCCTCAACGCGGCGCCAGCCGTGCCCGGGCCTGCGCGTCCATGCGGGCGATCAGCTCGGCGGCGCCGGGCAGATCGTGGATCAGGCCCACGGCCTCGCCTGCGGTGGCGTGGGCGGCGCTGAAATCACCCGCTGCCACGCCCGCATCGTAGGCAGCGCGCGCCTCCTCGGGGGCAGCGCGCAGGGCGTCGATGCGGCCCTCCCACTGTCGGTGCAGCGGGTTGCGGATGGCGCGGAAGTCGTAGGGCGCGGGCCAGTTCTTGCGCCGCAGGATGTCAAAAATGGCCGTGCGTGCCGTGCCATCGCCATCGGTTTGCACGGCCAGCGCCTTGGCGCCTGCCGGTGCCAGGCTCTCTTGCGTGGCCCACAGGCGCGATCCGACCAGCACGCCATCAGCGCCCAGCACCAGCGCCGCCGCCAGCGTGCGGCCATCGGCAATGCCGCCAGCGGCCAGCAGCAGGGTGTCGGGGCTGTGCGCGGCCAGCCAGTCGGCCAGCTCGGGCACGAAGGTGAGCGTGGCGCGGCCATGGAGCGCATCCATGCCGTGGCCACCTGCTTCGGCGCCTTGCGCCACGATGGCGCTGGCCCCGGCCTCTATCGCCTGCGGTACTTGTGCCATGCACTGCACCTGGCAGATCAGCGCCGCGCCGCTGGCGGCAATGCGTGCGCCGTAGGGGCGCGGGTCGCCAAACGAGAGCATCACCGCGCGCGGGCGCTGCGCGGCGGGCAAGTCCAGCACCCAGTCGAGGGCCGAGGCATCCTCGTCGAGCTTCCAGGTGATGAAGCCGCAGCCGATGCGGCCAGTGTCGGCGGCTTGCAGTGCCAGCTGGTATTCGCGCTGCGTCCAGGCCAGGTCGCCATAGCCGCCGCCCACCAGCCCCAGGGCACCGGCGCGGGCGCAGGCTGCCGCCAGCGCGCCACCGGAGGCCAGGGCCATGGGGGCCAGTGCCACCGGGGTGGTCAGGCCAAAACGGGCAGAAAAACGGGAGTGTTGAAGGTGTGTCATGGAGGCCATTGTCTTGGTGCCCTGCGGGCGTGTCCAACGCATAAGATGGATGGTTTCCATCGCTGTAGCCGATGGATTGGGAGGGTTTTGGTGGATTTTGTCGATTTGCAAACCTTTCGCGCGGTGGTCGATCACGGCGGTGTCACGGCGGCGGCCAGGCACCTGCACCGCGTGCAGTCGAGTGTGTCGGCGCGGTTGGCGGCGCTAGAGCAGCGGCTGGGCAGCGCGTTGTTCGAGCGCACAGGCAAGCACCTGCGCCTGACACCCGAGGGGCGCCACCTGTACGAGCGCAGCGCCGCGCTGGTGCGCGATATGGATCGCCTGCGCGCGGAATTGGCGCCGGGCGCCGGGGCCGGATTGCTGCGCCTGGGCGCCATGGAGAGCACCGCTGCCGCGCGCCTGCCCCTGCCGCTGGTGCAACTGCGCCAGAGCTGCCCGCGCCTGCAACTGGTGTTGCGCACGGGCACCAGCGCGGCCTTGCTGGACGGGCTGGCGCGCGGTGATTTCGATGCAGTGCTGGTGGCAGGCCCGCAGCACCCTCCGTCCACGCTGCACTGGCAGGCTGTTTTTGAAGAAGAGTTGGTGCAGGTGGCGCCCCTGCATGCCGGGGGCCAGCACGCCCTGGTCACGTTCAGTGCCGGTTGCGCCTACCGTGCCGTGGCCCAGGCCTGGGGCGCGGCGCAGGCGCAAAGGTGGGGCGCGGTGGTGGAGATTGGTTCTTACCACGCGCTGCTGGCTTCCGTGGCCGCTGGCATGGGCGTCGGGTTGCTGCCGCGCTCGGTGCTGGCGCTGTGCGATACCAGCGCTGTGGTGGTTCACGACTTGCCCCCGGTCTATGCGCGCCAGACCACCTGGCTGGTCAGCCACAGCGATGGCTGCTCTCCAGCGCTGGCAGCGCTGCGCGCTTGTCTGGGCCTGATTCCGCCAGAGGGTGTGGCAAAAAAGCTATAAAAATAATAGCTGCTTGCGCTTATTGCATAAGCCTCAGGGGCTGTTTTGGCTTATATGGAAGTGGATGCTGGCGGCAATGGCGCTGCCCCCGCCTGCAATGGCAGCCGCAGCACAAAACAGGCGCCGCCGCCTTCGCGGTCTTCGCAGTGCACGCTGCCGCCGTGGCGCTGCGCAATCGAGCGCACCAGCGCCAGCCCCAGGCCCACGCCACCGGCGCGCTCGCTGGCGCCGGGCAGGCGGTAAAACGGCTCAAAAATGCGCTCGCGCAGGGCCTCGGGCACGCCGGGACCGTGGTCGTACACGCGCACTTCGGCCAGGGCGCCGCTGCGGCGCAGGGCCACGGTGATGTCGCCCTGGCTGTAGCGGCGGGCGTTTTCCAGCAGGTTGCGCAGCGCCCTGCGCAAGAGCTTGGCTACACCCGCCACCTCCAGCGCGTCGGCGCTGGCGTCCAGGTCGGCATCGACGCGGGCGCATTCTTCGGCGGCCAGGCCCACCAAGTCCACCAGTTCGATGGTGCCCACATCGGCCTCGCGCGCATCCAGGCGGCTGGCCAGCAAAATCTCGTCCACCAGCTGGTCGAGTTCGGCAATGTTGCGCAAAATTTCGGCGCGAAAGTTGGCCGAGGGCTGCTCGCCGCCCATGAGTTCCAGCCCCATGCGGATGCGCGTCAGCGGCGAGCGCAGCTCGTGCGAGGCGTTGGCCAGCAGCGATTTGTGCGACTGCACCAGCGCCTCGATGCGCGCCGCCGCTGCGTTGAACTGGCGCGACAGGTCAGCCACTTCATCGTGGCCTTGCACGGGCACGCGCGCGGCCAGGTCGCCTTCGCCAAAGCGCTGCACGCTGCGTTGCAGCACCTCCAGGCGCGAGAACAGGCGCCGGATGATGGGGAACACGCCCACCGCCACGGCCAGCCCGACCAGGCCCAGCATCCAGACAAAACCAAAGGGCGGGCGTGTCCAGAAGGCGGCATCGGCGCGGTGTCCCGGGCCGCCGCCGGGGCGCTCGCTGCGCGGCGGGCGCGGGGCCATTTGCAAGCGGTAGGTCTGGCCGTCGGGGGCCTCGATGCGCAGCTCCAGCCCCTCGCCGGGTGGGCCGGGCACGCGCGTGGCCAGCCCGGCCACCAGGGGCTGGCCCTGGGCGTCGCGCAGCACGATTTCGCGCGGCGGTGGTGTGGCCGCCTGCTGGGCGTTTTGTTCGGCGGCAATGCGCCAGGCCCAGCCCACCACCAGCGTCAGCACGGCCACGCCGCCCACCACCGCCAGCCAGATGCGCAGGTACAGGCGGCGCGAGAAAAGATCAAACATCGCCATGCCCTGCGCCCTGAAAATTGGGCAGGTGCAGCTGGCGCAGCCCCCGCCAGGGCCGCCATGCAAGGGCCGCCGCCTCTGGTGGCAGTACGGAGGCGCGCAGCGCCACAGGGGGTTGTGTCACGTCAATCCTGCTGCTTGGCAAACACGTAGCCCACGCCGCGCACGGTGAGGATGCGGCGCGGGTTTTTGGCGTCCTGCTCGATGGCGGCGCGGATGCGGCCCATGTGGACGTCGATGGAGCGGTCAAAGGCCTCCAGCTCGCGCCCACGCACGGCCTCCATGATCTGGTCGCGCGTGAGCACGCGGCCCGCGCGCTCGGCCATGGCCACCAGCAGGTCGAATTGGTAAGAGGTTAGTTCAGCGGGCTGGCCCGCCACGGTGACGGTGCGCGCGTCGCGGTCAATCTCCAGCGTGCCAAAGCGCATCAGCTGGGCGGCCGGGGCGGGGCCGCCCTCGCGCCGGCGCAGGATGGCGCGGATGCGCGCCAGCAGCTCGCGCGGCTCAAAGGGTTTGGGCAGGTAGTCGTCGGCGCCGAGTTCCAGGCCGATGATGCGGTCCATGGGGTCGCCCTTGGCCGTGAGCATCAGCACCGGCACGCGCGCCGCCGGGCCGGGCAGGGCGCGGATGCGGCGGCACACGTCCAGCCCGTCCATGTCGGGCAGCATCAAATCCAGGATGACCAGATCGGGCAGCGGCGCGCCGCCCTGGCTCTGCAACTGCGCCAGGCCGCTGCCCCCATCGCCGCAGTGCGCCACCTGCATGCCCGACTGGCCCAGGTATTCGCCCACCATCTGCGCCAGGCGGGTGTCGTCTTCAATCATCAGCAGTTGTGCGGTCATGGCAGGCCCAAATGGTCAAGAGAAGGGGGCAAGATCACCCAGCGAAGGTGCTGTGCCGACCCGATGGTGGCACCTGCGCATCTCGCAGCGTTGAAGTGGCCGTAAAGCTGGGGTAAACCAGCGGCGCTGGCACGGTGACTGTGCCGCTGGTTTACTCCAAAAATCATAGCTGTTAGCGCACACTCATCAAGGCTTAGGGGCTGATTTCATTCTGGAAACCACCGCCACCAGCACCAGCACCGGCAGGCCCAGCAAGGCGGTGCTGATAAAAAACTCGGGGTAGCCGTAGGCGTCGACAAAGCGCCCGGAGAAACCCGCCAGCCATTTGGGCAGCAGCAGCATCATGGAGCTGAACAGCGCGTACTGCGTGGCCGAGTACTGCACATTGGTCAGCCCCGACAGATAGGCGATGAACGCCGCTGAGGCGATGCCCCCGGCCAGGTTGTCGGCAGAGATGACAAAGATCAGCCCCGTCACATCGTGGCCGCGCGTGCCCAGCCAGGCAAACAGCAGGTTGCTGGCCGCGCTGAGCACGGCGCCCAGCATCAGCACGCGCATCACGCCCAGGCGCATGGCCAGCGCCCCGCCCACAAAGGCGCCCACCAGCGTCATGACCACGCCATACACCTTGGTGACGGCGGCCACTTCGTCCTTGGTGTAGCCCATGTCCACATAAAACGGGTTGGCCATGATGCCCATCACCACATCGCTGATGCGGTACACCGCAATCAGCGCCAGGATGAGCACGGCCTGCCAGCGGTAGCGCGTCAAAAAGTCGGCAAACGGATCAATCAGCGCGCCGCGCAGCCACTCCATCAGGTTGCGCGACGGCGCCAGCGGGCGCTGCACGGGCTCTTTGGACAGCAGCACGGTGAGCGTGCCCACCAGCATGGAGGCGGCCATGATCAGGTAGGCCGTTTGCCAGGCGCCGTGCTGGTAGCCGCTGGCGCCGCTCACTTCGGCCCGCGCCGCCACCCACAGCACGCCCGCACCGGCCCAGATCATGGCCAGGCGGTAGCCCGTCTGGTAGGTGGCGGCCAGGGCGGCCTGGTGGTCGGTGTCGGCCGATTCGATGCGAAACGCATCCAGCGCGATGTCTTGCGTGGCCGAGCCAAACGCCACGGCCAGCGCACACCACACCACCGGCGCCAGCGCCACCCGGGGGTCGTTGAAAGCCATGCCCGCCAGCCCCGCCATGATGGCCAGCTGCGACAGCAGCAGCCAGCTGCGCCGCCGCCCCAGCCAGCGCGTGAGCAGCGGCAGCGGCATGCGATCGACCAGCGGCGACCAGACCCACTTGAAGGCGTAGGCCAGCCCCACCCAGCTCAGGTAGCCGATGGTGGTGCGGTCAATGCCCGCCTCGCGCAGCCAGAACGACAGCGTGCCCAGCACCAGCAGCAGCGGCAACCCGGCGGCAAAGCCCAGCGTCAGCATGCGCAGGCTGGCGGGCTCCAGGTACACGCGCAGCGTCTGGCGCCAGGGCGGGCGGGGGTGGGGGGCGGCGGTGGATGTGGTGGAGGTCGGCAGGGGGCTGGTGGCCGTGGCAGCGGCGGCAGAGGCTGCGCTGGCGGAATGGTCTGGCATGGAAGGCATCCTTTTTGCCTATTATTGGCCCATGTGCCTGTTTTGCCCCCGCCCCTTGATCGCCACTGGTGCAGCCGCCGACGCCACCACCTGCCTGGCGCGCGGCGGCGCCACCTCTGCCGTGGCCGCCGATATGGCCGCGCGCGGCCCCTGGTCGGCGCGCCGCGCTTTTGTGCTCAGTGCCGGTGCGCTGGCCGCTGCGCCCGCGCTGGCGCAGGTGGATGTGGGCGCGGCCTCGGTCATGCGCCGTCTGGTGCCCGCCGAGACGCTGGAGGGCGCCGCCACCCAGCAATACAGCCAGATGCTGGAGCAGGCCCGCGCGCAAAAGGCCCTGGCCCCTGCCAACCACCCGCAGTTGCAGCGCCTGCGCGCCATCGCCCAGCGCCTGGTGCCGTTTGCTGCGCCCTGGAACCCCCGCGTGCGCGACTGGCGCTGGGAGGTCAACCTGATTGGCAGCCCGCAGATCAACGCCTTTTGCATGCCCGGCGGCAAGATCGTGTTCTACACCGGCATCCTCGACAAACTGCGCCTGACCGATGACGAAGCCGCCATGGTCATGGGCCACGAAATGGCCCACGCCCTGCGCGAGCACGCCCGCGAGCGCATCGCCAAAACCCAGGCCACCAACCTGGGCCTGCGCCTGGGCGCACAGCTGCTGGGGCTGGGCGACCTGGGCCACCTGGCGGCCAACCTGGGCGGACAACTTTTGACGCTGCAATTCAGCCGCAGCGACGAGAGCGATGCCGATCTGGTGGGCCTGGAGCTGGCTGCGCGCGCCGGGTACCACCCCGCCGCCGCCGTGAGCCTGTGGCGCAAGATGGGCGAGGCCAGCGGCGGCAAAAGCGGGCTGGCGTTTTTATCGACCCACCCCAGTGGTCCCCAGCGCATCCGCGAGCTGGAGCAGAACGTGCCCAAGGTGCAGGGCTTGTATGACGCGGCGCGGGCGCGGGGGTAGTGGGGCGGTTCTGACCTACTCTGTACTGACTGCCACTATCAATGCGTCAAGAACCTGTACCTTGCTGCGCGCCTTCTCCAGGGAACTGAGCTGGAAGTGCTTCTCGTAATAGCGGGCCTCTGTCGTATCTCCCGGCGCCTGCTTTTGCAGCGCGTTCTTGCACAAGTTGGTGGCAGTTGGTGCGCGCTTGCCAAGAATCGCCAGCAAGGTCGCCTCAATGGCGGGCACAGAAACGATGGTTTCGACCTGTGCGCTTTGTAACCACTGTTGTTCTGCCGCCGTGAGCGGAATATCGGCGTCCAGCACGGCAATCCGATGGTCAAAGTCGGCTGTCTGCGCCACCGACTTCAGCTTGTCAATCACCCCTTGCGGGCCATGCCCGTGGGCATTGCGGATGCTGACGGACAGTTGCATCCCTCGGCGGTAGTAGAGGCTTTTGAGATGGCCGACAAAAGCTTCTTCCGTCTCCCCTTCCACCACGACGAGCACGGTGCGGTTGGTCTTGCGCAGCGGTCGTTTGGCCATGTGCTGGCCTTAGAACGTGTTCAAAGTCTTCCGGGATCATGAGAAGCTCGGGAAATGAGAAAGAGCTATCCAAGCGACATCAGCCATACACAATTCGAAGTCATCA
>NZ_SLXH01000023.1 GCF_004341365.1 Simplicispira metamorpha | reverse complement strand
ATGACTTCGAATTGTGTATGGCTGATGTCGCTTGGATAGCTCTTTCTCATTTCCCGAGCTTCTCATGATCCCGGAAGACTTTGAACACGTTCTGAGAGAAACAACTGGTTGGTGTTGACTTTCAGGTGGTTCAGCACAGACTGGCTTGCCAAAAGCATGTCATAACTGGCCTGCTGGTGGCTGGCCTTGACCATGTAGCCTTCGGGTTCAGGGGCGCTGCCCATGCCAAAATAATCGGCGCCAATCACCACATAACCCTGTCCGCCAAATTGCGCCAGCATCAGCTGTGTTTCGGGCGATTCGTTTGGAACGGAGGGTACTTCGTTTTTTCCATACACCGTGCCATGCTGGTACGACAGTACCGGAAGGGCGCGGTTTTTCAGGGTTTCTGCGTTGTCTGGAATAGCCACCAGGCCGCTGGTCTGGATGGATTTGTTGGCCCGCTCAGGAATGACCGACCTGTATGTCACCCGGTAGAGTTTGATGCCGTTGTTTGCCTGGCCATAATTGACGGGAACACCAGAAAACTTTGGAAAATCTGTTTTCAGTATCTCGTTGAGCTTTTCTTTGCTCCAGTGCGATATCAATTCATATTGAACGCCTGAGCCCAGTTCGGTGGTGGGGTGGGCCTGGCTGTGCCCGGCGACAGGAGCGATAAGCAACGCAGCGCACAAAGCAAAAGGCTTTGCGTTCTGGGCAATGTTGGAAAACATTTTGTTTTTCAGAGTCAAGGTCAGTCTCCTGGTAAATTCTTGTAACAGCCAGGGCCATCGTACCCCAAGGCCCGGGGTATTCAGCTGCCCGCTGCCGCCCACCGCGCCGCCGCCTTATTGCCGTTGAAAAAACACCGCCGCCATCACCAGCCCCGTCAGTACGATGCCGCCGCGCAGCCAGGGCGCGGGGATGCGCCGGGCCACGCGGGCGCCGCCGTAGCCGCCTGCCGTGGCGGCCACCATCATCAGCAGCGCTTGCGGCCACTGCACGATGCCGCCCGCCGCGTAAATGACCACGGCAATGGCCGTGAGCAGGGCCGAGACGCCGTTTTTCAGGCCGTTCATGGCCAGGAGGTTGGTTTGCCCCAGCAGGCCCAGCAAGGCCAGCAGCAAAATGCCCAGCCCGCCGTTGAAATAGCCGCCGTAGCAGGCCACGGCCAGCACGCCCACGGTGGCGCGGGCCGCAGAGGGCTGGCCGCCCGCCAGCCGCGCGCGCAGTTGCGGCCCGAAGGCAAACAGTGCCGTGGCCACCAGCAGCAGCCAGGGCACGACGCGGCGGAAGGTGGCATCGGGCGTAACCAGCAGCAGCGCCGCGCCCGCTGCGCCGCCCACCAGCGACAGCACCATCAGCCGCCGCATCGTCAAGCCCGGCGGCGGCTCTGTGTCTTGCCGCAAACCCCAGGCGCCCGCCATGTAGCCCGGCAGCAGGGCCACGGTGCCGGTGGCGTTGGCCACCACGGGCGGCACGCCGGTAAAGACCAGGGCGGGCAGCGTCAAAAAGCTGCCGCCCCCGGCCACGGCGTTGAGGGCGCCCGCCACAAAGGCGGCGGCAAGGAGCAAGGCGGTGTCGAACATGGCTACATCAAAGTCAAACGGGTGGTGGCCCGGGGTAAGTTATAGGCATGTTAGGTGCAAATCACTCCAAAAATCGGATTGATTACGCCCGTTTAGGGTTGCATTGCTTTGCCGTGAAAGGGGCAATGCCGTTGCAAACCCGGGTGCTCAGGCGGCGTAGGGGTCGGCAAAGCCCAGGCCGCGCAGGATGTCGGTTTCGTAGGCTTCCATCTCTTGCGCATCCTGCTCGCTGGTTTCGTGGTCCCAGCCCTGGGCGTGCAGGGTGCCGTGAACCAGCAGGTGGGCGTAGTGCTCGGCCAGCGTTTTGTTTTGCTCGGCGGCTTCGCGCGCGACCACGGGGGCGCACAGCACCAAATCGGCGCTGACCACGGGCTCTTGCGCGTAGTCGAAGGTGAGCACGTTGGTGGCGTAGTCTTTCTGGCGGTAGTCGCGGTTGAGCTGGCGGCCCTCGTTCTCACCGACGATGCGCACGGTGATCTCGGCGTCCAGCGCCAGGGCATGGCGTATCCAGCGCGCTACCTTGTGGCGGGGCAGGGCGGCGCGGTGCTCGGCAGCGCCGTCAAAGCGGGCAAATTGCAACGACAGGGTGAGGGTTTGCAGGGGCATGGCGGTGGTAAATTTTTGAGGTGTTTTTGGCTGCTATAGCCCGCTGTGCATCAGTCTGCGCTGCGCCGGCGCACGGGTGCCGGGCGGCCTGCTGCGTCGTAGGCATCGACGATGCGCGCCACCAGCGGGTGGCGCACCACATCAGCGCTGGTAAAGCGCGTCACTGCAATGCCCTTGACGCGCTTCAATACCCGCTCGGCTTCAATCAGGCCGCTCAAGGCGCCTTTGGGCAGGTCGATCTGGCTGACGTCGCCGGTGACCACGGCCTTGGCGCCAAAGCCGATGCGCGTCAAAAACATCTTCATCTGCTCGGGCGTGGTGTTTTGCGCTTCGTCGAGGATGACGAAAGCGTTGTTCAGCGTGCGCCCGCGCATGAAGGCCAGCGGTGCAATCTCCAGCTGGTTGCGCTCGAAGGCTTTTTGCACCTTGTCGTAGCCCATCAGCTCGTAGAGCGCGTCGTACAGCGGGCGCAGGTAGGGATCGACCTTTTGCGCCAGGTCGCCCGGCAAAAAGCCCAGGCGCTCGCCAGCCTCTACCGCCGGGCGCGTCAGCACAATGCGCTGCACGCTGCTGCGCTCGAGCGCATCGACGGCGCAGGCCACCGCCAGGTAGGTTTTGCCGGTGCCTGCGGGGCCGATGCCGAAGGTGATGTCGTGCGTGGCGATGTTCTCCAGGTACATGGCCTGGGTGGGGGTGCGCGCGCGCAGGTCGGCGCGGCGGGTGCTCAGGGGCGCGGGGCTGCCCTCGGTGTCGGCGGCCAGGGCGCTGTCGCCCACCAGCATGAGTTGCAGGTGCGCTTCGCTGATGGGGCGCTCGGCCATTTCATAGACCGCTTGCAGCACTTCCATGGCCTGCGTGGCGCGCGCTTTGGGGCCATCGACCTTGAATTGCTCGTGCCGGTGGGCAATGTTCACTTGCAGCGCTGCCTCGATGGTGCGCAGGTGGGCATCGGCCGGGCCGCACAGGTTGGCCAGGCGGGTGTTGTTGTGGGGGATGAAGGTGTGGCGCAGGATCACGCGGTGTTGTCCGTGAAGGGTGGAGTCAGGGGAATGCAAAGAAGATGGCCAGCGCAGGCCATGGCCGCAGCGTACCGCAGATGCCCGCTGGCCAGTGCGGGGGGCGTTGCCCCCACTGACCCCGGTGTCATATTTCGGCGTAGAGCGTGTCGGCGTCCAGGGTCAGATCGACGCTGGCGAAGGTGGCCGGTGTGGTGGCATCGAAGGGGTGCAGTACCCATAGGCCCTCAGGCAGCTTGCGGAACACATCAACGCGGCGGTGTTCGATATCGACCAGCGCGTATTCCTCCAGGCTGGCAATGTGGCGGTAGCGCTGGAATTTTTCGCCGCGGTCGTAGGCCTCGGTGCCGGGCGAGAGCACTTCCACAATCAACCGGGGCTCGCGCTTGACCAGGCGGCTGTCGGCGTCGGCGGCGCTGCACGTGACGACCACGTCGGGGTAGAAGTAGCTGCTGTCGGCCTGCGCCTGCACTTTCATGTCGGCCATGAAGGTGCGACACGGCGTGCCGCGCAGGTGCTGGCGCAGGGCCATGGCGATGTTCAGCGTCACGGTCACGTGGCGGTCTTCGGCGCCGGCCATGGCAAAGGTTTCGCCATCGACAAACTCGTGGCGCTCGGGCTGGGTGGCCTCCCAGGCCAGGTAGTCATCGGCGGTCAAGGCGGATTGGCTTTGGGGCGGGGCAGACATGGCGGCACTCGGGTGGGTGGATGGGAGCTGCTATGGTAGGCCATAGCCAAAACAGGCGCCAGCGCAGATGCACAGGGCGCTACCAGCTATCATTTTTGAAAAATATTCTTTGGAAGGAACACCATGATCGGACGACTCCAAGGCACCCTGGCCGCCAAAAACCCGCCCCAGGTGCTGATCGACTGCCACGGCGTGGGCTACGAGGTGGATGTGCCCATGGGCACTTTCTACCATCTGCCCGGCCTGGGCGAGCCGGTCACTTTGCTGACGCATTTTGTCGTGCGCGAGGATGCACAGCTGCTCTATGGTTTTGCCACCGCGCCCGAGCGCGACGCCTTTCGCCAGCTCATCAAGGTGACGGGCGTGGGCCCGCGCATGGCGCTGGGCGTATTGAGCGGGCTGGGCGTGCAGGAGCTGGCGCAGGCGATCACGGCGCAGGAAACCGGCCGCCTGGTCAAGGTGCCCGGCATCGGCAAGAAAACCGCCGAGCGCCTGCTGCTGGAACTCAAGGGCAAGCTGGGCGCCGACCTGGGCAGCGCCCATGCCCACGCCAGCACGGCCCAGCAGGCCGACATCCTGCAAGCGCTGCTGGCGCTGGGTTACAGCGACAAGGATGCCGCCGCTGCCCTCAAGGCGCTGCCTGCCGATGTGGGCGTGAGCGACGGTATCAAGCTGGCGCTGCGGGCGCTGGCACGGTAGCCGTGCGCTGTTTTTACAGTGAAAACTGCCTCTGGCCCTTGCGTGGCGAGCGCAAGCAGCTATCAATTCAGTAGTTCTGCCTGCTGCCAGCTTTTATCGCCGCAGTGTTTTACGCGCGCTGCCACCGATTTTTGGCTGGCAGCAGGCGCACCTCAAATACCCTTGCACTGTGCGATTTCTTCCAGCACTTGCGCTGCGTTTTTTTCCAATAAGGCTTCACAGGCTGCTTGTTGGCTGGGGTTGAGCTTGCGCTTTTCCAGCAGCCCCAGCATTTCGCTGGTGGCAGGAATACCCGCAAGCTTGAGCATTTGCTTATTGCCATTGGCATAGCCGGTGGACTCCAAGAAGCCACGCCCCACTTTGTCGCCCTGGGCATTCTTCAGGTACACCGCCCCTTCGGAATACTGCAAGCCCATGGCGAACCAGCCCTGTTGCCCGGTTTTCACGATGGGATCCATGTGAACCACCCGGCGCGCCGCAGGGATTCGCGGGTTGTCATCAAAGACGAGCTTGACGCCGTTGGGATACCAGGCCTGGGTCACGTCGTAGGGCGCGTAGCTCACCGTGCTGCGCGTCCATTCGGACACCTGCGCCTGGCCTGTGACCGGGTGCGTTTCGCCTTTTTCATCGATGAACAGGCCATTGACTGGTGCTGTCATCGTGCCCGGCGGGTTGGGGCCGGTTTGCTGGTAGAACGCTGCGTTCTGGGCCGTGTGCAGTGCCGCCAGACCCATTTCGGTGTTGTCGTCAAATTGCAGCATCAGCCAGTCCCAGCCACCGGGGTTGGCCGGTTGCTTGAACGGATTGACGTTGCTGTACGCACGCACCAACGCGCTGCGCGGGTTGCCTTCCGGGAGCATGCCCGTGCCGTACTGGTGGTCGTACCAGAATTTGCCACTGGCCAACTGCACTTTCTTGCCGTCCACCTCCAGCCAACTGCCATCGGTGATGCGCAAATTGGGCACCGAGTAGTACAGCGTGCCCACACCACCGCAGGCTGGGCTCAGGCCGTGGTCGCCGTTGAGCACATAGCCCTTGGTTTGGCTCAGGCCAATGTTGAGCCCAATGTCCACGGGTTTGCTGCCCGCTTCGTCTTGGCCCCAGGCGCGCAGGTCGATGGGGAACAGGCTGTCTTTCTGGCGCGAGCGCATGTAGTTTTTGCCCTGCACATAGTGAAACGGCGCCTCGCTGAACTGCACCAGACCGGTGGTGCCGGTGACCACATACGGCTTGGCGCGGTAGTGGCGGCCGTCCGCGCGGGTCACGGCCAAATGCAGCTCCAGCGCCTGGTTTTCCAGGTCAGACAGGCCGGCGGCTTTTGCCATCGCCGGGGGCAGCATGGCGTAGTGCCAGAACATCATCTGCACGCCGTACTCCTCGCCGTCTTGCGCATAGGCGCTGCCCACAAAGAAGTGCCAACCCACTTGGTACTGGTTTTGTGGCGCATCATCGGCTGGGAAGGAGAAATCGATGCGGCTCGGAATCTCTTGGTAGCCACGCGAGCTGTCTGGCCCCAGCAGCAGGTTGATGGCGTAGGCCTGCTGACCTGACAGGCTGCCCGCGTGGTTTTTGAGTGCTTTGTACCGGTCTGAATAATCAGGCGAGCAGCTGTCGGGGTTGGCCATCAGGTCATCCAACCATTTTTGGGTTCTGGCACCCCGGGCGGCAGGCAGGTTTTTGGGGCTGTAGAGGTTTTTCAGCACATCTGCCGGGATTTTGGACTCGTCGTACTGGGTTTGCCACAGGACGCGCGCCACGTTTTCTTGCGTGTCTTTGGGCAAGACGCTGATGTCTGAAGTGGATGAGCCACCGCAAGCGGCCAGCCACAGCGCGAGCGATGCTCCCGCTGCCCCCACAAAGTATTTCTTTTTCAAAATTTGCCCCCCCTTGATTCGAAAGTAAGGCTGCGCTTGGTCACACGCTTGCGGATCCAAAATCGGATGGTAAAAGCGCCCCTCTTTCGAGGTGGTCGCTGCAAAACACTATATCCACGCTGCGGTGCCGCAGGATGACGGGTTTATGCCAATGGCCTGTGGTGCGTTTTGCTGTTTGACGTGTTGTTAGGGGACCATCAAATTCCGTGCGAGTTGCGTTTTTTGTTGCGTCACGCACGTTGGTCTGAGAAACCATAGGGCTCTGACCCCAATTTGCGCCTGCAAGCATTGCTGCGGCTCTCAAGGCCCTGCCTGCCGATGTGGGCGTGAGCGACGGTATCAAGCTGGCGCTGCGGGCGCCGGCACGGTAGCCCTGTGCTGTCTTTATAGTGAAAACTGCCTCTGGCCCTTGCGTGGCGTGCGCAAGCAGCTATCAATAAAATAGCGATTGCATCAGCCCGCGTGCGCTGGAGCGTCGCCCGGCGCGCCCAGGCGGCGTGACAGGGCGCTGGCCGTCTCGCGCAGGTGCCGGGCGGGCTCGCCATGCACACTGCTGTCCAGCGTGGCAATCGGGCCGATGGCCACCAAGCACAGCACCAGGCGGCCAAAGCCATCGAACACCGGCGCGGCCACTGCGCAGATGCCGCCCACCAGCCGGTCTTTGACCACGCTGATGCCCTCGTCCCGGATGGCTTGCAGCTCCTGGGCAAACAGCGGGTCGTTGAGCGCGTCGGCGTCGCCATCGTGGGCTAGGGCCTCCTGCACCTTGGCAGGCGGCATGAAAGCGGCAAACACCTTGCCATTGGCCGTGCGCCGCACCGAGGCCGTGGTGCCGTGGCGCATGGTCACATGCACATCGGCAGGGCCTTGTTCCACCTGGATGATGGTCGGGCCGTGGTTGCCCCAGACCGACACCGCCACCGTCGCACCCACGCGCAGCGCCAGGCCGGGCAGCTCGGCAATGGCCATGCGCACGGGGTCTTTTTGTTGCAGGCTGATCAGGCCCAGCTGCATGGCCAGTGAGCCCAGGCCGTAGTGGCCGGTGGCGCTGTCTTGTTCGATCAGGCCCAGCTTGCCAAAGCTGACCAGGTACGGGTGCGCTTTGGCGGCCGTCATCCCGGCGGCGCCCGCCAAGTCTTTGAGCGCCATGGGCCGCCCGGTGTGCACCAGCGCCTTGAGCAGCTGGCCGCCCACCTCCACGCTCTGGATGCCGCGCGAGGAGCGCGCTGGCGCGCCATCGGGCGCCGGGTCTGAAAAAGGGTGTTCGCTGTGCATGTCCATGGGCCGATTGTCCGTGGACTCGGGGGCCGTATCGGCAGGGGCAAGGGTTTTCACTTAAACGAATTCGTTTCACTAAAACGAACTTTCCGCTATCCTTCATTGTGATTAGTCAAATTGACTTGTTATTTACGAATTAACGCTACCCCCCGATACCCCATGAGCACCAAAACCTTCGCCTCCGCCGCCGATCTGGAAGTCAAAAAAGTCAGCTTCGACAAGCTCTCCGAGCACGCCTACGCCTACACCGCCGAGGGCGACCCCAACACCGGCATCATCATTGGCGACGACGCCGTGATGGTCATCGACACCCAGGCCACGCCGGTGATGGCGCAGGACGTGATCCGCCGCATCCGCGAAGTGACCGACAAGCCCATCAAGTACGTCACCCTGAGCCACTACCACGCCGTGCGCGTGCTGGGCGCCAGCGCCTACCAGCCCGAGCACATCATTGCCAGCCAGGACACCTATGACCTGATCGTCGAGCGCGGCGAGTTCGACAAGGCCAGCGAGATTGGCCGCTTTCCGCGCCTGTTCCAGAACGTCGAGAGCGTGCCCGAGGGCCTGACCTGGCCCACCATCACCTTCACCGGCAAGATGACCCTGTGGCTGGGCAAGCTGGAAGTGCAAATCCTGCAACTGGGCCGGGGCCACACCAAGGGCGACACGGTGGTCTGGCTGCCCCAGGAAAAAATCCTGTTCAGCGGCGATCTGGTCGAGTTTGATGCCACGCCCTACGCCGGTGACGCCTACTTCAAAGACTGGCCGCAAACGCTGGACGCCATTGCCGCCCTGCAACCCGAAAAGCTGGTGCCTGGCCGTGGCGCCGCGCTGCAAACGCCCGAGCAGGTGCAAGCCGGCCTGGCAGGCACACGCGAGTTCATCAGCGATGTGTATGCCAGCGTGCAGGCCGGTGCCGCCGCAGGCCAGGACTTGCGCAAGGTCTATGAAGAAACCTTTGCCAAATTGCAGCCCAAGTACGGCCACTGGGTCATCTTCAACCACTGCATGCCCTTTGACGTGACCCGCGCCTACGACGAGGCCACGCAGTTCCCCGACCCGCGCATCTGGACGGCCGAGCGCGATGTGGCCATGTGGCAGGCCCTCGAGGGCTGATCTGGCCTGGCCCAGCCGCCGCTTGAGCGGCTGATTTTTTCCTCTCCCCCTCCCGACGGGCGCGCACTGGGTGCGCAGCCCGCTGGGCGCAGCTTTGTCCCCACTTTTCATGCCCACCAGCACACCATGACATCTGCCCACACCCCTTCCTACCCCTTCCGCGGCACCGGTGCCGAGGTACAGGCCATTGAATTTGCCTACACCCGCTCGCCCGACCAGGACGCGGCGCAGCCCGCACAGCACCCCATCGTGGTGGTGGGCGCCGGGCCCGTGGGCCTGAGCATGGCGATCGACATGGCCCAGCGCGGCCACCGCGTGCTGGTGCTGGACAACGACCACCGCCTGTCGATTGGCTCGCGGGCGCTGTGCTTTTCCAAGCGCGCCTTGGAGATTTGGGATCGCCTGGGCGTGGGCCAGCCCATGGTGGACAAAGGCGTGTCGTGGAACCTGGGCAAGGTGTTCTTCCACGACAAAGAGGTGTACCAGTTCAACCTGCTGCCCGAAGAAGGCCACGAGCGCCCCGCCTTCATCAACTTGCAGCAGTACTACTGCGAGGCCTACCTGGTCGAGCGCTGCCTGCAACTGCCCGGCATTGAGCTGCGCTGGGACAACAAAGTCACCGGCGTGGCCCCGCGCGGCGATGGCGCCCTGCTCAGCATCGAGACGCCCGACGGCCCCTACCAGATCAACGCCGACTGGGTGATTGCCTGCGATGGCGCACGCTCGACCATGCGCGGCCTGATGGGGCTGGAGAGCAAGGGCCGCATCTTCCAGGATCGCTTCCTGATTGCCGACGTGAAGATGAAGGCCGACTTCCCCGCCGAGCGCTGGTTCTGGTTCGACCCACCCTTCCATCCTGGCCAAAGCGTGCTGTTGCACCGCGAGCCCGACGACGTGTGGCGCATCGACTTCCAGTTGGGCTGGGATGCCGACCCCGAAGAAGAAAAGAAGCCCGAGAACATCATCCCGCGCGTGCAGGCGCTGCTGGGCAAAGACACCGAGTTCACGCTGGAGTGGGCCAGCGTCTATACCTTCGCCTGCCTGCGCATGGACAGCTTTGTGCATGGCCGCGTGCTGTTTGCCGGTGACTGCGCCCACGGCGTATCGCCCTTTGGTGCCCGGGGCGCCAACAGCGGCGTGCAGGACACCGACAACCTGGCCTGGAAGCTCGACTGGGTGCTCAAGGGCCGCGCGGGCACCGAGCTGCTGGCCACCTACGGCCCCGAGCGTGAATACGCTGCGGACGAAAACCTGCTCAACTCCACCCGCGCCACCGACTTCATCACGCCCAAGAGCGAGATCAGCCGCCTGTTCCGCGATGCCGCGCTGGACTTGGCCCGCGAGCACCCGTTTGCGCGCCGCATTGTCAACAGCGGACGCCTGTCGGTGCCCGCCGTGCTGCACCAATCGCCGCTGAATACGCCCGATGCGGACAGCTTTGCTGGCACCCAGGTGCCCGGCGCCGTGCTGCTGGATGCGCCCGTGCGCCGCAACGGCCACAGCGGCTGGCTGCTGCGCCAGCTGGGCATGGACTTCACGCTGCTGGTGTTTGGCCCGGTGCCTGCCTGGGCGCAGGGCCTGCCCCATGTCCAGGCGCTGTCCATCGGCCAGGACATCGAGGATGTGCAGGGGCTGGTCGCCCAGCGCCTGGATGGCCAGAGCGGCACCGCCTACCTGATCCGCCCCGACCAGCATGTGTGCGCCCGCTGGCGCACCCCCACCGAAGCGGCCGTGCGCGCCGCCTTGGCCACCGCCACCGTTGCCGCCACGGCATGAACCAGGAGTTTGTCACCATGCTCAACACCCAGCCCAATATGCCGTCCTACGATGATTTCTACGAAGGACTCATCACCGCCCACCTGGGCCTGACCACCGAACAAAGCCACGCCATGAATGCCCGCCTGGTGCTGTTGCTGGCCAACCACATCGGCGACGCTGCCGTGCTGCAACAGGCGCTGCAACTGGCACGCGGCCAAAACGCCGCTGCCGAGTCGGCCTCGCTGGCGGGCCGTGCGGCCATCACGCCCGTGGCGCCATCGCATGCGGCTGCCTGAGCGGCGGCCCCCTTTTTTACATAACGACAGAGACACATCCATGCACCGTAAGAATTTCATTGCCTCCTTGTTCGGGCTGGCACTGGCCGCCGCATCGTCCCTGGCCAGCGCCCAGGACAAGCCCCTGGAGTGGGTGGTGGGCTACGCCGCCGGGGGCGGCTCGGACGTGGTGGCGCGCACCATTGCGGACGCGATGTCCAAAACGCTCAACCGCACCATCATCGTTACCAACAAGCCGGGCGCGGGCACCAACATTGCAGCGGAATATGTGGCCCGTTCCAAAGACTACGGCAACATCATGTTCACGGCGGATTTCGCCACGCTGGCGGCCAACCCGACGCTGTTCAGCAAGCTGACCTACAACGCAGAAAAAGACTTCCAGCCCGTGGGCATGCTGGTGCGCTTTCCGCTGTTTCTGGTGGTGTCCAACAGCGTGCCCGCCAACAACCTCAAAGAGTTCATGGCCTGGTCGCAGCAGCAGGCTGACGGCGTGAACTGGGGCTCGGTAGGCCTGGGCAGCCCGCACCACCTGGTGGGCGAGTTGTTCCGCGAGCAAAGCAAGCTCAAGCTCACCCATGTGCCTTACCGGGGCGCGGCGCCTGCCATCCAGGACGTGATTGGCGGCCAGATTCCGGCCATGTGGGTGGAAAGCGCTACGGCGTATTCGTTCATCAACGGCAAAAAGGTCAAACCGATTGGCGTGGCCAGCGCGCAGCGCGTCTCCACCATGCCCGACGTGGCCACCATCAGCGAGCAAGGCATCAAAGGCTTTGAGGGCTACGCTTGGCAAGGCCTGGTGGTGCCCACGGGCACCTCCGCCGAGTTCACGGGCCAACTGGCCAAAGCGCTGCAAACGGCACTGAACTCCACCACCGTGAAAGCGCGCCTGCAAGCGCTGGGCGTGGAGCCCCTGCCGGGTACGCCCGCGCAGATGGCCGCGTTTTCCAGCACCGAGCGCGACAAGTGGGGCCGTGTGATCAAGCAAGTGGGCGTGCGCCTCGACTGATAGCGGCAGGCGCCGGGTGCAATGCCCGGCGCTTTGGTACTTTGGCTGCGCCGTAACCCTGTTTACTGCGCCTCGCGCACCAGGCGCCCGTGGGTGGCCTGTGCCGGGCGCGCGTTGGCAGGGGCCAGGCGCGCCAGCAGGCGCAGTTGCTCGGGGCTGATGCTCACAGGCGTTTTCAGCACCAGCCGCAGCACCCCTTCGGTGCAGGGCGGTGTAGTGAGCGAGCCCAGGTACTGGTAATAGCGCAGATCGCGCGGCAGCAGCTCTTGCACTTGCAGCTGGCCCGGTGGCAGGCGCACGCTGTCGGCCCTGTCCAGGGGCATGTGCGTCCAGATTTTGGCCAAGAACGGGTTGGGTGTGCCCAGCTGCATGGGCACCGACAACACCGCCATCTGGCCCTCGGGCCCGTGGTACACCAGATCGGTGGCCATGGGGAAGTTCTGGTGGTGGATTTTTTCTTCTGCCGGGTGGTGAAACTGCACGCTGTGCAGTTGCCAGGGCCGTCCGCGCAGCACCAGCGTCTGGATGCCTTCGACCTCCAATTCAATCGCTTTGCCCGTGTGCATGAGGGTGCCGCTGAAGACTTGTGCGCCGGGCCGCAGTGGATCGGCTGGGCCTGCCACGGTGTCGGCGGCGGTGATGTGCAAGGGCGACTGGCGCTGGCCCTGGGCGCAGGTGGCAAAGGCCGGATGCAGCTGTCCCCAGGCCTGTGGCCCGGTCTCGCCCTGGTAGCTCCAAGGCACCGTGGCTGGATCGGCAGGGGGCGGGGCGGGGGTCGGGGCCAGCGCTGCGGCCAGGGCGGCGGCACGGGCCATGAGTTCCTGGCGGCTGGCGCTGAGCGCGTTGGCAGCAGGGGGCTGTACCACGGGGGGGGCGGTTGTGGGTGCCGGCGTGGATGCTGCGGTGGTGGCCGCTGGTGCTGCGGGCGCCGGGGTCGCTGCTGTTTGCGCTTGCACTGGCGTGGGTTCAGGTGCCGGTGCCGGTGTTGGGGGCATTGCCGCGCTATTGGGGGCACCCGCATCGGCTGGCGGTGCGCTGTCTGTGGGCTGGGCCTGGTCTGCGGCAGTGTTGGCTATGGCTGCAGTGGCTGCCAGCGCAGCGGTGGCAGCCGCCGCCGTTGCCGCGCCATTGCCCTTTTTGCGCGCACGCACCGGGGCCGGTTTGGGGGCAGCGGGCACTTGTACCGTCACCGACGGTATGGTGCGCACGGCGGTCGCAGCGGCGCGCCCGCGTGGGCGCGGGGTGTGCTTCTGGTTGGTGCGCTCCAGGGCGGCGTTGATGCGTTCTATCAGCAAGGCACGCTCTTCCGGGCTGTCCAGCCGCAGGGGGGCGGGCGGTGCAGCGGGCGTGGCTGCTGCGGCCTGGGCCGTGGCGCTGTGCGCCAGGCCTGCCAGACAAAGTGCCTGGCAGGCAAGGCGCAGGGCGCGGGTGTGGAGGGGGGGAGCTGGTTTCATGGCATGGGTGCGGGTAGCAGGCCTGTGCGCACTTTAACTTGGTGCGCCCGCGCCATTCGCCTGTATCGCACACAGGCCGGGCTATAGTTTCAGCCCGCCCCGACCTGACCGGTCACCACCGCCCCCAAGCGCCGCAAGCCCCGGGCCGCGCCTGCGGTGCAGAATTCATGACCAAATTGACCTCTAGCCCAATGAATACCAGCGCTAGCAGCTATTGATTCAATAGCATTTTCATGCCACCGGATTTTTGTGGGAGAAGCAGACATGAAACCCTCTGAAGCCTTGGCCCTGCACCGTGCCGCAATCCGGCGCGTGGTCGAGTCCCACCGCGCCCGCAATGCCCGGGTGTTTGGCTCCGTGGTGCGCGGCCAGGACGCCGACGGCAGCGACCTCGACCTCCTCATCGACCCAACGCCCGACACCACGCTGATGGACGTGGCCGCCATTCAGGTGGAGCTGCAAGGGCTTCTGGGCGTGTCCGTCGATGTGCTCACGCCCCGGGCCTTGCCCGATGCCTTCCGCAGCCGGGTTCTGTCCGAAGCGGTGCCGGTATGAACAAAGCCTGGCGTGTTCCGGACTACCTCGGCCACATCCTCCAGGCCATCGAGCGCATCAACCGCTATACGCGGGACATGGATGAGGCGGCATTCCTGAACAGTGAACTCGTGCAAGACGCCGTGATCCGCAACATCGAGATCATCGGGGAGGCTGCGAACAACGTCCTGCGTGTTGACCCGGCGTTTGCCGCCCAGCACAACCACGTTCCTTGGTTGGTCATGTACACCATGCGCAACCGCGTTTCGCACGGCTACGACAAAGTGGATTTGGAAATCGTCTGGAAGACGATCCAGAGCGATTTGCCTGGCTTATGCCAACAGGTGCAATCGATTGCCAATCAAATCCGCCTTTAGCCCAATGAATACCAGCGCTAGCAGCTATTGATTCAATAGCGATTGATCCTGCTCCACAATACCCACCATGAGCATCCACACCGACGACTTTGCCCCCGCGCCTGCGCCGCGCGTGGTGTCTGCTGCCCCTGTATCGCCCCAGGAAGAAGCGCAAGAGCGCGCCCTGCGGCCCAAGCTGTTGCAGGAGTACGTAGGCCAGACCAAAGCGCGCGAACAGCTTGAAATTTTTATTGGCGCAGCCAAAAAGCGCGGCGAGGCGCTCGACCACGTCCTGCTGTTTGGCCCGCCCGGGCTGGGCAAGACCACGCTCAGCCACATCGTGGCCGCCGAGCTGGGCGTGAACCTGCGCCAGACCAGCGGCCCCGTGCTCGAAAAACCCAAAGACCTGGCCGCGCTCTTGACCAACCTGGAGCGCAACGATGTGCTCTTTATTGACGAAATCCACCGCCTCAGCCCCGTGGTCGAAGAGATTTTGTACCCCGCGCTGGAGGACTACCAGATCGACATCATGATCGGCGAAGGCCCGGCAGCGCGCTCCATCAAGCTTGATTTGCAGCCGTTCACGCTGGTGGGCGCCACCACGCGCGCGGGCATGCTGACCAACCCGCTGCGCGACCGCTTCGGCATCGTTGCGCGGCTGGAGTTTTATACGCCCGAGGAGCTGGCGCGCATCGTCACGCGCAGCGCCGGGCTGCTGGGCACGCCCATGGACGAAGAGGGCGGCTTTGAGCTGGCCCGGCGCTCGCGCGGCACGCCGCGCATCGCCAACCGGCTCTTGCGCCGGGTGCGCGACTATGCCGACGTCAAAGGCAGTGGCCGCATCACGCTGGACATTGCCCACCGCGCGCTGGCCATGCTGGACGTCGATCCGCAGGGCTTTGATGTGATGGACCGCAAGTTTCTGGAGGCATTGATCCACCGCTTTGACGGCGGCCCGGTCGGGCTGGACAACATTGCCGCCAGCATTGGCGAGGAGTCCGGCACCATCGAGGACGTGATCGAGCCCTACCTGATCCAGCAAGGTTATGTGCAGCGTACCCAGCGCGGGCGTGTGGCCACGCTGGCGGCCTACCGCCACCTGGGGGTCACGCCGCCGCAGGCTGCCGATGGCCTGTTTGCTGCCTGATCCGCGCCCATGAACCGCGCCCATGAACCAAGCCGCTGAACCCCGCATGCACCGCCGCTGGAAAACCGTTGCCGGGGGCGCTGCCCTGCTGCTGGCTGCCGGGGCGGGGTTTGCCGTGTGGCAGCTGCGTGCCCCGCAGGTCGATGCGCTGCCTGTGCGTTATGCCCCGCTGGTGCGCACGTTGCAGTTTTCTGCGCGCGTTGCCACCCTCTCGCGCGTGGACGTGGGCAGCACCATCACGGGCCGGGTCGAGGCTGTGCGCGTCACCGAGGGCGCCCCGGTGCGCCAGGGTGATGTGCTGGTACAGCTCGAATCCGACGAACTGCGTGCTGCGTTGGCCCAGGCCCAGGCCTCGGCCCAGCAAGCCCAGGCCCTCCTGGCCGGTCTGCGCAGCAGCGGCAGAAGCGCCGCCGAGGCCGCCCAGGCCCAGGCCCAAGCCCAGCTGCGCGCTGCCCAGGCCACGCTGGTGCGCGCGCAGCAACTGGTGGTGCAGGGCTTCTATAGCGCTGCCCAGTTGGATGAGGCCCGCCGTGCGGTGGATGTGGCCCAGGCCCAAGCGCGCAGTGCTACTGCCCAAGTGCAGGCCAATGCCGATGTGGGCACCGAGGTAGTGCAGGCGCAGGCACAACTGGAGTTGGCGCGCGCGGGCGTCACCGCGGCCCAGGCCCGGCTGGCACAGACCGCGCTGCGTGCCCCCGCCGATGCACGCGTGCTGCTGCGTGCCGTAGAGCAGGGGCAGATCGTGCAGCCGGGCAAGGCCCTGCTCAGTCTGGCGCTGGCCGGGCCCACGCAACTGGTGGCCCAGGTGGACGAGCGTTTTCTGGAGCAGTTGCAGGTCGGCCAGCCCGCCAGCGTGGTGGCCGATGCGTTTGCCGACCAGCGCTTTGCCGCGCGCGTGCTCAGCATTGCGCCTGCGGTAGATGCGCAGCGCGGCGCCATCGAGGTGAAGTTTGCCCTGCTGGAGCAGGCCCCGTCCTATCTGCGCGAGGACATGACGCTGTCGGTCGAAGTGGAAACCGCCCGCCGTGCGCGCGCGCTGGTACTGCCGCAGGCGGCGCTGCGCAGCCAGGGCGCCGCTGGTGCACTGACACTGGGCGCACAAAGCGCACCCGATGGGCAGACGGGGCCAACCGTTGCGGGCAGCCCGGCGCCGGACGGGCAGAGCGGGCAGGGCACCATCCTCCCCGCCCCCGCCGCACAGGCCCAGGTGCTGGTGGCCGAGCAGGGCCGCGCCCAGCCGCGCACCATCACGCTGGGCCTGCGCACGCTGGATGCCGTCGAGGTGCTGTCGGGCCTGACGGAAGGCGATACCGTGCTGCGCGCCGACGCCGCCTTGCAGCCCGGCGCGCGCGTTCGTCCCCGGCCCGTGGTCTGGGCGCCGGGCGGCGCAGCCGGTGCTGCACGCGCTGGGGCCGCAGGCGATGCCGGAGCCGCCATGACCAACGCCATGGGGCGCTGAGCGCGCACACCGATGTGGCTCTGGCTTGGCTTTGAGTGGCGTGTGGCGCTGCGCTTTTTGCGCGAAGGGCGCATGCAAACCCTGCTCATCATCGTCGGCGTGGCGGCGGGCGTGGCCGTCATTGCCTATATCTCGGCCCTGATCAGCGGCCTGCAGTCCAACACGCTGGCCAAAACGCTGGGCGCACAAGCCCACATCAGCCTGCGCGCGCCCGACGATGTGGTCACGCCGGCAGCCGTCGTCGTGCCCGGCACCACCGTACTGGGCCAGGTGCAGCCGCGCGCCCAGCGACTGCGCTCGGTGGCCAACTGGCAGGCGCTGGTGCCGCTTTTAGAGGCGCTGCCCGCCGTGGCCGGTGTCTCGCCCATGGTGTCGGGCGCAGGGCTGGCGCTGCGCGGGGAGGCCGTGCAGTCGATTGCGCTGATGGGCGTGGATTTGGACCGCTACGACCGCGTTGTCGGCCTGCGCGCCAAGGTGGTCAGTGGCAGCGCGCGGCTGCTCCCCGGCGAGGCCATCATTGGCCGCGAGCTGGCACAAGACCTGGGCCTGCGCGTGGGCGACCGCCTGGCCGTGCAGACGGGCAGCTCCAGCGAGTCACTGCGCGTCACGGCGCTGGTGGATCTGGGTGTCAAAGACCTCAACCGGCGCACCGTCATCGTGCCGTTGCGCACGGCGCAAAACCTGCTGGCCCTGCCCGGCGGCGCCACCAGCCTGGACGTGACGCTGCACGATGTCTGGGTGGCGCGTGCGCTGGCGCAAGACCTGCAGCGCCAGTTTCCGTACAAAGTGGAGAGCTGGCAGGAGAGCAACGCGCAGCTGGTGTCGGCGCTCAACGCCCAGTCGGTCAGCACGGCCATCATTCGCGGCGTGGTGCTGGCGGTGGTGGTGCTGGGCATTGCCAGTGTGCTGGTGGTGTCGGTGGTGCAAAAGCGCCGCGAAATCGGCATCCTGCGCGCCATGGGGGCCACGCGCGGCCAAATCATGCGCGTGTTTCTGGTGCAGGGTGCGGTGGTGGGTGCGGTGGGATCGGTGCTGGGCCTGTTGCTGGCGGTGGCGTTGATCGCAGCGTTCACCACCTTTGTGCGCGGCTCCGATGGCCTGCCGCTGTTCAACATCACCCTGCCGCCGGCCACGGCCTTGCAGGTGGCTTTGGTGGCCACGGTGTGCGGTGTGCTGGCGGCCATTGCGCCCGCACGGCGCGCCGCCCAGCTCGACCCGGCGCAGGCCATCCGCATCTGAGCGACCCCGGTTGCCTGTTGCACACCATTGCGCTGCCCACGGCCCACCCTGCCACCCATTGCCACCCTGCTGCTATCGCTCTGAAAGATTGCTGCCCGTGAACGCCGCCCCCCTTGCCCCTACCGCCACCACTGTGCCGGGTACGGCGGCCACTGCTGCCCCGGCCACCGCGCTGATTGCCCTCAGTGCCGTCAGAAAAAGCTACCACCTGGGCCTGCCCAGCGAGGCCGAAGTGCTGCACGGCCTGGACTTGCAGGTGGCAGCGGGCGAGTTTGTGGCGCTGATCGGGCCATCGGGCTCGGGCAAGAGCACGCTGCTCAACATCCTGGGGCTGCTTGAGCCCATGACCTCGGGCAGCTACCTGCTGCAAGGCCAGCCGGTGCAGGGTCTGGACGACGCAGCGCTCACGCTGCGCCGACGCCACACGCTGGGTTTTGTCTTCCAGTTCCACCACCTGCTGCCCGCGTTTTCGGCGCTGGAGAACGTCACGCTGCCTGCGCTGATGGCCGAGGGCCGCGTCAGCCCCGCCCAGCGCGAGCGCGCACGCAGCCTGCTGGACGCGGTGGGCCTGGCCGCTGCCATCCACAAACGCCCCGCCGAGTTGTCGGGCGGCATGCAGCAGCGCGTGGCCATTGCGCGCGCGCTGGTCATGGAGCCAGCGCTGGTGCTGGCCGACGAGCCCACGGGCAACCTCGATACCGCGTCGTCGGGCGAGGTGTTTGCGCTCTTGCGCCGCATCCACGCCGAGCGCGGCACCAGCTTCATCGTGGTCACGCACGACCCGCGCCTGGCTGCGCGCTGCGACCGGCTGGTGGAACTGGTGGACGGCCACATCGCCCGCGATGAACCCACCGCCCCGGCCCCAGCGGGCGCTGGTGGCGCTGGTAGCGTCGCATCAATATCAAAAAAGTGAGCTGCTCGCGCCCGTCTGGCGGGCGCCAGAGGCTGATTTGACTCAAAATCTATCGTCCTCTGTTGCCCTCATTGCCAGCCATAGCGCTGGACATACAGGCGCTTGAGCACCGTGGCCAGCACAGCGTAGCCCAGCACCAGCGCCACCAGCCAGCCAAAGTAGGCCAGCGGCAGCGCTTGCAGCTTGAAGTAGCTTGCCAGCGGCCCCATGGGCAGCCAGATGCCCACGGCCACCACCGCTAGCGTCGTGGCCATCAAAGGCCAGGCGGCGTGGCTTTGCACAAAGGGCAGCTTGGGCGTGCGGATCAGGTGCACCACCAGCGTCTGCGTCAGCAGGCCCACCACGAACCAGCCCGACTGGAACAGCGCCTGCTGCGCCAGCGTCTGGGCCTGGAACACCCACCACATCAGCGCAAAGGTGGCGATGTCGAACACCGAGCTGATCGGGCCAAAAAACACCATGAAGCGCCCCAGGCCCTGCGGGTTCCAGCGCAGCGGCTGGCGCACCAGCGCTTCATCGACGTTGTCGAATGGAATCGCCGTTTGCGAGATGTCGTACAGCAGGTTCTGCACCAGCAACTGGATGGGCAGCATGGGCAGAAACGGCAAAAAGGCACTGGCCACCAGCACCGAGAACACGTTGCCAAAGTTGGAGCTGGCCGTCATGCGGATGTATTTCAGCATGTTGCTGAAGGTCTTGCGCCCCTCGATCACGCCCTCGTCCAGCACCAACAGGCTTTTCTCCAGCAGGATGATGTCGGCGGCCTCTTTGGCAATGTCCACCGCGCTGTCCACGCTGATGCCGATGTCGGCAGCGCGCAGTGCAGGCGCATCGTTGATGCCGTCGCCCATGAAGCCCACCACCTGCCCGTTGGCACGCAGCGCGCGCACGATGCGCTCTTTGTGCAGCGGCGTGAGCTTGGCAAACAGGTGCTGCTGCTGCACCAGCAGGCGCAGGGCCGCTTCGTCCAGGGTGTCGATGTGCGTGCCCAGCACCGCGCCATCGACCGCCAGCCCGACGTCGCGGCAGACCTTGGCGGCCACCAGGTCGTTGTCGCCCGTCAGCACTTTGACTGTCACGCCGTGCGCGGCCAGTGCGCGCAGGGCCGGGGCGGCGGACTCTTTGGGCGGGTCAAGGAAGGCGATGAAACCGATCAGCGTCAGATCGGCCTCGTCGGCCACGCTGTAGATGCTCTTGTGCGGTGGCACCTCCTTGGCGGCCACGGCCACCACGCGCAGGCCCTCCTGGTTGAGCGCACCGGTCAGGGCCTGCACGCGCGCCAGCAGCGGCGCGTCCAGCGCCAGTACCTGCGCGCCGTCCTGCACCCGCGTGCAGGCGGCCAGCACCTCTTCGACCGCGCCTTTGCAGATCAGCTCGTGGTGGTCGTCCTGCTCCGACACCACCACCGACATGCGCCGGCGCTGGAAGTCAAACGGGACTTCATCGACCTTGCGGTAGTCCTGCGCCAGGCGCAGCTCGGTGGCCATCTCGACGTGGTCGAGCACGGCGTGGTCGAGCAGGTTTTTCAGCCCGGTCTGGTAGTGGCTGTTGAGAAAGGCGAACTTGAGCACCTCTTCCGAGCTGGCGCCCAAGGCATCAAGGTGGCGTGCCAGCACGATCTTGTCCTGCGTCAGCGTGCCGGTCTTGTCGGTACACAGCACCTGCATGGCGCCAAAGTTCTGGATGGCGTCCAGGCGCTTGACCACCACTTTTTTGCGCGACAGCACCACCGCACCCTTGGCCAAGGTGGTGGTGACGATCATGGGCAGCATCTCGGGCGTCAGGCCCACGGCCACCGACAGCGCAAACAAAAACGCTTCGGCCCAGTCGCCCTTGGTGATGCCGTTGGTGAGAAACACCAGCGGCACCATGACCAGGGCAAAGCGGATCAGCAGCGCACTGACGCTGTTGACACCCGCCTGGAAGGCCGTGGGCGTGCGCTCCACGGCGGTGACGCGCGCAGCGATGGTGCCGAAATACGTGCCCTTGCCCGTGGCCAGCACCAGCGCCGTGGCTGCGCCCGAGACCACGTTGGTGCCCATGAACAGCAGGTTGGCGGCGGCCAGCACGCTGTCGCTGGCATCGGTGGCGGCGCTGGCCGCATGGGCGTGTTTTTCGACCGGCAGCGACTCGCCCGTCATGGCCGCCTGGCTGACAAACAAGTCTTTGGCCTGCAGCACGCGGCAGTCGGCCGGGATCATGTCGCCCGCCGACAGCACGATCACATCGCCCGGCACCAGGTCGTGGATGGGCCGCTCTGTGGGCACGCTGGCGTCTGCGTTGCCCTGGCTGCGCCGCAGCACGGTGGCGGTGTTGCTGACCAGGGCCTTGAGCTGCTCGGCGGCGCGGTGCGAGCGCCCCTCCTGCACAAAGCGCATCAGCGTGGACAGCACGACCATGCTGGCGATCACCACCGTGGCCTTGGTGTCGTGCGTCAGCCAAGAGATGGCGGCCAGCGCTGTCAGCAGCAGGTTGAAGGGGTTTTGGTAGCACTGCCACAGGTGCAGCCAGGCGGGCAGGGGCTTTTCATGTTCGACCTCGTTGGGGCCGGTGCGCGCGCGGATGGCGTTGGCCTGGGCCTCGGTCAGGCCCGCGGCGTGGCTGCCGGTGCGTGCCAGCACCGCAGCGGCGTCGTCCTCGCTGGCCTGGCGCAGCGCTTGCGACAGCGGCGCCGGCACGGGCACCGTGTGCGCTGGCGTGCCCAGCGACTCGAACATCAGCCGGCGCCGGAAATGCCGCAGTGCGCGGCGGCTGTGCAAAAACGCCGCAAACCCGGTCTTGAAGAAGTGCTGGGCCATCGTGCTGCCAAATCGGAGTCAGAGGTGCAGGCAGTGTGGCAGCAGGCGGCGCGCCGTGGTGTATTTGGCTGTCCGGGCGGGGTGGGATGGCCCAGGGGTTTTCAATAAAAATAGCCTGTAGCCCTTACGGGGTGAGCGCTTACGGCTATCAAAATGATAGTTTCGGTGCCCGTCAGGCGGTGGTCTCGTCGCGGGTGGCGGTGTCCAGGTGCTGGGTGTCGGCCCAGCCCACCAGGGTCAGGCCCTCGGGCGTCCAGAGCAGGCGGTTGATGGCGGCGTTGGTCAGCTGCCAGGTGCGCGGCGCTTGCAGCTCCTGGCCGGTGGCCAGGCGGTAGAGCACGTCCAGCACGCCGCCGTGGGCCACCAGCACCACCTGCCCACCCGCATGGTGGGCGGCCAGGCGGTGGACGGTGGCCTGGATGCGCGCGCGCAGCGCCGTCAGCGACTCGCCGCCCTCGGGGGCAAAGTGCGGGTCGCGCTTGCGCCAGCGCAAGGCCATCTCGGGCAGCTCGGTTTCGATTTGCGCAAAGGTGCGGCCCTCCAGCGCGCCAAAGCTGCGTTCGCGCAGGCCGGGTTCGGGCACCAGGGGCGCGCCCGTGGCGTCGGCCACGGCCTGGGCGGTGGCGTGGGCGCGTTGCAGGTCGCTGGCGTAGATGGCGGCCACCGGCTCATCGGCCAGGGCGCGCGCCAACTGCTGCGCTTGCCAGCGGCCTGTGTCGTTGAGCGGAATGTCCAGGTGGCCCTGGATGCGGGTGTCCACGTTCCAGGCGGTTTCACCGTGGCGAATGGCAATCAGGCGGGTGGCGTTCATGGGCGGTGCAGTCCGTGGGGTGGGGAAAGGGGCCGGGGGGGCGGCTGTGCCGGGCGGGCACGGGTCAGCGCGGAATTTCCCGGTGGATGCGGCGCAAACCGGCGGGCGGGCGCGGAAAGCCGTCCAGGGCCGCCTCGAACAGGGCGCCCAGCACGGCCTGGTCGTCGCTCCACACGCCCTCGTGGACGGCGTGGGTTTCATACACCACCGCACCGCTGCTGGCCTGGCGCAGCACCAGGCTGACTTCGCTGCGGTAGGTGGGCGGTGGCGCCAGGCGCATGGACAGGCCGCCGTAAAAGCCATGGCCACTGCCCCAACCCCAGCCGCCCCAGCCCCACCACGGGTCGTAGCCGCCGGGTGTGCGCTGGCGCTCGGTGCGTGCATGCACCTGCACGCGGTATGACGGCGCTGTGCCATCGGCGGCAGGGTGCAGTCCCACTTTGGCCAGGGCCTGCGCGGCCTGGGCCTCGATGGTGGCCTGTGCGTCGCCCTGCGCTTGCTGCGAGGGCAGGCGCTCAAAACGGTAGGTGTCGGGTGTGGTGTGCGGGGCGTCCCAGTGGGCGAACGCCTGCACATCGCTGTCCACCAGGCGGGTGCTGGCGCAGCCGCTCAGGGCCAGCGCAGCCGCCAGGCAGGGCAGGGTGATCCATCGTTGCATGGCCAGTGTCCTTTGCACAAAAAGCCGCTGCGGCGGGCCCGGCGGCGCAGGTCAGCCGATCTGCACCACCTGCATGCCCGCCAGTGTGGGCGCGGCGGGGAACTCTTCTGTGTCGAACGCCTTGTCGCCGTTCTCGTCGGCCACGCCGGTGGCGCGCGCCCCCTGAAAATCGTACAGCGCCCCATCCAGCAAGTGGCTGGGAACTACGTTTTGCAACGCGTTAAACATGTTTTCTACCCGGCCCGGAAAGCGCTTTTCCCAGTCGCGCAGCATCTCGCCGACCTGTTTGCGCTGCAAGTTTTCCTGGCTGCCGCACAGGTTGCACGGAATGATGGGAAAGTTGCGGTGTGCGGCCCAGCGGGTGGTGTCTTTTTCGGCCACAAACGCCAGGGGCCGGATGACCACATGGCGGCCATCGTCGCTGACCAATTTGGGTGGCATGCTTTTGAGCTTGCCGCCAAAAAACATGTTCAGCAGCAGGGTTTGCACAATGTCGTCGCGGTGGTGGCCGAGGGCTATTTTTGTCGCGCCCAGCTCGTCGGCCACGCGGTACAAAATGCCCCGGCGCAGGCGACTGCACAGGCTGCAGGTGGTCTTGCCCTCGGGGATCAGGCGCTTGACGATGCTGTAGGTGTCCTCGTTCTCGATGTGGAACGGCACGCCGGTGCTTTTCAAATAGTCGGGCAGCACATGCTCGGGAAAGCCCGGCTGCTTCTGGTCGAGGTTGACCGCCACCAGGTCAAAGTGGATGGGCGCGCGGGCCTTGAGCTTGAGCAGGATGTCCAGCAGCGTGTAGCTGTCCTTGCCGCCCGACATGCACACCATGACCTTGTCGCCCTCTTCGATCATGTTGTATTGCACGATGGCTTTGCCGGTTTCGCGGCACAGGCGCTTTTCCAGCTTGTGGGTTTCGCGCTCGATTTTGAAGTCGGCTGGGGCGCGCGGTGCGGCGGCCGTGGCCGGGGCGGTGTCTTCGCCCGTCCAGGCGGTGGCGGTGCGGGTGTCGGTTGTTGCGTTCATGGGGGTGTTTACCACTGTCCGGTTTCCATGCGGATGGCGACTTCGCAGTCGTCAAAAATTTCCAGTTTGGCGATTTTCACGCGCACGCCGCGCACGCCGGGCAGTTGCATCAGCCGCTGGGCCAGTTTGCCGATCAGGCTCTCCAGCAGGTTGACGTGCTCGGCGGTGCACTCGTCGATGATGATCTGGCGCACTTTGCGGTAGTCCAGCACGTGCGCGATGTCGTCGTCGCGCGGCGCCAGGGGCTGCACGCCCAGGCTCAGCTCGGCATCGACCTGGATGGGCTGGGGCGCGCTTTTTTCGTGCGCGAGGATGCCCAGGTTGGCGTCAAAGCGCAAACCGGTGAGCGTGAGGATCTGGGTGCCTGCAACGTGGGTCATATCAAAAACCAAAAGCAAAAAAGGGGCAGGCGTTGGCCTGGGTCGTATCCAAAAAAGCGCCAGCGCTGCCACCGGCGATCACCGCAGCGCGCCACGGCACGCTCACATCAGCGAAAAATCGCGCTCAAACTTCATCAGGTGCTGGCCGCCATCGACCAGCAGCGTGGTGCCCGTCAGGGCGCGGTTGGCCAGCGCAAACTGCACGGCGCTGGCCACGTCTTCGGGGGTGGACGAGCGCCCCAGCGGACTCAGGCGGTGCAGTTGCTGGAATTTTTCGTCGCTCAGCAGGTGGCTGGTCAGGGTCAGGCCCGGCGCCACGCCCACCACGCGCACGCGCGGCGCCAGCGCCATGGCCAGCATGGTGCCAGCGGCCTCCAGCGCGGCTTTGGAGAGCGTGTAGCTCAAAAAATCGGGGTTCTGGTTCCACAGCTTCTGGTCGAGCAGGTTGACCACGGCGCCTTGCGCATCTGCCTCGCCCGCAGCGGCGCGGGCCTGCAGGTGCGCGTGCAGCGCCTGCGCCAGCACGATGGGCGCGCCGGTGTTGCTGCGCAGGTGCTGTTCCAGCGTGGCAAAGCCGAAGCTGGCCGCGTCGTCGTGCTCGAACAGCGAGGCGCTGTTGACCACGGCGTCCACAGCACCAAAGTGCCCCACCACGCGCGGCAGCAGCGCACGCACGGCAGCTTCGTCAGAAAAATCTGCTTCAAAATGGGCGCTGGCGCCCGCCAGTCTTGCGCAAGCAGCTACGGTTTCAATAGCGTCCTGGGTGGATGCGCGGTAGTGCACGGCCACCTGCCAGCCGCCTGCTGCCAGCGTCAGGGCAATCTGGCGGCCCAGGCGCCGGGCGGCGCCCGTGACCAACACGGTGCGGGGGCGGGGGCAGGAGGGGGAGGACATTCGGGGACAATGCGGGCCGTGACAACAGAACCAACAAGTTTAACGAGCGCCCTGCACGCCCACATCGCGCAGGCCATTGCATCATCTGGCGGCTGGATCGGCTTTGACCGCTTCATGCAGCTGGCCCTGTACGCGCCGGGCATGGGCTACTACGCCGGCGCGCTGCCCAAGTTTGGCGCCATGCCCCAGTCGGGCAGCGACTTTGTGACCGCGCCCGAACTCACGCCGCTGTTTGGCCAGACGCTGGCCGCGCAGGTGGCCGATGCCCTGGCGCACACCGGCACGCACGAGGTCTGGGAGTTTGGTGCGGGTTCGGGCGCGCTGGCGCTGCAATTGCTCGATGCGCTGGGCGACCAGGTGCAGCGCTACACCATCGTCGATCTGTCGGGCAGCCTGCGCGCGCGCCAGCAGGCGCTGCTGGCGGCGCACGCGCACAAAGTGCGCTGGCTGGACGCGCTGCCCGCGCAGATGGAGGGCGTCATCGTCGGCAACGAGGTGCTGGACGCCATGCCCGTGCAGCTGATCGCGCGCCACGGTGGCGCACAAGGCGGCGTCTGGCACGAGCGCGGTGTGGTGCTGGACGTGCAAGGCCAATTTGCCTGGCAAGACCGCCCCACCGAGCTGCGTCCGCCGATAGAGATCGACGGCCCACACGACTACCTGACCGAAATCCACCCGCAGGCCGAAGCCTTCATCCACACCCTGGGCGACCGGCTGGTGCGCGGCGCGGCCTTCTTCATCGACTACGGCTTTGGCGAGGGCGAGTACTACCACCCCCAGCGCCACATGGGCACGGTGATGTGCCACCGCGCGCACCAGGCCGACGACAACCCGCTGCTGGATGTGGGCCTGAAAGACATCACCGCCCACGTCAACTTCACCGCTATGGCGCTGGCCGCCCAAGACCAGCCCCTGCCCCCCGACCAGGCGTGGAGCGTGCTGGGCTACACCACGCAGGCGCACTTTTTGATCAACTGCGGTTTGCTAGCAAAAATGGAGCTAGAACCGCTGGCTGGCCGGGCGCTGGCGGCCAAATTGATCATGGAGCACGAGATGGGCGAGCTGTTCAAGGTGCTGGCGCTGTGCAAGGGCCAGCCCTGGGATGCGGTGGGCTTTACCCACGGCGACCGTACCCACCGCTTATGAGCGGCCAAGCCGTCCGAGGCGCGCCATGATCCGCTGGCTGATCGTGATTTTTCTGGCGCTGGTGCTGATCAACGGCCTGGCGCCCTGGCTGCGCAAACTGGGGCTGGGGCGGCTGCCGGGGGATTTTCACTTTCGCCTGTTTGGCCGCGATTGGTTTATTCCGCTGGCCAGCACCGTGCTGTTGAGCCTGGTGCTGAGTTTGGCGGTCAAGTGGTGGTAGTGCTCTGGAACTATAAGCAAACCGGCCTCTCCGCCTTGCTGGATATGCGCTGGCAGCTCTCTTTTTTGTAGCTTTTGTGCGGTGGCAGGTGGCAGGTGGCAGGTGGCAGGTGGCAGGTGGCTGGGTGGGGGGGCTGCGGCTTGAATTCGGGCCTGCATGGCCCGATGTCTGGGCATTGCCTTTTGTGAAAGCACCCCATGACCGAAGCCTTGCACATCGTCTGTCCGCACTGCCACACCACCAACCGCGTGCAGGCCGCGCAGTTGCACAGCAGCCCCGACTGCGGCAGTTGCCACCGCCCGCTGTTCACCGGCGAGCCGCTGGCGCTGGATGCGGCCACGTTTGCCAAGCACACCGGGCGCAGCCATATCCCGGTGCTGGTCGATTTTTGGGCGCCCTGGTGCGGGCCGTGCCGCCAGATGGCCCCGGCGTTTGCCCAGGCCGCACAGCAACTGGAGCCGCAGGTGCGCCTGGCCAAGCTCGATACCGAGGCGCACCCGCAGGTGGCGGCGCCCCACCACATCCGCAGCATTCCGACGATGGTGCTGTTCAAGGGCGGCAGCGAGGTGGCGCGCATCTCGGGCGCACTGGGGGCGGCTGACATCGTGCGCTGGGTGCGCGCAGCGCTGTAATCAGGCGTTGTCTGCGGCCGCCAGGCCCGGCCAGGCCGCTACGGCCTGCACCCGGGCCGCTACGGCCTGCACCCGGGCCGCGTGTATCCATTCACCCACTTTTTGGCCTGTAACGCCCGCCGCTGCTGCGCGATCAGCTATCACACTGGTAGCAACCGACTGCACCGCCGCCAGTGCAGCATTCAGCCGTGGGCGCTGCGGGTAGGCGGATTCCTCGAAGTGCAGGCGCCCGCGCGCGTCGCATTCGCAGGCCAGCAAAACCTCATCAAAGCGCGCGGGTTTGCGGATGGCGTCGCAGCGCTCCAGCAGGCGCACCAGGGCGGCGGCTTGGAGGTCGCTGCTGCGGTGGATGTTGCCGTGCTCGCGGGCTACCACGTCGGCCAGCTCGCGGCAGTCGGTGGGCACGCGCAGGCGCCCGGCCAGTGCCTTGAGCAGTCTGGCGCTGCGTTGCTCGTGGCCGATGTGGCGTGGCAGCACATCAGGCGGCGTGGTGCCCTTGCCCAGGTCGTGCGTGAGGCAGGCAAAGCGCACGGCCAGCGGCGCCTCTAGCCGCGCGGCCATGTCCAGCACCATCATCAGGTGGATGCCGGTGTCGATTTCGGGGTGGTACTCGGCGCGCTGGGGCACGCCCCACAGGCGGTTTACCTCGGGCAGCACCACGGCCAGCGCGCCGCATTCGCGCAGCACCTCGAACATGCGCGAGGGCTGCGCCTCCATCAGCCCGCGTGAGAGTTCCTGCCAGACGCGCTCGGCCACCAGGTGGTCGGCCTCGCCGTGCTGCACCATCTCGCGCATGAGCTGCATGGTTTCCGGCGCCACGGTGAAGTCGGTAAAGCGCGCGGCAAAACGCGCCACGCGCAGGATGCGCACCGGGTCTTCGCGAAAGGCATCGGTGACGTGGCGCAGCACTTTGTTGTGCAGATCGCGCGCGCCGCCATAAGGGTCAAAATGGCCCTCAAAGCCCGCTGGGTCTGCGCTGACAGCTATCGCATTGATAGTGAGGTCGCGCCGCGCCAGGTCTTCTTCCAGCGTCACGTCGGGCGAGGTCTGGATGACAAAGCCCCGGTAGCCGCGCCCGCTTTTGCGCTCGGTGCGGGCCAGGGCGTATTCCTCGCGCGTGTGCGGGTGCAAAAACACCGGAAAGTCGCGCCCCACGGGCAGGTAGCCGCGCGCCACCATGTCTTCGGGCGTGGCGCCCACCACCACCCAGTCGTGGTCATTGACCGGGCGGCCCAACAGGCGGTCGCGCACCGCGCCGCCAACCATGTAGATTTTCATGGGCGGCAGTGTAGGCGCTGGCAAAATCCTTCGCATGTCCTTGTCCCGCTCCCTCACCATTGCCCAGTTAAACCCCGATGGCAGCGTGCCGATTCCGCCTGCGCCCGACGCCGCTGCCAACGCCGCCGCCCAGGCCCTGGCGCGCGAGGCCCAGTTCGATGCCCTGCAAGCCAAGGTGGCGGCGCTGGAGGAGGTGCTGGCCAAGCCTTTGACCGACATCCTGGCCGACCGCAGCAAAGCCCTGGAAGCGGCCAGCGCCTGGGATGCGTTTGGCGCCATGTGGATGCTGTCGCAGCGCGCCATGCGCCAGGTGGCCATGGATTTGGCCGCGCAGCTGGGCGTGAGCGAAGCCGAGGTGGTGGCGCGCGCCCTGGCCAACGCCAACCGCGTGCTCAACACCGAAGACGAAGACCTGGGCGGCACCATTGCCCCGGTGCAACTGGCGCACATTGCCCGGCACAAGCCGTATCTGCGCAAGCAGTTCAGGTAGTCCGCGCATGTGGCTTGCGCAAGCCTGCGGCCGTTTTGCGGTACGGTGATCGTTTCTGGCCCCTGGCCTGATGTGGGGCCAGGGGCTTTTCAAGAAAACACCGGCCTGAAAAAGCTGCGTTCGTAGCTGACGATGCAGTCGGTCTCTTCGGCATAGCGGAACGCGGCTTGGCAGGCTGCGTCCTGCATCGACTGCTGGCGGTACACCTCGTAGGCCGCGAGGCTGTCAAAAGTGAACAGGGCGAGGGCGATGTTGTTGGCGCCCTCGCTGGGCATGAAGTAGCCGTGGTGCTGGCCGCCGAATTTTTCGACCAGCGCAATCCACAGTTTTCCGTAGTGCTCAAATTCTTGGAGCTTGCGGGGGTTGAGCACGTAGCGCAGGGAGATGGTGACGGCCATGGTGCGGTTCAGCCTTGTGTGGGTTGCAGGCGGTAGGGTTCTTCAAAGTCCAGAAAGTCCTGCTCGGCCAGGGCCTCATCGATCCAGGCTTTCACGCCGGGCAACTCGCGCACGCGCTGCACGTAGGCGGCGATGTGGGCTGGCAGGGGCAGGGCGTAGCTGTGCAGGCGCATGCACACGGGGGCAAAGTAGGCGTCGGCGATGGAGAACTCGCCAAACAACATCGGGCCGCCGTGCTCTTGCAGCAGGGCGCTCCACATCTGCACCAGCCGCTGCACATCGGCGCGCACGCCAGGCTGGTCGCGCCAGATCAACGCGCCGGCGTGGGCCAAATCGGCCTCGATGTTCATGGGGCAGTGGCTGCGCAGGGCGGTGAAGCCGCTGTGCATTTCCGCGCAGACGCTGCGGGCGCGCGCGCGGGTCTGGGGGGCTGCGGGCCAGAGTTGCTTGTCGGCCCAGGTTTCTGCCACGTACTCGGCAATGGCCAGCGTATCCCAGACGATCAGGTCGCCGTCCACCAGCACGGGCACCTTGCCGGTGGGGCTGACGGGGCCCAGTGCGCGTTTGAACTCGGAGCTGGCATCAAAGCTGTCAAAGCGTACGAACACTTCGTTGAAGGCGATCCCGGCCTGGCGCAGCAGCACCCAGGGGCGCATGGACCAGGACGAGTAGTTTTTATTGCCGATATACAGTTGGAGCATGGTGGGCACCTGTCGATGGGACGCAAAAAAAGTGAGCCCACCATGCTAGCGGCATGGGCGGGCACCACGGCCAGGTTGGTGGCTCAAATGGGCCAGACCACGCCGTTGTCGTTGAGGATGGCGTCCAGCGGCAGGTCGTGCGGCTCGGGTTCGAACTCGTCGAGGTAGCCGTGCGTGTAGCCCAGCCCCACGGTGAAGGGGCGTGGCTGCAACGTGGCCAGGGTACGGTCGTAAAAACCGCCGCCGTAGCCCAGCCGGTAGCCGCCCGGCCCATAGCCCACGCAGGGCACAAACAAGAGCGTGGGCACGATCAGCTCGGTGTCTTTGGGCTTGGGGATGCCGTAGGCATCTGCTTCCATCTCGCAGCCCGGGTACCAGGCGTGGAAGGTGAGCGTTTTGTGCTGTTTGTTCACCACCGGCAGGCCGATGCGGCGGCGCTGGGGTTCGTCCAGCAGTTCGCCGTCTTCCTTCCAGCGGTGCAGGGCGGGCAGCGGATCGAACTCCCCCTTGATGGGCCAGTAGGCGCCAATCACGGCATCGGGCCGGTGGATGAGCCAGATGCGCATCACCCGCTGTAGCAGGTCAGCGCGTTCCAGGCGGTCAGGCAGATTGAGGCGTTGTTCAACCAGAGTGCGGCGCAGGGCTGCTTTGTCCATCACATAATTCCCCCATGCAATTGCCCAAGATTCTGACACCCCTGGCCGCCAGCGCGCTGCTGGCCTGCGCGGCGCTGCCCGCCGCTGCACAAACCCAGGTCGCCACCGCCTTGCCTGCGGGCGCCAACGCCAGCACGCAGCCGCCTGCCCAAGGCGACGATGTCATCAAAGAAATGCAGCAGGCGTTTCGCAAGAAAGACAGCCGCAAGCTCACGCAGCTGCTGCCCCTGGCGCGCGGCCATGTGCTGGAGCCCTGGGCCGCTTATTGGGAACTGCGTGTGCGCCTGGAAGAGGCGCAGCCCGCTGAAATCACCGGCTTTTTGCAGCGCTTTGCGGGCACCTACCAGGAAGACCGGCTGCGCAACGACTGGCTGCTGCTGCTGGGCCAGCGCCGCGACTGGGTCCGCTTTGCCGAGCAGCATCCGCAGTACCGCATGTCCGACGACCGCGAAGTGCGCTGCTACGCGCTGGCCATCGACCTGGTGCGCGGCACCTCGCCCGAGGGTGCGGCGCAAGAGGTGCTGCGCCACTGGAACGGCCTGCGCGATGCCGACGACGGCTGCACCCACGCTGCGGGCGAATTTTTTGCCGCGCGCCAGTTGTCGGCGCTGGACGTGTGGCGCGAGGCGCGCCTGAGCGCCGAGGCCAACCGCCCCCGCGCGGTGCGCAATGCCGTGGCCATCGTGGCGCCCGAGGTGCTCAACCAGGTGGCCGAGCTGCACGACAAGCCCGCCCAGTTCCTGCGCGCCCGCGCCACAGCCCCCACGCGCCAGCGCCAGGAGCTGGTGGTGCTGGCCCTGATCCGCCAGGCCGCCAGTGACCCCGATGTCGCCGCCGAGCTGCTGGAGAACAAATGGGGCGTGCATCTGAGTGCAGAAGAGCGCCACTGGGTCTGGGGCGTGATCGGCAAGCAGGCAGCGCTGCGCCTGTCGCCTTCCGCGCAGGGGTATTTCAACAAAGTCGGCAAAGACCAGGACTTGAACGACGACCTGCTGGGCTGGAAGGTGCGCAGCGCCCTGCGCGCCGGGCAGTGGCGTACCGTGCGCCGCGCCATCGAGGCCATGAGCGAGCCCACGCGCCAGGACAGCACCTGGGCCTACTGGGAGGCGCGCGCCCTGCTGGCGGGCCAGCCCAGCGAGGCCGACCGCACCCGTGCCCGCAGCCTGCTGGAAGGCATTGCCAGCCCGCGCGGTTTTTACGAGCAGCTGGCCCTGGAAGACCTGGGCCAGCGCATCACCGTGCCGCCCGCGCCCGCGCCGCTGACGGCGCAAGAAAAAGCCGCTGCCCGCGCCAACCCGTCGCTGAACCGGGCGCTGTACGCCATTGCCGCTGGCCTGCGCAGCGAAGGCACGCGCGAGTGGAACTACGCCACCAACCTGCACGCGCCCGGTGGCATGGCCGACCGCGAGCTGCTGGCCGCTGCCGACCTGGCCTGCCAGCGCGAAGTCTGGGACCGCTGCATCAACACCAGCGAGCGCACCCGCGCCGTGATGGACTTTGGCCAGCGCTACCCCATGCCGTTCCAGAGCGCCGTGGTGGCGCGCAGCCAGGGCATCGGGCTGGACCCGGCCTATGTGTACGGCCTGATCCGCCAGGAGAGCCGCTTCATCATGGATGCGCGCTCGGGCGTGGGCGCTTCGGGGTTGATGCAGGTGATGCCCGCCACGGCGCGCTGGACGGCCAAGAAAATCGGCCTGAACGGCTTCACCCCCGAGCAGATCAACGACCGCGACACCAACATCACCATCGGCACGGCCTACCTCAAGCTGGCGCTGGACGACTTTGCCGGCTCCATGCCCATGGCTGCCGCTGCCTACAACGCTGGCCCAGGCCGCCCGCGCAACTGGCGCAATGGCCCGGTGCTGGACGCTGCCATCTGGGCCGAAAACGTGCCCTTCACCGAGACGCGCGATTACGTCAAAAAGGTGCTGGCCAACACCACCAACTACGCCGCCATCCTCACGGGCCAGCCCCAGTCTTTGAGAAGCCGCCTGGGCATGGTCGGCCCGCGCGAAGCGGCTGCCCCCGAGTCGAACAAAGACCTGCCCTGAGCAGCCTGCGGTGCGCCTGGGGGGCGCGCCCTCAGCCCTGCGGTGCCGCCACGATGCGGCAGGCCTTGCCGCTGCGCCCGCGCGGCACGCTCTGGCCCAGCAGAACGCACACCTCGATGGGGGCAGCGCCCATGGCCGTGGCAAACGCTTGCAGCGCGGCGCGGCTGCGCACCAGGGCGCGTTCTCCGGCTGCGCCCTCCAGTGGCAGGTGCAGCTCCAGCGTGCGGTCATCGATTTGGCACAGGTAAAAGTCAAACACCCCGGCGCAATCTTCCATCACGGTCGATAGCGCCAGGGGCAGCAGCGTCACGCTCTCGCCGTTGCTGCCCGCCAGCACCAGGGGTTCGTCGTGGCGGCCCTGTACCTCGATCACGGGCAGGGGCGAGCCGCAGGTGCAGCGCTCGGCGTGCAGCGTGACGTGGTCGCCCAGCTCGTAGCGGATCAGCGGCTGCACGGTGTTGGCCAGGTTGGTCAGCAGCACACTGTGCGAGGGCTGGCCTGCGGGCACGGGGCGGTGGTGCTCGTCCACGGGCTCCAGAATCACCCAATCGGCGTTCAGGTGCATCTGGCCGTGCGCGCATTCCCAGCCCATGGCCAGAAACTCCGAGGCGCCGTAGCTGTTGCGCACGGCGCCTTTCAGGTGGCGGGCAATGTGCGCGCGGGCGGCGCTGCCCAGGCACTCGCCCCCTGTCCAGATTTCGCGCGGGGCGATGTGCAGGGTGCCGCGCAGGGCCTCGTCGGCCAGCAGGGTTGCTGCCGTGGGGTAGGTGGCGATGACGGTGGGGCCAAACGCATTGAGCGCCTGCACCAACGTCGATAACGGCTCCATGATCGAAAAGCTGCGCGTGCTGCACGCCAGCCAGGGGTTGATGGCGCACAGCCGCAGCACCGAGACGTAGCTGGCAAAGTGCCCGTCCAGGGCGCCGATGAAGGCGGTGCGCTCGGTCATGCCCAGCGGGTTCCACCAGGGCGCAGGGGGCTTGGGCGGCGGGCTGCGGCGCAGGGCCTCCAGGGCGTCGTACACGGCCATGGTCTGGGCGTCTTGCACAAAAATGCCGGGCTGGCCGCTGGTGCCCGAGCTTTCCCACACCAGGTAGCGCCCCAGCCAGGACTGGCCGATGCGCGCAGGGTCGGCGGTGAAAGCCTGCAACGCATCGAGCTTCAGGCGGGGGTCGGTCACCCAGCCGGAAAAATCCGCCATCAGTCGCGCGCGCGTGACCACGGGCAGCTGCTGTAGTGGGGTGTGGGCTGTGGTGCCCGCTGGCCACAGCCGCTGGTACAGGCGGGAGCCGCGCAGGGTCGCTTCCATCAGCAGGGCCAGCCGGGTGCGCTGGCGCTGCGCTATGTCTTGCGGGGTGCCACGCTGGGCCACGGCTACGTCCAGCGACACGGTGGACAGGCGCAGCGGGTCGAACACGGTATTCATGCCGGGCGGGGCGCACGGGCGCCTTGGGCGGTGGAGATCAGCGTGGACATCGGCGCTCCTTGGTGGCTAAGGGTGGCATCCATCATAGAAGCCCCGGCCCGGGCGCCTGCCGCGTGCGGGTCTATGCGTTGTGCAGCAGCTCGCCCTGGCGTGTGGCGGCGCCCGAGCGCACCAGGTCGTCGGCCAGGCTGTGCAGCCAGGCGGTGAGGGCCTGATCGCCAAAATAGCGCTGGTGCAGCAGGCCGAAGTAGGGCGTGGCGCTGGCCCAGGCGCTCAGGTCGGTCAGCGAGATCTGTTGCCACTCCAGCAGCTTGTATTTCAGCAGCACCTTGGCCGCGTACAGCGCGTGTTTGGCCGGCGCGCGCGCAAAGCCGTCGAGCCTGCGGCGCGCGACTTCCAGCGCCCGGGGCGTGTCGGTAAACACGGCGCCGTGGCCCGGAATGACGGTGCGCGGCGCCAGACGCTCGATCAGGTCGAGCGTGGCGGCCACTTCGGCAAAGGCCGCTTCGCCCTCCAGTTCGGGAAAGACCACGCCAAAGCCGTTCTCCCACAGCGCATCGCCCGAGATCAGGACGCGCGCGTGTGGCTCGAACAGCACGATGGCGTGCGTATCGTGCCCCGGCGCGGCGTGGATTTGCCAGGGCGCATCGCCCAGCACCACCTCGCTGCCCGGCTGCAACAGCGCATCGGCGCGGAACGGCGGGCACTCCTGGCCGGTGGGGGTGTAGCTCAGGGCGTAGGCGTCCCAGTGGTGTACGTGCGCGGCTTGGCCGGGCGGGATGCTGGTGTGTGCTCCGGGCCAGTGCGCTTGCAGCGCGGCATTGCCACCGCAGTGGTCGCTGTGCAGGTGGGTGTTGAGGATGCGCTCCAGTGCGCGCCCCTCCAGCGCGCTGGCCAGCAGCGCCACGGTTTGCGCGGCATGGGCGCAGTAGCCGGTATCGACCACGGCGGTGCCCGAGTGTTTGCCGCGAAATACGATGTGGTTGGCCGACAGCCAGCCGCGTTCCAATACAGTGATTTCGGGCGGTAGGCCCCGTGTGGTGTGCGCCATTAGCTATCAAATAAGGAGTGATTCGGGCGGGCGTGCAGGCCACTTGGCGAAACAGTCCGCCGGTGGGTGGCTCTGCGGCCATCGCCTGCACCCGGGCGCAGGCCCCCTATTGTTCAAGCAGTGGGCACACGCGCGCCAGCGGGCTTGCCCCAGTATGGTGTGCCGTGTGCCGTGTGCCGTGTGCCGTGTGCCGTGTGCCGTGTGCCCGCCGGTGTGCCGGGGCCGGGTGCTGGCACCCCGGTTGCACAATGCAGTTTTTGAAGGATGGCCACCACCATGATCGCCCGCTTGCAGCAGTTCTGGACGTTGTCGCTCATCGCGGGCCTGGCCTGGTGGTGTTGGCGGGTGTGGCCGCAGTCGCCTGCGTGGGCGCTGGCGGGGCTGGCGTGGGCCGGGTTGTGCCATGCGCTGGTGATTGGCACGCAGTTTGTCTGCATGCACCGCATCAACCGCGAGGATGCCGCCCCCCGCGCGCGCTGGCCCGCACTGCTGCGCGCCTGGTGGGCCGAGGCCGGGGCCATGCTGGTGGTGTTTTGCTGGCGCCAGCCGTTTCGCAGTGCCAGCTGCCCCGACTGGCTGCCCGCCACGCCCACGGGCCGGCGCGGCGTGGTGCTGGTACATGGGTTTTTGTGCAACCGGGGCGTGTGGTTGCCCTGGATGGCGCCGTTGCGCGCCGGTGGCCACGCTTTTGTGGCGGTGAACCTGGAGCCGGTGTTTGGCCCCATCGACGGCTACGTGGCGCAGATCGAAGCGGCCGTGCGCCGCGTCACCGAGGCCACCGGGCAGCCGCCGGTGCTGATTGGCCACAGCATGGGCGGGCTGGCCGTGCGCGCCTGGCTGCGGGCAGCGGCGCAGACCGATGCCCAGGCCGACGCCCGCATCCACGGCGCCATCACCCTGGGCACACCGCACGCGGGCACCTGGTGGGGGCGCTACAGCCGGGCGCCCAACGGCCAGCAGATGCGCCTGCACAGCGATTGGCTGGCGCAGTTGCAGCGCCAGGAGCCGCCCCAGCGCGCGGCGTTGTTCACCTGCTGGTATTCCAACTGCGACAACATTGTTTTTCCGGCCAGCACGGCGGCGCTGCCCGGTGCGCACCACCGCTTGATCGGCGGCGTGGGCCACATGCAGATGGCCAGCCACCCCCAGGTCATGCAGGCCTGCCTGCAAGCGCTGGACTGAGCCGCTGCCCAGGGCGCGGCAGGGCTCTTTGCTACTGTTTGAATAGCTGTCAGCGCACACCAGCCGGGCGCTGGAGGCACAAAACACTTGAAGTTTTCAGGCGCTGTCGCGCTGGTCGGCGGCGTACTCGGGCAGCGCCCGCACGCGCTCGTACACCGGGGCAAAGTCGGCAGCGGTCATGTCAAAAAGCTGCTCAAAGCTGTCGATGACGAAGTAGGTCTGCTGGTAGGTGTCGATCTTGTAGCGCGTGCGCATGGTGCGCTCCAGTTGCAGCGGCAGGCGCTGGGGCGCGGGGCTTTGCACCGAGTACGCCAGCTCCCCCGCCGAGCTGAGGATGCCCGCACCGTAGGCGCGCAAGCCGTCGCTTTGGCGGATCAGGCCGAACTCGATGGTGTACCAGTACAGGCGCGACAGCAGCTCGCAGGCGCCCAGGCCCTGCGCCTTCAGGCCGCCTTGGCCGTAGCGCTGCACATAGTCGGCAAACACCGGGTTGAACAGCAGCGGCACATGGCCAAACAGGTCGTGAAAAATGTCGGGCTCGACGATGTAATCGAACTCTTCGGGCGTGCGAATCCAGTCGGTCACCGGAAATTTGCGGTTGGCCAGCAGCGTGAAGAACGGCACCTCGGGAATCAGCCCCGGCACGGCCACGATCTCCCAGCGCGTGGCGCGGTACAGGCGCTCGTTGATTTCTTCAAAGCGCGGGATGCGGTCTTGGGCGCCCAGCGAGGGCAGGGCGGCGATGAACGCATCGCTGGCCAGCCCGGGCAGCAGGGCCGACTGGCGCTCGTACAGGCGCCGGTAGGTGTCGTGGTCGGCGCTGGTGTAGCGGGCAAAGTCTTGCGCACAGGTGTAGTCGGCACCAGCGCGGGCGTAGTCGCCACGCGGTGGGCGTTCGCTGGCGCCATAGACGACGGGTTCGACGGCCATGGGAGTCTCCTTTTTTTCTGCGAAGCCACCGCAGCGCAACAGCCTGCGGTGGCGGGCGCGGGCTCTGGTGGCCCGCATGGGCCTCAGGCGCTGGTGGGCGCTTGCAGCACGCCACGGCGCATCTGGTCAAGTTCAATCGACTCGAACAGCGCCTTGAAGTTGCCGTTGCCAAAGCCGTCGTCGCCCTTGCGCTGGATGAACTCGAAGAAGATGGGGCCGAGCTGGTTCTCGCTGAAAATTTGCAGCAGCAGCGCATCCTTCTTGCCGTCGATGAGGATTTTGCGCTCGCGCAGGGCGGCCAGTGGCTCGCCGTGGCCAGGGATGCGTTTTTCCACCAGCTCGTAGTAGGTGTCGGGTGTGTCCAGCAGGCGCACGCCGCTGGCGCGCAGTTGGTCCACCGTGGCGTACAGGTCGTCCGAGCCCATGGCGATGTGCTGTATGCCCTCGCCGTTGTACATGTCCAAATACTCTTGGATCTGGCCGGGCTTGTCTTTGCCTTCTTCGTTGATGGGAATGCGGATCTTGCCGCAGGGGCTGGTCATGGCCTTGCTCTTGACGCCCGTGACCTGGCCTTCGATGTCGAAGTATTTGATCTCGCGGAAGTTGAACAGGCGCTCGTAAAAGCTGGCCCACTCCGCCATGCGGCCCCGGTGGACGTTGTGCGTGAGGTGGTCGATGTAGGTCAGGCCATGGCCGAAGGGGTGCAGGGCTTGTTCGGCGCTCAGGCCGGGCAGGGCCTCGAAGTCCACATCAAAAAAGCCGATGTTGCCGATGTCGCCGGGCTGCGCACCGTTTTTGCCGCGCCAGCGGTCTACCAGGTAAATCAGGCTGTCGCCAATGCCCTTGATGGCAGGAATGTTCAGCTCGCCCGGGCCGGCTTTGCCCGCGTAGCCCCAGGCGCCCAGGTTGATGGCGCGCTCGTAGGCGGCCTTGGCGTCGTGGACGCGGAACGCAATGGCGCAGACGCTGGGGCCGTGCAGGCGTGCAAAGCGCTGGGCAAAGCTGTCGGGCTCGGCGTTGATGATGAAGTTGATAGTGCCCTGGCGGTACAGGGTCACGTTTTTGTGCCGGTGGCGGGCCACGGCCTGGAAGCCCATGCTCTCGAACACGCGGCCCATGGCGGCGGGGTCGGGGGCGGCGTATTCGATGAACTCGAAGCCGTCGGTGCCCATGGGGTTGTCCCAGGCGGCGGTGTCTTGCGGGGGGTGGGTGGGCAACGTGGCGTTCATGGTGTCTCCGGTGGTAGTGGGTCGGTGCGTGTGGCGCACAAGGTATGCACTGTAGGCGCGTGTTACAGCAGTTTTTTGGAAAAACAATGGCTTTACAGGTGCTCTTTTGCAGGAAAGATGTGAAGAATTATGTTTTGAAGCATGATTTTTTTTTCGCTTTCTGGCTGTGCCAAAGTGCTTCGTAAAATGGGTCGCCATGAACGCCCCCCAAGCCCTGGACAAGCTGGACAAAGCCATCTTGCGCCGCCTGCAAGACAATGGTCGCGAAACCTATGACGTGATCGGTGCGCAGGTGGGTTTGTCGCCCAGTGCGGTGCTGCGCCGGGTCAAGCGGTTGGAAGAGACGGGCGTGATCGACCGCTACGTGGCCCTGGTCACTCCCGAGGCCGTGGGTCTGGGGCTGACGGCCTACCTCAACGTGCGCCTGGAAAAAAACACCGAAAGCCACAAGCGCAACCCCATGGACTTGTTCCGCGCGAGCGTGCAGACCTGGCCCGAGGTGGTCGAATGCGCCGCCCTGACCGGCGAGATGGACTACCTGCTGCGCGTGGTGGTACAGGACATGGCGCACTACAGCCGCTTCATCATGGATACCCTGCTCAAGCACCCCAGCGTGCAGGACTGCAAGACCAGCTTTGTGCTGGATCGCGTCAAAACCACCACCGCTGTGCCGGTGTAGCACCGCCTCCGGGCCGCGCGCAGTGGCCCCTTTACACGTAAGCGCCTGATTTCATTCAGGAACCGGGTATTTCCCCTAATTTGTTGCAGTGCAACAAAAAAAGCTTGGCGAGTTAAGGGAAAACCCTTAGAGTTGCTCCCATGATCCCAACCAAAGACTGGCTCAGGGCATCCTGGGGTGCTGGCATTGATCTGCTGCGCCCAGTGAGCGACCGGGAAACCGGCGATGCCCTTCCCCACCACGCCCCCAGGGTTCCGGTGGTGGTTCCCATCCGTTCTCTGGGTGCCACGTACCGCGATCGCATTGCGGCCCACCTGCTGGCATTGCCCCCCGCCGACCGCTACCTGCGCTTTGGCTACGCAGCCAACGACGACCAGATTCGCCGCTACGTGGCCCAGCTGGACTTTGAGCGCGATGAAATTTTTGGCGTCTATAACCGGCGCCTGGAGCTGGTGGCCATGGCCCACCTGGCGTTTGCCGAGCACCCCGAGCACAGCCAGTGCGCCGAGTTTGGCGTGTCGGTGCTGGGCAAGGCGCGCGGCCGTGGTCTGGGTGCTCGCCTGTTCGATCGCGCCATCATGCATGCGCGCAATGAGGGCGTTCACATGGTGTTCATCCATGCGCTGTCCGAGAACACGGCCATGCTCAAGATTGCCCGCAACGCCGGTGCCACGGTTGAGCGCGATGGTTCCGAGTCCGAGGCCTACCTGGCCCTGCCGCCCGCCAACCTGGACTCGCGCGTGAGCGAAATCGTCGAGCAGCAGTGGGCCGAGATGGACTACCGCCTGAAAAAGCAGGCCAAGCAGTTCTGGGACTTTCTGGCAGGCGTGCAAGAGGTGCGCCAGGGCGTGCGCGCCGCGCGCCACCAGTCTGCTGAATAAAGAAGCAGTGAACACAGGCAGGCCCGGGTGGCTTGCCTGCGCCGGGGCAGCGCGGGCGGGGCGCTGGCGGCGTATTGCCACAGCAATCCGGTATCCTAGACGCCCGTTTCACTACCGCACGTCCTGCACCCAAGGCTGTGTCAGACCCCTACCCCGCGCGCCTTCCTGACAGAGAAGACAAGCGCACTTTTCTGCAAAAAGTCGTCGAATTCATCCACCCCGGCCCCGACTCGCGGGCCGAGCTGATCGGGGTGCTGGCCGATGCGCAAGACAACGCTGTCATCGACCCCGAAGCGCGCACCATGATGGAGCGCATCCTGCACCTGTCTGACCTGACCGTGGGCGATGTGATGGTGCCCACCCCGCGCATGGACATGCTGCACATCGACGCCCCGCTCGATGCGCTGCTGCAAGTGGTCATCAGCACCGCGCATTCGCGCTTTCCGGTGTACGAGGGCGAGCGCGAGAACATCATCGGCATCCTGATAGCCAAAGACCTGCTCAAGCTGCAACGCACGCCGGGGCTGCCGGTGCGCTCTTTGCTGCGCCCGGCCACTTTTGTGCCCGAAACCAAAGCGCTCAACGATTTGCTGCGCGACTTTCGCAGCAACCGTAACCACATGGCCATCGTCATTGACGAGTTTGGCCGCGTGGCCGGGCTGGCCACCATCGAGGATGTGCTGGAAGAGATCGTCGGTGAAATCGAGGACGAATTCGATCTGCCCGAGGACGAGGGCGACATCCTGCCCATGGGCGACCAGACCTACCGCGTGCGCGGCGATGCGCCCATTGAGCGCGTGGCCGAGGCCCTGGGCGTGGCCATCGTGGGCAGCGATCCCGACCTGTGCTTTGACACCATCGGTGGCCTGGTGGCCCATGAAGTGGGCCACGTGCCCAAGCGCGGCGAGCAATTGCAACTGTGCGGCCTGCAATGGGTGGTGCTGCACACCAAGGGCGGTGCGGTGCGCTGGTTCAAGGTGGCCGCTCCCGCGCCAGACGCGGGCGCTACCCACGCCGATACCCCGCTGGCGGGCTGATGGCGTTGGCCACCGCATCCGCGCCGGCACTGGCCCCTGTGACCGCGCCATCCACATCCGTGGCCATCAGCGCGCCGCGCGCTGCGCGCTGGCACTGGGCGCTGGCGCTGCTGGCCGGGCTGGCGCAGGCGGCGTCGCTGGCGTTGCCGGGCAGCGGTGCGCCGCAAGGCGGGCTGCAGTGGCTGTCTTTGGCCGCGCTGGCCTGGCTGGTGCGCCCTGGCACACCCTGGCGGCGTGCAGCCGCACTGGGCGGGGTGTTTGCCTCAGCCTGGCTGGTGGGCGTGTTCTGGTGGCTGTTCATCTCCATGCACACCTATGGCGGTCTGGCGGCGCCGCTGGCGGTGCTGGCGGTGCTGGGTCTGGCGGTGTTTCTGGCCAGTTATTACGCCCTGGTTTTAGGGCTTTTTGCGGCTCTGGCGCCCGCTGGTCGTGCGCGAGCAGCTATTGTTTTCGGAGCGCTTTGGCTGCTCGCCGAATTGGCGCGCGGCACCTGGTGGACGGGCTTTCCGTGGGGCGCCAGCGGTTACGCCCATGTCGATGGGCCGCTGGCTGCATTGGCGCGCACCGTGGGCGTGTACGGCATCAGCAGCGTGGCCGCCATGCTGGCCATGCTGCTGGCCCAGGTGCGCCGCAGCGATGTGCGCAGCCCCCGTGCCTGGGCGCTGGCCGCCACGCTGCTGGCCGGGTTGGGCGCACTGGCCTGGCAGCGCCACTGCGCCATCGAACAATGCGGCGCTCCGGCATCGGCGCCCACGCCCGCCCTGAGCCTGGCGCTGCTGCAAGGCAACATCCCGCAGGATGAGAAATTCCAGCCCGGCAGCGGTGTGCCCCTGGCGCTGCGCTGGTATGCCGAGCAACTGCACAGCGCGCAGGCGCAGCTGGTGGTGGCACCCGAAACGGCCATCCCGCTGCTGCCCCAGCAGCTCATGCCGGGCTACCTGGAGGCCATCGCGCAGCGCTACACCCAGGGCGGACAGGCCGCGCTGGTAGGCATGCCCCTGGGCGATCTGGAGCAGGGCTATACCAACTCCGTGCAGGGCTGGCGCCCGGGCCAGAGCGCGCCCTACCGCTACGACAAACACCACCTGGTGCCATTTGGCGAGTTCATACCGCCGCTGTTTCGCTGGTTCACCGAGTTGATGAACATTCCCCTGGGCGACTTCCACCGGGGCAGTCTGCGCCAGACGCCCTTTGTCTGGCGCGGCGAGCGCATCGCACCCAACATCTGCTACGAAGACCTGTTTGGTGAAGAGCTGGGCGCGCGTTTTGCCGATCCGGCCCAGGCGCCCACGGTGTTCGTCAACCTGAGCAACATCGGCTGGTTTGGCGACAGCGTGGCCATCGACCAGCACCTGAGCATCAGCCGCATGCGCGCCCTCGAATTCGAGCGCCCCATGGTGCGCGCCACCAACACCGGCGCCACGGCCATCATCGACCACCGCGGCGTGGTCACGCACCAGCTGGCGCGCGCCACGCGCGGCGTGCTCACGGGGCAGGTGCAAGGGCGCAGCGGCGCCATCACGCCATATGCGGCCTGGGTGTCGCGGTTTGGCCTGTGGCCGCTGTGGATTTTTGGCGCTGGGGTGGTCTTGGCAGCGTGGGGGCTGCGTCGCCAGGGGCGGCACTGAGGTGCGCAGTGCGCGGTCTGGCAGGTGCTGGGCTGCTTGATCCAGGTCATGGGGCGCACCCGAGGCCGCGCTGCCATAGGGGCGCTTGCTATCGCCGGGTGCGCCCAGTGCCTTGATAATAGGCGGCTGTGATTGCTTGCGCCCGGCGCAGGCTGTGAAAAATCGAGGTGGCCCGGCCGCCGTTCTGGAGCACGACTGAAAATGGCAGATTCCTTTTCCTACGACCAATTGATCGCCTCGGGCGAGGGCCGGCTGTTCAGCCCGGACAGCGGGCGTCTGCCGCTGCCGCCCATGCTGATGTTCGACCGCATCACGCACATCGACGCCGATGGTGGTGCCCACGGCCTGGGCAAAATCCGCGCCGAGCTGGATGTCAAGCCCGACCTGTGGTTTTTTGCCTGCCACTTCCAGGGCGATCCGGTCATGCCGGGCTGCCTGGGGCTGGATGCCATGTGGCAGCTCATCGGCTTTTACCTGACCTGGCTGCAACTGCCGGGCCGGGGCCGTGCACTGGGTGCGGGCGAGGTCAAGTTCACCGGCGAAGTGGGCCCGGACGTGAAGCTGGTTACCTACGAGATCGACATCAAGCGCGTCATCAAACGCAAGCTGTGCATGGCCATTGGTGATGCGCGCCTGCTGGCCGATGGCAAAGAAATTTACGTGGCCAACGACCTGCGTGTGGGCTTGTTCAAACGCGAGGAAGACGGCGCAGCACAAGGAGCCGCAGCATGAAACGGGTCGTCATCACCGGCACGGGCATCGTCTCGTGCATTGGCAACGACAACGCCACCGTCACCCAGGCCCTGCGCGAGAGCCGCTCGGGCATCCGCGCCATGCCGCAGTTCACCGAGCTGGGCATGCGCAGCCAGGTGGCGGGTGTGCCGCAAATCAACCTCGAAGAGCGCATTGACCGCAAGCAACTGCGCTTCATGGGCGATGCAGCAGCCTACGCGCACATTGCGTTGGCCGATGCCATTGCCGCCTCGGGCCTGACGCCAGCCCAGGTGTCGAACCCGCGCACCGGCCTCATCATGGGCTCGGGCGGCGGTTCGCCAGCCAACCAGATTGAAGCGGCTGACATTCTGCGCAGCAAGGGCATTCGCCGCGTGGGGCCTTACCAGGTCACGCGCTGCATGAGTTCGACGGTGTCGGCCTGCCTGTCCACCAACTTCGCCATCAAGGGCATCAACTACTCCATCACCTCGGCGTGCAGCACCTCGGCGCACTGCATTGGCGCAGCGGCCCAGCAAATTGCCTGGGGCATGCAGGACGTGATGTTTGCCGGTGGCGGCGAAGAAGTCACCTGGGGCATGGGCCTGCTGTTTGACGCCATGGGCGCCATGTCCAGCGCCTACAACGCCACGCCTGAAAAAGCATCGCGCGCCTACGACGCCCACCGTGACGGCTTTGTGCTCTCGGGCGGCGGCGGTGCCGTGGTGCTCGAGAGTCTGGACCACGCCCTGGCGCGCGGTGCCACCATTTTGGGCGAGGTGATCGGTTTTGGCGCTACTTCCGATGGTGCCGACATGGTCGCGCCCTCGGGCGACGGCGCCGTGGCCTGCATGCGCCAGGCCATCGCCACGGTAAGCGAGCCCATTGACTACATCAACACCCATGGCACTTCCACGCCCGTGGGTGATGTGCCCGAGCTGCGCGCCATCCGCGAAGTGTTTGGCGATGCCATTCCGCGCTTCTCGTCCACCAAGTCGCTCACTGGCCATTCGCTGGGTGCCACGGGCGTGCAAGAGGCCATTTACTGCCTGTTGATGTTGCAGCAGGGCTTTATTGCCGGCTCGGCCAACATCGAAACGCTGGAGCCCGCCGCCGAAGGCATGCCGCTGGTGCGCCAGACGGTGGATGCGCCCATTCGCACGGCCCTGTCCAACAGCTTCGGCTTTGGCGGCACCAACGCCAGCCTGGTACTGCGCCGCTGGGACTGCTAAACCCCCGCGCCCCGTTCTCCCTGCCAAAGCCTGCCTGCGTGTCATTGCGCAGGCAGGCTTTTTGCTTTTTCCATCGGTGGCGCGCAAAACATTCAGGGGGAAATTTTTTGCAAGATTTCAGTAAATGTTTGATTTAACTGTGTGCCAATTACCCATAAGATGGTGTATCTGCCCAAAAAGCAGGTGCGGCTAATCCGCTTCATCAGCGGGTTCTGATCCATCCTTCGGAAAGCTCACTCATGCACATTTCCTCCCCCATCTCCCGTCGCTGGTTCGCTGGCGTCGTGCTGTCGGCCCTGTCTGCTGTGGCCATGGCCCAGGCGGCCCAACCCCATGTGGTCGTGCTGGCCACCGGCGGCACCATTGCCGGCGCGGGCGCGTCGGCGGCCAACAGTGCCACCTATGCTGCTGCCAAAGTGCCTGTGGACAAGCTGCTGGCGGGCTTGCCCGAGTTGAGCAGCGTGGCCAAAGTCTCGGGTGAGCAGGTGTTTCAGATCGCCTCCGAGAGCTTTACCAACGAGCATCTGCTCAAGCTGGGCCAGCGCGTATCTGCCCTGAGCAAGCAGCCCGATGTGGACGGCATCGTCATCACCCACGGCACAGACACCCTGGAAGAAACCGCCTACTTTCTGAGCCTGGTGGTTCACACCACCAAGCCGATTGTGGTGGTGGGATCGATGCGGCCTGGCACGGCCCTGTCGGCAGATGGCGCCCTGAACCTGTATGACGCCGTGAGCGTGGCCGCCAGCAAGGATGCGGCGGGCAAGGGCGTGTTGGTCACCATGAACGACGAGATCCAAAGTGGCCGTGATGTGAGCAAAACCATCAACATCAAGACCGAGGCCTTCAAGAGCCAGTGGGGGCCGCTGGGCATGGTGGTAGAGGGCAAGAACTACTGGTTCCGCGCCCCGGTCAAGCGCCACACCATGAATTCCGAATTCAACATTGACGACATCAAGGCCCTGCCTGCCGTGGACATCGTGTATGGCTACAGCAACATGAACACCACCGGCATCGAAGCCTATGGCAAAGCGGGCGTCAAAGCGCTGGTGCATGCAGGCACTGGCAACGGCTCGGTGGCTGCGCAGGCGGTGGATTCGCTCAAGGCCCTGCGTGCCCAGGGTGTGCAGATCGTGCGCTCGGCCCGTGTACCCGACGGCTTTGTGCTGCGCAACGCCGAGCAGCCCGATGACAAATACGATTGGGTGGTTGCCCACGACCTGCGTCCCCAAAAGGCCCGCATCCTGGCCATGGTCGCACTGACCAAAACCAATGACAGCAAAGAGTTGCAGCGCATCTTCTGGGAATATTGATCTTTTGCCAGAAGGCCCGGGGGCAACCTGCCTGGCACCTGCTATTTGACAAGGCCAGCACCCCCAAAGGGCGCTGGCCTTTGTTGCTGGGGGGCTGCGCAATCGGTCGGCGTGCCACCTGCACCCTAAAATCAGGGGCTGTACGTGGGCTGGCATTGCCAGCGCGCGTCTTTCTACCCTTTCTTATTGCCAGGCCCTGGCCCTGCCAGAGTGCCTCTCAAAGCCATGTTGACCTTCCAGCAAATCATCTTGAAGCTGCAGTCCTACTGGGATGCCCAGGGCTGCGCGCTTTTACAGCCCTACGACATGGAAGTGGGCGCCGGTACGTCGCACACCGCGACGTTTTTGCGCGCCATCGGCCCTGAGCCCTGGAAGGCTGCCTACGTGCAGCCCAGCCGCCGCCCCAAGGATGGCCGCTATGGCGAAAACCCCAACCGCTTGCAGCATTACTACCAGTTCCAGGTGGTCTTGAAGCCCGCGCCCGCCAACATCCTGGAGCTGTACCTGGGCAGCCTGGAGGCGCTGGGCTTCGATCTGAAAAAGAACGACATCCGCTTCGTGGAAGACGACTGGGAAAACCCCACGCTAGGCGCCTGGGGCCTGGGCTGGGAAGTCTGGCTCAACGGCATGGAAGTGACGCAGTTCACCTATTTCCAGCAGGTGGGCGGCATCGACTGCAAGCCCGCCACGGGCGAAATCACCTACGGCCTGGAGCGCCTGGCCATGTACCTGCAAGGCGTGGACAACGTCTACAACCTGACCTGGACGGAAGGCGCTGACGGCGCCAAGCTGACCTACGGCGATGTGTACAAGCAAAACGAGGTCGAGCAGTCCACCTACAACTTTGAGCACTCGGACGCCGATTTTCTGTTTACCGCCTTCAACGCCCACGAAAAGCAGGCCCAGCACCTGATGCAAGAGCAACTGGCCCTGCCCGCCTACGAGCAGGTTTTGAAGGCTGCGCACAGCTTTAACTTGCTGGACGCGCGCGGCGCCATCAGCGTGACCGAGCGCGCTGCCTACATTGGCCGCATCCGCAACCTGGCACGCGCCGTGGCCAAGAGCTACCTTGACAGCCGCGCCCGCCTGGGCTTTCCGATGGCGCCCCGGGCCTGGGCCGAGGAGGTGCTGGCCGAACTGGACAAGGCCCAGCAGCAACAGAAAAAAGCAGCCTGAGGCGACGCAAGAGAAACACCATGACCCATCCGAATTTGCTGGTTGAACTGTTTGTTGAAGAGCTGCCCCCGAAGGCGCTGCAAAAACTGGGCGACGCCTTCGCTGGCGTGTTGCTGGCACAGTTGCAGGCCCAGGGGCTGGCCGCGCCGGACGCTGTGCTCACCGCTTACGCATCGCCGCGCCGTCTGGCTGCCCACATCAGCGCCGTGGCACCGCAGGCCGCTGACAAGGCCCAGTCGCAAAAACTCATGCCCGTGGCCGTGGGCCTGGACGCTGCAGGCAACGCCACCCCCGCATTGCTGAAAAAGCTGGCCGCGCTCGGGGCCGATGTGTCCGACCCCGCCGCTGCCGTGGCCGCGCTGCAACGCGCCCCCGATGGCAAGGCAGAGGCTCTGTTCCACCACAGCACTGTGCGCGGCGCCACGTTGGCCGAGGGCCTGCAAAAAGCGCTGGACGAGGCCGTGGCTAAACTGCCCATCCCCAAGGTGATGCGCTACCAGCTCGCCGCAGGCTGTGACATGCCGGGCTGGAGCAGCGTGAGCTTTGTGCGCCCCGCGCACGGGCTGGTGGCACTGCACGGCAGCGACGTGGTGCCCGTGCAGACGCTGGGCCTGACGGCAGGCAACGCCACCCAGGGCCACCGTTTCGAGGCCGCCGTCTCGCCCGTGGTGCTCCAGGATGCCGACAGCTACGCCGGGCAATTGCGCACGCAGGGCGCCGTGATCGCCTCGTTCACCGAGCGCAAGGCCGAGATTGCCCGCCAGTTGCAGGCCGCCGCAGCCCAGGTGGGTAGCGGCGCCCGCCCCATCGAAGACGATGCGCTGCTGGACGAAGTCACCGCGCTGGTCGAGCGCCCCAACGTGCTCATCTGCGCTTTTGAGCCAGAGTTTCTCGACGTGCCCCAGGAGTGCCTCATCCTCACGATGAAGGCCAACCAAAAATACTTCCCGCTGCTCGACGCTGCGGGCAAGCTGACCAACCAATTCCTGGTAGTGAGCAACATCAGCCCCGAAGACACCAGCTTTGTGACCGGCGGCAACGAGCGCGTGGTGCGCCCGCGCCTGGCCGATGCCAAGTTCTTCTTCGACCAGGATCGCAAGAAAACGCTGGCCTCGCGCGTCGATGGCCTGGGCAAGGTGGTCTACCACAACAAGCTGGGCACGCAAGGCGAGCGCGTGGAGCGCGTGCGCGCGATTGCCAAAGCCATTGCTACGCAGCTGGGCGATGCCGCTGTGGTGGCCGACGCCGACCTGGCCGCCCAACTGGCCAAGACCGACCTCGTGACCGACATGGTGGGCGAGTTCCCCGAGCTGCAAGGCACCATGGGCCGCTACTACGCGCTCAACGACGGCCTGGGCGAGACGATTGCCGACGCCATCGAAGACCACTACAAACCGCGCTTTGCCGGCGATAGCCTGCCGCGCAACCTGGCGGGCGTGGTGGTGGCGCTGGCCGACAAGCTCGAAACGCTGGTGGGCATGTTCGGCATTGGCAACCTGCCCACAGGCGACCGCGATCCGTTTGCGCTGCGCCGCCACGCGCTGGGCGTGATCCGCATGCTGGTCGAGAAAGACCTGCCGCTGGATTTGCAAGCGCTGCTGGCCAGTGCCGTGCCCGCATTCGGTGACAAGATTCAGGATGCCTCGGCGCAACTGGCCGAGTTCATCTACGACCGCCTGGCTGGCAACCTGCGCGAACAGGGCTACAGCGCGCAAGAGGTCGATGCCGTGCTGGCGCTGCGCCCACAGCGCCTGGCGCTGGTCGGTCAGCAGCTGGCGGCAGTGCGCGCCTTTGCCGCGCTGCCCGAGAGCCCTGCCCTGGCCGCCGCCAACAAGCGCGTTGGCAATATCCTGAAAAAAGCCGGTGAGGTCGATGCCCACGTCAACCCCGCGCTCTTGCAAGAGCAGGCGGAAAAAGACTTGTACGCCGCTTTGCAACGCTTTGTGCCCGAGGCCAACGCGCAGTTCGATGCGGGCGACTACACCGCCAGCCTGCAAACGCTGGCCGTGCTGCGCGCGCCCGTCGATGCGTTCTTTGACGACGTGATGGTCAACGCCGAAGAACTGGACTTGCGCCTGAACCGCCAGGGTCTGCTCAAGAGCCTGCACGACGCCATGAACCGCGTGGCCGACCTCTCGCGCCTGGCCGCTTGAGCGCCTTGACTGCGCAGACCGGCATGGACGAGCCCTCCGCATCCGCTGCTTGCGCCCCCGACGCCCCCAGCCCCGCCGCGCTGCGGGCGCAGCAGCAGCGCACTGTCTGGTGGCTGTTTGCGCCCCCGGCGCTGCTGGTGGGGCTGCGTTGGGTGTTGCAATGGCAAAGCGACCGCGCCCCGCAGCTGCCGGTGTTGCCGCTGACACCTTTTGTCGCCACGCAAGATGTCTGGGGCCTGCTGTGGCCGGTGCTGTGGACGCTGCTGGCGCTGTGCGCCAGCGTGGCGGGCACGCTGCTGGCGGCGCGCCGCTGGGGCTGGCGCCCGGTGGGCCGCGTCTGGATGGTGCTGTGGGTGGCCGCCTGCGTGGCGGGCACGGCGGCACTGCTGTGGCGCCACCTCAATGTGCGCGGCGTGCAGCCGCTGGCACCCGTGCAGGCCCAGGTGCTGGGCAGCCGCATCCTGGCGCCCAGCGCGCGCGGCCCCGGCGGCACGCAGCTGGTGCTGCGCATTGACACCCTGGAGCCACTGCAACAGGTGCTGATCGACGACCCGCAGGCCGCGCAGTGGCGCCCTGGCCAGCGCCTGGCGCTGCAATGGGCACGCGGGCGCTACAGCGGTTGGTTTGTTACTGGCTGGCAAGCAGCAGCGTCCCCCACCACCTCCCCGTGAAGGGGAGCCATCTCTCGGGAAAATCACGGATGAAACTGGCCATTCTCGACCGCGACGGCACCATCAACGCCTTGGGCGATGAGGACTTCATCGCCTCGCCCGCCGACTGGCAGCCGCTGCCCGGTGCGCTCGAAGCCATTGCCCGCCTCAACCATGCGGGCTGGCATGTGGTGGTGGCCACCAACCAGCCCGGCCTGGGGCGCGGCCTGTTCGACGTGGCTGCGCTCAACGCCATCCACGGCCTGATGCACAAGCAACTGGCGGCGCTGGGCGGGCGCATCGAGGCCATTTTTTACTGCCCCCACGCCCCCGACGAGGCCTGCGCCTGCCGCAAGCCCGCCCCCGGCTTGCTGGAGCAGATTTGTGACCGCTACGGTGTCGATACCGACAAGGTGTGCGTGGTCGGCAGCTGCCCTGAGCACCTGCAAGCGGGCGCAGCGCTGGGTGCGGCGCTGCATCTGGTCGCCACGGGTGAAGCGGCAGCGCTGGACTGCGCTGCCCCGCTGGCGCCCCAATGGCCCCCCGGAACACGCCTGCACGCCAACCTGGGTGCCCTGGTCGAGCACCTGCTGACCCGGCCCACACCAGCATCTACAGCCATGCCCATGCCTGCGCTGGTATCGGCAGCGCAGCCATCGCCATAACGCTATCGAAAAGAGAGCTGTAGGCGCTTTCCCTGCAAGGTCTGGAGCCCTGAAACATCTCAAAATGGCCCTCATCCAACGCATGCTGGACTGGTTGGAATGGCCCCCGGCGCCCGCTGTGCCAGCGCCCGTGCCAGCACCACCGGAATGGCCAGCGTCTGCACCGCCCGCACCTGAGCCGGGGCCGCCGCCACCGCATTGGCACCACCCGCAGGCCAACCGCCGCGTGCAGCTCCAAGGCACCGAGGTGGCCTATGTGCTGCACCGGGCGCAGCGGCGCAGCATAGGTTTTACGGTCGGGGCCGAGGGGTTGACAGTGCGTGCGCCTGCCCGTGCCACGCTGGCCACAGTCGATGCCGCCTTGCAGCACAAAGCCGCCTGGATACTGCGCAAGCTCCACGAGGTGCGCGAGCGCCAGCAGCGCCAGGAACAAGCGCGCATCGTCTGGGGTGATGGCGCCGTGCTGCCCTACCTGGGCGCCCCGCTGCGGCTGGTACTGGCTCCGGCGGCCAGGGTGCCACCGCCCGACCACAGCCTGCCCAGCGCGCCCTTGCACCACATCCCCGGCGACCCGCACCTGGCAACGCCAGCCGCACTGCCCCTGAACCTGCCCGCCCACGCCAGCCCGGAGCAGATTCGCGCCGCTGTGCAGGCCTGGCTGATGCGCCAGGCGCGGGCGCACTTCACCGCGCGGCTAGACCACTTTGCCCCGCTGCTGGGCGTGCGCTGGAGCCGCCTGCGCCTGTCCAGCGCCCAGACCCGCTGGGGCAGCGCCAAGGCCGATGGCTCCATCGCCCTGAACTGGCGCCTGCTGCACCACGCCCCCGCCGTCATCGACTACGTGGTGGCGCACGAGCTGGCCCACCTGCGCGTGATGGACCACAGCCCGCGCTTCTGGAGCACTCTGGCCACTGTGGTGCCCGACCACGCTGCGCTGCGCCGCCGCCTGCGCGACGAGAGCGTGCCGCGCTGGGATTGATGCTATCAAATAAATAGCTTGTAGCGCACTGTGTACGGGGCCTGGAGGGTGATTTGACCTGTTTATGGGGTGGCGGCCCTGCTTGCGCCCTCCCTGCTTCGCCATACAGTGCCCGCCGGGGAATGCACCGCGCTGCGCCACAATGGCCAGCTGCCGTGCCGGGGCGCTGCTGCCGCCAGTGCCAGTGCCTGGTGATGGCGTTCTGTTCCGTTTGTGCCAGCCGTTTTTGGAGCCACCCGCCGCCATGATTCCCCTGCAACTCTTCGACCCCGCCTCCAGCACCTACACCTATGTGCTGCACGACCCGGCCACGCGCGAGGCCCTCATCATCGACCCGGTGGACGCCCAGCTCGAACGCGATCTGGCCGCACTGCAAGCGCGTGGCCTGACGCTGCGCTGGGCGCTGGAAACCCACGCCCACGCCGACCACATCACCAGCGCCGGTCTGCTGGCCGAGCACACCGGCGCGCGCACCGCCGCCCCGGCGGGCTGCGGCATCGGCACCGCCGCCGTGCAGTTGCAGCATGGCGACGTGCTGGAGTTTGGTGCCGAGCGCCTGCGCGCGCTGCATACGCCGGGCCACACGGTGGGCAGCATGTCGTATGTCTGGCGCGAGCATGTGTTCACGGGCGATGCGCTGCTCATCAACGGCTGCGGGCGCACCGACTTCCAGTCGGGCGATGCGCACGCGCTCTACCGCAGCATCACCGAAGTGCTGTTTGCGCTGCCCGACTCCACCACCGTCTGGCCCGGCCACGACTACCAGGGCCGCAGCCACTCCACCATCGCCGCTGAAAAAGTGGGCAATGCGCGCGTGGCAGGCCGCAGCGAGGCCGAGTTCGTCCTGTTGATGCAAGGGCTGCACCTGCCGCGCCCGCAGCGCATGGACGAGGCCGTGCCTGCCAACCTGCAATCGGGCCTGCGCCACGATGCCGGTGCGGCGCTGTTGCAGGCCCCGCGCGCAGCCGAGGGCTATGCGGGCGATGTCTCGCCGCAACTGGCTTGGCAATGGGTGCAAAGCGGCGATGCCGTGCTGGTGGACGTGCGCACTGACGCCGAGCGCGAATGGGTGGGGCAGGTGCCCGGCGCCGCCGCCGTGGCCTGGAAGCAGTGGCCCGGCATGGCCATGAACCCCGACTTTGATGCGCAACTGCGCGCCGCCGTGCCTGCGGGGGCCCAGGTGCTGCTGCTGTGCCGCAGCGGCGTGCGCTCGATTGCCGCCGCCCGCCGCGCCACCGAGCTGGGCCTGATGGCCTACAACGTACTCGAAGGCTTCGAGGGCGACCCCGACAGCCAGGCCCAGCGCGGCCACCGGGGTGGCTGGCGCTTTCACGGCCTGCCCTGGCGGCAGGGCTGAGGCAGCGAGGGGTGAGGGCGAGGGGGCCGTGCGCTGCACGCCCTCTGCGTTCGGGCTGTGCTGGCGGCACCTGCAACGCGGGGCACAGGCGAAAAAAAAACGGACTGACACAGTCCGTTTGAGAGGGGGGCGGAGCTTACAGCGCCGGAATGCGCAGCTTCTGGCCGGGGTAGATTTTGTCGGGGTGGGTGAGCATGGGCTTGTTGGCCTCGAAGATCACGGGGTATTTGTTGGCATCGCCGTAAAACTTCTTGGCAATGGCCGACAGCGTATCGCCGCGCACCACGTCATGGAACTGCGCCTGCGGCTCGGGGTGGGTCACGCTCATGAGGTTCTCGACGCTGGTCACGCTGGCGACGTTGCCGCAGCACAGGGTGACTTTTTCTTTGGCCGCCTGCGTTGGGGCATCACCCTGCACAGTGACTTTGCCCTGGGTGGCGTCGTAGGCCACCTGCACGTTGCTCACGCCCAGATTTTGCGAGGCGATGTAGGCCGTAATGGCCTGCGCGGCTTTGGCATTGAGCTCGTCCTGGGACGGCGCAGCAGGCGTGGCCGCCTGGGCTTCTTTGCCGCCAAACAATTTTTCGCCCGCATCCTTGATGAAACTGAACAGACCCATGTCAAACCTCCTCGGATTGATGAAACAAGAGCGGCCACTGTAGCGGCAAAACACGGCAGTCCCGTGTCGGACGGCGGCGCGTGCTTCGGTGGCTACCCTGGCGGCGTTGGCCTGGGCGCAACGCGGGTGGCTCCATGCCCCCGGCAAAACTCGTGATAATCCGCCGCATGACATTTTTGGCCATCGACGTCGGCAATACCCGCCTCAAGTGGGCCCTGTACGAGGCGCCCCGTCCGGGCGCGGCCTTGCTGGCGCAGGGCGCTGAGTTTCTGGATCACGTAGACCGCTTGGCCGAGGGCGGGTGGGCGCAGTTGCCTGCCCCCACGCGCATGTTGGGTTGCGTGGTGGCGGGCGATGCGATCAAGCGCCGCGTCGAAGAGCAGATGGAGCTGTGGGATGTGTCGGCCCAATGGGTGGTGTCGTCGGCGCAAGAGGCAGGTCTGACCAACGGCTACGACCACCCGGCGCGCCTGGGCTGCGACCGCTGGGTGGCCATGATCGGCGCACGCCAGCGCCTGCTGGCCCACGGGCCTGCGCGGCCTTTGGTGGTGGTGATGGTGGGCACGGCGGTGACGGTGGAGGCCATAGACACCGAGGGGCGCTTTCTGGGCGGGCTGATTCTGCCCGGCCACGGCATCATGCTGCGCGCGCTGGAGTCGGGTACGGCGGGCCTGCATGTGCCCACCGGCGAGGTGCGCCCCTTTCCCACCAACACCAGTGATGCCCTCACCAGCGGCGGCACCTACGCCATTGCCGGGGCCGTGGAGCGCATGGTGCAGCACGTGATACAGCACTGCGGCGCCGAGCCCGCCTGCATGATGACCGGAGGAGCAGGGTGGAAGATGGCGCCCAGCATGGGCCGCCACTTCGAGCTGGTAGACAACCTGATCTTTGATGGCCTGCTGGAGATCGCTGCACGGCGTTTTGTGGTCTGAGCCCGCGCGGGTGGGCGGCGCAGGGCGTCAGTCTTCCAGTTCGGTACGGGCCAAATCCACGTCCAGGTGCTCCATGGCGTCTTGCGGCTCGCTGGCGGCTGCTTGTTCATACAGCGCAGTGGCCTCCTGCATCCGGGCATCGCCTTCAAGCATCACCATGGCATTGGCGTATTCGATGCGGGCAATGGCCGAGTCCGGGTTGAGCACCAGTGCCGTCTGAAACAGCTTGAGCCCGGTGTCCTTGCGTGCGCCGTAGGTCATGCCACCAATCAGTGCGCCGACTTTGTCGATCACTTCGGCATGGAATGCCCCCAGGGCAATGTGTGCATCGGCATGTGCGGGGGCCAGCGCAATGGTTCGCTCCAGGGCGTCCTTGACCTTGCTGCCCAGGCCTTGTGCCAGCGCCTTGGCTACGCTGATGCCCTGGCTGTAGCGGCCCAGTGCGTAGGCGTGCCAGTACCAGGCGTTGGCGTTCCTGGGCTCGCGGGCGGCCTGTGCAGCCGCGCGCTCGGCCACCTGCAAGAACAGGTCGAGGCGGGTTTTTTCCTTTTTTTCCAGGTAGTTGGCATGGATGGCGGTGGCCTTGTTGGCCACGGTAATGCCTGCGCCACCGGCGGCCAGGCCGGCTTCTGTCGCTTGCTGGAATTGGCCGTTATGGAACAAGACCCAGGCTTGGAGCACCGCGCCATCCTGGGGCACAGGCTCGGCATCGCCAGCGTGCAGGCGGGGCCACTTCTTTTTGAGGCTGGCGCGGTCGTATCGGTAGTGACCCGCGTGCGGGAAGGGGGGCCATGTCGCCATGTGGGCAGTCTCCTGTAATGGGGCGGGCAAGTGGTCGGGGTGGCGCACTGCCATCAGTCGTCTGTGGGCTGGTAGGCGCTGGCCAACGCCAGCAGATGGGCGCGCTGGCCCGATTCCAGGTACGGCATGAGCAGGTTCAGCACATGGTGGGCGCCGCGCAGCAGGGCGGCCTGTACGCTTTCGGGCTCCAGTGCGCGGCGCGGGTCGCGCACATATTCGAAGCTGAGCCAGTAGGTCAGCACCACCACCATGCTGGTGGCAACGGGCTTGACTTCGCGCGCGTCAATATGCATGGCGCCCGTGCGCTCCAGGGCATTGAGCAAGCCATGCACGGCTTGCACTTTGTTGTGGAGCACGCTCTGGAAGTGCGTCTCCAGGTGCCGGTTTTTGGACAGCAGGTCGTTGAGGTCGCGGTACAGGAACCGGTATTGCCATATCAGCTCGAACAGTGTGTGCATGAAGAACCAGGCATCTTCGACGTGGCGCACGCTGTGGCTGGCGCCCAGCAGTTCGGTCAGCGCCTGTTCATAGCGGTCGAACAGTGCATTGATGATTTCATCTTTGGCCGGGTAGTGGTAGTAAAGGTTGCCGGGGCTGATGCGCAATTCAGCCGATATCAACGTGGTCGATACGTTGGGTTCGCCAAACCGGTTGAACAAGTCCAGCGTGACCTCCAGTATGCGTTCAGCGGTGCGGCGGGACGCTTTTTTCACCATGGGCAAACCTCTTGCGACGGGCTGGGTGTGTCAGGCCATCCGTTCCTGATGTGTCCGCAAAGCGGGCTTGTGCAGCTACTCTAACCCAGGCATTTGGAGTGCAGCGCGTGCTGCAATGCACCATTAGAGTGCGCTCTCCAAAGCCAAGTGGCTGCCGCGCATCAAGCGGGCAGCCACTGGCAAGAAAAGGCGCTGTGCGGTCAGGCTGTGGGCGGGGTGTTGTCGGGGGATGCCGCCACAGCGCCTGGTGTGGCCTTGGTGCGTGCAGCACGCTTGGGTGCTGCGCGTTTGGCGAGCGCAGGCGGGATCGCCACAGGTTCGGCCACAGCCGCTACGGCGGCTGCCGTTGCGGCTGCTTTTTGGGGGGCGGCCCGCTTTGCCGCTGTGGGCGCTGGGGTTGTGGGCGCCGCCACTGGGCTGGCAGCGCGCCGACTGGCCACAGTGCCTGCGGCTTTGCGGGGCGTGCGGGTGGGGCCGGGCGCTGCCTGGGGCGGCAGGCCCAGGGCATCGATGCGGGCATGCAGCGCCTCAATGTCGCGCGCAGAGGGCACGCCCAGCTTGGCCAGCGCTTTGACCACGCGGTCTTCGAAAATATTTTCCAGCTTGTCCCAGCGGCCTGCTGCCCGGGCGCCAATGTCATTGGCCATGCCCGAAACGCGCTCGCTGGCCTCCGAGAGCTTGTCCTCTGCCGCCGTCTGGGTCTTGCGCTGCATGTTCATGCCCTCCTTCACCAGGGCCTCGAAGACTTTGCCACCTTCTTCCTGAGCCTTGGCGAACGCGCCCAGGCCTGCCAACCAGATTTGCTGCGCCGAGTCCTTCACGGTGCTGGCGAGTACGCTGCTGGACTTTTTCTTGTCATTGCTGAGTTTTTGCAGTTTTTTGACCATGGCGGCCTCCTGGAGAAAAGGGTGGAAAAGCGTGCCGTAGCACACAGCCTTGGCATACGCAGCCACTGTACGCGCGTGGAAGGTTGGCGTGTAGGCGTGCGCTTCTAAATTCTCAGGGGCAGGCCGCCCCATCGACGAACACCTTGAGTTCGCGGTGTCCAAAGGCGTGCCAGGTCTCGTTGCTGGTCAGTGGGGCGGTGACGATGACGGCGACTTTGTCGTTGGGCGCGGTCTGGGTGGCAAAGTCCACGCGCACATCTTCATCGGCCAACTGCGCTTCGGCAAAGGGGTAGCGGCGCTCAATGTAGTAGAGCTGGGTGGACGCGTGCGCCCACAGCGCTTGACCGTTGGAGAGCAAAAAGTTGAAGGTGCCGTGCGGTGCGATGCGCGCGGCCAGTTCGCGCAGGGTAATGGTCAGTTCGGCCACGCTGGGCACATCGGCGTGGGACTTGGCCAGCTCTTGCATGATCCAGCAAAAGGCGTGTTCGCTGTCGGTGGCGCCCACGGGGTGGAAGTGGCCGTGCAGCCGGGGGCGAAAGTCTTTCAGGTCGCCGTTGTGCGCAAACACCCAGTACCGGCCCCACAGCTCGCGCACAAACGGGTGGCAGTTTTGCAGGCTGACGGCACCCTGCGTGGCTTTGCGGATGTGGGCGATGACGTTGCGGCTCTGGATGGGATAGCGGCGGATCAGGTCGGCCACGGGCGAGTCGATGGCGCGCTGGTGGTCGACAAAATGGCGCACGCCCTTGTCCTCAAAGAACGCAATGCCCCAGCCGTCGCAGTGGTCGCCCGTATTGCCCGCGCGCTGGGCAAAGCCCGTGAAACTGAAGGTCACGTCGGTGGGGGTGTTGCAGTTCATTCCAAGCAGTTGGCACATGGCAGGGCGGTAGCCTCCAGGGTAGGTTCAAAGAGTGGGTTGTTGCGGTGGTGGGGGCGGTGTGCGCAGTTGCCAGGCCGCTACCAATGCCAGCACGCACAGGCCGCTGAGCATGAGAAAAGTTTCGCCAAAAGCGGCCATGCGGTCGCTGCCCTGGGCGCTGGCCTGTAGCGAGGCACCGTGCGCCGACAGCCGCCATTCCAGCACGATGCCGCACAGGCTGACCCCGGCGGCACCCCCCAGCATGCGCACAAAGCTGATGGCACTGGAGCCTTGCGAGATCAGCGATTTGTCCAGCGGACGCATGGCGCCCAGGTTCAGCGACGGCAGGATGAAGCCCAGGCCGATGCGCCCCAGAATGGTGAAGGCCACCAGAATCCACAGCGCCGAGTCCAGCCGCATCAGCACCATCAGCCCGAATGACAAGGCCAGCAATGCCAGCCCGGTCATCACCAGCCAGTGCGTGGGCTGGCGGTCGGCCATGCGGCCTACCAGGGGAATGGTCAGGCCCAGCACCAGTCCGGCGGGGAGCATGATGGCGCCCACATGCGAGGGCGACAGGTGCAGGCCCAGTTGCATGAACACCGGCAGCAGGTAGGTGGAGCCAAACAGCGCCGTGCCGTAGATAAACGCCACCACGCTGCCCATGGCGAACTGGCGGTAGCTGAAGATGCGCAAATCCATCAGGGGCTGGCCGCCCTGGGCGGTTTGCCGGCGTTGCCACCAGATAAACACCCCGAATGCCAGCAGCGCCACTGCCAGCAGGCTGCCTGCCTGGCCACCCGGGCCGTTGTGCAGGGCCACCAGCCCGTTGAGCAGGCACAACGTGCCCAGGGCCCCCAGCAGCAGGCCGCGCCAGTCCAGCGCAGCGCTGTCGCGGTTGGCGCGCGAGCCGCCGGGGCCGGTGATGGGCACGAACTTATAGGCCAGCCACAGCGAGGCCAGGCACAGTGGCACCACCATGAAGAAAATCGACCGCCAGCCCCACCAGTCCACCAAAATGCCGCCCACACTGGGGCCAATGGCGGGTGCCAGCACCACGCCCATGCCAAAAATGCCGCTGGCACGCCCCTGCTCATGGGGCAAAAAAGCGTACAGGATGATGACGGCAGGGATGGGTTGCACCACGCCCGCCGCCAGGCCCTCGATGACGCGCGCGGCCAGCACCAGGTTGTAGTCGCTGGCCACGCCGCCGACCACGCCACCCACCAGCAACAGCAATACTGCGCCCACGTAGGTGGCCCGGTAGCCATACCGTGCCAGCAGCCACGGTGTGGTGAGCATGGCCACTGCCGTGGCCACCATGAACCCGGAAGTGACCCACTGTGCCCGTTCCTGCCCCAGCGCAAAGTGCGCGCTCATGTCGGGGATGGCGACGTTCACCACCGTGGACGACATGATGGAGGCCATGGTGCCCACCATCACAGACAGCAGCAGCAGCCAGCGGTAGCGTTCGCCGTAGCGCGCCTTCAGCGCGGCTGCGGAGCCGGATTCGGTCATGTTGGAATGTGGGAGAAAAAAAGCATCATAAGCGCGGCCCTGGAGGCGTGGCGCTCGGGGCGGCGTCTGGCGCGGGGCGTGCGCAGACCGGGCAGATGCAGCGCTGGCCCCGCTCGGCAGCCGGTATCTTGGCCAGTGCCGCAGGCGTTACGGGTGTGCGCATGCACCAGCATTCTTCAGGCGGGCGGCCTTGCGCTGGCGCGCATTGGTTGGGCTGGTGGCACAGCGGGCACTGCTGGGCCCAGGCTGCTGTGGCTGCCTTGGTGGGGGCGTCGGTGCTCATGGGGTTTTGCTGTCGGCCTGGCGCAGCGCCAGGGCCGTGTCGTACAGCGCATTGCGGGGCGCGCCGGTGATGTCGGCGGTCAGGCGCACGGCGGTTTTCAGGGGCAGCTCTTGCAGCAGCAGCTGCAGCACGCGCAGGCTGTCGCTGGCGTTCTCAGGGGGCGGGGCGGGGTGCAGCAGCACCACGAATTCGCCGCGCGCGCGCTGGGCGCCGCCGTCCAGCCAGGCGCTCAGGCTGTGGGCAGGTTGCGTGGTGATTTCTTCAAACTGCTTGGTCAACTCGCGCGCCAGCGTCACCGGGCGCTCGCCCAGTACGGCCAGGGCCTGCGCCAATTCGGTGATGCGGTGGGGGGCCTCCAGCAGCACCACGCAGCGCGGCTCGGCGGCCAGGTGCTGCACGGCGCTGGCGCGTTCGGCCTGTTTGACGGGCAAGAAGCCGGCAAAGACAAAGCCGCTGTCGGCGCCGCCGCTGGCCACGGCACCGGCCACGCTCAGTGCAGCGGTGATGCTGCTGGCCCCGGGCAGTGGCACCACCCGCAGGCCCGCTGCGCGCACAGCAAAGGCCAGGCGTGCGCCGGGGTCGCTGATGCCGGGCGTGCCCGCGTCGCTCACAAAAGCCACGCGCTGGCCCGCTTGCAGGCGCGCCACCACGGTCTGGGCGGCTTCCTGTTCGTTGTGCTGGTGCAGCGCCAGCAGTTGCGCGCCGCTTTTGTCGATGCCGTAGGCGCGCAGCAGGCTTTGCGTGTGGCGCGTGTCCTCGCAGGCCAGGGTGTCGGCCAGTTGCAGCACGTGCAGGGCGCGCAAGGTGATGTCGGCCAGGTTGCCGATAGGCGTGGCCACCACGTACAGGGCGCCTTGCGGATAATGCTGCGCAGCCGCCGCTTCGCGCGCGGCACCCAGGGCTGAAGCGAAAGATGCGCTCAATGGATTTCCTCGGTAAAAAAACCACCAGCACGACTGCGGCGGCAACCACCCGGCAGCGGGGCAACGCGGCTGAAGATGTGGCGCTGGCCCATTTGCAGGCGGCAGGCCTGCGCCTGGTGGAGCGCAATTATCGAACGCCTGGGCGCGGCGGTGGCGAGATCGATCTGATTGTGCGTGAGCCCGACGGTACGCTGGTGTTTGTGGAGGTGCGCAGCCGCGCCAGCCGCGCCTTTGGTGGCGCTGGGGCCAGCATCAGCGCGGCCAAGCAGCGGCGCATTGTGTTTGCCGCGCGCCACTACCTGATGCGCCTGGGGGCGCCGCCGCCGTGCCGTTTTGATGCCGTGCTGATCGATGGCCAGAGTGTGCAGTGGCTGCGCGCTGCCTTTGATGCCCAATAAGCCGCCAGCGCCCGTGCAGTGGGCGCTACCTGCTACTAAATTTGTAACACTACAGACCGTTATCATTGCCACCACCCATGCTAGAGCAACGCATCCAACAGCACTTCATCGACAGCGCCGACCTGAAATACCAGGCCGCGCAGGCCCTTGGCAAACCTATCGCCGATGCGGTGCAGGCCGTACTGGCCTGCATTACCAGTGGCGGCAAGATTCTGGCTTGCGGCAACGGCCCGTCTGTGGCGCATGCACAGCAGTTTGCGGCTTTCTGCGTCGGTGGGTTTGAGCGCGAACGCCCCGAGCTGGCTGCCGTGGCGCTGTCTTCGGATACGGCGCTGGCCATGGCCGTGGCCGGCCATGGCGATATCGGCCAGCAGTTTGCCCGCCAGGTGCGCGCGCTGGGGCAGGCGGGTGATTTGCTGCTGGCGCTGTGCGTGAGCGGCAACGATGCCAATGTGATCGCTGCCGTCCACGCTGCGCACGAGCGCGACATGACCGTGGTCGTTATCAGCGGGCGCAGTGGCGGCGCGTTGGCCTCGGTGCTGCGTGAAACCGATGTGCTCATGTGCGTGCCCCACGACCGCGCCGCGCGCGTGCGCGAAGTCCATGCGCTGGTGTTGCACTGTCTGTGCGACGGCGTGGATGCGCAATTGTTTGGTGAACAGGAGATTCCGTGATGAAAACACTTTGCACCACCCGCCGCCCGCTGATGGCGCTGCTGGCGGCCACCGCCTTGACCACCGCGCTGGCCGGTTGCGCCCCGGTGGTGCTGGGCGGCGTCGCCGTGGGCGGCATGATGGCCGTAGACCGGCGCACCACAGGCACCCAGGTCGAAGACGAGCGCATCGAGTTGCAGGCCGTCAACCGCATCCACGGCCAGTACGCTGACCGGGTTCACGTCAACATCACCAGCTACAACCGCCAGGTGCTGCTGACCGGCGAGGCGTCCACCGCCGAGCAGGTGCAGGCCATCGAGAAAATGGTGCGCGGCCTGGAGGGCGTCCATTCGGTGGTCAACGAGCTGGCGGCGCTGCCCGCTTCCTCCCTGGTCACGCGCTCGGGCGATACCTTCATCACCGGCAAGGTGCGCGCCAGTCTGGTGGACGCCAAAGACCTGACTGCGGGCGCCTTCAAGGTCGTGACCGAGCGCAACGTGGTCTATCTGATGGGCCGTGTCACGCAGCGCGAAGCCCAGCGCGCCAGCGACATTGCCCGGGGCGTGAACGGTGTCAGCAAGGTCGTGCGGGTTTTTGAGTACCTGACCGAAGACGAACTGGTGCGGCTGAGCACCCCCCGCCCGGCCCCCGTCACCACCGACAAGGCGCCGTCGTCCCGCAACGAGCCCTGATAGCGCCGCAGGGCTGCTGGCGCTGCGCCGCAGGTCAGCCCAGGCGCTTGATCAGGCTGGAGGTGTCCCAGCGGCACCCGCCCATTTGTTGCACGTCGCCATAAAACTGATCGACCAGGGCCGTGACGGGCAGGCGCGCACCGTTGCGCTGGGCCTCGGCCAGCACCAGACCCAGGTCTTTGCGCATCCAGTCCACGGCAAAGCCGAAGTCGAATTTGCCCTCGGCCATGGTTTTGCCCCGGTTGTCCAGTTGCCAGCTTTGCGCGGCGCCTTTGCCGATCACGTCCAGCACCTGGTTCATGTCCAGCCCGGCACGTTGGCCAAACGCCACCGCCTCGGCCAGACCCTGCACCAGCCCGGCGATGCAAATCTGGTTGACCATCTTGGTCAGCTGCCCGGCACCCGAATCGCCCAGGCGGGTGAAGGCGCGCGAGAAGGCCATGGCCACCGGTTGCACGGCATCGAATGCCGCTTGGTCGCCGCCGCACATCACCGTGAGCAAACCGTTTTGCGCCCCGGCCTGGCCACCCGAGACGGGCGCGTCGATGAATTGCAGCCCCAGCGTGCGCGCGGCGCCGTAGAGTTCGCGCGCCACTTCGGCAGAGGCCGTGGTGTGGTCGATGAAAATCGCGCCCGGCTCCATGCCGGCAAAGGCACCATCGGCCCCCAGCGTGACCGAGCGCAGGTCATCGTCGTTGCCCACGCAGCAAAACACCAGATCAGCGCCCTGGGCGGCCAGGCGCGGCGTTGAGGCATGTTTTTGGCCTCCAAGGCTTTCGTACTCTGCGCACCATGCTATGGATTTTGCAGTGGTGCGGTTGTACACCGTGACCTGGTGGCCTGCCAGCGCCAGGTGCGCAGCCATGGGGTAGCCCATGACGCCCAGGCCCAGAAAGGCGACCTTGCGGGCAGGGGTGGCGGTGTAAGAGCGGGGTGCGGTGCTGGGCATGGTGCGGTCGTGGGTTCGGTACAGAAAAAAGGGGGCCGGGTGCGGTTCAGACAATCGCGAAATGCTCGGTGCCCGCAGACAGGTCGGTTTCGCGCGCGCGCTGGCTGCTGAGCTTGATCTGCAAGCGCAAATCGTTCACTGAATCGGCATTGCGCAGTGCGTCTTCATAGCTGATGACGTTGGCCTCGAACAGGTCAAACAGCGCCTGGTCAAAGGTCTGCATGCCCAGGTTGCGGCTTTTTTTCATGATCTCCTTGATCTCGGAGACTTCGCCTTTGAAGATCAGGTCGGTGATCAGGGGCGTGTTGAGCATGATCTCCACCGCCGCTGCGCGCCCTTTGCCGTCTTGCTTGGGCAGCAGGCGCTGCGAAATCATGGCGCGCAGGTTCAGCGACAAGTCCATGAGCAACTGTGCCCGGCGCTCTTCGGGGAAGAAGTTGATTACCCGGTCCAGCGCCTGGTTGGCGCTGTTGGCGTGCAGCGTGGCCATGCACAGGTGGCCGGTTTCCGAGAACGCGATGGCGTGCTCCATGGTCTCGCGGTCGCGGATTTCGCCCATCAGGATCACGTCGGGCGCCTGGCGCAGCGTGTTCTTCAGGGCCGCTTCCCAGCTGTCGGTGTCCAGGCCGACCTCGCGCTGCGTGACCACGCAGTTCTTGTGCGGGTGGACGAATTCGACCGGGTCTTCCACGGTGATGATGTGGCCGAACGAGTTTTCGTTGCGCCAGTCCACCATGGCCGCCAGCGTGGTGGATTTACCCGAGCCCGTGGCGCCCACCAGAATGCACAGGCCGCGCTTGGCCATGGTCACTTCCTTGAGCACCTGCGGCATGCCCAGGCCATCGATGGTGGGCAGCGTCAGGGGGATGGTACGCAAGACCATGCCGACACGGCCTTGCTGCACAAAAGCGTTGACCCGAAAGCGCCCGATGCCCGAGGGCGAGATGGCGAAGTTGCATTCTTTGGTGCGTTCGAACTCGGCGGCCTGCTTGTCGCTCATGATGGAGCGTGCCAGCGTCAGCGTGTGGTTGGGCGAGAGCGGTTGGGGCGACACCTTGGTAACAGCACCATCGACCTTGATGGCCGGTGGAAAGTCGGCGGTGACGAACAGGTCGCTGCCATTGCGACTGACCATCAGCCTGAGCAGATCGTTGATGAATTTACTGGCCTGATCGCGTTCCATCAGATTTCCTCCCGCAGACTGGCATCGGTGTGCCAGTGTTTATTTTTGGTTTTCGCTCAGCCGAGCGCTGACGGCACGCAGCCGCAGCGAGAGTTTGCGCGCCAGCAGCGCCACCAAGGCAGCAGCCAACTGCGGGTCTTTGAGCATCATGTCGTCGAGTGCCTGGGCGGTGAGGACGGCAATCTCGCATTCCGTCATCGTGGTGCATGCGGAAAAGCGGATGCCGCTGTCGAGCAGCGACATCTCGCCAATCAGGTCGCCGGGCCGGGTTTGCGCCAGCAGCAGTTTCTCGCCCCAGGGCTGGATGCGGTTGACGGCCATGGTGCCCGAGAGCAGAAAGAACATGAAGTCGCCATACTCGTCCTGGCGCACCACATCGCGATCGGCGGCAATCTGGGCAAAATCCATGAACGGCGCCATGCGCGCCACCAGATCGCCTGGCAGTTGCGCCATGAATTTGTTTTTGGCGCACTGCTCCTGTAGGAGCTTGCCGCCGCGGCTGGCGGACATGCGCTTGGCATCGATTTCCACCGCCCGCGCTTCCCACGGGGCGATGGTGTTGCCATCCTGTTCATGTTCGGTCATGGCCGCAGAAAAGAACACCGAATCCTGGGAATCGGTGTGGGCATGGCCTCCGTGGGCGTCCGATGTGGCCGAACGCCATTTGTCCAGAATGCTCTTCATGGCAAAACTCCTGCTGCCGCTGCACTGCAAGCGGCTAATGTCATGGTCAAAGGCTGGTCAGCCGGGAAAGTTGTCGGGGATTTTGGCCTTGCTGCGCGCTTCAGCCGGGCTGATGATGTTGCGGCGCACCAAGTCTGTGAGGTTCTGGTCCAGGGTCTGCATGCCCATGCTGCTGCTGGTCTGGATGGTGGAGTACATCTGCGCCACCTTGGCCTCGCGGATCAGGTTGCGGATGGCGCTGGTGCCCAGCATGATCTCGTGGGCGGCCACGCGGCCCGAGCCGTCTTTGAGCTTGCACAGCGTCTGCGAGATCACCGCTTGCAGCGATTCGGACAGCATGGCGCGCACCATTTCTTTTTCGTCGGCGGGGAACACGTCAATGATCCGGTCGATGGTCTTGGCCGCGCTGGACGTGTGCAGCGTGCCAAACACCAGGTGACCGGTTTCCGCAGCGGTCATGGCCAGGCGGATGGTTTCCAGGTCGCGCATTTCGCCCACCAGAATGGCGTCTGGGTCTTCGCGCAGCGCGGACTTCAGGGCAGCGGCGAACGACAACGTCATCGGCCCCACTTCGCGCTGGTTGATCAGGCACTTCTTGGATTCGTGGACGAACTCTATCGGATCTTCCACGGTGAGGATGTGGCCGTACTCGGTTTCGTTGAGGTAGTTGACCATGGCCGCCAGCGTGGTCGATTTGCCCGAACCCGTGGGGCCCGTGACCAGCACCAGGCCGCGCGGTTTCAGGGCCAGATCGCCAAAAATCTTGGGGCAGTTGAGCTGTTCCAGCGTGAGGATTTTGCTGGGAATGGTACGGAACACGGCGGCTGCGCCCCGGTTCTGGTTGAAGGCGTTGACACGAAAGCGCGCCAGGCCCTCAATCTCGAAAGAGAAGTCCACCTCCAGAAACTCCTCGTAGGCTTTGCGCTGCGAGTCGCTCATGATGTCGTACACCATGCCATGCACCGTTTTGTGGTCCAGCGCATCGACGTTGATGCGGCGCACATCGCCATGAACCCGGATCATTGGTGGCAACCCTGCGGACAGGTGCAAATCGGAAGCTTTGTTCTTGACGCTGAATGCCAGCAGCTGGGTGATGTCCACGGATTCCTCTGTCGTTTGGTACGCTCGGCGGCCATTATGACCACGATTTTCAACAACCTCCAACAGGTTCATGCACGCATAGAGCGTGCCTGTATCGCCGCTGATCGCCCCGTAAGTGCGGTGGCTTTACTGGCGGTTTCCAAGACTTTTGGCCCCGAGGCGGTGCGCGATGCCGCGCTGGCCGGTCAGCGCGCGTTTGGTGAAAACTACATCCAGGAGGCCGTGGAAAAAATGGCGCTGCTGCGCGCCGATCCGGCACTGCCTGTGTTGCAGTGGCACTGCATCGGCCCCATCCAGAGCAACAAGACGCGCCTGGTGGCCGAGCACTTTGACTGGGCGCACACGGTAGACCGCGCCAAGATCGCCCAGCGCCTGTCCGAGCAGCGGCCTGCGCACTTGGCACCGCTGCAAGTGTGCATACAGGTCAATGTCGATGGCGGCGTGGCCAAGTCGGGCGTGGCGCCTGAAGAGGCGCTGGCGCTGGCCCGCGCGGTGGTGCAGTGCCCGCGCTTGCTGTTGCGTGGGTTGATGGCCATCCCCGAGCCTGCGCCGGACTTTGCCGCGCAGCTGGCCGTTCATTTGCGTGCCAAGGCGTTGTTTGACCAGATTCAGGCTGCGCTGGGCGACAGTGCGCCTGCCTGGGACACGTTGTCGCTGGGCATGACCGCCGACCTGGAGGCGGCCATCGCCGCTGGCAGCACCCTGGTGCGCGTGGGCAGCGGCATTTTTGGTGGCCGCCACTACCCGGCTGCCTGACGCTGTACGCTGCTTTTTTGAGGTCAAATCGGCCTCAAAGCCTTGCGTGGTGCGCGCTACCAGCTATCAAAAGAAGAGTATTTTCGAGGCGCCGTGCCACCCCGCAGCGCGGGGGGGTGCCGTGGGATGCGCTCGGCGCAGGCTTGCCCGCGTATTCAGGCGGCGGGCGCAAAGCGCAGCACGCCCTCGCTGTCGGTGTGGCGCTGGAGCTGCCCGGCGTGCCACAGCAGGTGCAGGTGGGCCAGGGCCTCACCCATGGCAAAGGTGCTTTGGTGGGCATCCAGTGCGCGCGTGAACAGCAGCGGCAGGATGTCGGCGGCCGATTGCGGCGCCCGCTGGCATGCGGCCAGCACGGTGTGCAGGTGGCTGGCGTGGTGCGCCTGCAATTGGTTCAGGCGCTGGTGCAGCCCCCGAAAAGGCCGTCCGTGCGAGGGCAACACCAGCGTGTCTGAGGGCAGGGCGCGCATGCGCTCCAGCGAGGCCAGAAACAGCCGCAGCGGGTCGGCGTCGGGCTCGCTGGCATAGACGCTGACATTGGTGGAAATGCGCGGCAGCACCATGTCGCCGCTGATCAGCACGCCCAGGTCGGGGCAGTGCAGCGCGATGTGTTCGGGCGCATGGCCGTAGCCGCTGAGGCAGTGCCAGTGGTGCGCGCCGATGCGCAGGCGGTCGCCATCGAGCAGGCGGTGGAAGTGATCGGGCACGCTGGGCACCAGCGATGGGTAGTAGCGGCTGCGGCCCCGCACGTGGGCCAGAAAGTCGGGGTCGCGCAGGCCGTGCGCGGCGTAAAAGTCGGTGGCGCTCTCGCTGTGCAGACCCGGGCCGGCGTGGCAGGCCAGCCGTGCGGTGTAGTAATCGGTGGCGCTGATCCACAGCGGCGCCTGCCAGCGCTGGACAGCCAGTGCGCCAGCCCGATGTGGTCGGGGTGCATGTGCGTGACGATGACGCGCAGAACCGGCAGCCCTTCGAGCTGGGTGGCAAAAATCGCTTCCCACTGCGCGCGTGCCGCCTCGGTGGCCACGCAGCAATCGACCACCGTCCAGCCCTCGACCATGCCGCCGGGGCCGGGCTGGCGGTCGCGCAGCAGCCACAGGTTGATGTGGTCCAGCGCAAACGGCAAGCCCATGCGCAGCCAGCGCACGCCGGGGGCCACTTCCAGGGCGGTGCCCGGCGCTGGCAGGGCGTCTGCCCAGGGGTAGAGGAGCTGGCTTTCGAGGGTGTTCATGGGCGTGGCGGTATGGGGTAGGATTGACGTAAACGTCAATAACGGGCCGCATTGTAGGCAGCCACCAGGCACAGGGCCTGTCATCTGCGCGTCCCGGGGTTGCAGCACTTACCGCACCACATGGCCACCACCTACACCATCAGCGACCTCGCCAAAGAGTTTGACCTCACCACCCGCGCGATGCGGTTTTATGAGGACATGGGCCTGCTCCAGCCCGAGCGCACCGGCCCCGGCGGGCGCAACCGCACCTACAGCGCGCGCGACCGCACCCGGCTCAAGCTGACGCTGCGCGCCAAGCGCTTGGGCCTGTCCTTGACCGAGGCCAAAGACATCATCGACATCTACGACAGCCCGCGTGACACGGGCGTGCAGCTGCACAAGTTTTTGTCGGTGCTGGCCGGGCACCGCTTGCAGCTGGAAGACCAGATGGCCGATTTGCAGGCCACGCTGGACGAAATCAAAGAGCACGAAAAAGAAGCCCGCACCCTGCTGGCCAAGATGGAAAAAAAGAAGTAATAATTGGCTATGACGTTTACGTAAACGTAAATTAAAAATACCATCGGAGACCACATGAGCACATCCCGCCTGGAGCCCCGCAACCCGCAATACGCCCAGCGTGTGCATGAGAGCTTTGCCCTGCAAGGCATCATGCAGACCCTGGGCGCACGCCTGGGCCTGGTGGCGCCGGGCAGCGTGGACATTGCGCTGGACTGGGCACCCGGCCTCACGCAGCAGCACGGCTTTTTGCATGCGGGCGTGGTGTCGGCAGCGCTGGATTCGGCCTGCGGCTATGCCGCCTTCACGCTGATGCCCGCTGATGCCGAAGTGCTGACCATCGAGTTCAAGATCAATCTGCTGGCCCCTGCGCGCGGCGAGTGTTTTCGCATGGAAGGCCGGGTGCTCAAGCCAGGTCGCACCGTGACCGTCTGCGAGGGCCGCGCCTATGCGCTGCATGGCGGCACCGAAAAACTGGTCGCCACCATGGGCTGCACGTTGATGGCCATCACGGGCCGCGAAGACGTGCGCACCTGACACGCGCCCGCCCCGCCTTTTCTTCTTTTTCTTTCCCACAAGCACCCCAGGAGACAAACCCCATGAGCATTCCCGGCAACATCCCCGGCCTGAACTTCCAGTTGGGCGAAGACATCGACGCCCTGCGCGACGCCGTGCGCGAATTTGCGCAGGCTGAAATCGCCCCGCGCGCCGCTGAAATCGACCACTCTGACCAGTTCCCCATGGACTTGTGGCGCAAGATGGGCGATCTGGGCGTACTGGGCATTACCGTGCCCGAAGAACATGGCGGCGCCAACATGGGCTACCTGGCGCACATGGTGGCCATGGAAGAAATCTCGCGCGCCAGCGCCTCGGTGGGCCTGTCTTACGGCGCGCACTCCAACCTGTGCGTCAACCAGATCAACCGCAACGGCAACGCCGAGCAAAAAGCCAAATACCTGCCCAAGCTCATCAGCGGCGAACACGTGGGCGCCCTGGCCATGAGCGAGCCCGGCGCGGGTTCGGACGTCATCAGCATGAAGCTCAAGGCCGAGGACAAGGGCGGCTACTACCTGCTCAACGGCTCCAAGATGTGGATCACCAACGGCCCCGACGCCGACACCCTGGTGGTGTATGCCAAGACCGAGCCCGAGCTGGGCGCGCGCGGTGTCACCGCCTTCCTGATCGAAAAGGGCATGAAGGGCTTTTCGATTGCGCAAAAGCTCGACAAGCTGGGCATGCGCGGCAGCCACACCGGCGAGCTGGTGTTCCAGGACGTGGAAGTGCCCGCGCAGAACATTCTGGGCGGCCTCAACATGGGCGCCAAGGTGCTGATGAGCGGCCTGGACTACGAACGCGCCGTGCTCACCGGCGGCCCGCTGGGCATCATGCAGGCCGTGATGGACAACGTGGTGCCCTACATCCATGACCGCAAGCAGTTTGGCCAGAGCATTGGCGAGTTCCAGCTCATCCAGGGCAAGGTGGCTGACATGTACACGCTGCTGCAAGCGGGCCGCTCGTTCGCTTATACCGTGGCCAAGAACCTCGATATGCTGGGCACCGACCATGTCCGCCAAGTGCGCAAGGACTGTGCCAGCGTCATCCTGTGGTGTGCCGAACAAGCCACCAAAATGGCGGGCGACGGCATCCAGATTTTTGGCGGCAACGGCTACATCAACGAGTACCCCTTGGGCCGTTTGTGGCGCGATGCCAAGCTGTATGAAATCGGTGCCGGCACCAGCGAAATCCGCCGCATGCTGATTGGCCGCGAGCTGTTCGCTGAAACCTGTTGAAACCCTTGACCACCCTGAAAGAACCCTGACCATGCCCGCTACCTCCATCGAAGAGCTGTTTGTCCACAACCGTGCCTGGGCTGCGCAGATGGAGCGTGAGCGACCGGGGTTCTTTACCGGCTTGATGGCGCAGCAAAAACCCCGCTATATGTGGATTGGCTGCTCCGACAGCCGCGTGCCTGCCAACCAGATCACCGGGCTGGAGCCGGGCGAGGTGTTCGTCCACCGCAACGTGGCCAACGTGGTGGTGCCCACCGACCTCAACTGCCTCTCTACCGTGCAGTACGCGGTCGATCAGCTGCACGTGGAGCACCTGATGGTGGTGGGCCACTACGGCTGCGGCGGCGTGCTGGCGGCGCTGCAAGACATCCGCGTCGGGCTGGCCGACAACTGGATTCGCCACGTCAAGGATGTGCGCGACAAACACCGTGAATTGCTGGCCGCCCTGGCCCCCGAGTGGCGCCACGACGCGCTGTGCGAGCTGAATGCCATCGAGCAGGTGATGAACATTGCCCAGACCACCGTGCTGCAAGACGCCTGGACGCGCGGAGAAAAAGTCACCCTGCACGGCTGGTGCTATGGCCTGAAAGACGGGCTCATCAACAACCTGCACATGTCCATCGACAGCAACGAGGGGCTGGATGCGAAGTACCGCGCTGCCGTGGCGGGCGTGGCCGCTGCGCGCCGCTGAAGGCGCCAGCGCACCAGCCTTGGCACTGGCGGTTTCACACCAGCTTGGCCCATGTTTCCCCAGCGCCTGGACTCTCCCCACGCCTATGCCATTGCCAAGGCGATGATGGACGGCTTCAACCGCCATTACCGCCTGTTCCGTGCCGAATCGGCCCGCGCCAAGCACCGTTTTGAAACCGCTGACTGGCACGGCCAGCAGCGTGCCCAGCGCGAGCGCATCGAGTTCTACGACCTGCGCGTCAAGGAATGCACGATGCGGCTGGAGAAAGAGTTCCAGGCCGGTGCGCAGCCCATGGACGTGTGGCACCAGATCAAGCTGCACTACATCGGGCTGCTGGTCAACCACCACCAGCCCGAGCTGGCCGAGACTTTTTTCAACTCGGTGACCACCAAAATCCTGCACCGCACGCATTTCCACAACGACTTCATCTTTGTGCGCCCCGCCGTCAGCACGGAGTACATCGAGAACGAGGAAACCGCCCGCCCCACCTACTGGGCCTATTACCCCTCGCGCGAGACCCTGCGCGAGACCCTGACCCAGCTCATCCACAACTTCCGCCTCCAGCGCGAGTTTGCCGACCTGCCCGGCGATGTGGCCCAGGTGCTGGCCGCGCTGCAAGAGCGGTTGCAGCAGGCTCAGCTGCGCGCCAACTTCCAGATCCAGGTGCTCTCGGGCCTGTTCTTCCGCAACAAGGGCGCTTACGTGGTGGGCAAAGTCATCAACGGCTTTACCGAGCTGCCGTTTGCGCTGCCCATACTGCACGACGAAGCGGGGCGGCTCACCATCGATGCGGCCCTGTTCGGCGAGGACGACCTGCAAATGCTGTTTGCCTTTGCGCGGGCCTCGTTCATGGTGGACATGGAGATTCCGTCGGCCTACGTGCAGTTTCTGCGCAGCCTCATGCCGCGCAAGCCCCGGGCCGAGCTGTACAACGCGCTGGGCCTGGCCAAGCAGGGCAAGACGCTGTTTTACCGCGACTTTCTCTACCACCTGCGCCACAGCACCGACCAGTTGCGCATCGCGCCCGGCATCAAGGGCATGGTCATGCTGGTGTTTGATCTGCCCAGCTTTCCCTACGTGTTCAAGCTCATCAAGGACTACTACCCGCCACCCAAGGAAACCACGCGCGAGCAGGTCAAGGGCAAGTACCTGCTGGTCAAGCAGCACGACCGCGTGGGCCGCATGGCCGACACCCTTGAATACAGCCTGGTGGCCTTTCCTCGCCAGCGTTTTTCAGACGAGCTGATTGCCGAGATCCAGAAGTTCGCGCCCAGCCAGATCGAGATCAGCGACCGCGATGGCGATGGCCAGCAGGAAGTCATCATCCAGCACCTCTACATCGAGCGGCGCCTGATCCCGCTGAACATGCACCTGCAAGAGGCCCTGGAGGCCGGTGCGCGCCAGCAGATCGAGCACAGCGTGATCGAGTACGGCAACGCCATCAAAGACCTGGTGGCCGCCAACATCTTTCCCGGCGACATGCTCTGGAAAAACTTTGGCGTCACGCGCGACGGCAAGGTCGTGTTCTACGACTACGACGAGATCGAATACCTCACCGACTGCCACTTCCGGCGCGTGCCCCAGCCGCGCACCGAAGAAGAGGAAATGAGCGGCGAGATCTGGTACACGGTGCGCCCGCACGACGTGTTTCCCGAAACCTTTGCGCCTTTTCTGCTGGGCAACGACGCCGTGCGCGAGGTGTTCATGCAGCACCACGCCGACTTGCTGGGCGTGGAGTTCTGGCAGTCGCACAAGGAGCGCATTCTGGCGGGCCATGTGTACGACGTTTTTCCCTACGACACCCGCCGCCGCTTTACGCACGCAGCAGGTGCCTGACAGGGCCTGGGGCCCGCATTTTTTTCACCACACAGGAGACTTTCATGAGCACATCCACCACCGATCCCATCGTTATTCTGGGCGCCGCACGCACCCCCATGGGCGCCTTCCAGGGCGATTTTTCCAGCCTGGCCGCGCACGACCTGGGCGGCGTGGCCATCCGCGCCGCTGTGGAGCGCGCCGGTGTAGCGCCTGACACCGTGGGCGAAGTGCTGTTTGGCAACTGCCTGATGGCCGGCCAGGGCCAGGCGCCTGCGCGCCAGGCGGCCTTCAAGGGCGGCCTGCCCAAAGAAGCGGGCGCCGTCACGCTGTCCAAGATGTGCGGCTCGGGCATGAAGGCGGCCATGTTCGCCCACGACATGCTGCTGGCCGGTTCGCACGATGTGATGGTGGCCGGTGGCATGGAAAGCATGACCTGCGCCCCCTACCTGCTGCAAAAAGGCCGTGGCGGCTACCGCATCGGCCACGACCGCATCTTTGACCACATGATGCTCGACGGCCTGGAAGACGCCTACGAGCCAGGCCGCTCCATGGGCACCTTTGGCGAAGACTGCGCTGCTAAATACGGCTTCACCCGCGCCCAGCAAGACGCTTTTGCCACCGCCAGCGTGGAGCGCGCCAAGGCCGCCATCGCCTCGGGCGCGTTTGCCGCAGAAATCGCCCCCGTCACCGTCAAGACCCGCGCGGGCGAGACCGTGGTGTCGGTCGATGAAGGCCCGGGCAAGATCAAGCTGGACAAGCTGGCCACGCTCAAGCCCGCCTTCAAAAAGGACGGCACCATCACCGCAGCGTCCAGCTCCAGCATCAACGACGGCGCTGCCGCCCTGGTGCTGGCGCGCCAGTCCACCGCCGACAAGCTGGGCCGCCAGCCGCTGGCCCGCATCGTGGCCCACGCCACGCACGCCCAAGAGCCCGAGTGGTTTGCCACCGCCCCGCTGGGCGCCACGCAAAAAGCCCTGGCCAAAGCGGGCTGGAGCGTGGGCGATGTGGACTTGTGGGAAATCAACGAAGCCTTTGCCGTGGTGCCCATGGCGCTGATGCACGAGTTGAACCTTCCGCACGACAAGGTCAACGTCAACGGCGGCGCCTGCGCGCTGGGCCACCCCATCGGCGCCAGCGGCGCGCGTATTTTGGTCACGCTGATTTACGCCCTGCAAGCGCGCGGCCTGAAGAAGGGGCTGGCCACGCTGTGCATCGGCGGCGGCGAAGCCACGGCCATGGCCATCGAGCTGCTGTGAACTCCTGAATTCATAGCTGCTCGCGCTCACCAGCAAAGCGCCAGAGCCTGTTTGGGCTTGAAATAACAGGCCGGGTTTCTCACCAGGCCAGCACCGGCGGTGCTGGCCTTTTGCGCAGTGCCCGCCACCCCCTACAACGGAGACTCCCCCCATGCTGCTCACCCAAGACCAGGAAATGATCCGCGACGCCGTGCGCGACTTTGCCCAGCAAGAGCTGTGGCCCCACGCTGCGCGCTGGGACAAAGAACACCACTTTCCCAAAGACGCCCACCAGGGCCTGGCCGCGCTGGGCGCCTACGGCATCTGCGTGCCCGAAGAATTTGGCGGCGCCCACCTCGATTACGTCACCCTGGCGCTGGTGCTGGAAGAGATTGCCGCGGGCGACGGCGGCACCAGCACGGCCATTTCCGTCACCAACTGCCCCGTCAACGCCATCCTCATGCGCTACGGCAACGCCCAGCAAAAGCGCGACTGGCTCACGCCCCTGGCGCGCGGCGAGATGCTGGGCGCGTTCTGCCTGACCGAGCCGCATGTGGGCAGTGATGCCTCGGCGCTGCGCACCACGGCGGTGAAAGAGGGCGACGAGTACGTCATCAACGGCGTCAAGCAGTTCATCACCAGCGGCAAGAACGGCCATGTGGCCATCGTCATTGCCGTGACCGACAAGGGCGCGGGCAAGCGCGGCATGAGCGCCTTTCTGGTGCCCACCAACACCCCCGGTTACGTTGTGGCGCGGCTGGAAGACAAGCTGGGCCAGCACAGCAGCGACACCGCGCAGATCAACTTCGACCACTGCCGCATCCCCGCCGAGAACCTCATCGGTGCCGAGGGCGAGGGCTACAAGATTGCGCTGGGCGCGCTCGAAGGCGGGCGCATCGGCATTGCCGCGCAAAGCGTGGGCATGGCGCGCAGCGCGTTCGAGGCCGCACTGGCCTACTCCAAAGAGCGCGAGAGCTTTGGCACCGCCATCTTCAACCACCAGGCCGTGGGTTTCCGGCTGGCCGACTGTGCCACGCAGCTCGAAGCCGCACGCCAGCTCATCTGGCATGCCGCCGCGCTGCGCGATGCAGGCCGCCCCTGCCTGAAAGAAGCCGCCATGGCCAAGCTGTTTGCCAGCGAAATGGCCGAAAAAGTGTGCAGCGCCGCCATCCAGACGCTGGGCGGCTACGGCGTGGTGAACGACTTTCCGGTCGAGCGCATCTACCGCGACGTGCGCGTCTGCCAAATTTACGAAGGCACCAGCGACGTGCAGAAAATCATCATCCAGCGCGCGCTGGCCTGAGAATGCTCCTGATTCGATAGCTGCTAGCGCTCAGCGCGTAAGGGCTGGAAGTCGATTTGGGGGATTGCTAAATAGGTATCTCAATAGCCTGATTCCACAGTCGTTCGCTGACAAGCGCGCCCGTCTGGGGCTGTAGTTGGGCCCCAAACTTGCG
>NZ_SLXH01000022.1 GCF_004341365.1 Simplicispira metamorpha | reverse complement strand
GCCGCAGGACTGAGCTTTCTCATGTCGGTCAGTTTCATCAAGACAACATCCGGGTAATCAGAAATATTTCAAGTCGTTTTGTTTCTAATTAATAGCTTACCAGGGCCCTGTTGCACAAAGAGCTGCCGTCCAGCAGGTAGGCTAGCGGCATGAGTTCGAGCACCGAGAAGGCCTAACGCCGTTACCGCACCACCAACTGGCAACACTACAACGCTGCGCTCAAAGCACGTGGGTCACTCACGGTGTGGTTCGCTGGTTTGCCGCTACCAGCAGCAAGCGCGGACGCAGCCCCACGTTCCCTGATGCCGCCATCCAGTTTTGTCTGACCATCAAGAACCAGTCGCCTGGCACTGCGCCAGGCGACTGGTCTGGTGCAGTCACTGCTGAGCTTATCCGGTCTGCAGTGGCCCGTGCCTGGCGACATCACCCTGTGCAGGGGACAACTGGGCCTGAACGTACAAGTGCCTTAACTGAGCAAAGAGTTTTTTCCCAAAAAATGCTGGTCAATCTGGTCAGCCTGCTCCGTGTGTTTCAACGTTTGTGCACACACCTCAAAGAAGCTACAGCCTCGGTCTCCAGCCATCTCTATTGGCAGTTTCTAAGTTACCAATCATCCTTTCAGCTTCTATCCTCCTGAGGCTGACCAGACTGACCAGAGAGCAAGAAAAACTTTCTGAAGCTGTCAGCCTGTGGGCACGGTCAGATTGATGAAGACCGCAAACACAAGGATTTCTGGAAGAAAGGCATTTTTCAGTGCCGAGGGTTACCGCATCACATCAAGTCTGGTTGCCCTGGCAAGACATGCAAAACATCTTCCGCTGAACAACTCAAGCCAACCGACGGCACCAGCCTTAACACTTGGAGGTCACCGCCCTGACCAGACTGACCAGAGAAAAATCAAAAATCTTCTGCAGTGATGCAGCCTTCGGACCAAGTCATGTGCGGGCAGTTCGCAGGAAGCAACTTTGACTGCACACATCCCAGCCTCTTCCATGAGGCGGCCGAGAGGTTTCTGCGTGGCCCCCAGCTGAGCAAAATAGTTTTTCCCAAAAAATGCTGGTCAATCTGGTCAGACTGCTCCGCGTGCTTCAAAGTTTGTGTACGCACTTCAAAGGCGTACATCCATCCCCCTATTGACCAAGAAGAGGCTCAGGGCATGCGCTGAGTGCTCTACAGGCTGCCAGCTGTGGGGCAGCAGGCTAGCGATGTCGGCTTGCTCCTGGGCAGGCGCCTCATCACATCGCGCAAGTACGCATACCTTCAAAGAAGCTACAGGCTTGGCATACACCCACCTCTCTTGGCAAGTTCTCAGTGAGTTGCTGTTGACCTGAAGCTGACCGCTCTGACCAGACTGACCAGGGGAAAAACTTTCATCCGGTTGCGCGTGACACCTCGGCATTCATGCCGGGGAAGCGCTGAAGGTGCAACTGCAGGAGGCGCTGGAGCTGCTCCCAATCGCAAGCGAAGCTTTTGTAAAAAACGCGCTGGGCAGCTTCAATGCCTCGTTGACCCGGCGTCTTTCCTTGACCGCACATTCGGGCTCCTTGACCTGCTAGTCATCAGCTGTGGAGGTGCGTTCACGCTTGCATGCGCTCCCCCGAAACCTCCCGATTTGTCGTGACCAGTATCCCGATTTGTCGTGACACGGATAGGCATGAATGACAGGAGCGGGAATCATGAGCACATCTGTTCCACAAGGAGTGCCGAATGAAAAATTGCACCCACAGCCAAGGGCTTCAGATAGCCCACCGAAGCCTCGGTAAGGACACCACTACTGACTTGAAGAAGGCAGAAGTAGTTCTCTTCGAGCAGCCAACCGTAGGCCTCGTTTCCCTTTTTCCAGCCGTAAATTTGTAAGGAGTATCTGTATGAGCGAGAAAACTTTTATCCCGATGAGCTATGCAACAAGTCTTGCCAACACTGGCAACTTCCGTATCTCAACCCATCAGCTAGCCGAGTGGGACGGTTGCTGCTGGCAATTGATATCCAAGGATGACAGCATGAGACAAGCGTTTACTTACATCTATGAAAACGAGGGTGAGGTCATGGCCACCAGTCGCAATGCGAAACAAGCATACGAGGCGGCACTGCTGTATCTTGAACCATTGGGCAAGCCCACCGAAAAAACTGTCATTCCTGTCCGTAATGGCTACGTGCATTTGTCGGCATCAGGTGTGTCTTTGGAATCGCATGACAAAGCGCTGAACCTGCGCTACTGCATCAACTGCAACTACGACCCTTTGGCAGTCGCCCCAACCAAGTTCATGGAATTTGTGGAGCGTATTCTTCCTGACACCGAGGTGCGTCAACGGGTTCAGGAGTACATCGGCTACACGTTGCTCCCTGATGCTCCGCACCAGATTGCTCATTTTTGGTTGGGGACTGGGGCAAACGGCAAGGGCGTGATGGCTAACATTGTTCAGGCTTTGCATCGCCGCGTGGCAGCCGTCAACTTGGATGAATTGGACGGTTTTAGTTTGACAGAAGCACTGGATGCCTCTCTCGTATATTGTGACGAGGCTCCCCAGAATCGCATCAGCAGTCGCACGTTCAAGATGGTGACAGCGGCCGAAACTGTAACCATCAAGCGAAAATATCGTGACCCTGTCTCCGCAAAAATAAAGGCTAAGTGGTTGATTTTGGGGAACCACATCCCAGAGACAACTGACCATTCAGGAGGCTTTTGGCGCAGACTTGAAATCGTACCTTTCAGCGTCACCATCCCTCCTGCTGAGCGCGACCCTAAGCTGGCAGATTACATCGTTGAGCATGAACTCAGTGGGGTGCTCAATTGGGCCATTGAAGGAGCGCTACGGTTGCAGGCACGGGGTCGCTTTGACCCGGTACTTCCCAAAGCGATGAGTGACGCAATCAGCTCTGCAAAAGCTGAGTCGAACAGCGTCATCAGCTGGTGGCAAGACACTGAAAAAGTCCTGAAGTCCACGATAGACACTTTGAAGGTCGATGTCTACAAAACCTACTCAGGCTGGTGCAAGGCCAGCGGCTTGTCATCTCTTTCCATGCCCAAGTTCTGGCAGCGCGTTACTGCAGATATCCCAGGCTTTATGGAGAGTCGGTTGACAACCCGAAGTGGGCAGCGTCCACGAGTCTGCAACATTGCACTGTTTACTCGCTGACCGCCGTACTGAATCAGGCACCTGATACCCATCTACAAAGTTAGGTGGGTACAGGAGTCCAACTTGTACATCAAAAACTTCACCCATTCTGGCGGTCACGACGCGTCAGGTTGTTGGAACGTGGATGGAAAGTAAGCGCACAGCCAGACATGCAGAGCTCTAAGTCAGACGATGTTCGCGAACTAGAGGCTCGATGCCCATGCTCATGATTCGCTCAACCAGCTCCTCGAAGATTTCTCCTTCCGCAGACACCACGTCGACGCGAAGCATCGCCAGAAGGTCCAGCCCGCGCGCTCAAGAATCCGCTGACGGGACATGTCACCGGTCCTCGCCGTTCCCTGAAAGCGCGTGGCTGCGCTTGGGGTCGGCCACCTTCGACAGGAACATGATGTCGCGCTTACGGTTGGGTGGGTGTTTTTCAACAGGTAGCCTCCAGCCCCTCCTCGCGCCTGACTCTAAAATAAAGGGTCATTTGTGACCTCTTAATAAAATTATTGACCTATACATGACCGTTTTTAACAACGCACTGGCGTCCGTCTGAGGTATTTCTTATAATGGTCAGATATGACCCCTTAAAATTTTAAGGATTCAGATATGACCGATAAAATAAAAACAACGGCGACACCAAAACCTCCCAGCCGTATCACCGAAAGTCCGATACCCTTACCGGTCGAGCGTGCGCTGGTTGCTGCCGGAGAGGACCTTGCGCTGGCCCGACGCCGCCGGGGGCTTTCTACGTCATCCATGGCGGAGCGGGCAGGCATCTCAAAAAAGACTCTCTACCGGCTGGAACAGGGCGACCCCGGAGTGTCGTGGGGCGCTATGGCTCGGGTTCTGAACATCCTGAACCTCCTCCCCGAACTCAACAAGGCCTTGAACACCACCAATGATGCGCTCGGCCTAGCGCTCATGAACAAGGCGGTGGCCAAACGCATCCGGGTACGCAAAACCAACCCGGACAGTGGAGCCCTGTAATGGCAACGACGAAAAAAGCAAAAGCCAGCACAACGCGGACGCTGCTCGTCTATCTGGGCGACACGGGACTGGAAGTGGGCGAACTGCAATTTTCCAGACAGGGGCAAAAAGAGGTCTCGGCATTCCGGTACTCCCACGCTTGGCTCAGTAATCCAGAGTGCTTCGCACTGTCTCCGGACCTTCCCCTGAGCACCGACTTTCAATACCGAACGGGAAGCAAGGAGACTTCTACCTTTGCGGGTGCCATTGCCGATACTGAGCCTGATGGCTGGGGACGCCGTGTCATTAACCGCGCCCATGCCAAACGGCGCAAGGCTGAAAAAGACGCCGGCCGAGACGCCGGTTCTGCACAGCTGTCAGACTTGGACTATTTGCTGGGGGTGCTGGATTCCAGCCGCATTGGCGCACTGCGCTTCAGGGACAATGCCGACAGCCCCTTCCTTGATGTGCCCTGTGACGACAACTTCCCTGAAGGAAGTCAAGAGGTTCCACTGCAGACCTTGATTCAGGCGTCGAAAGCGGTCGAATCCGGCAAGGAAACGGCGACGGACCTCGCGTATCTGAAAGGGCGTGGCACCTCGCTCGGCGGTATGCGACCCAAAGCAACGGTCCTGAAGCCCGACGGCACCCTGACCATCGCCAAGTTTCCGAGCGTGAGTGATACGCGTGACATGGCGCGCGGTGAGGTGCTGGCTCTGTTGCTTGCGAAAGAGGCGGGCCTGAATGCATCCGAGGCCGAAGTCGTTATGGCTGGCACTCAGGCTGTCGCGCTTATCGTGCGGTTTGACCGACCTCGGGCTGGTGGCCGCATCCCTTACCTATCTGCGGCCTCGCTGCTGCAGCTGGATTCCAGGGAAGATGGCGCATACACACAGATTGCGGAGGCCATTGACCGGTTCTCCCCGAGACCCCTCGAAGACAAGCAGGAGCTTTGGGCGCGCATCTGCTTCAACATGCTCATCACCAACGTGGATGACCACATGCACAACCACGGCTTCCTGCACAGCGGCGGGGGGCAGTGGCGGCTCGCCCCGCTGTTTGACGTGAACCCGTTCCCCGACAAGGAACCCATCCTGAAAACCGCCGTGACCGAAGCTACCGGTGAAACCGGAGATATCCAGGAGGCGCTGGAGGCAGCGGCATACTTTGGCGTGTTCGATGACGACGCCCGTGTAATCCTGACCCGGATGATGGCTGCCCTGAACAACTGGAGGCAAATCGCCCGGTCCCCGGCCGTGGGGATGAGTGATGATGAAATCGACAAGGTCGCGCCTGCTTTTGAGAACGACAACTGGGATACGGTGGCATCCTTTCTCGAACAATAAATTGGCCAATCGGACCGTCTGGTCAGGCATCGCCGGCGTGGCAAATTCTCGGTTTATGGCTGTGCCTGCCTCAGCTTATTTTTCGTGGACTGACGTAATCCGTTGATTCGAAAGGATGCAAATTCTCGCGTTTTGATTGCTCCTACACCTTCTCACCCGTCATGGTGATACCAATGGCCAGATGGACTGCCTTGATGGGCACCACACCTTGCGCCCGAGCTTTGGCCAATGAGGCATTGAGCGAGCAAATTCGGGAGGTGTTTGTGGCCAGCGATGCAACCTACGGCATGCCCCGTGTGCGCGCTGAGCTCACCGAGACGGGGGTGGTGGCCAGCCGCAAGCGCATTGCCCGACTGATGCGAGACGGCGGCATGCGCGGCGTCAGCCGCCGCCGCGGTTATGTCGTGACCACCGAGCGCAACAAACGCCAACGTCCTGCTCCAGACTTGGTCAATCGCCAGTTTGTGGCCAGTGACATCAACGAGTTGTGGGTGGCCGACATGACCTACATCCCGACCTGGGCGGGCTTCATTTACCTGGCTGTGGTGCTCGATGTCTACAGTCGTAAGGTAGTGGGCTGGGCCTTTGGGGAACACATGATGGCCGACTTGGTGGTGGCAGCGCTGAACATGGCGCTACACACTCGCAAGCCCGGCTCGGTGATTCACCACTCGGACCAGGGCAGTCCAATACACCAGCCTGGCCTTTGGCAACCGCTCCGGATTTCTTGTTTCTCCCTTGTAAGACCGTCGAATAATGTACCCGCTCGTTATTTTTGGCAACCGCTCCGGATTTCTTGTTTCTCCCTTGAGTAGGCTTACGCGTAGTACTTAAAGTTGTGCTTCCAGACCTCTGTCGGCAGCCCTGGGTTCGCCAGCAGGATTTCACCGACACGGTCTGAGTACTTAACTGTGATGGGGCGCCCCTCCCCGAGCTGGCAGGAGTTGTAGTTCAGCTTAGTCAAGCCGAGGATGTCCTTCGCCACCTGGAGGACGTCACCGTCGCCGTACTGAATCGTGATGGAGAGCGGCACCGGGACTTCGAAGCCGTCATAAGTAGCAATCCGAGGCTTGAACCCGTTCGTGTACAGCAGGCCATGCCTTGGCGTCCGCTGCCAGAAGACTCCGCGCTGCACCGGATGTTGACCGCGTTTTGCTACGTCTGGGTGCTCATCGTAGCGATACAGCCGCTGACCGGCCCTGTCCTGGCGAACACGAACAGCCACGAGCTTAACCCCCTCGGGAGCAGCACGCTTGAAGCCTTCGTACTCCTGAAAATTGATGCCTGACTGGGTGTGCAGGAAGATTTCCCTCAGCGGCCGGCCATCTTCCTGGCGGTAGGTTTCAATGGTTCCCCGCAGCAGCGCTTCAGCCTTCTCCGGAGGGAGGTGAAACTCGCCGGCTTTCGACGAGTACCAAGGCCCAAACTCACCCACGAACACGACCCCGTCGCCGCTGTCCAGGAACATCTGCGCTGCACAACAAGCGTTTCGCTTGTCCTCAGCCAACTTGTAGGCCAGCCCAACGTAGCAGACGCCCTCGCGAGCCCAGGGCGTCTTCCATGGCTTGGCACCACACTTGTAGAAGATGGCGGTACCGAAGTTCCAGAGCCTGTCAGAGAGCGGATTTGTCCCTTTCTCTCCATTGCGCACCTGGGGCGTGATGTGCAGAGTAGATTCCTTGACGATTTGAACCGGCAGGTCGTGCCTCATCATCCGCCCCTTGAGCTGCCGGCGGAAGTCCGGGGAGTAGCTTCGCGCTTCAGCAAAGCTGTCCAGACCATCCAGCATCGCTGCGACTTGCGGGTCCTCGTCATCAAGAAGGGAGCGCTGCCCGACGGCGCGGTTCGTCATCGCCTGCTTCATGAACGCAGCCTCGTTCTTGGTCCAACCCGCATCGCTGCGTTCATCACGAGAGACCAAGGAGTTCGGACGGCAGTTCTCGTAAACCTCGTCGGGAACTATGCAGATGGCCAAGGCCGGCTTTGCGTCAAGCCGCCCGAGCCGCTCGACCTGGTTCAGGTAGAGCTGCGCTACGGCAAATGCCCGGTCATGCTTGTCTGCTTTGCGCGACGCCTCGGAGAGCCTGTCCGCTGCGACAGCATAGCTCCGAACGGGCGAAGGCCACTTCGCTCCGAATGCCACGTCGAATCCAGGAAACGGAGGCCAAGCGCGATGGCGACTTGGGTCAACGCATGCCGCCGGAGCATTCAACGCTGCGCACCACAACTTCCAAGCCTCGATTCCGCGCTCTGTACCAATAACGATGTTGTCCGGTAGCTGGGCACGAGGCTCAGCCGGACCGAACAGGGACAGCCCGTCGTGCGGGTCCTCCGCTGTCTGGCCATGACCGAACTCGAGTAGCGGCTCGCCCAAGAAGTGAAAGCTGCTGGTCATTGCGCGGGTGCCTCCTCAACGGTAGGCACCACGGCCTCGTCGTCGCCATCTTCACGGGTTCGGAACCCCGCGAGTTCCTCTCCAAAGTCGGCCATGCCCGCCAGCGCTTGGACGTCCAGGCCAACTGGGCATTCCCACGAAAGTGGCTTGGTCTCCATCACCAATGCTCGATTGCCGTCCCCGACCTCAATCCGGCCTGGCTCGGTTTGAAGCGCTTGCACGACCCCAAGCAAGCGGGCTATCCAGTCCTTGTTCCACCAAGTCTTTGTTACGACCTTGCGTCGGCGTCCAATCTCCTTGCCTTCGTAGACTTTGCCTTCTTCGTCAGTGCATCGAACATAGATGGTCAGAACGACATTCCAGGTCCCATCAACGTCTCGCTGAGGTTGAAACCGAGGCGAAAGCTGGTATCGGAACTTCGAGGCCCTGTCGCCCCAACCCTTCGTCCGCATACCCGTCAATTGCACGTGTGTCTGGCGTCCGTCAATGTGAGCGAAAGCCTGGTTCCAATCCCGGCCGTCACGCTCCGGGAAGTAGAAGACCTCACGGTCTGTGCAGTACTGGAGACCCTTCTGTAGTGCAACGACTTCCAAACTACGCCGAGCCAGTTCCTTGGCTAGGTTCTCTGTCTTCTTGCCGTCACGCAGGGGAATGTCCGCCCATAGGAACTCGGGGGTACGAAGGGTCTTCGCCAGGGGAATCGACCCGTCGGGCGGTGGCGTGAAGGCGACCAATCGGTACGCATTCAGCTCAATGAAGGCCCAGCGCTGGCGAAGTGTACCAACCTCGTCTGCAGAGAGCGAGCGGGTCAAGTCGTACAGCAGCATCGTCGCTGGTAAGTGCAGCGGGAAGACATTGGCGATGACCGGTTCGGGACGTGCAACGGTGACGCGTGTCGGCAAGTAGTCCCGGAGCGCGATTTGCCGCCCTTGTTCGGCCTCAAGCTTCGGCACAGTACCAATGGAAGAAAGGCGGCCCAGCACTTCTTCCAAGCCGGCTTTCCAGGACCCCGAGAAGCGAGCAGGCGACAGCGGCTTGAGCCGGGATGGAAGTCTTGGGTCCGTGCCTTCGACGCAACTACAGGGGAGCACGAAGTTGTCCTTGCTTGATGCCATAGCGCATCTTTCAAGGAACAGTTGGTCATCTAGGCTGGCCAGCGATAGGAGCGGTAGGAACAGAACCGCCCGTACCTCCATGAGCTTGCGGACGCTGTCATCAGGATTCTCGCCGGCGAGCGGCGCCGTGCCTCGGCACCAGGTTCGATAGCCCGCGATAGTCAAGCGCCTCGACAACCAGGTAGCCAGCGCATGGTCGGCATCAACGTGGTCGATGAGGATGGTGTCTTTACTCTCCGACAGCGACTGTCCCCCAGCCTGCGGGAAGAACATCGGCGTGAAGATGCCTGGATGCTGCGCAACCAGATGCCGTTGAGGACCGACCAACTGGACCCGTAAGCGCTCGATGTCGTAGAGGTCAAGCTTCCAGCCGAACTCAGTTTCCACCAAGGCATGAGCCACATCTTTTTCGGATGCGTTTAGTGCCGACGTGCAGACAAAAACGAAGACTTCCGGGTCGTGCTTTTTCTCGCGTACCCGAGCGCAGTCCCCCTTCAGCTTGTTGCGCCAGTCTGCACGCACCGTATACGCAAAGACGATACGACGCCCGCTCTCATCCGTTCTGATGATGGCATCGCGCCCACCATCACCGGTGCCGCCGAGCGGCTCAATTCCTGGGTAGTCAGTTCCTGCGAGCAGGGCCGAACAGAGCCGTTCGAAGTCACGGTAGTCCGAAAGACGTTCAAGGCAGTAGATGATTTTGTCAGCAGACATGGCAACAGCATACGTTGAACCAACGCACCATCCTTTCCCCGGCTAGCAGGCCCTCGTCTTTGGTGTCCCGAAATCGAGACGAGGCCGATAGCGAATTCAATGAACTTTTCCGGCGCTCGACTGTTGCCTGCCTCTTGGTATGCCCGCACTGGTTACCATTGCTGACAGCCGCCCGGGTAGCCAGAAATGTCCCGAGCATTCAGGGACGCCAGGCTCACCGGGGAACTCCGCTCTCACGCTCTCAAATCGACTCCGTCTGGAACGCCTTCTGGTTCTGAGGCATCTCCAACCCCACGGATGTGAGTCTGCCCCATCAGGAACAACCCATGTAACCCAGCACAACAAGCCATCCGCTCCCTCACTTCATGAATGGGTTTGTGGGTGCTGTGTTTTCAGCCTAGACGTATCCTTTCGTATCCCCTTCCGGACGAAAAACCGCACTTTGATGGAACGTCCGCAAGAAGATGGACGCGGACTGCAAGAGCTGTGAGTGGCCCGCCTGACGAGCATCCAATCAGTCGAACTGCACGGGGGAATCCGCCTGGACTCAGTGTGTTAGATTTTGTAGTCGGCCATGGTCAGTCTGAAATTCGGCTGGTTTATAGCGAAAGCGGGAGACGATGACCTCGATTCAAAAGCCAAAGAGCGCCCTGTTAGCCTACTGCGCGCTCGCAGACAGACTCCAAAGACCCAATGCGGGTTTGATGGAGGCGCTGATGCCGTTCTTCGCCCCTGTTTGCAGGGACTTCGCGGGGAGGATGTTTGATGCGGCGCAATTCTCTGACGAAGTTCACGACCGTTATGGACTTCGAATCCCGCGTCTCGCAGTGCTTGGGCTGGCTGAGCAGCTTGAGCGGGACGGTTTGCTTAAAAGCGTACTTGGTCATGCCACGCGAGAGGTTTATAAATATCCCTCTGCCGGAGAAGTGTCGGCTGAGGAGGTTCCTGCGGTCACCGAAGATGAAATCGAAGAGGTCCTTGCGGACTTCGTGACGACATGCCGAACCGATGAAATTCTTGAAAGTCTGGATGATGAGGCCCTGCACGTGGGCTTTCTCGACCGGCTGCTCAATACTGAATCCATGCGACTGCTGTCACGCAAAGAGTCAAAATCCGGAACAAAGCGAACCAGTACGACACTCACGCGCAAGACTGCGGCACCCGATGGCGCCGAGCACCGCGAACTGCGCTTGGACTTTCATGTTGCCCAGTTTCTACTCGACCTGAAACTGAAGAAACCTGACCTATTCAACCGAGCTTCCGACATTGCGTTCGCCAACATGGCCGCCGAGGCCCTGGCATGCTTCCGGGAGCCCCCGAGCGCAGCAGCGTCGTTGGCAGGCTTTTCTGTGTACCTCGACTCACCTCTTCTTCTCGACATCCTCGGGGTCAACCCCGAGTACGAGGACTACGGTAATGAACTGCTGCATATGATTCATGCTGAGGGTGCAAATCCGATGGTATTCGATGACGCCATCGCTGAAGCAGAGTCGGTTGTCGCCGCGCGGGTCGCTGCAGCGCGGTCCGGTAGCACCCAGCCTGTGAAACCATCAAGCTCAGTCTCCACTTATGTGCTCAATGCCATTTTGAATCAGGTCGGAGCTCGGGCGGCCCAGAGATGCATCGCGTCGAAAGCAGACCCCAAGCTGGATTTGATTCGTCGCTCGCGCGAAACATACGGCAGTATCCAAGTCGCGATGGACACGCAAATGGCGGCTTGGCAGAACGAAGACGCACGCACCCATGACCAGCGTTCGGTCTGGTCGATGCTGCGCATTCGCGACGTCACAACTTTGCGGACGAAGATTCGGGAGGGCCAATCTATCTTCGTCACTCGGAACCCGGTGCTCGTCAGCATCGCCAACAAGGCATGGCGAACATGGCTGCATGAGGCCGTGAACCACAGCCGAGACACCGCAGAGCGTTGGGCTCCCATCGCAATGTCCGACAAGCAGCTTGCTGGCTATCTCTGGCTTCGCAACAGCGGTGCGGGCAACGGAACGATGTCTCGCGCGCGGTTGCTTGCCCATTGTTCTGCAGCAATTCGACCACGACAGGATGTAAAGAATCGCGCTTACGACCTTGTGCTGGAACTACATGGCAAGCAGCAGGCAGATACGGTCTCGGCATTGCTGGAAGACCGCGACGGCGAAAGAGCGCTCATGAGAGCAACTCGTGCCGACCCGGAAGACGTAACACCGGAGCGGCTCGGCCACATCATCGAACAGGTAAAACTGGGGGCGGGGGAATTCGCGGCCGCGCATGTTCGCGAGCAAGAGCGCGCGGTTGCAGAGGCCAAGCAGGCTGAATACGACGCGGAACTTGCACGCTTCAAACAGTCCGCAGCGGACGAGTCAGCAAAGGCTGGTGCGCAGACGGAAGCGCTTGCTCAAGAGCTCGCTCAGGAAGCTTTGCAGCGGGTTCAGGCGGAGAGCCGAGCCAAGGCCGTGCAGCAGGAGCTTGAACTTATCCGTCGGCAAAGGCGAGAGGCTGCAGAGAGAAAGTTCTGCCAAGCGTTCGACAGTGCTCACCGTGCCTACAAGCGCTCTCGCTGGGAAGTTTTCGTCCTCTATGGAGCCTTGTACTACTACGGCTTGGTGGCCATAGAAGGCACGCCGCAGATTGCCCTCGTCTTGGCGTTGACCATGGCCGGGTTCTGGTACTTCCCGAAGTACTTCGACACGTCCCTCCAACGCCATGCTCGTTGGTTCATGACGCAGGAGCTAAAAAGCCTTGAAGCCATGCTGCCATCCACCGTGAAACCGGACTTTGAGAAGCCCTTTTGGGCTAAGGAATGGCTTGCCACCATCGCACATGGCTCTGCGGATGAAACTCTAGCCCCCTCCTCTACACAGGCCCATTACGAGGAAGCAGTCAGTACGACCGTATAGAAAGGCGGCCCGGATACACCGCCCTCCTATCGCTATTGGCGGGCCGTCTCTTCAAATGCTCGGGGTCTGCCCACTGTCCGCCCTTTCCGAGTGTGTGTCCGCCTCGGCGTTGAGCGCAGCAATCGACTCAGGAGGACAGCCGAGCAAAAAATGCCGTCGCGCGCTCGAGCATATCCCGCTCTATAGTGGCCTTCTCCAGCTCGGCTCGCAGTCGCATGATTTCAAGCTGCTCTGCCGAGCCCAGTGAGAACTTCGAGGGCGGCGATGCCCGCGTTTTACGCTCGATAGCAACCCATTTCTGCAACGTGGTGAGAGGCACGCCTAACTCATGCCCGGCAGCCGTGATGCTACCTCTTGCGTACGCCAACTCAACCGCAGCCTTCTTGAACTCAGGTGTACGGCGAACCTTGGTGTGAGGCCCACTAACACTGAGGACCGTGGGGTCAACGTTGAGCTGTGAGGCCACAGGCTTATTGGGTTCAGGTGAACGGAGTTCCCCGATGGCAGGTGCACCCAGAGTGGGAGCTGTTGGGCCCACTTTAGGCGGAAGGATAGCCGGTTCGTCGGGGAAGAACGCAGCGCGCCAAGTCGTACGCATGGTGCAAAAAAGTCTTGTTAACTTGGCCATACTAACACTATAGTGTCATTCGCATAGAGGCTATCCGGCAAGAATGATGGGATTCCTGCTTTCCCATCTATGCGCCTCGAAGAAGCCTTTGGAAGGCTGCTGAAAGAGCAACGCTCACTCAAGAACTTGACACAGGCAGACCTCGCCCTGCGGTCTGGCATTGCCGTCAGCTTTGTGAGCCGTATGGAAAGATGTGCCGCATGCCCGACCATCGACACGCTGTTCAAGCTCGCACGGGCATTGGATGTCCCACCTGAGATTCTGGTGTCTCAGCTCCGAGAGCGACTCGTCGAGTCTCCTATGGCTTAGTCTGGCTGGCAGCAATCGCAGAGCCGGGGGCAAGTGGGCGGCGGCCAACTTAGCTTGGCCAAAAGGTTTTTGGGAGAGAATGGCTACCTAGAGCGTGTTATAAACTTCCTTGTAAGTCATTGATTTCTTTGGGATATTCTGCGAAATTTAGTTTTCACTGCTCCTTGTGAGTGCTTGTCGCACAAGAGAATTTTTCAAAGTTCATAACACGCTCTAGGATTAGACGCCCCTTCGCTGACAATCATTGCCCCGGGGTCTGGTATTGCCGTCAGCTTCGTGAGCTGAATGGAAAGAGGTACCGCATGCCTGACCATCACCACGCTGTTCAGGCTAGCGCGGGCATTAGAGATGCCACCAGAAATGCTAGCATGCAGCTGTAGTAGCAGCTCAGGGGGTCACCGATTTCTTCCGACTTTGATGGGGTACCAACTTTTCGGTGACGGGTCATGCGCCCATGTGGCGTCAATCAAAGCACACCAGACTCACCAACTGTATGCAGTGACTCACTGCAAGCAGGGCAGATGACACTTGGACGGATTCGTGGCTTTCCATATCCGCCAAGCTTCGCGCCATAGTGGTGGTGATATTGCTGAATGGTGACATTTGCCCCTAGTTGCGGGTCGAATCCTGTTTTCATGCAGTCCCTAGATGTTTCGTCGCACTGTCACGCGACTATGTTGGAATCAACATTGGACTCTGAGAGCACACCACAAGCCTCTTCGCGCCTCTGGTGAGCGCTACGTAGAGGTGCCGCGCGTCCATGGCAGCAGGATTCAACACTACCGCTACGTCCGCCTCCAGCCCTTTGAGCAACAGGGTGCTGCCTACCGCTCGCCGGGCCACCGAGCGGCCTATGTGACGATTGCGCTCCCGTGCATGCACCACTGCTTCCAGGAACGAGCATTCACCTCGGCCTGCGGTCTGAAGCGCACCCTTCAAGACGTGAAGCACCTCCGGCCGATAAACACGCACGCCATCGACATTCTCGAATGCCTGCAACGCTGCCAGCGCTGTCGCATAGGAAGGCACTTTCATGAAGTCCAAAGCTCTCGCCTCAGCGGCATTGGCCTCTTTCCTTGCCGTCCCTTTGGACAGGGAATCAACGCGTCGTAGGAGTTCCTTTCCGCCCAGGTTTGTCATGAGCTCAGCGGCGAACTCAACCAAGGCGGGCAGCGAGTTGCTTGATGCAGCATCGAAGTTACGCCCAAAAGCCGTCAGGTCTCGAAGGTCCGCCGCTTCGACAGTGGTAGCACCGGGAGTCTGAGAGGCAACTTGCCGTTGGCCCGTTGGGTTTGTGCTGTCACCAATCACCAGTACCGTCCCTTGTGGCGTCGGTGCCTTCGTCATTGCCGCTTCCAGTCGTTTCAAGTGCGCGGCATTCACGTCAGCAGGCAACTGCACCCAGGTCACTTCAGCGGGTGCGTTACTGAGGTCGATAGGCTTCCGCGCCATAAGCTGAGCACGGGACTCCAACAGCCAACGGCCAAGGTTGTCAGCACCAGCGTTCCTCCAACGCCACGGCGTAGACAACTCGCCAACGGAGGGAAAAAGGTGATGGACATCTTTAGTCCAATCCACGGTCGGTTCGCGAAAACCGAATATGGCCTGCAGAGGGTCTCCCAACACGCAGGTCGGCAATACGCCCGCAGCCCAATCAACAATCTGGTGCTGCGGAATGGTGCAGTCTTGGTACTCGTCGACCAGGAGCCGGCAGTAGGTGGCCGCAAGCGCACCGGCAATGTCACCACTGGCCAAAAGCTTCCATGCGGCGTTGCGAACAGCGGGGTAGTCCGTTGCGGGATTCTCCAGCCGAAGGATGTCGGGCTTGTGACCGCTGCGCGCGGGAAACTTCGAGATGAGGCGGACGGACCAGCTATCGATGGTTGAGACACGGTACGCGTCCCTCGGCACCTTCGCCTTTGCAAGCCGAGCCTCCAGCGCCGCCTTCCCTGCGTTTGTGTGGGTCAAGACCAGCGCAGGCTTGGCGCCCCCTTGCAGCTTCAGGGAGTCAGCGATGAGTTGAGTCTTGCCGCACCCTGCGGGCGCCGTGACGGCGCCTCGGCTTAGATTCAGAATATCTAACTCAGGCATCGGCGTGGGCCCAACTGAACAGGCCATTGATGATGCCTACGAATCCGGCATCCGAATGCTCGAGCGCGGGACCAACGATGTCCCGCGCGACGTCCTCCATCTTGGTGATGGACTTGAACCAGCCCGCTTTGCGAATTCGGGAAGCTTCCCCCAGGACAGCGCGCGTCGCAGCCGAATAGCTGCCAGCTGCACCCTCTGCTTGAACGACAGCCAACGAGATTTTTCCAGACGAGCGAGTACGGATGTGCTGGTCAACGACACCATCAGGCATCAGTTCAAGGCCCCTCTGGAGTAGTGCCGTGACTGCAGTCGTGGGAAGACTCGCGAACAACTCGTCCTCCAGAGCTCTGCGGTCGCGCCAAATCGCGTGGTACCCACCCGCAGCCTCGAAGGCTGCGACGAAGGCGACAGTCGGCTCTTTATCGTTGTCCTGCATCGCGGCGACACGGTAGCCCAGCTGCTGGAACGCAGCCGCCCGGCGAAAGCACCTGTCGGCATCGCCGCCGGACGCATCTACATAGTCAACCCCAGAGGCGCGAAGGGACCGATATCCTTTGCTGGTCCAATACTCATCCAAGCCTCGAATTAGACCGACCTCACTTGCACCTTCACAGACGATGACTGTGCGAGCCAGGAACGCTTCGGGGTAGCAACGGATAGTGCTCTGAGCATCATCACTCGCGCCAACCGTCAATGCTTGATGGGTCCCGCCAGTGCTACGCACGACGAAGAGCTGGCTGCCAGCCAGCTCGCGCAAGACAACAGGCGAATGACTGGTCATGAACACTTGAAGCGGCGTCGAAGTCTCCTTCGCCCCCAATGAGCCCAGCAGTCTGGTCAGGCGATGCGGCTCGAGGCCGTACTCAATTTCATCGACCAACACGATGTTGGCCGTATTCCCTGCGGCACGATGAAGTCCGGCTATCAGCAGTCGCGTTGAGCCTGTTCCTAGACAACGCAGCGGGATACCCGCTGCGTTGTGAAGTGATATCGCTCCGTCACCAAACGACACCGAATGCGCGTCAAGCAGCGCGGTCGCCCTGCTCCCAACGGAGACTCCGAGCCCGTTTGCCGTGTCGGTGACCGTCTTCAGGGTTGCCGCCAACTGCGGTGCAGCTTTAGTGCCAAATCCGGCTCTGGCCTCACGTGCAGCTTGAACCAGCTCCGCACCGATGTCTGCTCTCTCCTCGAAGAGTCGGTTCAGCACTGAACCTCTTGTCCAAGACAAGTTTGAACTGGGATGATTTCCTAGGCGAGAGGGCGCGATGGCCGCACGCTCCTTCCAAGGTAGGCCACGAGGAGGGTCTACGCTCGCTGTCCGCTCTGAAAAAAGCGACCAAACGGGTTCAAGGTCAGCCCTGACCGCAAAGTGAACGGTCAGGACGGTTTCCAGCCCTTTACGGGGCTCGTCCTCGACGTTGCCAGTAGCCGCATCGAATCCCCGAAGGTACTCGCCATAACTTTCGATGCTCAGCATCGAGTCTGCCAAATCACCAAGCGTCACAGCGATGCCGATAGGCTGAGTGACATCAAGCGCGTGAAAGTCGGTGTCTGCAATAGCCAGGTTTCGACGGGCACCAAGGCAGAAGTCGATGGCATCAAGGATGGTGGACTTGCCGCTGTCACCCGGGCCAATGAGGCAGTTCACCCCGGGAGACGGACACCATTCCAGGGAACAGACCGCCCGAAAATTTCGAATTTCTATCTTGCGGATGCGCGCCAAACTATCTCCTTTGCTAGTTCCCACCGTAGCTTGGCTCAAAGTTTACGTCATGCGGAGAGCGGCCAACAGCTTGTGCAAGTGCGCTACTTGCTCTCGAACTCTCCATCCGACCTTGACACCCCTGTAAAGTCCCTCAACTGCAATTAAGTCCCTCCAGATGTGGGGTGCGCTTGACACCCGCCGCGCCAGCGATGACGAGCGGATGCATCAGTGTGTTCTCAGGCGTTAGCCGGGCAAGCCGCGCACCAGCCTGAAAAGTTCGGCTTGGTATAGAGCATCGTCCAGTGCGTTGTGCGTCCCCTTCTTTTTGGGGTGAAGTCTATTTGCCATTTGGGCTGACGTGGTTTGCGCCCACAAGCAGCCAGTAGCGCCCATGTACAGCGCCTTGATGTCCAGAGCCGAGTGACCGAACGGATTGGCACCGCCGAAGTGTACGAAGTAGTAGTTTACGAAGCTCCAGTCGAACGGGGCGTTCAGGCCAACGAAAACTGGCTTGGCTCCGGAAGGAACGGTCTTCGCAAGCCAGACGGCAAAGTTCGCCACCGCCACGCGAGGTTCGACCCCATCGCGCGCAAGCTCCTCGAGAGTGAATCCAGTCACTGCCAGAGCTTCCGGCACTGAGTTGTCGTTCAGGGGCTTGAGCTCAGCATAGAACGTTTTCTCGTCGTTGTCTACTGCGCATGCTCCCAACGAGAGGATGCTGTAATCGCCCGGGATGGGACCGGACGTCTCGATGTCAACTGAGATGTAGTGCTCGCGCATTGGATTCAGGATAGCAGCGCCCGCCGGAGAGGGCGCCGGCGCTGGTTTCTCTGGAAGGGCTCGCCAGAGCGCCGTCCCGTCATGGACCCAAACGCCGAGACCGTCGGGAGCTGGGGCCGTGCCCAGGATGGCGAAGACCAAACCGGTGAATCCCGATTGGCCAGCGCGGGCGTGTTCAGCCGCCAGAGCGATGTCGTCGGAGGAAGGCGAGGGCGTCGGCTCCGGATGTGTATGCCAGAACCCCAGGCAATGCAGGCCCTCCTTGAACAGCAGCTCGCGCTCCTTGACCACTGCCGGGATGTCCAATCGCATTCCCGTCCGGGACGCCACTTTTGGTGGCAGCCGGGTGACTGCATCCACTCGCACTGAGGACTGCCCTGGGGCGGCGGAGAAAAGCTGCCCTGCCGCCTCCTTGGACCACCAGCGACGCTGTGTGTGCGACTGAAGTGTCTCGAGCGCTTCGACCGGTAGTTCCAGTACCCAAGATGCTCCGGGGATTCGGTAGATGAGCGTGTTGCTAGCCATTGCCGAAGACGTCCGAGTACTTGCGCGTGGTCTGCACGGCGTCCATGCCGGAAACCGCCGACGGCACCAGGGGACCAAGCTGAACATCAACCCCGAGCTGTTCGAAGAAGGTGGCAGAACGCACCCAGCTGCAAACGACCGATTGCGAGACTTTGCCGTCGATGGCAGCCAGCAGCCTCTCGGCCACGAATCCTGCCGCCTGGAACACGTCCGCAGCACCGTATGGGTGAAAGCCGGCATTACAAGCTGGGAGCTGCACGCGGGTGTCGTTAGGCCACCTGGCGACATTAACCTTGTCTCGCGGGTCGGTCGCCGGCCAGTCGTCACCGGGCTGCAGCAGCACGACATGCGCCGCGGCGCAGAATGGCTCCATCCAGGCGTGAGCCACTACGCAAGGCCCCAGGCTCTTTTGCCGTAGATAAGCCAGTGCGGTCCGGACGGTGCTCTCCCCCGTGCAGTCCACGACCATGTCGTACGCCCCGGGCTTGCACTGGTCGTGAATCCAATCTATCGCCGGGGCGCGGTAAGCCTTGAGCGCAATGCCCGGCACCTGCTGCCGAATCCGCTTGGCGAGCTCGTGAGATTTGGCGGCGCTTATGTCCTTCGCGCCCAGGAGGTGCCGAGCGACGTTCTCTGAACTGAAAAACTCCTTGTCCACTAAGTGAAGTTCCCCGAAGCCCCCCCGTGCGAGGAGCTCCACGACCGGTGTTCCGAGTGACCCGCACCCAAGGACTAGGACGCGCCTCTTGCGCCGCAGCTCCAGCACATCGATTCCGTAGTCTCGCGCCAGAGCCCAATTAGCATCCACACGGTCGAGAGGCATCGGGAAGATGGTTGCCTCCATAACGTGCTTAACGGGTGGCGGATAGACCAAGTAGCCGTAGCAAGTCTTGCCCTGCACGAGCACCACGAGGAACGCCTTTGACTTTTCTTGGTTGTTCTCAAGCCACTGCTTCACGGACAGCGTCTGGTCGGTGGCTTGGGCCACCAAATGCTCAAGTTGGTCCAACGTCCTCGGCCAGTTCTGCGGGGCCCAGGCTTGGTTGACAGGCAATGGCACAAAGAGCGCGGCGCCGCGGGCGAGCGTGCCTTGAGCCCATTCGTGCCGCACAGCAAGCCCATGGGGGTCAGCTTCACCGACCGTGGCCACCATGAGGTCGCTGCGCGCCTTCTGGTCCTTTTTGAAGTACGCGGCAACTCGTCCCTCGGCGGCTCCCTCGAGTTCTGTTAGGCAGATGCGGATGCTAGAGGCACCGGGCGCCCCTCGGACGGACTTCTGCTGAAGGCAAAAACGGAACCAGTATGACAGGCTTTCTCGTTGAAACTCGTTAACCACCCAAGCAGGGTCATGGGAGCTGGCCCAGAAGGCGCCAAGCCGCCGGAGCACCTCCTTCATCGCCTCAATCGGGTCTGCAAAGTCGGCCGGAACAGCCTCTACACCATGACAGAACCTGCCGTCCTCCTCGATATGAGGCAGGATAAGACACAAGCTCTTGTCGAAGCGGACCTGCGGCGGCGTCGCCGGGAAGTCCCGGGTAATGTAGATGCTGATGCGCTGACGCCCATGGGCCGCGTGCTGCAGTTCAATGTCCCAGGAGGCGGCCTTGCGGCGCGGGTCTAGCTGGCGGGTGCGCGTCGCGAAGGCGGCGCCGGGCCCATCCAGCCACGCCTCGACAGCGGCCGCAGCCTTGTCGAAGTGGGTCAGTGCGACAGCATGGTCAGGCAAGCGTGTCCCTCGACCCACTGCTGCGGGGTGCCTGGGGCTGGCTACGCGGCTGGGAGGGGGCCGTTGCCAGCAGGCCGCTCAAGATGGTCGGCATGGAGGGTTGGCTGTCCTTCCAGGCCTGGACGCCCGGCGCGCCGAATACGGCGCGGATGCGGCCTTCGGTGCGCTTGGTGTATTCCTCGGAGAACATAGCCTCAAGGTCCTCCACCAGCCGTTCATGCCAAGTCTTGAACTCCTTGGCGCGCATGCCGCCGTCCGTGTTCCAGCGGTCGGCGAAGTTCTCGCCGGCTCGGCCGGGTAACGCTGGGTTGTCCACAAAGGCGAGCCCGTTGACACGCCGGATGAACCGGGGCATCCGGTCAATGACCTCCAGCGCCACCTCAATGGCGGAGGAGTAGTTGTGGCGCTCGTTGGTGACCATCTCGTTGTATGCGTGAGTGGCCAGCGTGACCAGGATGACGGAGATGGGGCGGGCGTCGCCTTGCGCGTCGGGCAAGTTCTTGTAATAGCCGTCCCGGTGCAATTTCATCAACTGCACAAGGCGTCGCAGGATGTCGTCCAGTGCCACCTTGGTCTGAGGCAGCGGGTCTACGGTCGTCCTGGCTTCAAACGCGAGGGCGGACTTGACCATGCGTTCCTGGAAGGCGAAGCGCTTATTGGCAATTGTGCAGAACCAGTCGGCGAACTCCTCGGGATTGGACGGGCTCCAGACCTTCTTCTTGTCGCGCACCCGCAGGTCCGTGCCAGTGATTTCCTCAGATAGCGGGATGGCCGGCGTGACGTCGAAGTAGAACGGCTCTCCGGGGTACTGCAGCCGCCAGCAGCGGTTCTTTGGCTCTGGCGTGCCAGCGCCCTCTATGCCATGGAGCGCTGCGCCGAACCTCTGGAAAAAATCCTCGGAGTGCTTGAGGCCTTGGAACTCTGCACCGCACAGCTTGACCACGATGTCCAGGTCGAACTTCTCACGGCCGTCTCCAGCAATGGTTGTCTGCGTCCTCATCGAGCCTTGCACTACGACGTGGGCGTCTGTCTCTCCGATGCCCATGTGTCGTGCAACGTGGCGGCCCAACTCTTCATAGCGCTTCCTAGCGGCCGCCTGCTTCTCGGGCGTGAGCTCGAGTTTGAGCAGCATGCGGGCGATGAAGTCCTCCCACTGTTGGTTCTCGTTGCGCGCAGCGAGCGCCTCGAGGACGAGGCGACGCTTTGGCGAAGGCTGGGGAGGCGCGGTCTGCGGGTCCATAGGGGCTCCAGGGTTAGGCGGCGAGGGCGGGGTCTTCGGAGTGCAAGGAGGTGGCCAGAAACTTAACCGGTTGGTCGTCCTTGGGCATCTGGACGCTCCAGGGATAGGGCGGGAGCTGGCCAGCTTCTCGCTGGTAGCAACGAAGCTGCGGCATGTTCCGCCCGTCGTAGGCCATGCCAAAGCGGATGGACAGGGTAGCCGGCGCGGCCAGAATCAGATGCACCGTCCTGACGCCGTAATTGGCCAGTGCGGCGAGTGCCTGCAGGAACTGATGCGTGAGCGCCGCCTGATTCGCCTCGGACCACAACGCGTTCGGCAGCGGGTTCGGCCGCGCAAGATGCACAACCGGAAGGCCCGGGAACGTCGCGGCGATGTCCTTGAAGGCGACTTCGTACGATGCTGAAACCGCGAGAACGACCTCGGGGGCATCGTCAACGGAATTCATGCCTGTTACAGCGAAACGACTCTTATCGTCGCTCTCCGTCAGGGCTTTCCAGCGCTTCTCGTTGCGCTCCCAGTCGAAAAGCTGCACGGCACCTTCATCGTCAATGAGCGTGCCCGCATAGAACTGGAGGGGAACCTGCATGATGCCACCCACGACCACTGTGACGTTCTCGCGGGAGGTGTCGCCGCGGTGCTGCCGCAGCGACCGCCGAATGTGGGCGAGCTCGTTCAGGGCTTCCTGCACCTGCGGTGGCTTCGCGGAGACAAGTTGCCGCACGTCGATGTGGCAGTCGATGGGCCGCCCGACCACCGTTCGGGGCAAGCTGCTGAGCAACGGGCGGTCCGACGTATCCATCAGCCCGCGCAATTCGACCACTAGCACACGGCGGGCGTCCGCTTCGGTTCGCTCGCGGCGGAAGCTGCTGACCACCATCGCGAGGCCGATGACCCAAGTCACCAGCGCCATATAGGCCGTCAATGACACCAGGTAACCAGGCAGACCCTCACCAGAGGAGAACTTCAGGACCTCAATGTCGGCGAACCCCCGCAGCTCAAAGGCGAACCCACCCGCCAGCCCTAGAAGCACGAGCGTACTGACCTCCAGGAGCTTGACCCCAAGGTGGCGCGGACGCAGAACGAATGAGACCAACTGGTCGATAAGGCTCTTGAGCCAAGTGAGGTTCATGTGTTAATGCGTTTTCATTACATATAGATAAAGTCGGATTTGTGGATTTCAATGCTGAGGTGGGCTCCCTTTAGAGGGTTCGCAGCTGCCGCTCCACCTTCCTGGCCTTTGCCGCTAGCAAGACGCTGGCGGCGAAGGCAGTTACGCAGAACAGGGCCGTCGGTAGGGATTCCCGCTGTCATTGGAGAAGGTCAGCGCAGTAGTTCGCTTGTCTGTGAGATTACAGGACTTTGCGACCGTGCAGAGCGTTCCCTCCATCGTGGCACACGCTGGGGTGCTGTCCAACCAGTACCCACTTGCACCTTGCCTCTCGCTGGCAGACCTGGAGGTCCTCATCGACCTCTTGGAGGAACCTCACGTCAGGCTGCACTACATCCGCCAACGCGCCTCTACCATGCTGGCCCAACAAGTTGTTGGTGACGAGCTTGACATGCTGGGTCTGTACCTGGACACCTCGCTGAACTTCGGTGGGCTCCCGCCGGGTGCGCAGAACATCACCCTGAACGGCTACTCCGCACGGCTGGACAAGTACTACACGGCCAAGGATGAAGGTGAGCACGCCCGAAAGCCACGCCGAGCGACCATCGCCTGGTTCAATCGCCTGTGCGAGCAGATTTCAAAACGTCCAATGACGGGCTGGAGCGAGTTGACTGGCGCCCTTTTGTCATTGACGCCGTTCGAACAGCAGAACGTTGAGCGCGAGGTCCAGAAGATTGCCTGGCGCATTCGCGATAGCAAGCGGGTGCGAGATGGAAAGGACACCATCGTGCTCGTTGGGCCCGAGTGGGCCCACACAGCTCTGGCGGTTCGTGCAAGGGACAGACGCCAGCCTGGCAAGTTCCTGGAAGGTGCGGAGCAGCTCGGCTCTGAGGTGTTCAACACAAGCATGTGGAGCGATGCTGCGTGGTGGCCGTTGATGCCCTTGACCCGCAGCTACGGTACCTTGGCGGCGCGGTCGTCACGAGCACTGACCGGTCCCCGTCCCAGCCACCATCTTCTTCTAGCCAAGCCTGCGCGGCAGGGCTTGGCACCCTACAGCGCAGGCTAGCGTTTGCTGGCCGCCAGGACGTTCTCCTGCAGATAATTGACCACGCCGACAGATAGGGTTCGGCTTCCTGCGCTGCCCTCCCATCCGAGGTAAGCCTGAATTCGGCGGCGCAACTCGGTAAGCTGGTGAGGCGCAGGAGCGATTGTCCCAAGTGGCATGCCGTTGGCAATCAAGTAAGCGACGGCAATTCCGTAGAGCAACTCGTCGCCACCGAGCAGCTCCAGCTCAGGTCGGCTTGACTGCCCTGTTCCGTTTAACTTACTGCTTTGACAACGCTGCCGATACTGCACCGCCAGCAACGGCACCTGTACCAGCAATAACCGCTGTACCAGCAGCCATGCCGCCACCACCTGCAGCTAAAGCACCGCCACCAACGGCTGCCAAAGAAGCATTTGTAAGGGCCACTCCAGACAGCGTGCTGATTGCTGTGCCAGTACTGGCTGCTCCAAGCCACCCTGCAGCACCGGCTGCAGCTGCAAGTGTGGGAGCAGCAACTAATGCGACACCACCAGTGGCAACAGTTCCCGCTACTACAAGCAGTGTTTTACCGGGGTTTTCGACAACAACGTCAACAACATCGCCAGCAACGTCGATGGCGCCACCAACTACGCCTCCGGCAATATCAACTGCACCGCCCACAACGCTACCCGCGATATCAACTGCGCCACCAACAAAGTCACCAACAAAATCCAAAAGTCCCATGATTTATCTCCCGTTTGTGGTTGACGTTAACGGAAAGCAGAGCAGACTCAGGCTGAGATAGTCCCCCTGATTCCCTAGCCCAGCCCTATCGCTTTATCTTTGAAATAGGAATGGGACAATGAATACTACTAGGCATACGGAGTCGGTCGAGGTAATTTTGAAAGACCAGCGCCGCAGGCGCTGGTTCCTCGCCGAGAAATCAGCCCTGGTGGCGCACCTACGAATCCTGTATGAGCGTGTCGCTGGTGGCACGGCAAGAAGGTGTTTCCGCCAGCCTACTGTTCCAGTGGCGCAAGCTCGAACGGCAAGATGCACTGACCTCCGTCTCCGTTGGTGAGGCAGTGGTACCGGCATCCGAGTTGGCAGCGGCGTGTGCGGAAATCGCCAAGCTCCAGCGCGTTCTAGGCAAAAAGACATTGGATAACGAAATTCTCAAGGAAGTGGCCCTGCGAGACGCCCGGACCATGTTGGCACAATTACCGGCGGCCGATGCCGCCCTCTTTTTTCCTGGAAGTGGAACCGCACGGCACACCAGCGCCACCGCAAGCAGTATCCCACTCAAGAATGGCCGACGCGGTGCCAAGGACAGGCATCTCAGGCCTTTCTATCAAGCCTCATACGTTCTTGGAAACGCTTTCAAAGCTAGGGCAAGCACCGCGTTCGAGTTCTGCGCCCACTTTTAATCTGAAACAAATTCAACCAGCGGAACCCCCCATTTTTCGGTCCGAATCGTGTTTTGAGGCTGGTCCGATTCGCGCAATCGGAGGCCTCGTGGCATCACTCGGCCTGCTACTGAGCAATTTAGCTGCTGTTAGGCTCGGCGGTTACATTCGGCTGCAATGGGTATTTTGAGCGCCATAGCTAAACCGATTTACTACAACGGTAGGGTCACCCTGCAACAATTCGGGGTGCCCTTCGCCAACGCACACACTTGTCAAGGTGGATAGCTGTCCTTGATTGTGTCGCATGAGCTTTACCAGGACGGGAATCCGCCGGAGGGCGGTGAGAGGAAGAAAGAATGTCGAAATTAGCTGTCGTTCACCTGAGCGACATTCACGTGCACGGGGACACAGACCAATGCTTAGAGGCTGCGGAGCGAATTGCAGCGGCTTGCTTTGAGCATGTACGCGGAGCTGATGGATGCCTCGTGGCTATCACTGGCGACGTCGCATTCTCAGGCGCTGAACATGAGTACCAAGCGGTGGAAAACCACTTACTAGGGCCTCTCCTGTCTTCACTCGCAAAGGAAACGGGGCAATCCATTTATGTCTCTGTGGCGCCAGGAAATCATGACTGCGTATTGAAACCAGTCGACGACGTCCGGGAAACATTGATAGGTGCAATTGTTGAGTCCCCGTCCAAAGCAAACAAAGAAGTGATGGTGGAGGCATGCACTGGCGTACAGAACCATTTCTTCAAGTTCGCCGAACGGTCTCTATCTCCTGTCCCAACAATGCCATCACGCCTTTTCTGGCAGCAGCGCTTTGCAGTGGGTGGGCAAGAGGTACTGGTGTCGACACTCAACGCGGCGTGGATGTCTCGTCTGCCAGAGCCGCAGGGGCAGCTTGTATTTCCTGTGGAGCGATTCGATAGAGAGCTTGAAACCGATGCCGCGCTGCATCTTGCTCTGGTGCATCATCCATTTAATTGGTACAGCCAAGCTGCCTACCAGAATCTTCGGAAGCGATTGCGTACTGCATGTACAGCCGTCCTCAGCGGTCATGAGCATGAAGGCAACGTCGGAAAAGTGGAGGAGCAGGTTTCAGGAGTCTCTCTCTTTTTCGAGGCTACAGCCTTGCAACCGCATGAGCCAGGGGCACAAGCAGGTTTCTCCATCCATGTCTTCGATTTGGATGCGAAGGAGGTCGAGTCTTATGCATTCCACTTGACCGTCTCCGAAGTTGAAGCAGTACCCGGTTCTAGTCGCCATAGCTGGAAGGAGAAACGAACCAGTGCCGTGCCCGAGCTGACTGCAACCTTTGCTGCCGTGTTGAATGACGCCGGAGGCAACTTTTCGCATACGGCGAAAGAACGTCTCACGTTGGAAGACATCTTTGTGTGGCCTGACCTTCGGGACTGGGACTCACAAGACGTTAATCGGCAGAAAACGAAGAGCGCGATTGCTATAATCCCAGAGCTACTAAATGGCAATAATTTTATTATATATGGTGATGAGAAGGCAGGAAAAACAACGCTGGTCTACAGCTATTTTCGTGAGCTCATCAGCAGGGGTTATTTCCCCGTGTACCTTGCCGGGCATTCGCTGACAATTAAGAGCAAAGACGATGCGGAACGGCGCATAAATAAAGCAATTGAGGAGCAGTACACGAATTCAGAAGCTATCAGACGTATTCCACGCGAGAAGCGAATCCTGATTCTTGACGACGTCGATAGGCTTAAGTCTGGAGTTCATACACTCCCCACTTTTCTGGATTTTGCTGACAAGCACTTTGTCGGGGTCTTTCTGACAGCGTGTACGGGATTTGAAGTTGCAAACCTTGCTTCCAAAGAGGCGATGACGGTACTTTCGCCATTTAAAAGCCATGACCTTATGCCGTTTGGCTTGAAGCTGCGGCATAAACTTATAAAAAAATGGTGCGAATTGGCTCCGGTGACGACGTCGGTGGAGCTCGACCGTCGCGTTGTTGATGTTGAATCGATTGTCAACTCTGTAATCGGAAAGCGGCTCGTTCCAGAGTATCCGCTTTACCTTCTTATTCTCTTGCAGAGCAGTGAGCAGCATCGCCATGGTGAAATTCAAAATAGCGGACTGAGCTTTTACTATCAATACCTAATAACAAAAAGTTTGGGCTCCGTCGGAGTCAAGCCTACTGAGCTAGATGAACATTTTAATTATCTTTCTTTGTTGGCCTGGAGATTCCGCTTACTGAAGCAACGAGAGCTCGACGAGGGCCAGCTTAGGGCCGCAAATAAAGAATTTTCGGACCGTTTCGTAACTGTCGACTTTTATCAGCGACTTGACCTATTGACAAAGGCTCGGGTGTTGTATAAGAGGGGGGATTGCTACTCTTTCGCCTACCCTTACGTCTACTACTTTTTCTTAGGGCGTTATCTCGCGAAGAACTTGGACCAACAGGAGGTTCGCGAACTAGTGGAGGAATGCTGTAAAAAGCTATACCTCAGAGACTGCGCGCACACAGTTATGTTTTTGGCGCACCACGTGGAGAACTCTTGGTTAATAGGGTTGATTTGTGAGGTGCTTAGAAATTGCTTCAGCGAAAAGAAACCAGTTGAATTGAACGGTGACACGTCATATATCAACAGCTTAGTTCAGCAGTCGGCACAGCTTCGGCTGCCTGCACCGGATGTGAATAAGAATCAAAGCGACATAAGGGAGATACAAGACAGCCTGCTCGATTCAGAGCCCAATGACGACACAGAGGACTACTCGGCGCTTAGTTTTGCTTCGAAATGGAACCTCCTGCACAAGACCGCTGAAATCCTTGGGCTGATACTAACGAATTACTACGGCTCCTTGGAACGCACACGGAAACAGGAAATGATTCGTGAGGTATTTGATGGTCCACTGAGAGCACTTAGGCTTTGGCTGGAGGAGGTTGCCGCTGACCTCCCTAGCCTCGTCTCTTATTTGAAAGACGATGCATTGGCCAAAAACCCTAAGCGTGATGCGGTTGAAGTGGAAATCGAAATAAAGCGACGAATTTTCAACATTTTTGGTTGGGTTGCTACAGGAGCTATTGCTTCGTGCGGTTCCTTTGTGTCGGCAGAAAAATTACGTGAGGATATGGCGACAGTAGTCGAAACAAATCCGACGAATGCTTACCGACTAATTGAAGCGTCTGCACGGCTACTTAAGCCTGGCAAGGTTCCAATGGACCGAGTTAAAAAGCTGGCACAAGACCTTGAGAAGAATCCCTACGCTTTCGGAGTCTTGCAAACGTTGGGGTTCTATCACATGTACATGTTCCACACGGATGAGCCTCAAAAGCAAGCGCTTTGCAGTGTCCTTAAGATTTCTTTTGGCCAGGCTAAAGCCATTGAAGTAAGGAAGCCGGGGCGGACGCTTCGTTAGGTGAACGGACAAGATACCCTTAAGCCTTGGCCGTGTTATCGGAGGACTTGTGAGATTGGGTAGAGTCCACGCGGTGAATCAAACTCTTCGCTGGCTGTACCACTCACAGCGCTACTCGTTCATTGCTCTGCATCGTTGTTTTACCCAAAGCACCTGGAGCCAGCTGGCGGTCTGTGGGCCGATGCTTTTATAGCGGTCCCTTCTCGAATGCCTTGAAGTGATGTTATGCAACTCGAGCTGTGAGACGAGGTGCTTGCAATTCCTTTTTGCAGCACGTCAAAAGCTTCGCAACTCCTTGAACTTATTGAATTTTGGTCACTAGAGCGTGTTATGAACTTGTTTGCAACCCTTTGATTTCATTGGTTGAATTCGTGGCAGCACTTTTGCAGAAGAAAGCATAAGTGCTTGTTTTTACATGATATTTTTCAAAGTTGATAACACGCTCTAGGGCTGCCACCCGCATTAATTCAGCCACCTTCTGGTTGTGTTCAACAGCTTGAGGCAGCCTTCCGAAGGTCAAGTAGCTAACTTATCAAGCCTCATAATTGCTATTATCATCCAACATTTATTGGGTGTTTTGTGGGGGTAGGGCGTTTGTCGCTCACTGTAACCAATTGATTTCATTCAGGATGCTGCTTCCTGGCAAGTTGGCACAACCTGCAGCTTTCCAAGCGGACAAAGCCCCTTCTGGTTGAGATGATGAAGACCGCTTGAGCCACAGTTGCTGAGCTCAAATCCACCTTGACCAGGAACGCTCGAGCCCGCGACACGACCCCTCATCAGCTATTGATTGGCCGCTCTTGCTGTTGGGTCATCGTGCCGGTCGATGGCCTTCGCAGGAGAACCATCAACCGGCATAGCTGGTTACGGCGCAAAAAAAACACCTCCTGCAGCCGCCGCAGGAGGTGTTTGCAACCACTTGACGTAACAGCCAGCCAGTACTAGAGCTTGGACAAGCTGGCTGATATGTGCATCACAGGCGAGACCCGCCTTCTATAGGTGCGCCGACGACTGCGTGCGTATCAACGCTTGACGCGTGCACGCTCGACAATCAAATCGGCTTGGGCTTGGTTCACACCTGGCCCCAAAGTACCAAACATCACGCCCCAGTTATTGCTGAGACCGCCGATGCGGGTTTTCATGAACACGTCAATCACCTCGGGTGTCGAGTGGCGTAACAGTTCAGCACCTTGCACGCAACGCGCAATCGCCTCGGTTGCAGGACGCGCCAGGAATTCTTCGTCCACCATTTCTTTGAGCAGACCCGCTGTGGCGTTGACGTAAGCATCAAAGCGGCTATCCATGCCCCGCACACTGCTCATTTCTGCCATGAGTGCATCCAGGCAGTTCGGCTCCTTTTGGATTGCTCGACGCACATCCATGCACATCATGTTGGCGGCACCTTCCCACACGCTGTTCAAAGGTGCTTCTCGGTACAGACGAGCCATGGGGCCGTCCTCCACAAAACCGTTGCCACCATGGCATTGCAGTGCCTCGTTGGCCACCGCGACCACACGGGAGCAGTTGAAGTATTTGGCCATGGGGGTCGTGATGCGGGCAAAGGCCTTCTCGTTGGCATCCGTCTCGATGTAGTCGGTGGCCTTCGCTACGCGCAATGCCATCAGGGTAGAGGCTTCAACTTCCACAGCCATGTCTGCCAACACGTTGGCCATCATGGGGCGCTTGGCCAGGCTGGAGCCAAAACCACCACGACTGGTGGTGTGGTTCAAAGCCAGCGTGAGCACTTGGCGCATGAGACCCGCTGAGCCGACCGCAAAGTCCAGGCGGGTGAGGTGCGAGTGGGACAGGATTTCACGCAAACCTTTGCCCTCTTCACCGACGCGAATGGCCATCGTGCCGCTGTATTCCACCTCGCTGCCAGCATTGGAGCGGTTGCCAGCTTTGTCTTTCAGGCGCTGAATGAAGAAGCGGTTGTAGGTGCCATCGGGCAAGGTGCGGGGCAGAAAGAAACAAGTGACGCCACCATTGACCTTGGCCAGCGTGAAGAAGCCATCAGACTGGGGCACAGAGCAAAACCATTTGTGGCCCGTGAGTTCGTACCAGTGTGCTGTTGCACCGTGGTAGTCACCGCTATGGGAGTAGACCGCTGTGGTTTGTGTCTCGCGCAGGTCTGAGCCACCTTGCTTTTCCGTCATAGCGTAGCCAATGACAACGGATGGCTTGTCTGCCACTTCACGACGGCTGTTTTCATAAACCGTTCCCAAGGATTTTTCCGCCCAAATCTTCAGTGCGGGCTCATTGCAGAAACCGGCATAGGAGGCATAAGCCATACCTGTTGGGCACCCGGTCCCCTGCTCCACCTGGTTCCACAGATACGAGAGAACGGCTCGTGCCAGATGGGGATGTTTTTCCTTGGCCGTCCAGGAGAGCGTTGGGACTTCATGCTGCCAGGCCAGGCTCATCAACTGGTGCCATGAAGGATGGAAGTCCACCCAGTCGATACGGTTGCCATAGCGGTCATGGGTTTTGAGCTCCGGGATGTTGCGGTTTGCCTGGCGCGCCAGCTCCTGGATGGCCTCATCACCCGCCAGTTGGCCAATCGCAGAGCACTTGGCTGCTGCCCAGGGGGCGTCGCGTTCAATGACGGACTTGAGGACCACGTCATCATCGAAGGCATTGAAACCAAACGGAAAGTCAGCCTGGTTCTTCACGACGTGGGTGGAAAAACGGTCAGCCGTTGCAGGCGTGGCCAGGCTCTGTGCAGAAATGGGGGCGTTCATGCTTGTCTCCTTGTAATGGTGCTGAGGGAACTGACTTTCTGGGGGTATGCGGTGACGGCAGCGCAGCAGACATCGGCAATCTGGCCTGCCAAGTCGTGTACGGCCTCCGGGTCTTTGCCGTCAGCCCCTTCGAAATCCGCATTCAGGGGCGAAAGAGGGCCAATCAGGCTTTCCATGAAGCCGCCGACGATGACCGTGGCCGCAATGGAAGGGTCAAGCTCAGCGCGGAAGTCGCCCCGCTCCTGGCCTACCTTGACGATGCGCATGATTTGTTGGCTGATGGCGTGGCGGTAGACCAGGCGTGCTGCATCGATTTCACGCTCACAAGGCTCGGCAATCATGGCGTAGGCCAGACGGCGATTGCGCATCGCACGCTCTACGAAAGTGGCAACTGCCACATGCAAGTTTTGATAAGGGGTGTCTTCACTGTCTGCGATGGCTTGCAGCACATCCACTTCGCGCTGCGACACCATGGACAGCACCTCCACGAACAAGTCGGCTTTGGAGGGGAAATAACGATAGACAGAACCAGTGGCAACTTCAGCGGATGAAGCCACATGGCTCACCTGAGCCTCAGACCAGCCACCCTCGGAGACGAGCAGGCGCGCGGCTTGCAGGATGCGGTTGCGGTTGTCAGCCAGGCGGGCTTCGACGCGTTCGGTTTTACGGTAGGCCATAAAGAAGTGAACTTAAATTCATTATGTGAATATTAGTTCACTTCTTTGACCTGGACAAGCCTTCGGACTATCAGGACACAAAAATTGTGTGAACGTGACCAACGATTGACGACGCAAGTCGGTATGCACGGAAACACTCTTGGCAGTAATATTGACGACGCGCCAGAACAGATTGGGGAGAGAGTGTGCGCCATGAGACGGCTCAGGGTGCCAACTTAAATTGCAAACGACACAGCTAAATCAGACAACAACGGTGGATTGCCTGCCACTCCGATGGCAAACATGCTCGAGAATGCCCCTCTACCAATTGCGCAGCAGCCTGTTGCGCAATTGGTAGAGGGGCATCCTTTGGGGGCGCCAGATTAGGAGGCAATGATGGCTATCGGTACTGTTTTGACGAACAACCACACCCAAGCCGTGGTGCTGCCGTTGGATGTGCGTTTGCCTGAGGGCGTCCACAAGGTGGAAATTCGCGCTAAGGGCAACGAGCGCATCATCACTCCCCTTGGTCACACCTGGGACAGCTTCTTTATTGGCGCCTCCACTGTGAGTGACGATTTCCTGAACGCGCGCGCCTCTCAGGACCAGGACCAAGAAGAACGAGAACCCATCTAACGCTGGGCTGATAGTGCTCAGCTTGGGAACAACAAGCTTAGACGCCCAGCGGTCAAGGACATTGAGCGCGTGGTCAAAGAGCTGCGCCGAGCCAACGACATCCGCAAGACAGCCAGCGCGTTTTTTGCCCAGGCGTAGCTCGACCGGCGGCTCAAGTCGCGAATACTTACATTGACCGCCACCGAGCTACAGCTATGACAACGCAATGGCCGAAACCATCGACGGTCTGTACAAGGCCGTGTCGCCAATCGCAGTCTTTGTCCGTTGCAGTGATTGTTATTAGCGACATTAAAGGCACTAGACTAGCCTTGAATGCCATCGGATTCAGCGAAATAATGACCGCAATAACAGTCCTTGCAAAATAACAAGGACTGCGATTGCAGACGCAGCCATCTGCGCCACGTCACAGCCAGGGCGGTTACTGCCACCTTGCAGCAACGGGTTCCACCCGAATAGCGCGAGAGGCTCCATCCATTTGGGTTGGCCGCTTGCGGCCTGGAGGCAGAGCCGCCCCAATTGGCTGGAGGGGTAAGCGCCGCCAGCCAGCGGCTGGCTTCAGTCGTCCGGCCTGTCCTGCTGCTGGATGTATTGCTTGATGATTTCTAGCGGAGTACCGCCACACGAGAGCACGCAATAGCTGCGCGACCAGAGCACGGGCTTGGAATACACCCCCGCAAGTTCTTGAGCAAATATCGTGCGCAAGCGCCTGCTGGTGCCCGTCTTGAGTGCATTGACGAACTCGGCGAGTGCCGCCGTTGGGGGTAGCTCAATGAGCAGATGCACATGGTCAGGCTCCCCGTTGGCTTCGATGAGTCTACCGCCCCAGGCTGCGCAGCGCTCCTTGGCCTGCACTTCGAACTCAGCCAGCATAGGGGCAGTCAGGCACTTTCGGCGGTACTTTGTCACAAGAACCAAATGGTAGTTAAGTGCGTAAACGCAATGATGTAGCTTGCTTATTTGCATGATGAATTTATAGTAACCAATCATGATTGAAGCCCGCAACCTGCGCAAAACGACCTATCGGCTGTACCCAACGCCGAAACAGGCGGTTGCGCTCGATGCGCTCTTGCGCTCACACCAGCAGCTCTACAACGCAGCCTTGGAAGAGCGCATCAGCGCCTGGAGCAAGGCGGGCAAATCAATTTCCTACGCCGACCAGTGCAAGAGCCTTACCGTGCTGCGCCGTGACCTGCCCGAGTGGGCCGACGCTGCCAATTGCTCCAGCCAGCAAATGACGCTGCGCCGTCTGGACAAAGCCTTTGCCGCCTTCTTTCGGCGGTTGAAGGCGGGGCAAACACCGGGGTTTCCGCGCTTCAAGTCGCTGGGACGTTTTCCCGGCTTCAGTTTCAAAACCCATGGCGATGGTTGGCGCTTTACACCCGAGGATGGCTGGAGGCACGGCAGTCTGCGCCTGTCGGGCGTGGGCCAGATTCGCGCCCGTGGCCAGGCCCGCCAGGGCGGCGAGATTCGCGCGTCCGACATCCTGCACCGCGATGGCCGCTGGTATCTGTCGCTGACCGTGGCCGTGGCCAGCCCAGAACGCACCCGGCAGGCCGATGGCGCACTGGCCTATGACTGGGGCGTGGAGTGCTTCCTGTCGGGCGTAACGCACACCGGCGAGCTGGAGAACATCGACAACCCGCGCTGGTGGCAACAGGATAAAGAGCAGACCATCCGGTTGCAGCAAGCGGTTTCACGCAAGAGCAACAGGCGCTCCAATCGCAGGAAAAAGGCTGTGCACAGGCTGGCAGCAGCGCGCGCCAAGGTAGCCCGCAAGCGTCTGGACTGGGCACACCAGCAAACGGCAGCACTGGCCAGCCGTTATGCCCTGGTGGCGACGGAAGAACTCACGCTCAAGAACATGACCCGCAGCGGCGCAGGCACTGTGGAAGAACCGGGAAAACAGGTGGCCCAAAAGGCGGGCCTGAACCGGGAAATACTGGACACCGCCCCTGGGCTGTTCACTTCGCTATTTCGCTACAAAGTGCTGGAAACTGGTGGCGAATGGGTGGACGCTCCGACCCGCAAACTCAAGCCCAGCCAGCGCTGCCCCCAGTGCTGGCATGTGGCCAAAAAGCAGTTGTCGCAGCGAATGCACTGCTGCGAGCAGTGCGGGCATGAGGAAAACAGGGATACGGCTGCAGCGCGTGTGGTGCTCTGCTGGGCCTTGGAATCAATATCCGGTCAGGAACTGGCCGTGACGGGGGTTCATTCTCCCCGTGAAACTCCATCCTTTGCAGCGCATAGGGTGGAGTAGTTCATTGGGCTGTGTACTTTTCGAGCAGGGGGCAAGCGCTGAAGGCGCTGCATGAGGTGTGGCTGGTGGCTCGTGCGTGGAAGCCGTTTTTCGAGAAGTTCGGTGCGTCTCAAAAGGACATCGCGTACTTGGAGGGTGCCATTCGGAGGTTGGACCAAATTGCATCTCCAGAGCTCGAGAAGACGCTACGGGGTCTCCAAAGGTTGGATTGCTTTTAGCTTGAAGTGATTGCTCACATATAATTATGATTTTAGAGCATGATAGACATCTCAGTTGGTAAGCCCGTACTCACAACCAGCCTGTAACCGCGCTTCAGACGCAGCTTGTGAAGTCTGAGCAATTCTTGCTTAGCAGCTTCTATCGACGGCAGGGCGAAATTTTTCAAGGTACCCAGTCTGTTTTGCAGACCTCCATGAGCCTTGGTGAGCACCCAATCTCCGAGCAAATCTTGCTGAAAAACTGCGACATAGTACCGAGTGGGCGACTGCCAGCGAATGTACATGTGCTCGCCAATTTGACGCTGATGAATAGTCAAAACGGGAAAAATCCGTGGTGAGTGAAGTGAACGAAGGGTGTGTCAGCACCAATTCAAAACACTCCCGCAAGCGGGCTCCGAGGACGGAGTGCTGTAGGTAGTCGCGCGCTTTCTACAGGTCGGCAATGCCAAATTTCTTCGCTGTCGCGGAGCGGCCCAGACTCGTCAATTGCAGAAAGATGAACCACATCCAGTGGGTCTGCTTCTCGCCTTGACGCAGTTCGTTGAGGACTTGGTCGTAGACAGGGGCCTGGGCCTCCAGATAGCGCTGAAGACCTGCCCCTGTAGCGTGGAATCAGGTGAGTGTGCAGATGCGGAACTGTTTGGCCGGCAGCCGGGCCATCATTGATGCCGATGTTGAAGCCATCTAGGTGAGATTGAGCTTGCACCGATTGTTTGGCTTGGTTCAGAAGCTCAAGTAGTGCCCGTCTTTCCTCCACACTCACTTCAAAAAACGAGCCCACATGTCGCTTGGGAATGACCAGGCTGTGACCTGGCGACACCGGAAAGCAGCCCATCACCCAAACCGCATGCTCGTTTTGTTGGACGATGCGCGTTGCTGGCAAGGTGCAAAAGGGGCGGATAGTGTCGCTCATAGGTGTCAGCCAATCAATTGACGAAAGGAAGCACGGTAGTCCATGGGCTCAAGGTGAAGGTGCTTGGATATATCCCCGTTGAGCATGTACAAGGCTGGCGATTCGCGAAACTGGAACACACGGTAGAGGTAAAAAGCGTCTTTCACTTCTTTGGAAAACTCCAGCTCATTGCGGCTGATGACGAATGAGGATGCATGGGGACCGTTGGTGGTCTTGACCTCGATGTAACGAGGCAAACTTGGCGCATCGTAGGACAAGATGTCATACCCGGCGCCGTCCCCGAGCCGGTCAGAAATCCAGTCTACTCGCTGGAATAGCTCGTCTTGACCCTGAGTTCGAAGACGTTGCTGCTCGAACTCAAGTACCCATTGCTCCCCCGCACGTCCCAATCTTCGGTTGGTCTCGTCACGCAGGACATAGTCGACTTTGCGAGGCAGACGAGGCCTGGGCAGCCCCGAAGTGAGCCTGACCACCTGTTCCAGGGCAGGTGGCTCCACGAGAACAGCCTTGAAGGTCTTGGATTGCGATGGCCTGACTTCTTCCAGAGCGTCCACGATTTGGCGCATCAGGTCTGAATGCTCCAGGACAAAAGCTTGAACTACTTTGCGCAGCAGCAGTTGTGCATTGCCACGAGGTTTGTATCCGGCAATGAACGGCAACTCTAATGCTTGCAGCACAGCACTGATGTTCTGGTGCTTGAGTTCAACAGAAGACTTGCTGCGCCCGCGCAGCCGCTGACGGAGTGCCGCATTGAATTCAGATTTGTTGTACCGCTCCTGCCTCGCTTCAAGCGTCAACATCTCGAAGTAGGCGGAGACTGCAGCTTTTACCTCTTCCAACGACCAGTCTTCGCCAATGCGCACAACTTCAAAACCCAGGCTTTGCAGTTTGGTAACGACTGTGGCATCACCCTCGGAAAATTCGGAGGGCTTGAGAGGCCCATGTTGCGGAAACTGGTGGCAGAAAGCTGCACCAACGATGGCCTTGGAATCACACAAATCACCCGTCAATGGGTTTCTGACCATGTAGTCACGTGATTTGCCGAAGCCGTATCGGTTGAGAAAGTCGCTGCGACCCAGACGACCGAACTCATCCAGAGCAGCCTGAACTGCTGCGGGGCTCATCAGTTGGGATAGGTCGCTCGCCACTCTCTGTCCTCCCTGAGTTGCTGTGACATATGATTTTTCACTGGGCTGAGACTAATGCGCTAGGCCATGAAAGAAGCTGGTGCGCAAGCGACTATCCCCGCGTCTGCATCACCAGAGGCGCTTTAAACAAGGTACCTACAGCAAACTGCCAATATAACTGGTTGCCCCGCAACTTTGGCACGGGGAAAGTCGATAGCTCAGCCACTTGATGGCCGTCGACGGTATTGGCGTCCCTGACCACTAATTCTGTATTTGTGGTCATATTTCTGGCTATTCTCATTGATTGACGAGTATCGCCTCCAACGACATTGCGGAACAGAGCGTTGCGAATGGAGTAGCAAGGAGCCTGTGCAGGCGCTGGGCAGCGCTAACTGATTCCGGCTGACTAAAATTTAATCACACCTCTGCAAGCCGCGCCAGACAACGGTTTCAACGCGATAGGCGTCAGTTATGCACAGGGTTGCGCACCCTCTTTGGGGATAGGTTTTCGACTGTAAAGTGTGGCCGCCCTTTGCCACGGCATGTTCGCCAGCGATGAAAGCACCTCTTGGTTGTTGCATCCATCCCGGATGGATTCCATGAGAAGTCACACTGGCACAATACAAGCCTCATAATTATCAAAATTTAATTATTAGGTTTCTATGGCACAGAATGCTTTCGTTGAAAAGCCAGTGGTTCGCTACACACGCACCGATTTCACGGCCCTGCGAGCGAAGCTCAACCATCTGCCTCTCACACTAATTGCCAGGCAGTACTACTCTGAGGACTTGCTCGACGAACTGAACTGCGCCACACCTGAAGCACTCAACAAGCGATTGACGGGTTTGTGCACCCAGCTGGTCGCACGACTGCAAACCAAAAATCCAGCGCTCGCGGGCATCCTGGAGACGTCCGTCAAATCCAACCGCTGGTCAAAGTACGCCATCGAATACCTGGTCGCCTCAGCTGACTCCGACATGACGGGGGCGACACTGGACGACTCACTTTCCATGTGGTTCAAGCCAAGGGTGGTCAGTGCACTGGCGATGGAAAAAATCCACACTCTGTCAGACCTCAAGAACCACATCGAACGCCTTGGTGAGCACTGGTACCGACCGGTGCCGCGCATTGGCCCCCGCAAAGCCAAGGCGATTGAGAAATGGTTTCTGAAAACTCCAGGACTGGGAGCCCTCGCCATCAAGCCCGACGAGCCCACATCCCACCTGGTGCCCGTGACCAGCGTCGAGGTACTCGTACCACTTGAGCGAATCGGCTCTTTGCCAAGAGGCATCCTGTCTGAGCGGGGAATCAATCGATGTGAGAGCTTCTGCTTGGTATCTGCGCGAAACGACCTGGATGCGGTGCGTGCCTATCTATACAAGTACCGAGGTCAGGAAAAAACACTGACGGCCTATCGCAAAGAGATTGAGCGATTCTTGCTATGGTGCTCGCTTGAGAGAAAAGTCCAACTCTCTTCTGTGCTCACGGACGACTGCGAAGTCTATAAAGACTTCTTGGCGAATGTTCCACAGCACTGGTGTGGACCGTGGGCACCTCGCCACTCACCCAGGTGGAAGCCCTTCAACGGCAAACTCGCAGCCTCCTCCCAGAGGTATGCCATCCAGGTCATACGCGCCTGCTTTGAGTGGCTGGTCAAAGTTCGATACCTCGCTGGCAACCCCTGGGTGACGGTGGCCAACCCTGCTGTTACCCAACGAGAAGATGCCATTGAAGTTGAAAAAGCACTCCCCTGGGAATTGTGGGATGAACTCTCCAAGGAAGGTGGCCTGCTGGACTGGGCCTGCTCACTCTCTCCTCCCATCTCTGGAGAACTCATCAGTCCCAAGGACCCACGCGTATCCGCTGTTCAAGCACGCCTGGCCCGAGCTGCAATTTTGTTGATGGGGTACTCTGGACTTCGTCGGGAAGAGGCTTGTCTCGCGGCAAGAGTGAATTTCAAGCCGGTTCCTGGCAAGGGCATCTGGGCGCTCAAAGCCCTTGGCAAACGCAACAAATGGCGAACCGTTTACGTTCCACCCCGGGTGGTTGACGCCATCAAAGCACACTGGGCTGACCGGGGCCATGACTTTGACAACCTTGAAAGCCCGCATGCTCTTCTTTCTCCTGTGGTCATCGCCAACACAAAAGCCTCTCAGGAAAAGCACCTTGTCGAAGTAGAGGGAACGCCTCGACTGTCAGGTGAACCGTTCACCCCCAGCGGTCTCTACAAAGTCGTCGTCAAGCTGCTGAAGTCACTTGCCCAAGATGAATCACTTGCGCTGAGTGAAGAGCAGCGTGCGTTGCTCAGGCAGGCAGCGCCGCACGCACTGCGTCATACGTTCGGCACCCATGCTGCTGCCAAGAAGATGCCCATTGATGTTCTTCAGAAGCTGATGGGCCACGCATCGATACAGACAACGAGCATCTATGTTCAGGCTGAGCGGGAGCGAACCATTGAAGAAGCTCGGAAGATTTTTGAAGTTTAATTCTGTACTTTCCACAGCCAACCATTAGGTTTATCTGGAGCAGTGTTCAGTTTGAACACCATTTTTAAAGCTACCTGCTGGAACTTGCCAGGCACCCGCCCAGGCCCTGTGTTCAGTCCGAACACTCGTTTTTGAGCACTTGCCTGGCGCTCATCCCATCAGTTGGCGAACGGGTAGCAGGAGCAGTGTTCAGTTTGAACACCATTTTTAAAGCTACCTGCTGGAACTTGCCAGGCACCCGCCCAGGCCCTGTGTTCACTCCGAACACTCGTTTTTGAGCACTTGCCTGGCGCTCATCCCATCAGTTGGCGAATGGGTAGCAGAAGCAGTGTTCAGTTTGAACACCATTTTTTGCTCGCTTGAAATGGGAACTCCAATGCTCCACCATGGCATTCGCAAGCCCCATGTGTTCAGTTTGAACACCATTTTTCGAGAACTTGCAGGGTCATTATCAGCTGGATAGACAGAAAAAAAGCTCCTGCGAAGGAGCTTCATAGAAAGAGGTGGCAGTCTAAAACTCTATTTCAGGGAAAAGGGACTTCATGTAGAGAATCAGCTGCTCTCGCTTCTCATTGTTCGCAAGCTCTGTTTTAAGCTTGATAGTGGTGAATGAGTCTGTCACATCAATCACACCAACCTTTTTCCGACCAACGAACAACTGCCGCTTTGTGGCTCTAGGTTGGCTGGGAGCATTTTGAGGTGCGTCCTGCTTTTTGAGGCGATGAATGATATCAGTTATGTCTAATCCGAGTTCCAGGTCCTGGATAAGCTGATTGGCAGCCTCTTCTGAAATTTGGTTGTCAGAGGTATATTTGACCAACTCATAACAGGCAGCAGCGCTAATAAGACTCGGCTTGTCCGCCAATTTGGCTAAGATTACTGGCGGTAGTTTTTCAAAAGAAAGAAGCCTATACAAGGATGTTCTGTTGATGCCAAAGGTGTTGGCCATGTCAACCTTAGTCGGAAACTCAGATTGCATTCGTATCAAAGCGATGCCAATCTCGTAGTCGGTCAAATTTTCACGAACTACGTTTTCTGTAAGAGCTTGTGCGGCCATGTCGGCATCGGACAGCTCAAGTATGACTGCAGGTATTTCTGAAAAGCCGACAGCTCGGGCAGCTCTTGTGCGGCGTTCGCCGGCAATCAACTGATAAACACCTTCTTCTACAGGATGCGACCTAACAGCAATTGGCTGCAGCACTCCGCTGGCACGAATGCTGTCTTCAAGGGAAGTTAGCGATTCTTCAGTGAAAACAAGACGGGGTTGCCAAGGGTTCGGTTGTACCTTGTCAAGCGGAATTCGTACTGCTGCATTTTGACTGCGGGCTTCAGCCAATTGCCGCTCAAGTGCTTCCGACTTCATTTCGAGATTCGTCATGTATGAAGACGCAACTGCTCCCGTCTTAGGGCGGAACCTCAGATTGCCATCCTCATCATCACTGTTGGCACTAGGGAGGTTGTCCACATCAGGAAGGGACTGAGCTGTAGCCAATAAGGATTGAAATCGGTTCTTTTTCATACTGTCATCCATTTCGCCGAGTAGAAGGAGTCAACCATCGAGCAAAGCTCGTTGAATGGTTGTCGCAACCTATCAATGGTGCGTTTGCTTGCATCCTCATTTCCACTCATTTGGTCATATACAGTATTCATTGACAACGCGCCTGAGGAAGCTGCTGCACTAGCTGGAATTTCAATGTCAAGCAGCCAGTCTTTGTAAGACAACTTCGCCCACTCTTTTACGATGAGTGCTGCTTCGGAGTTGTAGTTGACTTTGGTGAGCAAGACTTTAATCATGTCGAAGCCTTTGTTCCCTTCGTGTTCCTGGAACATCTCCGTCAAATCCGCAAATAACGACCAAAACTGGATAGAAGATATGAAGTCCAAGCTATCTGGTACAAGTGGCTGGATAAGAGTGTCTGATGCCATGATGGCGTTGACAGTGGTGTAGGAGATGGAAGGGGCGGTGTCCAAAAGGATGTAGTCAAAGTCGTGCCGAACTCCCTCAAGGCCTTCTCTTAAAAGAGTCCAGATTTGCTTTGTTGGCCGCTTTCGCGAAATGAGTGGGAAATTGAAATCAGAGCCAAGCATTGCTGTACATGCAGGAACAACAGAGATGTTCTTCCAGTAAGACTCTTTGATGATTGGCTTGATGGACTCCATAGGCGTATCTTCGAGGTAGGACGAAAAGAAGCCACCAATCGTTTCATCCAAATCAACTTCTATATCAGCATAGATACCGCACAACTCCGTGAGGGACGCTTGGGGGTCTAGGTCAATAATCAAAACTTTACGACCTTTGAGTGCTAATCCTTGTGCCAAGCACATTGTGGTGGTCGTCTTGGTAGACCCACCTTTCAGGTTGGATACCGCTAACACGGGCGCCTTAGCTTCAGAGGGCCGTGGGGTTGGCGGACGAACCGCTGCAACCCATAGGTACACCTCTTCAAGTGAGAAATCTCTGGAGTTACCTTTTTTGCTTCCCTTGGGCAAGGCTTCATCTTTTCTAATCAGATAGTTGAGCCTATTCCGGTCAAAGCCGCATATCTCGGCCAGTTGGCCGGCGGTGAATCTTGGAGCCGCCTTCTTAGGCATCGGCTCAATCATCTTGTCGCGCAGAAGCTGAGCAAGCTCGGTCATCCTGCGGGCTCTTTCGGCAACTTCACTAAGCGATAGCTGTTGTGTTTTTTTTTGAAGCTCTATCGCGTCTGTGAGTGTTTTAGCTAGCGCTTCAAGGCGAATTTTTGACTTCTCTGTCTCTAGTTGCATGGTGCATCTTTCGTAAACGAACACATAGACTGTAAACGAAAAACTCCATGACAAGAGAAAAAACGATGAAGTCAGTGATGGGCTTCATACACACGGAATGCACTCGTCTAGTGCAAAGCGTCGAACCGAGGCTCGCATGAGTCTGAGCGGAACATAGCGATGCTCATCGCACAAGCTGTGCAAAAAAGTTTTTGCGTTCTACGAAAAGTTCATCGTTTTTTTGGCGAAGTGCAAGAATCTTTTTGAATGAGAACTGCGCGAGAACTTAGTGATGTAGCACTGAAGTACGGGACATGCATATTTCATGTTGCGAAATTTTTTTTCTTTATGCGAAAAAAACAATCAAGCATTCACATCAAACCGAAGATATCCACAGCTTATTCACAAGCAAGGTGATTATTCACAAAGAATGTTGCGCATTTCTCGCAGAATGCTGCGCCCAAGTTCAAAGAATGCTGCACCTTGTACGCAGAGTGTTGCACTTATTTCGCAGAATGTTGCGCTACTGATTTCAATTTTCACCAATGTAATCAATGAGTTAGCGAGAATTTTTAGCGCCTTGTATCTGGTATCAGAAGGTATCTCTTCTTCAGTAAAGAAGTAGTTGGGTCGCTATCGCTCCCACTTAGAGCCAAGGTAGTTATCAGATAGAATCCAAAGACCAATCATTCAAAAAAACGCTGAGTAGGCAAAAAAACGCTGACTCACTAGAATTACGATGAATTCGAATGTTTTTCACAATCCCGCTATACAGCACTTGCTGAGGCTTGCTGAGGAGATGCCAGGGGTGCAGCAGCCATCCAGCCAACAAGTTCAGGTTGATTTCAGCGAAAAACCACGTACTTCAACGAGAGTGAGCAAACCTCATGCAATACCTAGAGAAATGGGTATCAATGAAGATACAGTCACCATCAAGGACGCGTCACTAGCCAAAATCAGCGACAGTGCCTATGCAATACGAAAAGAAAAAGAAGCCCGCAGTAAAGCTTCTAAGGTCAGTTACGTTTGTCAGTCTTTGATAGATAAATCGCCCACGGAAGATGACGCACTGGCGTTGATGCCTATATGGCTATTGCCTTCTGCGCTGCCTTACCAGAACATCCCTCAAGATGTTCAAAGCTGGTCAAGGTATGCGGGGAAAGAATCCATTGTGTTGCAGCCAGGAACTTACTTTGATGAGAAAACAAACAGCAACATCATCATGGGCTACCCAAATGGCAAGTACCCGCGCCTGGTGATTTTGTACTTAACTACTTGCGTGTCATTGCTGGAAGCCAAGTACGCAGACAAAGAAAGCAGCTACCGTAGCCCAGAGGAGCGAACAATTCGACTTCGCGGTGACGAGTTCCTTCCTAGCTTGCTAGAGTTTGCATTTGATGGTTCTCGTTCAGCAATTACGTCGGCAGGCGAGCGTGGGCTATTCACTCTTTTCAAGGAGCAGTTCATTCGGCTTCTGGGAGCGCACATAACTGTTTCATTTAAAAGTGAAACCGACTACCGCATGGTAAGGCTTAACATCACAGACGCTGTTCACTTGAAGGCATTTATAGATAGCAGCGGCAGTGCCTTTTGGAACATGTCGATTGTTTTGAGTGAAAACTTCTATAACGCGGTCAAGGCACGTGCAGTCCCCGTTGATGTGCGCATTGCAAAGTTTCTTGGAAAATCACCACAAGCCCTGGATATCTACTGCTGGCTGAGTCAGCAGGTTTACCTGCTAAACCATGTTGGAACAAGGGCCCGACGGTCGTTCACATGGGACGAGTTATTTTCTAACTTCGGCCCTGACATCAAGAGCACATCAGCCAAAGCACATGCCGTGCAACTGAAGACATTTAAACGTGCTTTTGTACGCAGTCTAGAAAATATCCAAGGAGCATGGAAGTCTCTTGCCCCTAGGGTCGAGACTTCATCCGAAGGAGTGATGATTCACAGGGGCATCACCCTCACGGTATCACCGACAAAAATTAGGCTTGCTGAAAATAAGCTACCTACTCCGTATGCCTAGTTGAATTTACAGTGGCACTGTTGCACAAATCTATTTTGAGACGTGCTCCCCCAATCCTCAGCCGTGGCTATGCAACAGCTGCCGTCTAAGGGCTGTCCAGTTCAGTAAATCAGTTCAAGATAGCACCAGATGTGCAACTCGTTGACCTGGTGCTCTAAGGTGCGTGGCATCACCCGCTCGCCCAGTCGCTAGATGCAGTGCATCTTGGTTTCCACCAAACTGCGCCGGTGGTATTTTAAAAATGCGATTGAAAGTAACCCACATATGAATACCCGTTTGCTGCGTATCACCCTGGCCTTGGTTGCTTCCATACCCATGTGGGTCCAGGCTCAGGACAGTAACCTGTCCAAACAGTTCACCGCCTGCATGGACAAGTCTGGTGACACCACCCAGGGCATGGTGGAGTGCATCGTGGCTGAGCACCAACGCCAGGATGTGCGCTTGAACAAGGCCTACAAGGCCTTGATGGCAGATTTGACGCCTGAGCGCAAAAAACAACTGCAAGAGGCGCAACGAGCCTGGATAAAGTTCCGAGATGCCAACTGTGGTTTCTACTATGACCCGGATGGGGGCACCATGGCGCGTGTCAGTGGCAACGACTGTGCGATGACGATAACAGCTAACCGCGCTAAAGAGCTGGAAAACCTTGCCCTGCCTTGATGAGGCAAGGTGAGGCATCACTCTTCAGCAGCATGTGCATGCAAAGCAGTGCGACCAAAGTAAAGCTCAAGTCAGTGGCTTGTTCCAGCGAGACAGGTACACACTGGTCATCACGGTCAGCTTCATCGATTGGAAGCTCGACTCATCAAGTTTTTTTGGAAGCACTGAACTTTCCATAAAAGTAGCTTGGATACGCATGACCCGTAGGGTATGAGCGCTTGGCACTTGGCTTGATGGCTTTCGTTGAATGCTTTTTCGGGACGAAAGTTGGCCAGACACCTGTTGCTAAGCTGCTTTCCCAAAACATGGTGCCCATGACGTTCTATTAAAACCCCCGATACTCCAAGGCTCCAGAAAACTCTCACCCCGTGGTTGTTGAACCACCGTCCTGCATGCTTGCTTTTGCTCCTGGCGCGCGCGCCGTGATACGTGATGAAGAGTGGCTCATTCGCCGTGTGGACCCCGCTACCGATGGCGGCTACTTGCTCACCTGCGATGGCATTTCTGACTTGGTGCGTGGCCAGTCGGCGCTGTTTTTGACGGCGCTGGAAGACCACATCGAGGTGCTGGACCCGGCTCAGACTGAGCTGGTGCCCGATGCCAGTCCCACCTACAACGCCACCATCCTCTATCTGGAGAGCATGCGCAGGCGCAGCGTGGCCAATGACGAGCAGATTCACCTGGGCCACCGGGGCGTGATGAACCTGGTGCCTTACCAGCTGGACCCTGCCTTGCAGGCGCTGCGCCAACCGCGCTCGCGCATCCTGATTGCCGATGCCGTAGGGCTGGGCAAGACGCTGGAGGCGGGCATCCTCGCTACTGAGCTGATACAGAGGGGCCGGGGCAAGCGCATCTTGGTAGTCACGCAAAAGGCCATGCTCACCCAGTTCCAGAAAGAGTGGTGGAGTCGTTTCTCCATTCCCCTGACCCGCCTGGACTCCGTGGGCCTGGGTCGGGTGCGCAACCGCATCCCAGCCAATCACAACCCCTTCAACCATTTCGACCGCAGCATCATCTCGATAGACACGCTCAAGAACAACCTGGAGTACCGCAACTATCTGGAAAACGCCTGGTGGGACATCATCGTCATCGACGAATGCCACAACGTCGCAGCCAGGGCAGGGGAGTCGGGCCTGTCGCGCCGGGCAAGGTTGGCGCGGTTGCTGTCCAACCGCTCTGACACGCTGATGCTGTTGTCCGCTACGCCACATGACGGCTCAGCGCGCAGCTTTGCCTCCTTGATGAGCTTGCTGGACCCCACGGCCATCTCCGACCCAGACCGCTACACGCCCGATGACTTCCGTAGCAAAGGCCTGGTCATTCGCCGTTTCAAGAAAGACATCAAAGACCAGGTGAGCGCCGATTTCCAAGAGCGCCAGACCCTGTGCCTGAGCCAGGCGGCCAGCGCCCAGGAAGAGGCTGCTTACCGCGCCTTGCTTGCCATCCCCTTCACCCAGGGTGGGCAGCGCAAAGGTGGACGCCAGACCGAGTTGCAGCGCGTGGGTATGCAAAAAGCCCTGTTCTCCAGCCCGGCGGCGGCGCTGGAGTCCACCCTCAAGCGCATGGAATTGCTGCGTGGCAAGAGCAGCCCCACGGCTGAGGAAGGCCAGGAAATCGATGGCCTGGAGGTGTTTGCCGATGCCCTGCGCACCCTGGTCGACGACAGCAAAGCCCAGTCCTTCAGCAAGTACCAGCGCCTGCTGCAGCAACTGAAATCGCCCGAATTTGGCTGGCAAGTCATCCAGGCCGAAGACCGCTTGGTCATCTTCTCCGAGCGCATTGAAACCCTGCGCTGGCTGGAAAATCAGCTCAGCCAAGACCTCAAGCTCAAGCCCAACCAGGTCGCCATGCTGCACGGGCAGATGTCGGACACCGAGCAGCAAACTCTGGTAGACCGCTTTGGCCGCCTCGACGACCCCATCCGCGTGCTGCTGTGCTCGGATGTGGCCAGCGAAGGTCTGAACCTGCACTACTTCTGCCACCGCCTGGTTCACTTTGACCTGCCCTGGTCCCTGATGGTGTTCCAGCAGCGCAATGGCCGCGTGGACCGTTACGGCCAAAAGCACCAGCCGCACATCGTCTATCTGTTCACCGAAACCGTGAACGACAAAATCCGGGGTGACTTGCGCATCCTTGAAATCCTGCAAGCCAAGGACGAGCAGGCCTACTTGAACCTTGGTGACCCTTCGGCCTTCCTCAACGTTTTCGACCCCGAAAAGGAAGCGGCCAAAATCTCCGACTTCATGGCAGATGGCCTGGCGCCTGAAGCGGTTGAAGCCACCCTGGACCAAGCGGCCAGCAGTGAGGACGACAACGAGGGTGACTGGCTGATGCAGCTCTTTGGTGCCGGTGCCAGCACCGAAGGCGGCGAAGCTACATCTTCTGAGCCACCAGCCTCCAGCACCGCACACATTGCCGAGCCTGCCTCGCTGTTCCCCAGCGACTACCACTACGCCAAAACCGCACTCACCCAGCTCAACCAGGGGCAAACGCTGTGCCAGTGGTCTGCGGTCGATGCCGAGCAAATTATTTCTATTACCGCGCCGCTGGACCTGCAAGAGCGCCTGCGCCAGTTGCCCCGCGAGGCCCAGGCCGATAACGACCACTACCCCCTGTGTGCCGACCCGGTACGTATGGCCGAGGCCATCGAAACCGCCCGCCAGGCCCGCTCTGAAGAAGAAACCTGGCCCCGGCTGCACTACCTCTGGCCCCAGCACCCCATCATGGAATGGCTGGGCGACCGCGTGCTGACCCACTTTGGCCGCCACAAAGCCCCGCTGCTGCAAAGCCACCGGCTGGCCCCGCAAGAGCAGGCCTTCATCCTGATGAGCCTCATCCCCAACCGCAAGGGCCAGCCCCTGCTGGTGGAATGGCAAGTGGCCCACCGGGTAGGGCAGGGCGCCTTTGCCCTCGAAGGCTTCGATGCCTTTGCCGCCCGCGCCGGCCTCAAAGCCGCGGGCTTGCCCAACCGGGGCCACACCGAGGCACTGGCCGGCCTGCAAGCGCAGATGCAGCAAGCCCTGCCGCAGGCCGTGCAGACCATGCACCGCTTCATGCTGGAACGCCAACAGGCCTTTGCGCAGCAGCTCACCCAACGACTGGAAGGCACCCTGGCCGAATTGCAACGCCTGCAAGGGGCGCAAATACAGCAGCTCACACTCGACCTGGAAAAACAGCTGGAGACTGTGCAGCGTGGCCGCTTTGAGCAGCGCAGCCAGCATATCCGCCGCGTGTTTGACGACTACCGCCAGTGGGTGCACGACACCCTCACTACCGAGCCCCAGCCCTGGATTCAGGTGCTCGCCGGCGTCTGCCACCCCCAAGCTGCCCCCTCGCCCGCCGGAGCCTGAGCCATGCCCATCCTTGAAGCCGTACAAACTTTTGCTGGCATCACCAACGAAAACGAGTTCTACAGCCACCACTACCTGGCCGAAGTGTTCAAGGGCGACATCAAAACCCGCCTAGACGCCTGGGACGCCACCGAAGCCCAGCACCCCGGCCAAGATGCCCACCGCGCCCCGCAAAAGCGCCTGCAAGCCTGGGCCCAGCGTTGGTTTGCCCTGCGCGGCCAGGTGCAGCGCGGCAAAGACGAGCACGAGCGCTGGGCCACCTTTGTGCAGCTGCAAACCGGCCTGCTGCAAGCCCTGGGCTACACCGCGCCCGCCCGCACCGCCCCCCTGCAAGAGCTGGTGCCCGGCCTGCCGCTGCCCATGTGGGAGTTGCTGGGCCAGCGCCTGGCCATCATCCCCGCCTACCAGCCCAGCCGCGAAGAAGATGACCTGCTGGACCACCAGCTCACCGCCTTCCACTACGGCACCGAGCCCTTGCCGCCCCAGGTGAAGGGCGAAACCTGGGCCGATTTGCTCTCGGATGCCGTGTTTGGCGCCGACCAGCCCCCGCGCTATGTGCTGCTGCTGGGCTTGGACGAATGGCTGCTGCTGGACCGCTACAAATGGCCCAACAACCGTGCCCTGCGCTTTACCTGGGCCGACATCCTCGACCGCAAGGACGCTGACACCCTCAAAGCCTGCGCCGCCCTGTTGCACAAAGACAGCCTGGCCCCCGGCGAAGGCAGCAGCTTGCTGGAGAGCCTGGACGAAAACGCCCACAAACACGCCTTTGGCGTCAGCGAGGACTTGAAATACGCCCTGCGCGAAGCCATCGAGCTGCTGGGCAACGAAGCCGCCCGCCAGTTGGATGAACAAGCCAGTGGCAGCAAAAAAAGCGTGTATTCGGGCCAATACAAGCTGGATGCGGGCGAACTCAGTTTGGAATGCCTGCGCATGGTGTACCGGCTGCTGTTCATGTTCTACATCGAGGCGCGGCCCGAGCTGGGCTATGTGCCCATCAACCAAAGCGAGGTGTACCTCAAGGGCTACAGTTTGGAGAGCCTGCGCGACCTGGAACTGCAGCCCCTGCCCACCCCCCAGGCGCGCGAGGGCAAATACTTCGACCTCACCCTGCGCCGCCTGTTCACGCTGGTGGCCCACGGCTGCGGCTTGGCAGGCGAACAAGCCAGCCTGCGTGCCAACCACGACAGCCACGCCCCGGTGCCCCAGGGCGCCAAAGACACCTTTGCCCTGGCGCCACTCGACAGCCGCTTGTTTGACGACAGCACCCTGCCGCTGCTGGCCAAGGTGCAATTCCCCAACGCCCTGTGGCAGCGCGTGATTCGCCTGCTCTCGCTCAGCAAAGGCGGCAAGGGTCGGCGCGCGGGCCGCGTCAGCTACCAGCTGCTGTCCATCAACCAACTGGGCGCCGTGTATGAGGCGCTGCTCAGCTACCGGGGCTTTTTTGCCGACGAAGACCTCTACGAAGTCAAACCCGCGCCCAAAAAAGCCAGCGCTGCGGCCAGCGACGAAGGCGAGGACGACAGCGAGAGCGACGACGCCGAAGACACCAGCCGCCGCGCCCGCGCCAGCGACTCGGACGCCGACCTGCTGGAAAACGCCTGGTTTGTGCCCCGCAGCCACATCGACGACTACCGCGACGATGAAAAGGTGTACGACGTGGAAGAAGGCCGCCGCAAGCTGCGTATGCACCCCAAGGGCAGCTTTATCTACCGCCTGGCGGGCCGCGACCGGCAAAAAAGCGCCAGCTACTACACCCCGCAGGTGCTCACCCAGTGCTTGGTGAAGTACGCCCTGAAAGAACTGCTGGACGAGAAAAACGGCCGCGTGCAAAAGGCCGATGACATCCTCACCCTCACCGTCTGCGAGCCCGCCATGGGCAGCGCCGCCTTCTTGAACGAAGCCGTGAACCAGCTGGCCGAGGCGTATTTAGAGCGCAAACAGGCCGAGCTGAAAACCCGCATCCCCCACGACCAGTACCCGCAAGAGCTGCAAAAAGTGCGCATGTACCTGGCCGACCGCAACGTGTTTGGCGTGGACTTGAACCCCGTGGCCGTGGAGCTTGCCGAAGTCTCGCTGTGGCTCAACGCCATTTATGGCGAGCAAGACGAAGCCACCGGCCAGCCCCTGCCCGCGCGCGTGCCCTGGTTTGGCTACCAACTGTTTGCGGGCAACAGCCTGATTGGCGCGCGCCACCAGGTGTTCAACGCCGCCGCCCTGAAAAAAGGCGCCAAACCCGCCTGGCATGAAGAACCCCCGCGCCGCGCCAGCGCCAGCGCACCGCGCCGCCCGGACGAAATCTGGCACTTTTTGCTGCCCGACCCCGGCATGGCCGATTACGGCGACAAAGACGCCAAAAAACTCTACCCCGCCGAATTTGCCCAGCTAAAAACCTGGCGCAAAGCCTTCTGCGCCCCACTGGCCGCGCATGAGATTGCCCGCCTGCAGCAACTGAGCCAGCGCGTGGATGAACTCTGGGCCGAGCACCGCGCCGCCCTGGCCCGCGACCGCGCCCGCACCGAAGATGCCACCCCCGTGTGGCCGCACGGTATGCGCCCCGAATTTCAAGCCAAATCGGCCTCTAGCGACCACCCAGCAAGCGCAAGCAGCTATCAAAATAGCAATGAAAGCCGCAGCCACCGCATTAGCCGCGCGCAAAAAGAAGCCATCCGCCAGCAAGGCCTGCTCAATGAAGATGGCGACCTGGCCACGCCCTTCCGCCGCCTGAAGCTGGTCATGGACTACTGGTGCGCCCTGTGGTTTTGGCCCATTACCCAAAGCCACGAGCTGCCCAGCCGCGAACAGTGGTGGATGGAAGTGGGCGCCATTTTGGAAGGCAACGTGATTGACGTCACGCCCCAGGCGGGCTTGCTGTTTGACCAGCCCGCCACCCGCACGGGCGAGCTAGTGTTCCAAAACGTGCAACCCAGCTTTGCCGGTTTTGACGACCCGCAGCCCGAGCTGCAAGCCGCCGCCCCGCGCCTGCACGACAAGCTGGGCCAGCTGCGCATCAGCAAACTGCGCCAGTTGTTTAGCCGCATCGCCGTGGTGGAGGGCATTGCCGCGCAGCGCCGCTTTATGCACTGGGAGCTGTGCTTTGCCGATGTGCTGCTGGGCGCAGGCCCGGGCACCGAGGGCCGCTCCGGCGCAGGTTTTGACCTGATTTTGGGCAACCCGCCCTGGCTGAAGGTGGAGTGGAACGAGGCCGGCATTCTGGGCGAGCGCAACCCGGTGTTTGCCGTGCGCAAAATCAGCGCCAGCGATTTGGCCCAGTTGCGCGCCGAAGCCTTTGCCCAGTTCCCCGGCCTGCAGGCCGACTGGTTGCAAGAGCTGGAAGAAGCCGAAGGCACGCAAGCCTTTTTGAATGCCGTGCAGAACTACCCACAGCTCAAGGGCATGCCTGCCAACTTATACAAGTGTTTTTTGCCATTGGTTTGGCACTTGAGCAGCGCGCAGGGCGTAGCCGGGCTGTTGCACCCCGAAGGGCCGTACGAGGACCCCAAGGGTGGGGAATTACGCGAGGCAATTTATGCGCGGTTGAGAAGACATTTTCAGTTTGTCAATGTCAAAAAGCTATTTGCTGAAGTGCTGCACTGGGTCACATATTCAATCAATATATATGGCCCAAGAAGGCAGCAGCCTGCTTTCGACACCCTTGCCAATGTTTTTATCCCAGCCACGGTCGATGCGTCGTATCAGCACGAAGGTGATGGATTGGCCGATGGAATAAAGACGGCAAACGGTGACTGGAACACAGCCGGTCACCGTGACCGTATTGTGCGCGTGGACGAAGCCGCGCTGACCACCTTTGCCAAGCTTTACGACGAACCTGGCACCCCCGCTCGCCGTGCCCGACTGCCCGCTTTACACGCTGGCGCCTTGAGTAATGTATTGGCCAAACTTGCCGCCTATCCCCAGCGCTTGGCCGACTTGGACGAGGGCTACTTCGCTACCGAAATGTGGAACGAAACCGCCCAGCAACACGACGGCACCATCAGTCGCCGCCCCAGCACCGACCCAGGCTTTGCCGCTACGCCGCACGACTGGGTGCTGTCTGGCCCGCATTTCTTTGTGGCTAACCCGTTTTGTAAAACTCCGCGCAAACTCTGTAACACGCCATTGGCATATGACAACGTTGACCTTGGAACTTTGCCCGACGACTACCTGCCGCGCACCAATTACCGACCTATGCCCGACCGCGCGGAATACCTGCGCCGCACGGCTCGCGTGAGCTGGATTGAAGAGGGGGAAGCGCGCGGAAGGCCCGTGACGGAGTTTTTCCGGCTAGTGCATCGCCGCCGACTGTCCCAGTCGGGTGAACGAACTCTGGTTGCTGCGCTAATTCCCCCTGGTTCAGCCATCATCAATACTTGTATTGCCACGAGTTTCCAGAATCAGCAGCTACTGCTTTCATGTACAGCGATGCTGAACTCGTTATTCGTTGATTTCTTTATCAAAAGCACTGGGCGTGGCGACCTTTATGGTGAGGGATTGGCGCAGTTGCCAAGGCTTTCCACATCCGCGGACATTTCTGCCCGCGCCCTCACCCTCAACTGCCTCACCACCCACTACGCTCCGCTGTGGGAGCAGGTCTATGACCTGGACTTTGCCGACCAGCGCTGGAGCCAGCCGGGCAACCCGCGCCTGCCGCACGATTTCTGGCCCGCGCTCACCAGCACCTGGACGCGCGACTGCGCCCTGCGCAGCGACTACGCCCGCCGCATGGCCCTGGTCGAAATCGACGTGCTGGTGGCCCAAGCCCTGGGCCTGTCGCTGGACGAGCTGCTGCTCATCTACCGCGTGCAATTCCCCGTCATGCAAGGCTACGAGCGCGACACCTGGTACGACGCCACCGGCCGCATCGTCTTCACCAACAGCAAAGGCCTGGTTGGCGTGGGCCTGCCGCGCAAAGGCAGCCGCAGCACGCCCCGCACCCGCATCGCCACCCCCGATGGCAAAGTGCGCGAAGGCAACTTCGGCTGGGACGACCTGTGGACCTACGCCAGCGCAGACGCCGGCGACAGCGAAGAAACCCAAAAGCGCGGCGGCACCCCCAAGGTGTCCGACGGCACCACCATCACCCAATGGCTCATGGACGACACCCTGCCCGGCGGCCCGCGCGAAGTGCAACGCACCTACACCGCCCCCTTCGCCCGCGCCAGCCGCGAGGATGACTACCGGGTGGCGTGGGCGTTCTTCGATAGGCAGCAGCCGCAATGACTAGGCGCGGTGAGCGCCTCAAGGCAGCCATTCATAAAAACTGAGTTCGATTGAGAGGGAGAACATGGACATCAAGCTCATCAAGAAAACCGGCGTTCCCAAAGCCGAGGTGGAGGCACACCAGCAGATTCAGCGAGAGTTCAGTAGCGCCGCTTTCAGCAAGGGATGGCGTGGATACGCTTCCTTCGCCATCAGCCGGGGGGGACGAGGTTCAGGTGACGACGACTTTGACCTAGTACTCATCACGCACAGTGTTGTTGTAGTCGTGGAGTTAAAGAACTGGCACGGCAAGCTCCTAGAGTCCGATGGGCAGAAGTGGTATTTGGATGGGGAGTTCAGGGACACGTCCCCTGTGCTTAAGGCCAATCTGAATGCCAAGAAACTGGCGAGTTTGATGAAGCAGAAGCTTGGTACGGACTTCACACCGTTCGTTGCCTCTTTTGTCGTGATGCACGGTGACGTCAAACAGATGAAACTCACACCTGACGAAGAGAAGTCTGTCCTGACGATGACTGAGTTTCTGTCGCTACGTTACGAGCAGGTCTTCAAAGAGTACTTCTGGAAGCGACCATATTTCAACCCACTGAACCACCTCAAAAGGTACGACGAGTTCTTCGAGGGGCCCTCGTTCAAACCGAAAGATTACCTAGTCGACGGCTTTCGACCGGAGGGCGACCCCATCTTCATTCACCCCAAAAGGCTGTATTCGGAGTTTCGAGCGAGCGCCAAGGACGACCCGCTCAAGCATGCGCTTCTGCGACAGTGGGACTTCACGGCACTTGGTCTGGACCTCATCGGCGAACAAGACCGCCCTTTTGTAGGTCTTCGAGAGCAACGGGTCTATGAGTACGTTGCCGAGAAGAATGCAGAGCTCTCCCTGAGCCTTATGCGCCCTATCAGCCGCAAGGCTGACCGGGATGTGACCCTCGATTTCACTGAGCTGTATTCCCTTCCCGGCCGTGTCACCCGTCTCGCCGAATTCACCCATTCGGTGCTTCCCAAACTCTCCGCTGACGAGCGGCTCAGCCTTGTGAAAGCAGTGCTTCACAAGTTTGGAGAGCTTCATGACCTCAATGTGGCGCACCGTGACATTGGGGACCACAGCGTCTGGGTGGACAGGTCCTCGAAGGTCGTCATGTCTGGTTTTCCGGCGGCCTACTACCCAGAGATGAAGACCGTTGGTGCCTTCCGCGACAAAGTCAAGGTAGAGCAGTCCGTTCTACCTGAGGACGGCCAGGCCGACGGCGCGGCGACGCCCTATCGGCGAGACGTGTTCATGCTCGGCGCTTTAGCGCACCTCGTGTTGTTCGGAGAGCGACCACCGAAGTCCGCTGATACGTACGCGTGGTCCGATAGAGCCGAGACCGGGTTCAACGCTGGTGTCACCGATGTCATCAAGAGGGCGTTGTCTTCGGCGCCAAGCGAGCGGTACCTGAACGCTCGGGAGATGCTGGAGGCGCTGAATTCATCGACCACAGACGCACCGCTTCAAATTGTCGATGTCTCAGCCTTCGAGTCGTACCGTGCAAAAAGCAAGGAGCGCGACTATGACGAGACAGACATGCTTGCGGAAACGAAGGAGTATCTGTGCTTCCGGTCCACCACGGAAGACGGCGACCACCTCGTAAAGGTCTGGTACGGAGTTGAGCCGGACCCTAAGAAGCCGGACCTTTCGCTGCGCCTCTTGTCCTTCCTGGAGCGTGCCCGCGTTGTAAAAGGCATGCAGATATCGGGGCTGCATTCTGTCGTCGACTTCGGGCTTTCGAGAGGGAGTCTCTTGCTGGTAACTGACTGGGTCGAAGGACAGCCTCTTTCGGCCTGGCTCTCGACGTCACCGGTTTATGAGCCGCGCATGCAGGTGGCCCGGTCGCTCGTGAACACGCTCAACAAACTTCATGCGGTGGAGCTTTCACACGGCGACATCCACCCTGGCAACATTGTGGTTCGCAGCTCGGGTGATGCCGTACTGGTCGACGTTCTGGACTTCAGGAGAGCACAGGGCGATGCCTATACCACTGGTTATCTACCCGACAACTACCAATCGTTGACTCCCTCGGAGCGCGACCGATACAGCCTTGCGGCCGTGCTCGTCGAGGTTTTGGATTCCAGCCGCGAAGCGCCGACTAACGGGAGTCTTCCGATTCCTCGTGTTTATGAAGAGTTGGCGAACCTGCTCGGGGCGCAAACGCTGTCGACCCTCGACCCGCTCTCAAAGGCACTCGAAAAAGCTGGGCAAAGCGAAAAAGACGAGTCGCAAAACTTCACAGTGGTCATCCCGAACCTCGCATACTCCGGAGTACCTGCAGGTGCACTGCGAAGCGACAACGGCGTCTTTCATATTGCTGCGCAGCCTGACCGCCAATCCGAGGGCAGCATCCGGTTCTACGTGACAGGCGTCGGCCGTCAACTCACCTTGATTTGGAATCCGGTTAAGGAGGTCGTCGAGTCTGTGAAGGCGAACAGCGTTTCGCAGAGTCAACTGTTGCGCTCTCAAACCATGAGAGATGCCTCAGTCCGCATGGAGGTGCAGCTCGTCGACGGGCCAGCACCGGATGCCCAGGACTTGGTCTTGTTCTTGCTGGACGACGCACAGGTGAAGCGACGCCTTCCGGCCAGCGATAGCGACAAGCAGGCGGAAGCCAAGGAAGTCGCGTCCGAGTCTGAGGTTGAGGGCGGGCCTGTGACTTCGGATGACGTTGGCACGGTTCCTATTCGTGAGCTCTGGAGAACCCTTCTTGATGCGGAAGAGGACGCGTTTTTCACCGTGACTGTCGCGGCGGACAAGAGATTCAACCCAGAGCGCTCTGGGCAGCTCTTGGTTCCATACCACGCTGACTCCGGTGTTTTGAACTATGAGCCACCCGACGCGGTGGTCGTCGAAAGCCAAACCAATGACGGGGTCTGGAAACCCTGTGGTCAACTCAATTTGCGTGACACGACAGTTGGAGCTTACGCAGAGCTGGCTATTGACCAACCTCACCTCCGCGCGAACTTCAAGATAGGCAGTCGGTTGCGCCTGATGAGCACGAATGAGAAGGCATCGTTCACGCGAAGACGGTTCGCGGTTGAGCGAATTCTTCAGGATAAGGCGGTAGTGCCTGGCCTCATCTCTTACTTTGAGGCCGCTCCGTCTGCCGAGTTAGCGCCCATGAAGTTCTCTGCCCCTTCTGACCAGGACTTGGAAGCGTACTCAGACCATGGCAAAAGCCTCAATCCCAGTCAGCGTGAAGCCTTCAAACGTGTCCTTGGTAACGGACCTGTAAGCCTGCTTCAAGGACCTCCAGGTACTGGAAAGACTTGGTTCATTGCCTCGTTGCTGCACTACTTGATGACCAGGGAGGGCGCGCGGCGCATTCTGCTGGTGAGCCAAGCTCACGAAGCCGTCAACAATGCCCTGGAGAAGGGGATGGAGGTCTGCCGCAACATGGGTGTGGATTTCAACGCCGTCCGGCTTGGGGCGGAGTCGGTAGCCTCAGACGAGATTCGGCACCTGCACGCCTCTTCAATCGAGAACGCATATCGCGAGTCGTTCAAGGCCGAGCAGAAGGAGCGCATCGTCGAGCTCGCCACCGCTTTTGGCCTGCCGAAGGGATACGCAGCTGAAGTGGTCGACCTTCACCTCAGGCTTGGGATGCTGTGCGACCGGATTGCGAAGCTTCAGGCTCGCACGGGAGGGGAGGACGAGCGGTCGGTAGCGTCGATGGATGCTAGGGTCCGCGCGCTGACGGAATCGTTTTACGACATCGCCGCAGACGTCTACCAGGTCGACGCCCAAGGGGCCCCAGCCGAAATTCTGAACGGAATTCGAGAGGGTTTGGCCGAGAAGTACGAGGTCCGTTCGCAGGACGCCATCTCAAGGCTCCTGAGGGTCATCAAGCTGTCCGAGGAGTGGGTGGCAGCCTTGGGTTCGTCAGACGCCAATTTCGCGGAGTTTTTGGCTAAGTCTCGAACCGTCGTTGCGGGCACTCTCGTTGGTATTGGTTATAGAGGTGCGGGGGTCGTGCAGAACATCTTCGACTGGGTCATCATCGACGAGGCGGGACGTGCAGCGCCCAGCGAGCTGGCCGTTGCAATGCAGGCGGGGCACCGAATTCTCTTGGTCGGAGACCATCTTCAGCTGCCGCCTACCTTCTCGGACCAGGTGCGCCAAGCAGTCCGCGAGCGATACGGCGTTGAGGACGATTCGTCGCTGCTTCGGAGCGACTTCGAGCGACTGTTCAACTCCGCCTATGGGCAGCAGGTTGGAACAACGTTGCTATCCCAGTACCGGATGGCGCCAGACATAGGCGAGCTGGTGTCCGAGTGCTTCTACGGTGGCAAGCTTGAGACGGGCAGAGGTGTTCCGCCCGAGTACTACGACTTGCTGCCCGTACACCTGTCAAAACAAGTGACTTGGGTAGACACTTCAACCCTGGGTCGTCGGGGCCACGAACAACAGAACGAAGCCCGCGATGAGACTTGGAACACCGCCGAGGCGCATGTCGTCATGGCGTTGCTGCGACAGATTGTTGAGTCCGATGAGTTCATGACTTTCTTGGCGGAGGACCTCAAGCCGCAGGAACCTCCTATCGGCATCATCTGTATGTATGGAAAGCAGCGGTCACTTATCGACAAGCTGAAGGCCGAAGCACCATGGCTCGGGTCTTTGAGGCGCCTTGTAAAGGTCGACACGGTAGACAGCTATCAGGGCAAAGAGAACCGCATCGTCATCTTGTCTACGGTACGGAACAACCCGGAAGGGCGAATTGGATTTCTTCGTAGTCCTAACCGGGTCAACGTTGCAATGTCTCGCGCTATGGAGCGGCTGTTTGTGGTGGGTGCCAGCAAGCTCTGGCAAGGAAGACACGCTGATACACCCCTGGGTCGGGTCTTCAAATACACCGAGCAGCTTGCGGTGCAGGGACGCGCTGTGCTCCTACCCGCTGAACAACTGGGAGAAGGGGAATGAGCTTTCCATCTGAGTTCAACCGTGTGACCTTTGGGCTTCCGGTGGAGACCTTCAGGGTCGATGCATACATCGCACTTGAGGAGCGTCTACCCGTTGTCACCGAGTTCGTGTTGCGGCTTTTACGTGTCTGTGGGGCAGTCAACCTCACCGCGTTCAGGAACTACTTCGGCTTCACGAATAGCGAGGCGTTGGCTGTCATTGATTCGTTGGTGCGACAAGGTTTGCTCGACGTCGTCGATGAAGACGTCCAACTGAGCCGATTCGCAATCGAGCGTTTTGAGGAATCGGGGGGGGACCATCCGCGGTTCAGCAAGGTTGAGCTTCGAAGCGATACGGTGACCTTTGACCTCATTTCCTTCACACCTCTTAGGCCGCAAGTAGGCGAAGCTCAGTCGGACAACCTGTTGAAGTTGGATGCCTCTGACGAAGCGATTGGCGAGAGTGCAGAACGTGCCCGCATGGCGTACCGGCAACGCTTTCCTGAGGTGGCAGCGCTCCGAGGCGACCTGCGCGACCGTTCGTTCGGCGTGTACTCGGTCGAAGAAGTTGAAAGCAAGCGCCGGGCTTACATTCCGATTCCTGTCAGCTTTGCGCTCGACAGTGACGGTCAAGTTCAAAGGCAGATTGACCAGACTTTTGAGCGGGCTGCTCCGCCTGAACTGGTGCAGTTCGTGAACCAGCAAGTCACTGCGGCGATTCCCAAGACCCTCGCGCTTGGGGGGGCCGACTTAGAGGAGTTCATCGATACCTTCGAACTGCCACTGCTTCGACAGTACCTCCAGGGCAAGAAGTTCGACCTGTTTCGGTATCTCACTGAAGTCCATCTTACGAAAGCCGTGCGCTACCCCGTCGGCGTAGAAGCAGTTTTCGGCAACCTCTACCTTCAAGAGAACCTTGAACGCATCGTGACCCGAATTAAGGACCGGCGTCAGGGCAGCCGTCGGAACGGACCTTTGCTCACATCACTTGTGTGGCTGACTCCCGATGACGTGCTTTGGGGTCGAGGGGACGCTTTCGCACGGACTGTGGCGGAGCTTGGGTCTCACCTTCGCGGGGGGAGGAGCTCTGACAACCTCCACTTGCTCGCCTACGCCGAGCAAGGTCAGGAGCAGGCCGTGCTGAGTCGGTTCAGGGTACAGGGGCTGACTGAACTCCATTTCTCGCGCCCATTGCCACCAGACGGCATGCTGATGGGAGGGCGGCTGGAACTCATGCTTTATCCGACAGGCTTTATGGCAGCAGTCATCCACATGCCCAGTCCAGGTAACCCGGGGCTTTGGATGCCTATTGGCATTTTCTCTGCAATGCCGAAACACTTGGACCTTGCACAGAAGCTATTGCGAAAGGCGATGGGCGGCAGACGATACGGACGCAAAGCGAAGTTTTCGCAGAAGGAGGCGGGGGTGTCCCCGACGACCTTCGAAGACGGACTCCCATTCATTAACTATTGCGGCCTGGTCGACGGTATGCATTTCGACGAAGAGTCAGAGGAGTCCTGAGCGTGCTTCCATCTCTTCTCGCAAATGACATTCAATCGACCCTGAAGCAGTTTCCTGTTTCTGCCTTCGAGCCCGCCGAGGCCTTCAACCACGGTTTGATGAGCCGCTTTGGCGATGACGTTCCGGCATCGCCAAACGAAGGATGAGCCAGTGAGCTGTGCTTGGATGGCAGCGATGGTTGCCGATTGGGGCGCTTCTGGAGCGGTTGCGCTGGGTTCTTTGGTGGTGGCTGTGTGGGCTGGATGGAGCGCGCATCGGTCAGCCCAGGAGGCCAAGCGGGCGAATGCGCAGGCGATGTACCACGAGCGCCGTGCGGTGTTTGATGCCTTTCTGGATTTGAGCATGCACATGCAGTGCAAAGGCCAAGCCCCGGATTTGGATGTGGTGCGGCTGTTCTATCGCCACCAGCACACAGCGGTTTTTTGCCTTGATGAGGCGTTGGCAAAAGAGCTCAAAGACTACTACGACGCAGCTTTCAAACTGGCCGACTTCTCTCGCGTGAAGCGGGGGCTGCCGCGATTACCGAAAGAAGAGAGCGAGTGCCACGACCGTGTGAAGGCGATGTCTCAGCCACTTGTGGAGAAATTGAAAAAGGCCGTGCCGGTGAAGTGACTCCTCGCAGCCTCTGGGGCCAGCCTCAGGCCGCGGTATTTGCTCCTGTCGCGAGGTTGTCGCATAATTACTTCGATTTTTTCGATTTTTGCACTCTCTCTGAAGCGCCACCCAAGACCAAGGAGTCATGACCATGGGCATCGCTACTTATCAATCCAAACTTGGCCAAACCGCCAAGCAGCCCAGCTCTCGCCAGGCCCAGAGTGCGCGAGCGTCAGTGCTGCAGCAATATTCATCGGTTTTGCGCAATGCATTGCCCGTTGAGTTGAAAGCACATGGCGCTGACCTGCCGATGGCAGAAATTGATGCAATGGCCGATGCATTGGCACGCCAAATAGCGAAGCTGGTGGACACATCTGCTGTTTCGAGGCCGCGCAAGGCACAGGCATTGGCCCAGGAGGAGTGGATTACCACCCAGGAGGCCGCCAATCGCAGCGGATTTTCGCGGCCCTTTGTGGCCGCCCTGCTCGATTCTGGGGCGTACAAAGGCCGAGTAAACCGCACTGCAGGCGGACACCGCAAGGTGTTGGCCGGTGAGTTTGAAGCGCTGATGGCCAATGCTTCTGCGGAGGCCCCCAAGACCTTGGCCCAAGCACGCAAAGCGGTTGATTTGACGCTGCAGCAGGAGAACGCTCAGGCGGTACCCCTGACAGAGCGCAAGAGGTCACGCGCCCGGGCGCAGGCATTGGCCAAAAAGCTGGGCATCACAACCTGATGCCGCCGCTTATCGTCCTTGCGGACGCCAATGTACTGGTCAAGGACGTGGTGTTATTCGCATTCTTCGACCTTGCCAAGGCAGGTGCTATCGACCTGCGCTGGACCCCGCAGATTGAGGTGGAATACGCAAAGCACCGTGCGCGACTTCGCGCTCAAGCCAATCAGCGCGGGAGCACCTTTGAAGACCTGGTTTGGGCTCAAAAGCGCTTGGCACCCGTCAAAAAGCACCTAGTGCCCGGTTTTCAGCTGCCGGGTTGGGACGATAACGGCGAGCGGCCGGAGCTGTTGCGCGGCAACAAGGCATTCGCACCACTTTTGCGCTTGCCAGACCCTGACGATGTGCATATGGCTTTGGCCGCTGCCGATTGGGCGCAAACCACGGGCTACGATGTGGTGCTGGCTACCGACAACCTGAAAGACTTACCGGCCAAGGTGCTGGAGCCGTTCGGCGTGTTTCCCTTGCACCCAGGCGATGTGTTGCAACTGGTGTACCAGATGAACCCCGAGGGGGCATCCAGCAGCCTGCAAAAGACGGCTGCGGATTTCAAGAACCCAGCTTTCTCGCTGTTGGACATGCTCGCTTCTATCAGCAGCCCGCAGCAGTTTGACAACCAGGAGCTGGCAGCCGACCTGGCTGTGCGCTGGGGGCTTGCACAGCCAAGTGCCGCCAAACCTGCAACCAAGGGGCGTGCCAAATAGGTCCCTCGCCTAGAACGAACGACAACATGCTCCCTTCCCTCCTTGCCCGCGACATCCAGACTGGTCTCAAACAATTCCTGGTTTCTGCCTACGAACCTGCCGATGCTTTCAGCCACGGCTTGATGGGCCGCTTCGTCAATGACGAGGAGAGCTGGCTCAAGGGACCTTATGTGCAGGTGGGCCTGCCGTTCAGCGAGGGCAGGGCGGGGCGCAGCTTCTTCCAGAGCTTTGAGACAAAGTTTCCCGGCTACAGTCACCAGGAACGTGCTTGGGAGCGCTTGTCCAGCAACCACAAGGCGCTGAGCACCCTGGTAGCCACGGGCACCGGCAGCGGCAAGACGGAGTGTTTTCTGTTTCCGGTGCTGAACCACTGTGCCCGCGCTCGCGCCAGCGGACAAGCCGGCATCAAAGCCCTGGTGATTTATCCCATGAACGCCCTGGCATCCGACCAGGCACGCCGCATTGCCGAGCTGGTAGCCACCGTGCCCGCCTTTGCTGGCTTGCGCGTAGGGCTGTACGTGGGGGGCCAGGCCAGCGCACCCGGCCAGGGCGTGCTGATGACCAGCACAACCGTCATCACCGACCGCGACACTCTGCGCAAGAACCCACCCGACATCTTGCTGACCAACTACAAGATGCTGGACTACCTGATGCTGCGCCCCAAGGACAGGACGCTGTGGGCCCACAACGCCCCAGATACTCTGCGCTATGTGGTGGTGGACGAACTGCACACCTTTGACGGCGCCCAGGGTACCGACCTGGCTTTGCTGCTGCGCCGCTTGCGCGCCCGCCTCAAAATCCCTGCCGGTCACCTGATTTGTGCGGGTACCTCCGCCACACTGGGTGGTTCGTCGGACACGGCACCGCTGCGCGACTATGCGCGGCAGATTTTTGGCGTGGCGTTTGACGAGGACGCCGTGGTCACAGAAAGCCGCCAGTCGGTGGGCGCCTTTTTGGAAGAGGCGACGGTGGACTACATGTTCACCTTCCGACCCGAGTTGGAAGCAGCGTTGGATGCGCGCCAATACGCCAGCCCAGAACAGGCCGTGGCGGCATGGTTCACTCTGTTTTTTCCGGAAGAAGTCGTTCCAGAGGATGTGCGCGAGCCCGGCTGGCGCAAGACCCTGGGCAAGCGGCTCAAGCAGCACCAGTGGTTCGTCAACTTGCTCAAGCTCCTGCGCGGCGGGGTAGTCAGCTACCGGGAACTGACCGAAGCCTTTGCCCGGCACATGCCCACGGCGAGCCGCGCCCAGGTGGGCCAGGTGCTCGACGCCTTGCTGGTTCTGGTCGCCTGGGCCTTGGGCGAGAACGGGCAACCCCTGGTCACACTGCGCGTGCAATTGTGGGTGCGTGAGCTGCGGCGCATGGTGGGCAAGCTCACCGTGAACCCCGAAGACATGCGTTTTTGCAGTGAAAGAGACTTACCTGGTAGCCGCGACGGGGTGTATCTGCCCTTGGTCCAATGCAGCCAATGCCGCACCACGGGCTGGATTTCGCGCAAAGTGGAGGGCAGCAGCAAGCTCTCCGTGGCGCTCGATGAGATTTACAACACCTGGTTTGCCCGCAGGCCCGAGGCCACACGCCTGTACGCCGCAGGCAGTGTGGGCCGCAGCCATGTGGACGGCGTGGAAGAGCGGGTGTGCCTATCGTGTGGCACCTTGCAGAACTCCCAGGACGAGTGCCTGGCCTGTGGCCACCGGGAGTTGCTGGGTGTTTTCCGGGTCACGGCCCAGAAAACCCAAATCAGCGGCAACACCCAGTACACCCTGCACGACAACACCTGCCCGGCCTGCGGAGAAAAAGACACCCAATTCCTGCTCGGTGCCCGCAATGCCACGTTGGGCTCCCAAGTGGTGGAGAGCACCTGGGCCAGTGTGTTCAACGATGACAAGAAGCTGATTGCTTTCTCGGACTCGGTGCAGGATGCCGCCCACCGGGCTGGCTTCTTTGGTGCCCGCACCTACCTGAACAATGTGCGCACGGCCCTGGCCCATGTGCTGGACGAGATGCAGCGCCCGGTCATGCCCTGGTCCGAGTTTCTGGCTGCCATGGAGCAACGCTTTGCAACGCAGGGCTCGGTGCTGCATCTGCCAGATGCTGAGCTGGTAGCCGAGTTCATTGCGCCCAACATGACCTGGCAGCGTGATTGGGCTGTAGAGCTGCTGCAGCACCAGCGTCTGCCCACGGAAAGTCGGCTGCCTGGCCGCGTCAAAAAACGCCTTTTGTGGCAAGCCTTCAGCGAGTGGACCTACCAAAGCCAGCGAGGCCGTACCTTGGAGCGGGTGGGTAAGGCGGTGCTGGCGGTTCCCTGGGGCGAGGTCGATGCGGTGGCCCAGGAGCTGTTGCCGCGCTACCAGGAGCACTACGGTGCCCAGGGCCTGGACCAGCTCACCGTGACGCAGTGGCTGTGGGGCCTGCTCACCCATATGCGCCGGCGCGGTGCAGTGATGCACCCTGAGTTGCAGCACTACGCCGGCGATGGCAACGTCTTTGCCTTGCTCAAAACGGCAGGTCGGGGTGAATGGTTGCCCAGCCTGCTCGGACGCTCCCCCAAACCTATCTTTCTGACCGAGGGGCGACAGCGTGACTTCGACAAGTTGAGCGGCCAGCAAAAAGCCACTTGGTACGACCGCTGGGCCTATGCCGTGCTGGGGCAGCAAGCCCTGATGCGCAAAGGCATGGCGCCAGAGATGGCTGCCGATGCCTTGCAGGCACTGGAGAAGGCGGCTCTGCTGCTGCGCACGGACCACCACGAAGGAGGTACCTGGGCCCTCAATCCCGAACTCCTGGAGCTGCACACCGATGTGGTCTTTGTCGCCACCCAGGGCAGCAAACGCCGCCTGGCCGTGCCGCGCAGCATGGCGGAGCATTTGCTGGGTATGCCTTGTCTGGATGCTCCCGAGTCGCACTACGAAGTGCTGATTCCCGACGCCATCAGCTGGTGGGCCCAGCGCTACAGCCAGGGGGATATGCGGCGGGTGATTGCCGCCGAGCACACCGGTCTGCTGGAGCGCACAGCCCGCGAGGAGCTGGAAACACGTTTCAAAAGCAAGCAGCCACAGCCGTGGTTTGAAAACCTGCTCTCCGCCACCCCCACGCTGGAGATGGGTGTGGACATTGGCGATTTGTCCTCGGTGCTGCTGTGTTCGGTACCGCCGAATCAGGCGAGCTTTTTGCAGCGCATCGGTCGTGCCGGCCGGCGTGATGGCAATGCCATGACTACCACCTTGGCCGATGGCAGCAGCCCGCACGACCTGTACTTCTTTGCTGAAACGCAGGAGATGCTCAGTGGTGAAGTCGCTCCCCCTGGCGTGTTCCTACAGGCGGCGGAAGTACTGCGCCGCCAGTTGTTTGCCTACTGTATGGACGACTGGGTCAGCAGCCTGAGCAACGACAAGGCCCTGCCCGACAAAACCTCCCAGGCCCTGGATGCCCTGGAGCATGCCAAGCAAGACCGCTTCCCTTACCTGTTTTGCAATTACGTCACCCAGCACGAGCAGCGGCTGTTCGATGGCTTTGTGGCCTTGCTGGCCGGTGACATCGACGAGACCGTTCGCCTGCGGCTGCTGGACTTTATGCAGGGGCAGGGGGAGGCAGACGGCTTGCGCACCCGTTTGGTCAAAGCACTTGAGGAACTGGTGGAGGAGCGGCGCAGCTACAAAAAGCGCAAGAATGAGCTCGACACCAGCAAGAAACGGTTGGAGCAGCGTCCGCAGGACGATGCCACGCGCGATGAGATGGACCAGCTGCTGCGTGAACGCGACAAGATGCTGGAGCTCATCAAAGAGATTGATGGGCGCGACCTGCTCAACACCCTGACCGATGCAGGTTTGATACCCAACTACGCTTTCCCCGAGGTCGGCGTGGAACTGAAGTCGGTGCTCTGGCGCAAGCGTGCCAGCGACGAACCAGGGCAGGGTGCCTATGTGACCTTGAGCACCCTCAAGTACGAGCGACCTGCCCAATCAGCCCTGTCGGAATTCGCCCCGGAAAACCGTTTTTATGCCAACCAGCGCCGGGTGGAGGTGGACCAAATCAACATGAACCTGGCCAAGGCCGAGGAGTGGCGGTTTTGTCCTTCGTGCCACCACATGCAGAACCTGGTCAAGGAGCCGGACGTGCACACCCAGTGCCCTCGGTGTGGCGATGCCATGTGGTCTGATGCGGCGCAAAAGCGCACCTTGCTGCGTTTCAAGCAGGCCATTGCCAACAGCAACGACACCGAAGTGCGCATCGACGACAGCGCCGAAGACCGCGAACCCAAGTACTACGTACGCCAGCTGATGGCGGATTTCCAGCGAGAAAACATCCGGGAAGCCTGGAGAGTCAACAACGGGGATTTACCCTTTGGCTTTGAGTTCATCTCCCGCGTCAGCTTCCGGGATGTCAACTTTGGCGAGCTTGCCAAGCCCGGCGAGGCCTTCAAGGTGGCCGACAAAGAGTCTTCCCGCCCAGGGTTTCGCCTGTGCAAGTACTGCGGCAAGGTGCAAAAGCCCGTCCGGCGCAATGGTGAGGCGTGCGAGCAGGTTCACAGTTTTGATTGCCCGAAAAGGGACAGCAAGTCCCCCGACAACTTGCTGGAGTGCCTGTATCTGTACCGTGAGTTTGAGTCGGAGGCCCTGCGCATTCTGGTGCCCTACACCAAGAACGGGGTGGACGAGAAAGTGGTGCAGTCGTTCATGGCGGCAGTCCAGCTGGGCCTGAAAAAACGTTTTGGTGGCAAGGTGGACCACCTGCGCATGGTGCTACAGGATGAACCCGGGAAAGATGGCGGCCCACGGCGTTACTACGTGATGCTCTACGATTCGGTGCCCGGTGGAACCGGTTACCTGCACCAGTTACTGGCCCAGGATGCCGGGACCTTGACCGAGGTCCTGCGCATGGCCCTGGATGCGGTGACAGGCTGTGTATGCAACGAAGACCCAGAAAAAGACGGCTGCTACCGCTGCGTCTTCCAGTACCGGCTTGGGCGAAGTATGGAGCTGGTCTCCAGGGACACCGCCAAGTCGGTCCTGTCAGAACTGGTGGGGGCGTTGGCACAGCTGGAGAAGGTCGAAACGATATCGGACATCTACATCAACCCCCACTTCGACTCCGTGCTGGAATCCCGGTTCATCGAATGCCTCCAGCGCCTGGGCGGGGTGGGGCCGATTCCCAAAGTGAAACTGGTCAGTGACGTAGTGCACGGCAAGTCCGGCTTTGTTCTGGAAGTGGGGCAACAGCGCTACAAAGTCGAGCCCCAATGCGCTTTGGGACCAGACGAGGGTGTGCAGGTGCCCAGCAAGCCCGATTTCGTCATCTGGCCTTGGTCTGCCAGCAGCAAGCGCCGCCCCATCGCCGTGTTTTGTGATGGCTGGGCGTTTCACAAGGGCTCCTTGCGCGAGGATGCGCTCAAGCGCAGCGCCATTGTCAGCAGTGGACAGTTCTGGGTCTGGTCGGTGACCCACCGTGATGTGACCAGTGCCCTGGGCGGTGAATTGGAGACCGACCTGGAGTCCCCCCTGGTGTCCATGTCGCACCATAACGGCAGCACGGCGCACGCTGCCGTCCCTCGGGCGCAGGAGAAAGCCTTTACCTACCATGCAGTAGCCCGCCTGCTGATGTGGCTTGGAACCCCTACTGCGCAGGGCGTGGACCCCGGGGTGCAGCAAATGCAGCGCAATGCCCTGTGGCTTGGCTTCTTGATGGTGCCCTCCAGCAAAGCGCAAACAGCTCAATGCATGACTTTGTGGGGCCAGTGGGCGGCGCGATTGTCGCAGCACTTGCAGTCTGTTCCCAAAGGATTTGCTCCCAGCGTGGGCAGGGCTACTGGTGTGTGCAAATTCTTTGGTATCTGGCCTATGGCTGTCGCCAATGTGGGGTTGGAAGGCTTGAAAGAGCAGGGTGCCCCCGGCGTTTGGGTGCTGGAAGACAGCGCTGCACCGGCCGAGGAGACGCTGCACCAGTCCTGGCGCCTGTGGCTGCACCTCTACAACACTACCCAGACGCTGCCTGGGATGTGGTTGGCGACAGATACTGGCTTGCAGGCCCATGACTATGTGCGTCTGGATTTTGCGTCCAAGGCAGATGATGCCAAAGCGGTCCAGCACTCTGCTATCAATGGCGCCTGGCAACAAACGATTGCACAGACGATGCCGCCTTTGCGAGACGGCCTGACGCGCTTGGCCGAGTCCGGTGCGGCCATCCCGGAGGTCGGTTTGGAACTGGCTGATGACAAAGGAAAAGTGCTGGCTGAGTGTGAGCTGTGTTGGCCCGATGCCCGGGTGGTGGTGCTCAGAGACGACCAGGCGGACATGGAAGAAGCCTGGAAACAGCAAGGATGGGCCGTCTTCCTGCTGGACGAGGCCATGGAAAAGACAGGTGGCGTTGCGTGGTACCAGGCACTGGCCCGGGCCATGGGTTTGCCCATCACAGAGAAGGAATGACGCATGAGTCTCCAGCCGAAAGTTGCGCTGAGCAACGATTTTTTGATGCAGCTGGCCAAATTGCCAGTGAAAGTTCATGCCAAGGTGATGAAGTGGGCTGTGCAGTTTCAGGCTGACCCCACAAGCGCTGGCATCAATTACGAAAACATCCAGGGCGCGCGTGACCCAAACCTGAAGTCGGTACGCCTGGATGTGGACTGGCGCGGCATTGTGTTCAAGCCCAAATCAGGCGATGTGTACGTGCTGCTCTATGTGGACCACCACGACGCAGCCTACCGCTGGGCAGAAAACCGCAAGCTGACCATCAATCCGGTCACTGGTGCCATGCAGCTGGTGACTGTGGAACAGGTGCCTGAGCCAAGCGCCGCCTCTATCATCCCTTCAGTACCCGAATCGACCTCTGACACGCTGCCCGTGCAAGCGCCGCCTGAGAAGAAAAAAACCGTTTTTGCCGCTCTGTCGGACCAGCAGCTCATGAGCCTGGGCGTTCCTGCTGAACTGGTGGACATGGTCAAACACCTCGCCGATGAGGCGGCTTTGGACCAGGTGCAATCGTGCTTGCCGGTTGAAGCTTACGAGGGACTGTTTTTGGTGGCAGCGGGCGACAGCGTTGACCATGTGCTGCACATCCGCGAAACCCGCGTAGACCGTCAAATCGACACGCAAGACTTTGCAGCAGCCTTGGCCACACCCGAGTCACAGTCCCGTTTTGTCGTGGTCAGTGACGATGAGTCATTGGCGGCCATTCTGAATGCCCCGCTGTCGCAATGGCGTGTGTTTTTGCACCCGACACAGGCCAAGCTGGCCGTTGGCGACCGCAGTGGCCCGGTCCGCGTCTTGGGGGGTGCCGGTACTGGTAAAACAGTGTTGGCCATGCACCGGGCACGGTGGCTGGCAGAAAACCGCACGCCAGCGGGCAAGAAGGTGTTGTTCACGACCTTCACCAAAAACCTGGCCACCGATATTGACCAGAACCTCAAGACCCTGTGCGGAGCCACTACGCTGGCCAAACTGGAGGTCACCAATCTGGATGCCTGGGTGCATGGTTTCATGCGCAGTCGCCGGTGGGAACACCGCATCGTCTATGACCGTAAGCAGGAAGGTGCCTTGCAGGCCTGGCAGTCGGCGTTGGCTGTGCGAGATAGCAGCTTGGACTTGCCCCCCAGCTTTTATGAGCAGGAACTGGAGCAAGTGGTTTTGGCCCAGGGCATTACGACCCAGGAAGAGTACCGCACAGCCAAACGTGTTGGCCGTGGCGTGGTGCTCAGCCGTGCCAAGCGCGACGCTGTCTGGCCGGTGTTTGAGGAGTACCGAGGCCAGTTGGCCTCTCGCAAGCTCAAGGAGGTGGACGATGCCTACCGCGAAGTGGCGCAGGTGCTCGTGGCGGAACAAGAGTCCAAACCCAGCCCCTATAGCGCCATCATCATTGATGAAACCCAGGACTTTGGCCCCCAGGCGCTGAAACTGCTGCGGGCCATGATTCCTGCGGATACTAACGACTTGTTCTTTGTGGGTGATGGTCACCAGCGCATTTACAGCCGCAACAAAGCGGCCATGAGCAAGTGCGGTATTGACATTCGGGGGCGTTCCAGAAAGCTCTATATCAACTACCGTACCACCGACGAAATACGACGCCAGGCGGTGTCTTTGCTCGAAGGTGTAGAAATTGACGACCTCGATGATGGGCAAGACGAGTCAGTGCGATACCGTTCACTCTCGCACGGGCCCGCACCGGTCGTTGCGCACGTCAACGGTCTGGAGGAAGCTTTTCCTCACATCCAGGCGTTCCTGTCCTCGTGGAAGTTAACCGAGGAGGAATCCATCGCATTGACTTTCTGTGTGGTCGCGTCCAGCGAGAAAAACCGTGATGCGCTGGCCCAGTTGCTGCAGCAATCAGGGGTACGAACCGTGGCTATTACGGCCCAGAGCAGCCATACCGACGAGCGAGGGGTGGTGTACCTGTCCACCATGCACCGGGCCAAAGGTCTGGAGTTTGATTGTGTGGCGGTTGTGGCGCCCAAAAGCTACCTTGATAGCAACCCAGATGGCGGTACCCAGCGACAGCTGTTGTATGTTGCGCTGACCAGAGCAAAGCGGGGGGCGTTATTGGTGTGTCATTGAGAGTAATCTTGTCGAGAGCTCCGATGGATGGCCGCTTTTGGGCTTTGGCGGTCAGATTATCCCTTTTTGGTTGTCACCGTTTGCACCACGTTGCGACCTCAAAGGTGCCCAAAAAATTGCGATTGGTTGGGCGCAACTGTTCTATCTCAGTGCAAATATGACTTCACGGATGTTGACTTGGTGATGGACGTCTGTTGCATTCTCCGGTAGCACGGCTCTGTTGAGCCTACCGAAGAGCAGCACTTCAGGTACTGTGAAATCCACGGCAACTTTGCTCCGGCTCTATCGCATGCACACGCTGTCCAGGAGTTCGTTGACCGACTTCATGCCTGTGCCGATGAAATCGACCTGGTTGTCCATTGCTCCGCTGGGGTGTCCCGGTCAGCTGCTGTGGCGTCGTGGACTGCCGAGCGCCTCGGCATCGCTTTGCGTGATGGGGCGGGCGTGGGGCTCGGCGAAGCGAACCCGCGAATTCTTCGGCTGTTGACATCGCTAACGTGACACAGCACGGAGCTATTTACTCCAGCTCTCTGTTTTCAGGGGGCACCAGGCCCAACTCGCGCGCCATGTCGCGAGGGATGGTCAGTGTCACCGCCGCGCCGCCCGATGGCAAAGTTCGCAGCTCGACTTCGACACCCTCCAAAGTCAAATAGACCGGAGGGGCAGGGGTAGAGGTAGAGCCACTTTCCTCGGCGAGTTCGTATGCCATTTCGGTCAGCACGTCGTCATATAGGTGAAAGCCGGGTTGACCGTCGACTCGAAGCCGTGATTTGAGGGTGGCTTTGGTGCTCATGAACATCCTTCTGCGGGGGAGAAAACCTAGAACTGTCCGTCCGTCGCGCGGCCGACTTTGCCGGGGTGCCATCGAGGGCAGCGTCGGGCGGGAGTTGTCTGAAATCCGTTTGCACGTGCTGCTGAACTTGCTAGCTTGACAGCCGCTCGCCGAAAGTCGCCAGACCCCTCCTGCTAGAGACAATTGCGGAGATAGCCCCACGGTCGCCTTCATGGATACTTCCGTGAATTCGTTCTTGCCCGAGCTCGGGCTTACCGCGGTGCCAGAGCAGGTCGCAGCAGCATAGGTCTTTGTAGCCCCGCACCGCGTCAAATTTGTCGATAGCGAGGTCGTAGCGCACGGCAGTCTGTCATCAACATGGTTGTGGCCTTCTCCCGGCAAGACTAAGGCGGATTGAGTATGCGAGGAGCATCCTGGGTGAACCTTGCTTGAACACCTTGGATATCAAGCCTTGGGTCGCCGCGTGGATATGCACATGAGCCTGAACATATTCCGCTACGGTGTCAGAGCGCAAGGTCAGTCCGGAGTTGCCAAATAGAAGCTGGCCCGTCATGACGGCGTAGAGCGCCAGATGCTCGGCTGTTGGCGACCACTCACGCCCTGCGTTGCGGGCGGGGAAGGCTCGTACTTGGCGCTCAGATGGCGCATGCACCTTTTGGACAGAAGGGTTGCTGTGCCAGCAAGCCATCACCGCCATGACAGCCGTATGCCAAGTTACGTAGGTTGCCTCTCTGCCCCCCAAGCGCGTTCCTCGGAAATGCTCGTGGTTGACCTCAGCTAGGCGCATCACCCAATTCAGGTCGTAGTCCAGCAGTGGCTTGCAACCCGCCGTTTTGGCCCACTGACTGCCGGGTCCAAACTGCGCTACAAGCCCTGCTCGGGTGCAGTCCACCAAACTCATCCCATCAAGAGCTGCCTCATAGTCGTCGAGGGACGCGCCAGCGCAATTTTGATAAAGGGCATATCTCGGGTGGCCGGGGGCCCACTTGGGATTGCGCCCAGAAAATTCGAAGGTGTCTAGCTCATGGATGCCCGCCCGGTTGAGGGCGTCTAAAAACTTGCCGTTCGCCTCCCCGGCCGTTGCCGTCAATGCTTGTTGGCGGGCACGCTCAAGCAGCTGCCGGTTTGCACAGATGTTGAACATCACCATCAGGATGAGGTGGCCTGGCTCGTTCTGCACTGTGACGGAAAAATCCAAAGTCGTCGGCCCATCAGTCTGGGAGAAGTCTGCCAACGCCGCCTTGTAGGCTGCATTGGCCAGCCCCACGAAGTGATTCGGGGGCGTAGGGACGGTGTCGGGGTAGTCATGCCGCCGGCGCAGGACCCTTTCAGCGTCGTGCTTTCGGACATTGAATAAATGTTCCAAATTCTCGATTAGGAGAAGTAGGTGCAGGTCGTCGTTGTGTGGGTACGCGGCAAGTCGACGTTTGAGGAAGGGAGTCTCTGCTTCACTGATAAGCGTCAGCAGCGATTGAAACTGCGCTCGCACAGAAGCGGGTAACTTGCTTCGAAGCTCTTTCAGCAAAGCCACCCGGTCCCGCGCTGGGTCAAAACTTTCGCGATAGTCAAGCGTCTGTAGGGAGACGTGCCGCAGAGATGCGTGGTTGCCCAGCGTGTCCTGCCTAACCAGAAAAGCATCCGGGTTGGGTCCCTGGTGCGAAATCCAGTCCGACGCAGGAAGCAGGGCCATGGTGGTACCGCGCCACTTCTGAGACACTGCATCGGCCATGCCTCCCTCTTCAGGGCTGTTTCCGCGTGCAAAAATCAGGGCGTTGTAGAGCCCCTCAGCGTCTTGAGGGTGCTGCTCTAGCAACTGCTTGGCCTTTCCTTTGGTGACAGTAAGGATATCCGCAACCAAGTTGGTGAGACGCGACAACTGTTTGTTGCGTTCCACGCTGGGCTCCAAGCAAAAAGGGGTCACTCCCGTAGGCACTGCCTGCAGGTTCTTGTACACGTGGACACCGGCTTCACGCATCTTCAGTTCCTGGATTCTTGTTGGGAAAGTTGGGCCGCCAAAGGGTCGGCCCAGTAGGCAATCGGGTGCAAAGATTACATTAGACGATAGAGAGTTGGCTGGTGGTCTGAGGCGAAGTGGCGCTCTGCTTGCGCACACGAGCATCAAGCTGCATGCGCACCTCGTGAAACGGCTTGCTGCCTGTCGCGAAGGACTGAACAAGGCCGACTTCTCGAGCCGCCAGCATCATGGCGTCGGCCTGAGAGAGGCTTGGGTGTTCATGCGCCAAGTTGGTAGCCCGTTGTGCCACGACCTGGGCCAGGCCATGGTCGGCTACGGCGGCATTGCAGTGATAAGTCTCGCCCGCACCATTGATTGCGGTTTTTGCGGCCTGAACGCGAGTTCCGATTTTCTGGAGGACTTGCATATTTATCCAATTTCTTGAAAAAGTTGCACCGCCGAAAGATTGCGACGGCATGCCAAGTTTTAAGGGAATGGCAGTTTTCGCCTATCCACCAATATTTGCAGTCAACTTCTGGGGCGGACGCTCTCGAGCACCACTTCTAGGGCAAGTAGTTTGTGGAGCTTGGCCTATTTTTATGGCTGAGATGAGTCGCAACCTCTTGTCGTTGGGCGCCCTAACCTGGAGGTATACGGCTTCTTCATCCCGCTTCCGGGCAAAGTGAGCAATGTGACAGTGCGCGCATCCCCCCATCAAGGGGTTCTTTTCGAGCGAGTAGCCTGGGGTACTTGAAAGCGTCTACGCCAATTGCCCTGCAATCGAAGGGATTTGCTCAAGGCTTTGTTCGGCAGGCGTTGAGTTGAGGGCACCAGCCCAGCCACATTTGTGTGGCCGTTACTCTGTTAGAGTTGTTTGTAAGTAATGTCACGGTGTGTGCATTACGTTGCTCCAACACGAAGAGAGGCACCTGTGGCATCGGCACCGTGCCCGTTGGACCACGTCAAACGGCAATTCAAGGCCAGCCGACCCAACGAGCTGTGGGTATCGGACTTCACCTATGTCAGCACCTGGCAAGGCTGGCTGTACGTGGCCTTTGTCGTGGATGTGTACGCCCGGCGCATTGTGGGCTGGCGGGTCAGCCGCAGCATGCAAACCGACTTCGTGCTGGACGCGCTGGAGCAGGCTTTGTACGAACGCCAGCCTGCGGCCAATGCCTTCACGCACCTTCCGATACCTGTTTATGTTGCGTGAACAGCCATAAGACCACGGCCCACTCATGCCTCTTGATGTGTCCAACGGCACATTTTCACAGTCATCGTCTTTTTTTCTGGGTCTAAATGGTAGGACTTAACGCGTATTTCCTCGGGTGTTTCTTCTTTTGCAAGTTTTTTCAGCGCTTGCTCGAGACGATTTTTGAACTCCGCCATACCGCATGTCGACCCTGAAAAATCGTACAGGTCTTTCAAAGGAAGAGGATAGGGCTGGGCGTGGCTGCTGTAGTAGATTGCCAACCAGCGAACGAGGTCTGAAAATTTCATCGCAGATTCAGGTACTTTAGTCCATGATGCGCGACCAAAGAGTTCAGCGACGTTTTTAGGTATTCTGAACACAATCCTTTCTGTGGTGGCGTCAGGGTTTTTTCTGGATGCTCTGCCTGGAACCTCTTCCAAAGAGATTTCGACCAACTGAGGCAGGTTGAAGTTGAGGTGCTTGACACGAACCTCGAGTCTGGCTGACATCAGGCGCAACAAGCTACTGCGAATTGCCTTTTTCGCACTCGTGCCGAAATTTATATTCATCGCTGTCGCTAATTGCCAGTATGTCACTGTAGTCCATGGTGAATCTGGAGATTCTGCCAGAGGAGTGTCTTTCGCAATGGTGAGTAAAGCAGCCCACACAAGTCGGTCATAGTCAACAAGATGGCCATCAAGAATGATGGCGTTTTGCCCTTGTGTTTTAATCTTCTGATGCCCTGTAACCGTCAATGGATTTGAACAAGAAGAAAACAGTGCCGACCTGATGATTGAATTCGGGAGAGCAAAATTTCCTTTTTCCCATGATGGCAGAAAAACACCATCCTCACTTCGAACAGACTGACGCTGACGCTTATGTTTCAATTCTGCATCTGCTGTATTGTGTTGCAAGTCATGGATGAATGTTTCGGACGCATCTTTTTTGAGGGAATTCTTAAGAATTGAGATGCTTACTTCGATTGTTTGAGCGGCCCCTAAAAGATTAAATTTTTCTTTGGTGCCTATATCTGTTCTATCGGCTTGGGCTCTTGCTGCTTGTGCTTGCACAGCCATTTCCGAGATTCGGTTTTTCGTAATTTGCGATTCTGTCATGATGTTTAAGGTTTTGATAGCCACTTGGAGTTGTTGGTGGCTGGGTGAAGAATTAAGGAGGATGCGACCATGAGTTGGCCGCTGCTATCTGGCCACTGATGGCCTGGAAGTTTCTAGCCCATGGCTTAGGAAGGCTTTAGACATGGCTTGGAGGAATGAATCTCATGCTGAAATGATGAGGTTACATAGGTAAATTTTGGCATTTGTCTCCTAGTCATTAGTCTTTAATAAAGATATTCTTTCGTCGGTTGCTCTTTTCTGCCAAAACAACGTTGCTCACAACACTGTCTGGCTCTCTTTTGGGTGTCTTCTCTGCTCACTGCTTCCTGGCTTCTGCATCAGCGTGCTGACCCTCAGGGAATCAACTGCTAACTGCAAGCTAGGTTGCCACCGTCTCCACCTTGTTGCAGGAATCAACGGGCGTCACGAGAAAGGTTCGGCGTACTATCAACACACACTGCAACATGGCACTCAACTCGATGAGGCACATCTTGTAGAACTGGTGTGATTTCTAATTCGAACGAATCAGCGCAGAGGCTCAAAGAATTGGAATGAGGTATTCATCCGCTCTTCAATTCGACTGAACTAACTACCCAAATCTCAAACGTGTGAAGTGTGTATAGCGTTCAGTTGGCTCGAGATTTCACCCATCCGAAGGTTTTTTATGCAGAGTGTGAAGTTCTCTTGTCTTCGCAAGATGAAAAGTCATGCGTTTCAGCAATTTGCCGTCCAGATAACGGACAAGACCTTTGATGAAATGCCCCTGATGCTGAACTGATGTGTGCTGCACTCACACATCCGTAGGGTCAAAGAGTGTCGTTCTGGAGTTTGTCGGGGGCGTTAAGGTGAGCCTGCTTCTTTTTGAAAGCGGTTCATGACGTTCAGGCCTGTCAAATGCAACCCGATTGGCATCCCATTTATCCGAGCGGTTAGGATTTTTAGGTCACTTTGTCGACATCTCAGATTCGCCCCACGATTGCTGCTTGATGTTCAACCGTGCAAAAAAGGTGGCCTGTAGCTAGGGCAGTGGCCTTCTTGTGGGTGTGTGCAAAGGTTTCTTTGCTGCCATCTCTAAGTGGGTGAGGGGCGTGCGGTCAAGGCCGCAACACTGTGCAGCCTGCACTTATTAATTAGAAACAAAACGACTTGAAATATTTCTGATTACCCGGATGTTGTCTTGATGAAACTGACCGACATGAGAAAGCTCAGTCCTGCGGC
>NZ_SLXH01000021.1 GCF_004341365.1 Simplicispira metamorpha | reverse complement strand
TGATGACTTCGAATTGTGTATGGCTGATGTCGCTTGGATAGCTCTTTCTCATTTCCCGAGCTTCTCATGATCCCGGAAGACTTTGAACACGTTCTTACTGATTTCAAAGTGCGGGTGTCAACCAGAGATGCCTGAATGAACTACCCAGTGGTTGTCCAGGCGCACTTGTGCCAGCGCCGCGCTGTGCGGGTGGAGGAGCGGTGTGCTGGCCAGTATGTCTTGTAGCGAATGCCTGCGGCCTGCTGCCCAAACTTGCGTGTTGTAAACAGCCAAGGCGCAGGCTTCAGGCAGGGGCACCAGACCCTGCCATTGCCCCTGTATTCCAAAGTGCGCTACGCCCTGGGCGCGCGGACAGCTGACAGCCCAGCCGTGGCGGGTTGCGGCAATGCTGCCGCCGTAACCGTGCAGGTTGTGGCTGTCTGTTGTCGCCGTTACTGTATTCAGCGGTGCTAGCGCGCCGGTGTGCAGTGCCTGGCCATCGAACAGCGCCAACACCGGAGCCATGCTTCGCTCGGATTCTTGATCGTGCTCGGCCTGTAGGGCAATGCCCAGTACGTTGCGCTGTGTGTTCCAAGCCAGGTGGCGCAGGCTCAGGCGCTGGTCGGACAGTCGCCATTGCCCCAGCAGCGCGCCGCTGTCGCCTTGCAGCCGCACCAGGGATGAGTCCATGGTGTGCAGGTCGCGCTTGCTGCGGCCGGTGTCGGCGCTGGTGGGCACACCGCCGTTGGCCACGATCAGACTGGCCGGTGCATTGCCTTGGGGAGAGTCCCAGATGAGTTCGTGTGCATCCACGCCATGGGTGGGCCATTCGTCGAGTTTTTCGAGGCTTCGTGCGTCGCGCACGCCGACCAGGCTGGCGCCTGTTTCGAGGTCGGTTTCAGTGGTGTAGAGGCGCTGGCCATCGGGGCTGGCCAACACATGGCCGTTGAAGGCGCGTGCCGGTTCTATCCAGTGCCATTGTGGCGCTTGTGCGTTACCGGGCTGCCAGCGTACCAGCCAGTCGCCCGGGCGGCGTGCCACAGCCAGCACACTGCCATCTGGCGGAGCGATCATCCCATGGGCCCGGGTGGGCAGCTCTAGCGCGGTCAGCACCTGTAGCGTTGGTGCCGTGGCGGCGGGTACGGCCAGCACGCCCAGGTGAAAGCCGCCGGTTTGCTCCCACGCCGCAGCCAGTTGCAGGGTTCCGGGAATAGGGCGGCGGTGTTTGTGACCACTAGCGTAGGTTAGCTGCGCCATACACAGGCCTGCCGCGCCTGCGCCCCAGGCCAGCGCCTGGCGGCGAGAGATAGGCAAAGAAGGGCGAAGAAAAGCCATGCGGTGCCCGTGTGTCAATCGCCGTCCGCGTCAGAAAAGCCAATGCTGACTTTGAGTGCGGGTGCCACTTCGGACTCCGCCAGGTGCTTGAGCACTGCCAGCGCTCGCGCAGTCTGCTGCACTTGTGCGCCGCTGTGTATGTCGGCCTGGGCTACTCCCGCCAGTGCGGTGTCTACACGCAGTGCGGCGGTGCGTAGGCGATCGGCCAGCGGATTCAGGCCCATGCCGCGCAGTTGTGTTTCCAGTGGCACCAGGGTACTGCCCGGCACAGGGGCTGCGTTGCTATCGGCCAGGAGCGTGGCGCTGCGCAGAGCTGCCCAGGCAGCGTTCCATGCAGCGAGCGTCTGTCCACTGGCAGCGCGCGGGTAGTCGGGAGGACGCGTGACTTGGGCGGCGCGCAGGGGTTTCTCCATGTGTGCCCAGCGCAGGCGTTCCAGGCCACCGACCCACTGATTCACGAATTCGCTCATGGCCTGGGCCGAGCGCTCTTGCTGGTCTTCGGTGCCCCAATCCGTGGCGGCTGCCTGCGCGTAGGCTGTTTGCAGGGCGGTGGCCTCGCGCAGCAGGTCAAGGGCTACCTCGTGGGCATAGCGACAGGCCGGTGTGCCCGGTGCCACAGGCTGTGTCCACAGTAACCATTCAAGCGCAGGCAACCCTTTGGCCGGGGTGCCGATGCGCTCAAAGGCGAGTGCGCCCTGGGGCTGGGTGGCGATGGCCCGTGCAATCAGCGCTGGCCGGGTGGGCGCAAAGTCGATGCTGCGCAGCGAGCGGCGCTCGACCACCGGCCCGATGGCCAGTGCCGACAACTGCTCCCACGCCAGCGTGGTGTCTTGCCAGGCGCTGCGTGCGCGTGCCAGCGCCGCCTGCCCTGCGTCGGCAGGGGCGTTGCACAGTGCGCTGATGGTCGGTGGCAGTGCCTGTGCGGTGCGCTCGAAGCCCTGGGCACGTGGCAAGGCCCAGTGGCCATAGAGGCCTTGCAGCATGTGCACGGTGTCGTAGTAGGGCACCGCCTCGCGCTGCCAGGTGCTTTGCGCCTGCACGGCAGTGCTGGCCCACAGCGCCAGTGCCAGCACCGCAGCGTGCCGCAGGGGCCACCGCAGGCGTTGGTAAGCGCTCCAGACGGGAGAGTACGGTGTCATAGGGATTCCACAAACGCCACCAGCGCAGCGCGCTCTGCGGGGGACATTTTCAGCACCTGACTACGGCTGTCTTCGGCTTCGCCGCCGTGCCACAGCACGGCTTCCAGTACGCCGCGTGCGCGCCCGTCGTGCAGCAGCCTGGTGTGGCCATTCACGTCCCGGATCAGGCCAGTGCCCCATAGCGGTGGCGTTTTCCACTGTCGGCCATTGGCGCCAAAGTCGGGCCGGTTGTCAGCCAAACGCTCGCCCATGTCGTGCAGCAGCAGGTCGGTGTAGGGCCAGATGCGCTGATCCGATAGGGCCTTGCTGGTCAGGTGTGCAAAAGGGCCGTGCTGGGTGACATAGCTAGGGCGGTGGCAGGTGGCACATTGGGCCTTGGCAAACAGCGCCTGGCCACGCAGCACCTGTACATCCTCGGGTTTGCGGCGTGCCGGTGGCGCCAGCGTAGCTTGGTAGAACACCACGTTGTTCAGGGTTTGGTCGTCAATTTCGACATCTGTCTGGCCTTGTGCGCCAGCGCTTTTGCCGCTGGGCGCTGCCAAGCAATCGGTTTGCGCGGGCCTGCATGCCTCCTGGGCAAAGTGGCGCGAGGTGATGCCCATGTCACCGACAAAGGCAGCGCCCGTTTGGTGTGCGATGGTCGCTACGTTGGCTTTCCAGCCAAAGCGACCGAGCATCATGTGGCCCGAGGGCGCATCCCACACCCGGTTGGGAACGCCTTTGATGGGGCCCGGTGCGGCGGCTTGGTCGGTTGCATTGGCCAGGATGTCGGCCTCGGCAATGGCTTCCAGCAGCCCCACGCCAATGAGCTGGGGGGCAATCCGCGGGCTGACCATCACTTGAGGGTGCAAGGGGCCATAACCCAAATCGGCAAAGCCATAGTGGGGTGCGAGCAGTTCGTAGGGTGTGCCGTCGGCAAACTGCCCTTGCACGCTCTGGTAGCGCAGGGTTACGCGCCCTTCGGGCCTGACGCCTTGGACGGCTGCGTTGTTGAGCTGGTCGCCATACACGGGATCGGGCCGGGGGCTGCCGTGGGTATCTGTGCCAGGGATGGACAAGCGCATCAGCAGTGCGACGGTGGGGTCTTGGGTTTCGCCCAGCCGGTTGAACATGTCTGGCGGTGCGCCCCGGCCATCCTGCACGTGGCAGCCGCCACATGAGCGTGCAATGAAATGCGGCCCCAGGCCATCGCGTGCCTTGGTGGAAGCCGGTGCCTCGACCCAGTTGCGGCGAAAGAACGAGTTGCCGATGGCAAATCGTGTGCGCTCGGCATCCGACAGGTTGGCTGCGGGGAATGAGAAGGCATTGCGCCCGGTGGCAAACACTGTGGTGTCACCGCCTACCTTTTCGCCCAAGGGGTCGGTGGGGGTGTCGGCCAGCAGGCTGCCCAGAGTTACCAGGCTGACACTGGCAACTACCAGGTGTCCCAGGCGTCGGCGCAGGGAAGAGAAGCACAGGGGCATGGCAAGCAAACGCAGCGGTTTCAAGGTTGCACCAGCGTCAGGCGGGTGATGCCGATGGCGTTGGCGCCAGCCACCAAATCTTTACTTTGCTGGGTCAGGCTGTCGATGGTCTTTTGGATGCGCTGGCGGCCAGGGGCGTCGTTGCCACCGATGATTTCGCGGTCAAAGGGCGCTTGGATGGCCTGCGCTGCGTGTACCGATGCGGCTATCTGGCGTGTGATCTTTTCTGCCAGCGCTGCGTCTTTGGTGGCCACCAGATCGCGCAGTGACGCACCTTTGAGGGTGCTGCCGTCGGCGCGCTGGTACTGCCCCAGCCATACGTTTTGAATGCCCAGCGCATTGGCCACGGCATCGCGGTGCGTGTTGTCCGAAAAGCACGAATGTTCGTCTTCCTGATCCTGGCTGTTGAGTGCCACCTCCAGCCGCTCGCCGGCCAGTTCGCCGCGCGAGAGCGAGCCCAGGCCCACCAGCATCTTGCGCACCGATTCGGTGCCGCCGCGCACGAACTGGGCGCGGTAATTGTCCTTCACGCCGGGCGCCCACGCCTGCGTGAGTTTGCTCAGGTCGTCCACCAGCAGGTCGGTCACCACGCTGAGGTATTGGCGGCGGCGGTCGGCGTGGGGCGCTTTGCCGTCCACGAAGTCCTCAAAGTTGCGCTCGCCGGGGCCGGTGTCAGACAGGTCTTGGCCCCACAGAAAAAATTCGATGGCGTGCCATCCAGTGGCAATGTTTTCTTCGCCGCCACGCTCGTTTTGTGCGATCAGGTTTTTCTTGGTGATGGTGAACTTGGGGTTGTTTACCAGGCCGGCGCTGGGCCTGCCCGACACGCTATCGACATACGACTCATCCATGGGCCAGGCGTTGAGTCGGCCTTCGGGGCCGTTGTCGTCGTCGATGGGACCGCCGTAGAAGCGAAAAGCCTCAGTTTGACCATAGAACTCGCGCGCTGTCAGCCAGGTTTTGCGTGCCTGGGCCAGTGTTGGCTCCGAGGGCTGGGCGACAAAAGCCCGCACCGCTGTTTGCATCGCCTTGGCGCTGGCCAGGGTGTCGCTGTAGTTGGCATAGACCAGCGCGGCGTAATGGCCCGCCACGGCATGGGTGCTGATGGGTTGTTGTGCCTGCATGCCAGCAACTTGGGCATACACCGCAGTGCTACTGCTCAGGGCCGCGAAGGTCAGCGCGGTTGCCAACAGGGGCTTGTTCATCAAGGTGAGGGGCACGCGGATTCTCCGGGGATGGTGAAATAAAAATTGGTGCGCAGGGGCAGTGCAGGTGGTTTGGTGCAGCAACACCCATGGCAATGACAGCGAATTTTTTGATTATATAAATGAAAGTAATTCTTATTTGAATTTTTGACTGGGGCTGCTTCAGACCGTGCAGCGTTGCAGCCTTGAGGGCGTGGTTGCCGCCCGTACTGTGATCAACTTCTGGCCACGGATTACGCTAAAAATCTGCGCAATGAAAACGTGGATGAATCCATTTTTGCTATTAATAACATAGCTATAAGCGCTTGCTATGTAAGCGTTAGGAGCATATTTTTATTAAAGATATGGGTGGTAGTGAATGGCAGAAATTGCGTCGCCGCACATCCTGTTTCATTCTTGCCACAGCCGGTTCCAACGTCGGATTTGGCATTTAGAATCGCATTCCGCATGTTGTTGAGAATCAATCTCATTTTCATGCTGACTGCCAGCCCGGTGCGGTTTTTGCCCTCCCAGCCACAGCATTCCTTGCCGTCCACTACCGTGGTCTGTGCGGGGCGATAGGTTGTGGTGTGTGTGCCGTTTGTTGCAGCGCGCTTCCACGTTGCGCGCTGTCGCAGCCTCGCTCCGTGGGCCTTCTCGGTGGGGCGCCTTCCATGGCCCTTGATAACGAACCGCTCTATGCCTTACCGCTGTCCCCCTTCCTTTCGCCGCGCTGCACCCGCTGCTTTGCATGCTGTTGCTGCGGCCGCCTGCCTGGTCAGTGCCTTGCCCCGTGCCAGCTTTGCACAGGAGGCGCCGACATCGGCCAGCACTGCCCCCGCATTGGACGAAGTGCGGGTGACCGAAAAAGCAGCGCCCAACGTGTACAGCGAATCCAGCGGTACCTACATGCCGCGCGGTGTGGAGGTGGGCAAGACGGCGCAGTCGCTGCGCGAAATCGCCCAGTCGGTCACGGTGGTGACGCGCCAGCGCATGGACGACCAGGCGCTGCGCACGCTCGACGATGTGATGGGCCAGACCACCGGCGTGACGCGCGAAGAGACATGGCTGGACACCGCCTACCAGGCGCGCGGTCTGCCGATCACCAACATCCGCTATGACGGCGGCGGTGCCGGCTCCACGCGCTCGGGCAGCCGCAGCCAGGACATGGCGCAGTTCGACAGCGTGAGCCTGCTGCGCGGCGCCGATGGGCTGTTTGGTGCGGGCGAGGCGGGCGGTGTCATCAACTTCACCTACAAGCGCCCGCTGGCCAAGCGCCAGACCCAGGTGCTGTTGTCGGCGGGCAGCTTGTCCAACTACCGCGCCGAGTTGGATACCACTGGCCCCCTCAACGCCGAGGGCAGCGTGCGCGCTCGGCTGGTGGCGGTCTCGCACTACCGCCACGAGATGGCCGAGCCCTCGCGGCTGCAGCGCAAGATGCTCTATGGCACCGTGGAAGTGGACGTCGGGCCCGAAACCCTGCTGACCCTGGGCACGAGTTACCAGAACGACCGCAACCCAGGCTTCAATGCCAGTCTGCCGCGCTACGCCGACGGCAGCGACATCGGTCTGCCGCGCAGCACCAACATGGGTGCTCCCTGGAACTGGATTCACCGCGAGAACACGGCGCTGTTCGCCAAGCTGGAGCACCAGCTCTCACCGAGCTGGCTGCTCAAGGCACAACTGCGGCACACCCGCTTCAATGAGGGCGTCAACGCGGCCGAGATTGAGGGTGCGCCTGCGCCCGGTACGCTGCTTGGTACCGACTGGTGGATTCACCAGGGCATGGCCAAAGAGCGCGAAACCAGCCTGGACGTCAACGCGCAGGGCGGTTTCGACGCCTTTGGCCAGCGCCACGATCTGATTTTTGGGATGGATGTGCAGCGCACGCGTGATGTCAGCCGCAGCCTGTGGCCCCGCATCGGGCCGGCCAATATCTTCGATCGCACGCCGCCGCTGGACCCGGGCTTTCCGCTGGGCGACTGGACTACTGGCTCCCAGACGAATGCGCAAAAATCAGGCCTCTACGGCTCGGTGCGCCTGCGTCCGCTCGAGCGCTGGGCGGTGGTGCTGGGCGGGCGCTATACGTTGCAAGACCGCAGCACCCAGCACGGCATGGACGGCAAGCTGACCGCGCAAAGCCGCGAGGGCCATGTGTTCGTGCCCTACGCTGGCGTGGTCTATGACCTCTCGTCCACCACCAGTGTTTATGCCAGCACGGCAGAAATCTACCAGTCGCAGGCGGGCAAGTTCTCTGCGCCGCTGCCGGGCGCACCACTCGACCCGGTGCGCGGGCGTACCTATGAGCTGGGTATCAAGGGGGAGTGGAGCCGCAGCCTGACCGCCAGCGCAGCCCTGTTTCGCACTGAGAAGAAAGGGCAGGGCGTGGTGGACCCCGCCTACCCGCAGACCGACTGGCGCGGCGGCTGCTGCTACTTTCGCGACGGCTACCAGCGCAGCCAGGGCATCGATCTGGAGTTGACCGGCAAGGTGGCGCCGAATTTGCAGGTGGCCGTGGGCTACACGTTCAACGACAACGTGGACAAGCGCAAGGACGATGCACGCTTTAGCACCGTCACGCCGCGCCACCTGTTCAAAGCATGGGGGGACTACCGCTTCAGTGGTGCGCTGCGCGGTTGGAGTCTGGGCACTGGCGTGGTGGCGCAGGGCAAGCACTTCCGTGCCGCGGGCATCAGTGCCTACAACCCGGCCACTGGCCGCTATGACGGCAAATGGCAGCCTTACCAGTTCACGGCACCGGGCTATGCCGTGTGGTCGGCACGCCTGGGTTACGCCATTGACAAAGACTGGAGTGTGGCCATGAACATCGGCAACCTGTTCGACAAGACCTACTACAGCACCGTCGGCTATGCGGGCTACGGCAACTTCTACGGTGAAAAACGCACGGTGGTGGTGACGTTGCAAGGGCGGTTTTGACGGCACGCCCTGATCCATTGACCCATCCCTCTGTCTTTTCTTTTCCTGTGGTGGCTGAATGAACCCGTTTGTGATCCATAGACCGGGCCTGGGCCTGCTCTCCCGTGTGACCGCTGCCGTGCTGGGCGGCTACCTGCTGGCCAGCGCCTGGGTGGTTTTTTGCGGCGTGGCCTTGCCCGGGCGGGCTGAGGCGGTGCTGGCAGGGGTGCAGTTGAGTTTTGTGGTGTACGTGGGGGCCGTGGTCTGGGCCTTTGCTCCCGTACCGCTGGGCCGTGTGTGGATGGGGCTGCTGGTGCCTGCCGCTGCCCTGGCTGGATTGGCGGCGCTGCTGGCGCGCCTGGAGGGCTGACATGGGCAGTACAAAACAAAGCCATGGCGCCGGACAGGGCGGGTTTCGGCAGGCGCAGGCCTGGCTGCACACCTGGTGCGGCCTGTGGTTCTCCTGGTTGCTGTTTGCGGTGTTTCTCACGGGCACGCTGGCCGTGTTTGACGAGCCCATCACCCACTGGATGACACCCGAGCACCATGCAGAGGAAGCCGCCGCCCTCGCGGTCCCGGCCATGCCCACGGCGCCACTGGGGCAGCGGCTGGCCTGGGCGGCGAACTACATGGAAAAACACCACCCCGGCGCTGCCATGTGGGAGCTGTGGCCGTCGGATGCGCAAGGCGCTGGCCCTTTGCGGGTGTACTGGTTTGACCGCCAGCAACAGTACGCCTCGGTGGATCTGGACACCACCACAGGAGCGCCGCTTGCGGCCAGGCCCACGTCGGTCGCACGCCAGACCCTGGGTGGCCACCATTTCGTCGATTTCCACTACGAGCTGCACGCTGGCCAGGTGGGCTTGTGGATCGTGGGCATTGCCGCCATGGCCATGCTGGTGGCGCTGGTCAGTGGCGTCATCACGCACCGGCGCATCTTCAAGGATTTTTTCACCTTTCGCCCCCGCAAAGGCCAGCGCAGTTGGCTGGATGCGCACAACGCCGTGGCGGTGCTGACCCTGCCGTTCCAGTTCATGATCGCCTACACCGGTATCGTGATCTCGGGCCTGACCTTCATGCCAGCGGGGGTCATTGCGCAGTTCGGAGGGGGCAGCGATGCCATGCGCGCGTTCCAGGTCGCGCTGAACGAGCCCGGCAAGCCCCAGCCAGCGGGCCGCGCCATGGCCGTTCCCGATCTGGAGCCGTTCGTATTGCGCGGGCAGCAGTTGATGGGGCAGCCGGTGCGGGCCGTGGTAATCGACCACCCAGGCGATGCGGCGGCGCGCATCGGCGTGTACGGCTGGAACCACGACGACGCCCTGCGCCAGCGCCTGAGCGCCACCACCGGTTTGGCGATGTTCTCTGCTGCCACGGGCGATGTGCTGCAAGTGCGCTTGCCCGGCAGTGTGGAGGGCGGCACCGCTGCGCTGGCCCAGTCGGTCATCGGCGGGCTGCACATGGTCACTTTTGGTGGGCTGGCGCTCAAGTGGCTGTATTTCGTTGGCGGCCTGGCGGGCAGCGCCATGATGGCCACGGGCGCTATTTTGTTCATGGTCAAGCGCCGCACCAGGCACCAGGGCGAGTTTGGCGAAGCCACCGCGCGCGTGTATCGGTTGATCGAGGGGTTGAACGTGGCGGCCATCGCCGGTCTGGCGGTGGGGTGCGTGGGCTACCTGTGGGCCAACCGCCTGGTTCCGGTGGGCCTGGCGCACCGCGATGACTGGGAACTGGGCGTTTTCTTTGGGTTGTGGGCGTTGACCCTGGTACATGCTCTGGCCCGTCCCCCGGCTGTAGCGTGGCGCGAGCAAATGGGCGCGCTGGCCGCACTGTGCCTGCTGCTGCCGGTGCTCAACCTGCTGACCACGGGCGACCATCTGCCCGCACAAATCCTGCGCGGCGACTGGGAGAGCGCTGGCGTGGAGCTGTTTGTCCTGACCACGGGCGTGGCAGCGGCATGGGCCGTGCGCTGGCTGCACCGGCGCGGTGCAGCGGGCACACCACCGCACCGACCCGTGCGACCGGATCTGCCCTCGGTGGCTGCTCACCAGGGGAGTCTGGCATGAGCGCATGGCAGGCATCCCTGGTGTCTCTGGGGCTGGCGTGGGGCGGCATGTTGGCGCTGGCGTTGGCGATGGATCGCCACTGCGAGCAGTGCTCTGGCCTGCGCGAAGTGCCCAGCACACGGCGCCGCTGGCTGCGCTGGGCGGGCGCACTGCTGTTGGGGGCGGTGGCCCTCCCTTGCCAGCAAGCCTGGGGTGGTTCGGTGGGGGTGGTGGCGTGCCTGGGATTTTGGTCGGTGGGCGCCGTGGCCACGGTGGCGCTGTTGAGCGCATGGCCGCGCTGGGCTGCCCGGGTGGCCGTGCTGGCGGGTCTGGGCGCAGTGGCTGCCCTGGCGCTGGCCGGTGTGCGCCAGGAGGGCGCGCGCTACGAGACCATCACGGTCGGACGTGGCACGGTCGAGGCCCATGTCACTGCCATTGGCACCTTGCAGCCGCGCCGCTATGTGGACGTGGGCGCGCAAGTGTCGGGCCAGGTCACGCGCTTGCATGTGCAGCCCGGCACCGAGGTCAAAAAAGGCCAGCTGCTGGTCGAAATCGACCCGAGCGTGCAGCAGGCCAGCGTGGATGGCGGGCGTGCCGCGCTGGCCGGGCTGCGCGCGCAGCTGGCCGAGCAGCACGCGCAGCACCAGTTGGCCAGCCAGCAGCATGGGCGCCAGCAGCGGCTGGCGCAGGGCGGCGCGACGCGGCTGGAAGACGTCGAGGTGGCCCAGGCCACGCTGGCATCGGCTGTGGCCCGCATCGACCACCTTCAGGCGCAGATTGCCCAGACCCAGGCCACGCTCAAGGCCGATGAGGCCCGGCTGGGCTACACCCGCATCTACGCCCCCATGGCGGGCACCGTGGTGTCGCTGGAAGCGCGCGAAGGGCAAACGCTGAACGCCACTTACCAGACCCCCACCATCCTGCGCATTGCTGACCTGTCGGCCATGACCGTGTGGACGGAGGTGTCCGAGGCCGATGTGCGCCGCGTCAAGCCTGGCATGGCGGTGTACTTCACCACCTTGGGCAGCCACGAAGAGGCCGCACCCCGGCGCTGGACGGGCCGCGTGCGCCAGGTGCTGCCCGCACCGCCCGGGGGCGATGGCAAAGGCAGCGGCATGGCCGCACCCGCCGCCACCAAGGCTGTGGCCTACACCGTGCTGTTTGACGTGGACAACAGCGATGGTGAGTTGATGCCGCAGATGACCGCACAGGCCAGCTTCATCACCGCCCAGGCCCAGGACGTGATCGCCGTGCCGTTGACGGCGCTCACCGCACTCACCGCGCCGGCCAGCGCGCCCGGCCAGCCCCACACCCACACCGCCCGGGTGCTGCCCGCCGATGGCCGTGTGCAAGAGCGCGCCGTGCAGGTCGGGGTGCGCAGTCGGCACCTGGCCGAAGTGCGCCAGGGCTTGCAAGAGGGCGAGCAATTGGTCACGGGTGAGCGCAGTGACGACAGTGGTCCTCCAAGGTTTCAGTGGTGAGCGCCGATCCCTCCGTTGACGCGCTGCCGCTGATCGCGTTGCAGGGCATCCGCCGCAGCTACGGCGGCGGTGCAGACGGCGCGCCCGCCGTCGAGGTGCTGCGCGGGGTGTCGCTGCGCATCCACGCTGGCGAGTTTGTCGCCATCGTGGGCGCATCGGGCTCGGGCAAATCCACCCTCATGAATCTGCTGGGCTGCCTGGACCGCCCCAGTGCGGGCAGCTACCACTTCCAGGGCCAGGATGTGGCCACGATGGACGCCGATGCCCTGGCCTGGCTGCGCCGCGAGGCCTTTGGTTTTGTCTTTCAGGGCTACCACCTCATTGCCAGCGCATCGGCGCAAGAGAACGTCGAGATGCCCGCCATCTACGCTGGTATGCCCGAAGGCCCACGGGCAGAACGCGCCGCTGCTTTGCTGACGCGCTTGGGCCTGGGCGAGCGGCTGGGCCATCGGCCCAGCCAGTTGTCGGGCGGACAGCAGCAGCGCGTGTCGATTGCCCGGGCGCTGATGAACGGCGGGCGCATCCTGCTCGCCGATGAGCCCACCGGGGCGCTGGACAGCCACAGCGGTGCCGAAGTGATGCGCTTGCTGCACACGCTGGCCGATGCCGGGCACACCATCATCCTTATCACCCACGACCGGGCCGTGGCCGCGCAGGCCCGCCGGGTGATCGAAATCAGCGATGGCGAGATCGTTGCCGACAGCGCCCCTGAATCTCCAAAAATACAAGACAAATCGGCCTCTGGCGCCCACTGGGTAAGCGCTAGCAGCTATCAAAAATATAGTGAAGGTGGTGGCCCGCGCCGCGCCTTTTGGGGCGAAATGCGCGAGGCCCTGCGCACTGCATGGCGCGGCATGCGGCTGAACCGCGTGCGCACCGGACTGACGCTGCTGGGCATCGTCATCGGCGTGGCCTCGGTGATCGTGATGCTGGCCGTGGGCGAGGGCGCCCAGCAGCGCGTGGTGGCGCAAATGGGCACCCTGGGCACCACCCTCATGTACCTGGGCGGGCGCGCGCCGCCCAGCGGGGGGCCAGCGGGGGTGATCACGCCCGAAGATTTGCAGGCCATTGCCCAGTTGCCCGAAGTGGGCCATGTGATGCCCATCATTGGCGACCCGATCACGGTGCGCTATGGCAATGCCGACCGCCAGGTGTATGTGTTTGCCAGCAGCCACGTGATGCCCGAGGTACACCACTGGAAGCTCCAGCAGGGGCGCTATTTCACCGACGCCGAAGACCGCAGCCTGGCGCCGCTGGTGGTGCTGGGCAGCCAGGCGCGGGCGCACTTTTTCCCCGGTGCGCAAAGCCCCTTGGGCAAGTTCTTGCTGATCGGCAACTCGCCCTTCGAGGTGATTGGCGTGATGGCCGAGCGCGGCAGCGATTCGGGGGCGCAAAGTTACGACGACATGGTTTTTATCCCCTACCAGGGTGGCCGTGCCAGGGTGTACCAAGCACAAACGCAGCCCGACTACACCGTGGTGACCGCGGCCTCGGTGGCGCTGGTGCAGGCGGCAGAGGCGGCGGTGCATCGGCTGCTCTTGTCACGCCATGGCCGCGAGGACTTTGGCATCAGCAATGCCGCAGCCAAGCTGCAGGCCGAGGCCGAAACGCGCCGCGCCATGACCCTGATGCTGGGCCTGATCGCCGCCGTGTCTTTGCTGGTCGGCGGCATTGGCGTCATGAACGTGATGCTGATGACCGTGCGCGAGCGCACCCGCGAAATCGGTATCCGCATGGCCACGGGAGCGCGCCAGCGCGACATCCTGCGCCAGTTCCTGACCGAGGCACTGCTGGTCACCCTGGTCGGTGGCGTGGCGGGGGTGGTCATCGGTGTGGGGGTGGGCGCTGCGCTGATCGCGGCGGGTGTGCCGGTGGTGTTTTCGCTCTCGTTCATGGCTGGCGCCTTTGCCTGCGCCGTGGCGACGGGCCTGGTGTTTGGTTACATGCCCGCGCGCCACGCAGCCCGGCTCGATCCGGTCACTGCCTTGGGTTCCACCTGAGGTGCCCAGCGCCGGGCTGTGCGACCGCAGATTTTGCTGTGGCCTGTGGCGGGTAGCGTTGGTGCAATGCACATCGGTGCTGGGTGTTTTGAGTCCCTGTAGATGCCCTTGCGGCATCGGGTGCCGATCTTGAAAGGGTTGTGCCACAATCGCCGACTTTTTTGACGTGCTGCGCATGACAAGCATTCTTCCCGGCACGCTGGGCATTGATTTCGGTACTTCCAATTCAGCCGTCGCCTGGGCCCATGGCCCAGAAAACGCCCGTCTGATCGCCTTGGAGGGCGCTGCCACCACGCTGCCCACCGCGTTGTTCTTCAATACGGAAACCCACAGCACCCATTTTGGGCGCGAAGCGATTGGTTTGTATCTGGCTGAGCATGAGGGGCGCTTGATGCGCTCGCTCAAAAGTCTGCTTGGGAGCCCTTTGCTCCTGGAGAAAACCGCTATCCATAACGAGTTGGTCAGTTTCCAGGACATCATCGGTCGATTCCTGTTGGAATTGGTGCGGCGCGCCCAGGTGCAGTTGGGGGGCTTGCCACGCCACCTGGTGCTGGGGCGTCCAGTGCATTTTGTGGACGACAACCCCGAACGCGATCGGCTGGCGCAGACCATGCTGTTGCAGGCGGCATCGCGCTGTGGCTTTGAGGAAGTCAGCTTCCAACTGGAGCCCATTGCTGCCGCTCTGGACTACGAGCGCCGTCTGACCGCCGAGCGCACGGTGCTGGTGGTGGACATTGGTGGCGGCACGTCTGACTTCACGGTGGTGCGTCTGGGGCCTGAACGCATGCAGCAACCCGACCGCAGCGCTGACATTCTGGCCACTGCCGGTGTACACATTGGCGGCACCGACTACGACCAGAAGCTCAATCTGGAGCAGGTCATGCCCCTGCTGGGCTACCGGCACACTGGCCCCAAGGGGCGTGAGGTGCCCAGCCGGGTGTTTTTTGATCTGGCCACCTGGCACTTGATCCATTGGCTTTCATCGCCCAAAGCACTGCGTGAAACCCAAGCCCTGCGTGAGGACTACAGCGATGAGCGCTTGCACCAGCGCTTGATGGTGGTGCTGCGTGAACACCTGGGGCACCGCATTGCCAATGCGGTGGAGCAGGCCAAAATTGGCTGCTCTTGCGTGGAGGCGGCACAAACCATTGCACTCGAAAGCGTCGAGACGGGCTTGGCCGTGCAACTGACGCCTGCCGATCTGGCGCAGCATTTAGATCAACTTTTGGGGCGTGTGGTCGCCTGTGCGCAAGAGTGCGTACGCCGCGCTGGTGTGGCGCCGCAGCAATTGGCGGCGGTGTACTTGACCGGAGGTTCATCGGCACTGCGCCCGTTTCAGTCGGCGCTGGCGCAAGCTTTTCCGGGTGTTGCGTTGGTCGAGGGGGATCTTTTTGGCGGTGTGGCGTCGGGGCTGGCTTACGCAGGCCGTGCATAGGCGCCCCCCACTACATCTGAAACCGCCGGGGTCGCCGCCAGCGGCGACCCCCATCATCAGCGTGGTGCCAGGCGAATAGCGCCATCAAGGCGAATAACTTCGCCATTGAGCATGTCGTTTTCCAGAATGTGCTTTACCAGACGGGCGTAGTCTTGGGGGGTGCCCAGGCGGCTGGGGAAGGGCACTCCAGCTGCCAGTGCATCCTGCACTTCCTGGGGCATGCCAAACAGCATGGGCGTACCAAAAATGCCTGGGGCAATGGTCATGTTGCGGATGCCGTTGCGTGCCAGGTCGCGCGCAATCGGCAGCGTCATGCCAACCACACCACCCTTGGAGGCGCTATAGGCTGCTTGGCCAATCTGGCCATCGTAGGCGGCCACGCTGGCGGTGGAAATCAGCACACCACGTTCGCCGGTGGCTTCGGGTTCGTTTTTGCACATGGCTTCGGCGGCCAGACGAATCATGTTGAAGGTGCCAATCAGGTTCACCGTGATGGTTTTGCTGAACACGGCCAGTGCATGGGCGCCGTTTTTGCCTACCGTTTTTTCAGCCGGCGCGATGCCAGCACAATTGACCAAGCCCGCCAGGCGTCCCAGCGACACGGCTTTGGCCACCACGGCCTGGCCATCGGCCTCGTTGCTGACATCGCAGCGGACAAAGGCCCCGCCAATGTCGCGCGCAACGGCCTGGCCTTTTTCTTCCTGCATATCGGCAATGACGACGGTACCGCCTTGCTGCGCCAGCATGCGTGCCGTGCCTTCGCCCAGGCCCGATGCGCCGCCTGTCACGATGAATACGTTGCCCTTGATTTCCATGTTGTCTCCTGTGGATGGTGTTGACGTAAGCGTCAATTATGACGTGCTCTTGTCTTGGTTTTGGGCGTGAAAAAGCCCGGCAAGCCGGGCTGGGTTCAGATGAGGGGGCGAAGCTTCAGGGAAAGCCCACGCGGTCGAGCATTTGCTGCACTTTGGGGATGTTGGCACCCACCGCGCTGATCGGAATGGTTTCGCTTTTGAAAGCCACACCACCGGTCATGGCCTTGAGTGCCGGGTTCTCTACGACCACGCCTTTGGCTGTGGGCCATTCGTTGTTGCCGTTGGCAAAATAGTTTTGTGCTTGCGGGCTGGCCAGGTACTCCAGAAACTTGACGGCATTGGCCTGGTTTTTGGCATGGCGGGCTACGGCGCCGCCAGCAATGTTCAAGTGCGTTCCCCAAGACTGCTGGTTAGGAAATACGACACCCACCTTATTGGCGACAGCCACATCTTCAGGCTTGTTGGAGCGCAGCAGGCGTGCCAGGTAGTAGCTGTTGGTCACGGCAATGTCGCATTCGCCAGCGGCTACGGCCTTGATCTGGTCGGTATCACCCCCTTTGGGCGGGCGGGCCAGGTTGGCCACCATGCCTTTGAGCCAGGCTTCTGCTTTGGGCTCGCCCAGGTGCTCTGTGACGGCACCGAAAAGGCTCAGGTTGTAGGGGTGAGAGCCTGAGCGGATGCACAGCTTGCCTTTGTTCTTGGGGTCGCCCAAATCTTCGTAAGTGTCCACATCGCTCTTTTGTACCTTAACCTTGTTGTAGACGATGACACGTGCGCGTGTGGACAACCCGAACCAGGAAATGCCACCACCGTTGGCTGCGGGCTGGCTGCGCAGATTGGCTGGTATGGCGTCGTTGAGCACTTGGGAATGGATGGGCTGGAACAGACCGTCCACTTCGCCTTTGTACAGGCGTGCTGCATCCACCAGCAAAATCACGTCAGCAGGAGAGGCCGAACCTTCGGCTTTCAGGCGGGCGAGAATGCCCGCATCATCTGCATCTACCCGGTTGATCTTGATGCCCGTGGCTTTGGTAAAGCCACTGTAGAGCGCTTCATCCGTGGTGTAGTGGCGTGCTGAATACAGATTGACGACCTGATCCTGGGCCTGCGCCCCCTGTGCCAAGGTCAGCAATGAGCAAGCCGCCAGCGCGGCGGTGAGGGTGTGTCGCATGGATCGCTTTGGTGGTGAGAAACGTCCTGATAATAGATCAAACGCGAACTATTCGCAATCAGCTTGGTGCAATAACGTGCCATGGATCAAAGCCACAGACAAAAAAAGCCCGGACAAGCCGGGCTTTGAAGGGATCCTGGAACTCGCTGTTCGGGAGGATCCAAGGAGACAACTGGTAGGAGCTGGATCATCCCCCGGTCTGACCGAGAAGGGGATGCTCAAACCTGAGAGCTCAGCGCTTGCGTGGCACAGCCGACTTGGCAGCGTCTGCGGCAGACGCTGCCACGGCGTTGAAGTTGGCTTCAGCAGCGTCAGAGGCTTGCTTGACAGCCTTTTGCACGGATTCGTAGGCGTTGTTGGCAGCAGACACGGCGCTCTTCATCACGGCCACAGCGGTTTCGGAACCGGCGGGGGCGTTCTTGGTCGCAGTTTCGACCAGGTCGGTCAGGTTCTTTTGTGCTTCAACCGCCTTGGATTCGAAGGCCTTGCCGAACTCAGAGCCTGTGCCCGAGGCGATGTCATAGAGGTGGCGGCTGTACGCGGCTGCCTTTTCTGCCAAGGGCTGGAACAGGCCGGCCTGCAGAGCCAGGAGTTCTTGGGCGTCTTTGACGTTGAGCATGGCTTGGCTGTGGTTGGCAGCTTCGGTCAGTGCAGCACGCGAAGCCGTCACGTTCAGCTCGACCAGCTTTTCCACACCTTCAAACGCCTTGCTGGTCAAACCAAACAGGGTTTCGATGTTGGCTTTGTGGGCGGCCAGAATTTGTTCAGCGGTCAGCGTCATGTCATTTCTCCAAAAATAGATGGCCAAGGGCCAAAAAGTCACAGACATCTGCGCTGACCATGCTTGAAAATCATGTTGCAGTGCAGCATGAGAGGGATTCTAGGTGCTGTCTCGACAAATGCAAGCAGTTTTTGAAGTTTATGACCCAATAAGGCGCAGTTGACTGGAAAACAAAGACCCCGTGGCTTGCCCCTTGGCGCACTGCTGCGCGCAGCAGTGGGCTGGCACAATAAATGGCGTTGACCTGCACTGGCGCCACCGGGCCACTGCGGCAGGTTGGGCTGTAGCGCCTGCGCTGGCCTGGGGCTTCGGCTACAGACTGCGCCAGGTGCGCAGAGCAGCGCACCTGGTGCGCGCCGCTCCCTCCATGGTCTTTATGGCTTTCATGGCGTTTTGCGGCCTTTCTTCTCAATTTCCAGGGAGATCTATATCCATGAAAGCTTTTCGTTGGCTGGCGTTGGCCGTGCTTGGGGCTACACCGGCACTGGCACTGGCTGCTGATCTGGACGGCGCCTCACTGGCCTTGTGGTGGGGGGCACCGTTTGCAGGCATCTTGTTGTCGATTGCACTGTTGCCGCTGCTGGCACCGATTTTCTGGCACCACCACTACGGCAAGGTCGCTGCGGCCTGGGGACTGGCGTTTTTGCTGCCTTTTGCCGTTGTGTTTGGCACGGGGGCGGCAGGCGTCAATTTGGTGCATGCGCTGCTGGCCGAGTACCTGCCTTTTGTGATCTTGCTCACCGCCTTGTTCACGGTGGCCGGGGGCATTTACATCCGTGGCAACCTGCACGGCAGCCCGGGGTTGAACACGGCCATTCTGGCCATCGGGGCGGTGCTGGCCAGCTTCATGGGCACCACGGGCGCCTCCATGCTGCTGATACGGCCTCTGATCCGCGCCAACGACAACCGTGCCCATAAGGCGCATGTGGTGGTGTTTTTTATCTTCATCGTCTCCAATGCGGGCGGTTCGCTCACGCCGCTGGGTGATCCGCCCTTGTTCCTCGGGTTTTTGAAGGGCGTGGACTTTTTCTGGACAGTACGCCACATCTTTCCGGAAACGCTGTTTCTGGTGGGCACTTTGCTGGCGCTGTTTTACGTCCTGGACAGCTGGTTTTTCCGCAAGGCAGGCGAGGTGCAGCGCCCAGACCCCACGCCTGACACGTGCGGCTTCGGCTTTGAGGGCCAGGTCAACTTTGCCTTGTTGGCTGTGGTGGTTGGGCTGGTGCTGCTCAGTGGCTTCTGGAAGTCGCCCGTAGCGTTCCATATCGCGGGCACCGAAGTGGGCCTGCCGGGCATCGTGCGCGATGTGGGGCTGGTGGTGGTGACACTGCTGTCGCTGTGGCTCACGCCCAAAGCCGTGCATGAGAACAACCAGTTTGGCTGGGCCCCCATGCAGGAGGTGGCCAAGCTGTTTGCGGGCATTTTTCTCACCATCATCCCGGTGATTGCCATGCTCAAGGCGGGCACCAACGGCCCGTTTGGCGCCATCGTCCATGCCGTGACCCGGCCCGATGGTTCGCCCGACCCGGCGATGTATTTCTGGGCCACGGGCCTGCTGTCATCGTTTCTGGACAATGCACCTACCTACCTGGTGTTCTTCAACACCGCTGGGGGCGACCCGGCCACGCTCATGGCCCAGCTGGCGCCGACGCTGGCCGCCATCTCGGCGGGGGCCGTGTTCATGGGGGCGAACACCTACATCGGCAATGCGCCCAACCTGATGGTCAAGGCCATCGCCGAAGACCGTGGCGTGAAAATGCCCAGCTTCTTTGGTTACATGCTCTGGTCGGGCGCCATTCTGGTGCCGCTGTTCGGGGTGATGACGTGGATCTGGCTGCTGTGACGCTCGCACCCGCCATGAGAGAAAGCACTTTGATGACCGCACGCCCCCGCATTCTTATCACCCGGGCTATTTTTCCTGAGGTGGTGCAGCGCTTGTCCGAGCACTTTGACGTCGAGGCTAACCAGGCCGACGCCATCTGGACTCCTGCCGAGCTGGCTGCGCGCCTGGCCGACAAAGACGGCGCCTTCACCACCGGCAGCCAGCGCATTGATGCTGCACTGCTGGCCGCTTGCCCGCGCCTGCGCATCGTGGCCAACATGGCCGTGGGCTACAACAACTTTGATGTGGAGGCGCTGACCCGTGCTGGCGTGCAAGGCACCAACACGCCCGATGTGCTGACCGAAACCACGGCCGATTTCGGCTTTGCACTGCTCATGGCCACCGCGCGGCGCATGGCCGAGGCCGAGCACTACCTGCGTGCCGGGCAGTGGACCACCTGGCGCTATGACCTGTTGGCGGGCGCCGACATCCACGCCAGCACACTGGGAATTTTGGGCATGGGCCGCATCGGCCAGGGCATTGCGCGGCGCGGCGCGCACGGCTTTGGCATGAACGTCATCTACCACAACCGCACGCGCCTGAATGCTGCCACCGAGGCCCAGTGTCGCGCCCGCTACGTCAGTAAAGACGAATTGCTGCGCAGCGCCGACCACCTGGTGCTGGTGCTGCCTTACACGGCAGAGGCACACCACACCATCGGTGCGCCCGAGCTGGCGCAGATGAAGCCCAGCGCCACGCTGGTCAACATTGCGCGCGGCGGCATCGTTGATGACGCGGCACTGGCAGAGGCGCTGCGCCAGCGGCGCATTGCCGCCGCCGGGCTGGACGTGTTCGAGGGCGAGCCGCAGGTGCATCCGGCCCTGCTGGACTTGCCCAACGTGGTGCTCACACCGCACATTGCCAGCGCCACCGTGCCCACGCGCCGCGCCATGGCCGATTTGGCCGCCGACAACCTGATCGCCTTTTTGGGCGGGCGCGGGGCACTGACGCCGGTCAACACCCCCGACGCGGCGCCAGCGCACCAGCGTAGCAGCGCCAACCGGTTGTAAAAATAGAAGCAAATTGGCATTTGTCGCCCGCCAGATAAGCGCTTATAGCTATCAAAATAATAGTAAATCACAGACAATGCAAACAGAACTTGTGCTGGCCGCGTTGGCCGTCGTCGTGGTGTTGCAGGCGGTGCTGCTGGTGCGGCGCCCGCGCGTCGATTTGCCGCCCGAATGGCCACAGCGCTTGCAGGCGCTGGAGCAACTGGCCCAGGCCACGCAACTGGCCATGGCCAAGAACGACGGTGCCTTCAACGGCCTGGCCCAGCAGCTGCGCGGCTTTACCCAGCACACCAACACCACGCTCGAAACCCTGCGCCACGCGGTCGATGCCCAGCTGGCCCAGGCTGTGGCCGAATCGCGCAGTGGCCGCACGGAGCAGCAGACCATCGTCGCCTCGCTGGCGAGCGAAACCGTGCAGGCACGCACCGCCATGGCCGAGAGCGCGGCGCTGTTCGAGCAGCGCATCCAGGAGCGCTTTGAGGCGTTGACGGCGGCCACGCGCCAGACGCTGGACTCGCTCAAATCCGACATCCAGGGGCAGCTGGGCGTGATGTCCACCGCGCTGAAAGACCAGCTCGAAGGCAACGGTGGGCAAATCAAGAACCAGTTTGCCGTGCTGCAAGACGCCGTCTCGCAGCAACTCACCGGCATGGCGCAGGGCCACCAGCACAGCGCCGAGCAGTTGCGCAGCGCGCTCAACGAGCGCCTGGCCGCCATCCAGCAAGACAACGCCACCAAGCTTGAAGCAATGCGCCGCACCGTGGACGAAAAGCTCCACGCCACGCTGGAGCAGCGCCTGGGCGAATCGTTCAAGCTGGTGTCTGAGCGGCTGGAGCAAGTCCACAAGGGCCTGGGCGAGATGCAGACCCTGGCCGGCAGCGTCGGTGACCTCAAACGCGTGATGACCAACGTGCGCTCGCGCGGCACCTGGGGCGAGATGCAGCTGGGGGCCATCATCGACAACGTGCTCACGCCCGACCAGTTCGCCAAAAACGTGAAAACCGTGCCGGGCAGCGATGAGCTGGTGGAATTTGCCATCCGCCTGCCGGGCCGCAGCGATGAGCACCCGGTGTGGCTGCCCATTGACGCCAAATACCCCGTAGAGCAGCACCAGCGGCTGATGGACGCGCAGGACACGGCGGACAAGCTGGCCATCGCATCGGCGGGCAATGCTTTCGAGACTTCCATCAAGCTGGAGGCGAAAAAGATTTTCAGCAAATACGTCTCGCCGCCGCACACCACCGACTTTGCCGTGCTGTATTTGCCCACCGAGGGCTTGTTCGCTGAAGTGATGCGCCGCCCGGGGCTGGTGGAGTTCATCCAGACCGATTGCCGCGTGATGGTGACGGGCCCGGCCAACCTGGCGGCCATGCTCAACAGCCTGCAAATGGGCTTCAAGACGCTGGCGATTGAAAAGCGCTCGTCCGAGGTCTGGCACCTGCTGGGCATGGTCAAGACGGAGTTTGCCAAGTTTGGCGACGCGGTCGATGCCACCAAAAAATCCATCGATGCTGCCGCCAAGAAGTTTGACGAGGTGGGCGTGCGCACCCGCGCCATCCAGCGCAAGCTGCGCGATGTGCAGGCGCTGCCCGCACCCGAAGGCAGCGCTGCGGCGCTGGCCGAAGATATTGAATAAAAACTGGCTCTGGCGCCCGCTGGAAGGGCGCAAGCAGCTATCAAATCAATAGTGTTTGGCGGTGTGGCGCCGGGCTGTTACGCCACCCGCCGCACGCTGGCGCCTGGGGCGGGTGAATGGGCAGCGTTGCCCGATCAAGCGGGCAGTTGGTAAAAGCGCTGGATGTGCTGCCATGCCTGCACCGGGTCATCGGTGTAGTGGAACAAGTCCAGGTCTTGGGCGCTGATGGTGCCTTCTTGCACCAGCACGTCAAAGTTGATGAGGTGCTTCCAGTATTCGCTGCCAAACAGGATGATGGGCACGGGCTTGGCCTTGCCGGTTTGCACCAGGGTGAGCACCTCGAACAGCTCATCGAGCGTGCCAAAGCCGCCGGGGAAGGCCACCAGCGCCTTGGCCCGGATCATGAAGTGCATTTTGCGCAGCGCAAAGTAGTGGAACTTGAAGTTCAGCGTGGGCGTGATGAAGCGGTTGCCGCTTTGTTCGTGCGGCAGCAGGATGTTCAGCCCGATGCTGGGCGCACCCACATCGTGGGCGCCCCGGTTGGCCGCTTCCATGATGCCGGGGCCGCCGCCGGTGCAGATGTAGATGCGCTGGTCGGGCGTCTGCTGGTTGCTGTATTCGGCCACCAGGCGGGCAAACTGGCGTGCCTGGGCGTAGTAGCCAGCGTTGCGCACGGCGCGCTCGGCCAGGGCGATGTGCTCGGGGTGGCCGCCCGCCTGGGCGCTGGCCAGTTGCGCTGCGGCCTCGTCGGGCGCCACAAAGCGGGCGCTGCCATAGACCACCACGGTGTTTTCTATGCCTTGCTCGGCCTGGCCCAGATCGGGCTTGAGCATTTCGAGCTGGAAGCGGATGCCACGGGTTTCGCGCCGGAAGAGAAATTCGGGGTCGGCAAAGGCCAGCCGGTGGGCGTCTGCGTGCAGCGGGTTGCCGTTGGTGGCGTGCAGGTGCAGCTCGGCCCAGGCATCGGCCAGGCGGCGTTCGTTGAGTTGGGTAGTGGCATCCATGGGGTGCAGGAGAGTCTCAAGAAAGGTTTGACTGAAAATGGCTTTCAGGCCGCGTCTATCGGGCGCAGTAAGCTATGAAAAGTGTAGTGCTTTTGATGCCCAGCACCGTCATCAGCAATGAGCCCGGCAGGTGCAGCGTGCTCCAGCCCAGCGCCAGCAGGTAGCGCTCTTGCTGTAGCAGGGCGACTACTTCGGCGGAGAAGCTGGAAAAGGTGGTGAGCGCGCCCAGAAAGCCAGTGACCAGGGCCAGCCGCCACGCCGGGTCGAGTTGCGGCAGCGCCTGGAAGGCGGCCACGCACACGCCCACCAGGTAGCCGCCCACCAGATTGGCCGCCAGCGTGCCCCAGGGCAGGGCGGCCCCGGCACTGAGCCACAGGCCCAGGCGCCAGCGCGCCAGCGCGCCCAGGCTGGCGCCGATGCAAATGCTGGCGATGGCGGTCAGGGACATGGCGGCAATGCGCTGCGGCGTGCGCCGCTGGCGGGTGGTGTAGGGGTGCTTGGTACCAACGGCACACCCTGGTGGCCCGCAGAGAAAATCAGGTCAAAAGCGCCTGCAAGGCTTGTGTGGCGGGCGCGAGCAGCTATGGTTTCAGGAGTCACGAACATCCGACGGCGTGATCCGGCTCAGGCTGGGAGGGATGCCGGGGCGCCGTGCCTGGCGGGCCCGGAACAGCCCGGCGCGCATGAGAAAGATGGTGGTGATGGGTACGGTGATGGCGATGAAGGCGGCAATCAGCAGCAGGTGTGCGGCCAGGCTGCCGCCGCGCAGTGAAAAGTACAGCAGCGCCGCATACATGGTGCACCAGCAGCCCAGCGTGGCAATCATGGCGGGGGCATGCACGCGTTCAAAGAAGCTGGGCAGGCGCAGCAAACCCACCGAACCCAGCAGGGCGATGGCTGCGCCGCACAGCACCAGCGCGGCGATGGTGATTTCAGCCCACAGCGGCAGCACGGAGGCGCTCATTCGATCACCTCGCCGCGCAGCAAAAACTTGGCCATGGCCACCGAGCCGACAAAGCCCAGGATGGCCATGAGCAGGGCGGCTTCAAAGTAGTGTGTGCTGTCGTAGAGCAGGCCCAGCACCAGCATCACCAGCATGGCGTTGAGGTACATGCAGTCCAGGGCCAGCACGCGGTCTTGCGCGGTGGGGCCGCGCAGCAGGCGCACCAGGGTGCAGCCCATGGCCAGCACCAGCATGAGCAGGGCCAGCGGCAAGGCCCACGACAGGATGGGAGAGGTCATGACTCAAAAATCTCCATGAGCGGGCGCTCGTAGCGCTGTTTGATGTCGGCGGCAATGGCGGCGGCGTCTTCGACTTCGAGCACATGCAGCAGCAGCATGCTGCGGTCCAGCGACAGCTCGGCCCAGGCGGTGCCGGGGGTGATGCAGACGATGGTGGCCAGCACGGCCAGCGCGTTGGGGTCGCGCACATCCAGGGGCACATGGACAAAGTCGGGGGGGTAGCGACGCCGGTGCGGCAGCAGCAACAAGCGCATCACCCCGAAGTTGGAGCGCATGCTGTCCACGCACACCGTGAGCATCAGGCGCACGATGGTGCCGGGCTTGCGCACCCGCACGGGCAGGGGGCGCAGGCCTGCGGTCAGCAAGGGGATGGCAATGGCCAGGCAGGTGGCCAGCAGCACATGGCCCAGGCTGGCGCTGCGGTTGAGCAGCAGCCACAAACCAAACAGCGCCAGCGACAGCAGGGGCGAGGGCAGGATGCGCTTCATGGGGCCTTCTCCTCGGGGGCGGCTGGCGCTGCCGGGGTGGCCGGGTCGCCGGGCTGCACGGGAGCCTCTGGTGGTTTGGGCACGGGCAGGGCCGACATCACGGCGCGCACGTAGGTGCCGGGCGAGTGCAGGGCGTCTGCAGTGGCCTGGGTGTAGCGCATCACTGGCCCGGCGGCCACGGCCAGCGCGGCGCAGGACAGCAGCAATGCGGCAATGGGCAGGCCCTCGATCAGGCGCAGTTGCGGGGCAGGGCGGTCGTGGGCGGCCCAGAAGTGGCGTATGCCAGCGCGCGTCAGGGCCACCAGCGCCAGCAGCCCCGAGGCAATCAGCAGGGCCACAAAAGTCCAGCCGCTCACGCCCGGCTGGTGTCCGGCAGAGGCGCCTATGCCCAGCGGGTTGAGCACGGCGGTGAGCATGGCGAACTTGCCGACAAAGCTGGCCAGCGGTGGCAACCCGGCCACCATCAGCGTGCAGGCCAGAAAGGCCAGGCCCATGAAGGCGGCGGCGGCCGGAATCACGCGGCCTACCAGCACCTCTTCGTCCTCGTCCAGGTTCAGGCCCTTGGAGGGCATCAGCTCGGCGTTGAGGAAAGGGGCCTCGTCGGCGTGGGGCTCGTAGGGCATGGTGCCGCTGCCTTCGCTGCGCCAGCGGTCGATCAGGTCGCACAGCAGAAACAGCGCGCTGACGGCCAGCGTCGAGCCGGGCAGGTAGTACAGCAGGCCCCCGGTGACCAGGTTGTGGCCAAATCCCATGGCCGCCAGCAAGGTGCCCGACGACAGCACGGCGGCGTAACCGGCCAGGTGCCCCAGGCGCTGCGAGCCCAGCATGCCGATGGCGCCAAAGGCCATGGTCAGCAGGCCACCGCTGACCAGCCACAGGCTGCCAAACAGTGCCGAGGCACCTGATTCGGTGCCAAACAGCAGCGTCCACAGCCGCAAGATGGCGTAGATGCCCACCTTGGTCATGATGGCAAACAGCGCGCCCACCGGGGCGGTGGCGGCGCTGTAGGCAGGCACCAGCCAGAAGTTCAGCGGCCAGGCGGCGGCCTTGATCAGAAAGGCCGTGGCCAGCACACCGGCAGCAGCGTGCAGCAGGCCGCGATCGCTGTCGGCAATCTGGGCCATGCTGCGTGCCAGATCGGCCATGTTCAGGGTGCCAGTGATGCCGTAGAGCATGGACACACCAATCAGGAACAGCGATGAGGCCGCCAGGTTGATGGCGATGTAGTGCAGCCCGGATTTGACCCGCGCCCGTCCCGAGCCGTGCAGCAGCAACCCATACGAGGCGGCCAGCATGATCTCAAAGAACACGAACAGGTTGAACAGGTCGGCCGTGAGAAAAGCCCCGGCCAGGCCCATGAGCTGGAACTGGAACAGCGGGTGGTAATGCACGCCCGCACGGTGCCAGCGCGCCGAGGCAAACAGCGCTGATGCCAGGCCCACCATGCTGGTCAGCACCAGCATCAGCGCAGACAGCCTGTCCAGCGCCAGCACGATGCCGAAGGGGGCGGGCCAGTTGCCGGGCAGGTAGGCGCCCAGGGTGGTGGGCAGGCCCTGCTGATCGGTCCAGGCCAGCAAGGCAATGGCCACCACCAGGCCGAGCAAGGTGGAGCCGACATTGAGTGTGAGCTTGAGGCGCTGCTGCTCTTCGCGCAGCAGCAGCATCAGCGCGGCCGTCAGCAGTGGCAGCACGATGGGCGCCAGCATGAGGTGCGGCATGCTGGCCTGGGCCAGGGACAACAGGGGCGCCGTCATGCGTTCTCCTGGCCTTGGCTGGGCTCACTGCCGTCCACATGGTCGGTGCCCGACAGGCCCTGAGATGCCAGCAAAACGACCAGGAACAAGGCTGTCATGGCAAAGCCGATGACGATGGCAGTGAGTACCAGCGCCTGCGGCAGTGGGTCGGCGTAATGCGCCAGGTCTTGCACTACGCCGGGGCGTAGCACGGGCTCCATGCCGGTGGACAGGCCCAGTCGCCCCATACTGAAGATAAACAGGTTGACGGCGTAGGACAGCAAAGACAGGCCCATGATGATCTGGAAGGTGCGTGGGCGCAGCAGCAGCCACACCCCCGATCCGGTCAGCACACCGATGGCCAGCGCCAGGGTAGTCTCCATCACTGCTCTCCTGGTCGGTTGGCCGCGTCTTCGGCCACGCGGGCATGGAAACGGTGGCTGCGCACCGACTGGTGCGCAATGGAGGTCAATATCACCAGCGTGGCTCCTACAACGAGCGTGAAAACGCCCAGGTCAAAAAACAGCGCACTGGCAATGTGCATCTCGCCCAGCAGCGGCACGTTCAGGTGTGCGGTGTGCGTGGTCATGAACGGGTAGCCCCAGTACAGGGAGGCCAGCCCCGTGGCCAGTGCGCACAGCAGGCCAGTGGCAATCCAGCGCCGGGGGGTCAGGGGCATGTGGGCTTCGACCCACTGCGTGCCCGAGACGATGTATTGCAGCAGCAGCGCCACGGAAAACACCAGTCCTGCAACAAAGCCGCCACCGGGCTCGTTGTGCCCGCGCATGAACAGGTGGATAGCCACCAGAATGGCAAAGGGCAGCAGCAGCCGCACCAGCACGGCGGGCACCATCAGGTAGCCCACAGCGGTGTCGGCGGCTTGGCGTGGGTTGATCAGGTCGGTGACCAGGTCAGCGGGCAGAGCGCGCTGCTGGGCAGGCAGATCCATGGTTTCGCGGGCAGGGCGAAAGCGCCGCAGCAGGGCATAGACCGTGAGCGCGACGATACCCAGCACCACAATTTCGCCAAAGGTGTCAAAACCCCGGAAGTCCACCAGCATGACGTTGACCACGTTGGTGCCGCCACCTTCTGTGAGGGCGTTTTCCAGAAAAAAGGTGGAAGTGCTCTCCGGAAAAGGTCGGCTGAGCATGGCCAGTGCCAGGGCCGCCATGCCACCGCCAGCAGCCACCGACAGCAGCAGATCGCGCAGGCGCCGTGCGCGTGCGCGCAGTTCTTCGGCAGCCGGTGGGCGCAGATCGGGCTCGCGCTTGGGCAGCCAGCGCAGGCCCAGCAAGATCAGTACAGTGGTGACAATTTCGACCATCAGCTGTGTGAGGGCCAGATCGGGTGCTGAGAACAGCAAGAAGGTGATGCTGGTACACAGCCCTGCGCCGCCCATCAGCGTGAGGGCTGCCAGCCGGTGGTATTTGGCTTGCCAGGCTGCTGCCACGGCGCAAGTCATGCCCGTAGCCCACAAGCCGATGAAGGTGGCAGAAACAGGTAAGGCGGTGCGGTTGCCGATGTGCAGCCCTCGGGTCCACAGCGGAATGGTGGCCGCTGCCAGTGCGGCGCACACCAGCCAGAGCATTTGCCACTGCAAGCGCTGTGTGCCCAGCCAGCGTCGGCCTACACGGGCGGCCAGGCTGATGTTGGCCAGCAGGCTTTCAAAGATGCGCTGGCCGTCGAGGTGCTGCAAGCCCGGTGCATCACTGAGGTGTCCACGGGCGCGTTGCCAGCGCAGTGCCAGGTACACCGCTGCGCCGCCCAGCAGAGCAGCCAGGCTCATGAGAAAAGGGGTGTTGAGACCGTGCCAGACCGCCAGGCTGAAAGCGGGCAGTTCGCCACCCACCACGGGTAAGGCAGCTGCGTTGAGGTATTTGCCGACAGACCACGCCGGCAGCATGCCCACCACCAGACAAGCCAGCACCAGCAGCTCTACCGGAACGCGCATCCAGTGCGGGGGCTCGTGCGGTGTCAGCGGCAGGTCGGTGGCGGCAGGGCCCCAGAACACATCAATGGTGAAGCGCAGCGAGTAGGCCACGCTGAACATACCCGCTACCGTCGCTGCAATCGGCAAGATGTTGTTGATGAGCGGGCTGCCGTCCAGAAAAACGGTTTCGGCAAAAAACATTTCCTTGGACAAAAAACCGTTGAGCAGCGGCACGCCGGCCATGGCTGCCGCCGCCACCGTAGCCAGCGTGGCCGTGACCGGCATCATGGTGCGCAGGCCCGACAGGCGCCGGATGTCGCGCGTGCCGCTTTCGTGGTCGATGATGCCCACCGCCATGAACAGCGATGCCTTGAATGTCGCGTGGTTCAGGATGTGGAACACCGCCGCCACGGCGGCCAGCGGGCTGTTCAGGCCCAGCAGCAAGGTGATCAAGCCCAGGTGCGAGATGGTCGAATACGCCAGTAGCCCCTTGAGGTCGTTCTGGAACATGGCGATGTAGGCGCCCAGCAGCAGCGTGCAGGCACCCGCACCCCCCACCAACCAAAACCATTCATCCGTGCCACTGAGCACGGGCCACAGGCGCGCCAGCAAAAACACCCCGGCCTTGACCATGGTGGCCGAGTGCAGATAGGCAGACACCGGCGTGGGCGCTGCCATGGCATGCGGCAGCCAGAAATGGAAAGGAAACTGTGCGCTTTTGGTCAGCGCGCCCAGCAGCACCAACACCAACGCCACCAGGTACAGCGGGTGGTCGCGCACCAGCTGGCCTGCAGCCAACACATGGTCCAGGTCGTAGCTGCCCACGATATGGCCCAACACCAGCATGCCCGCCAGCATGCACAGTCCGCCGGTGCCTGTCACGGTCAGCGCCATGCGTGCGCCGCGCCGTGCATCCTTGCGGTGGTGCCAGTAGCCAATCAACAGGAAAGAGAACAGGCTGGTCAGCTCCCAGAACAGTGCCAGCTGAATGAGATTGCCCGAGAGCACCACGCCCACCATGGCGCCCATGAAGGCGAGAAAAAAAGCAAAAAAACGGGGCACCGGGTCAGCGGCAGACAGGTAGTACCGGGCGTACAAAACCACCAGCGCACCAATGCCCAGCACCAGCATGCAGAACATCCAGGCGAACCCATCCATGCGCAGCACCAGATTCAAACCCAGGGCGGGCAGCCACTGGATTTCTTCACGCAGCACGCCGCCCTCAGCGATTTGCGGAAAATACAGCGCGGTTTGCACACAGCACCACAGTGCGACCAAGCCCGCCAGGGTGGACTCGGTATTGCGGGCATTGGAGGGCAGCAGGGCTGCCATGACGCTGGCGATGAAGGGGAGTAGGACGAGGAGTGTCAGGGACATGCGGCGGTAATTTTACGGGCAGGTTTTTTGCACTCTGGTGCGGCGGGATTTACCCTGTAGGCAGGGCGATGCCTGTGCTACGGGCTGAAAAAAACCCGCCGCAGCGGGTTGGCGGGCCAGCCAGGCGTTAGCGCAGCAGGTTATTTTTTGGCACCACTGGCTGCTGCCATGGGGGCAACGGCAGGGGCCATGGGGACGTCTTTTTTGGCGGTTGCCGCTGCCTCTTTGGCATTGGCCGCAGGGCGTACTTCGGGGGCTTTTTTGGCTGGTGCGCCGCTGTAGGCGCTGCCATTGATGGTCAGACCGCTGGCAGAAAAGCGGGCTGCTGAAGTTTCACCAATGCCACTGACGCGGCCAATCAGATCGTTCCAGTCTTTGAAGGATCCTTTTTTGCGCTCTTCCAGGATTTTTCCTGAGATGGCAGGGCCGATGCCCTTGATGCCATCGAGTTCGGCTGCCGTAGCCTTGTTGACATCCACTGCGGCAAAGGCAGCCGCAGCGTACAGCATGGCAATCAGCATCAGCAATTTTTTCAGCATGTTCATAGCTCCAGGGGGGGAAGTGAGGCGCGGCGCCAGTGCCGCCGAAGCATCATAACGTTCACCCTGGGCCGCTCCGTTGCGGCTGTTTTGCTGCGCGGCGCTGACTGGAGCATCAGAGTTCTTCGATGCGGCGCGCAGGGTAGCTGTCCCAGGTCTGGCACCCTGGGCATTGCCAGAAATGCTGGCGCGCCTCAAAACCACAGGCAGCGCAGCGGTAGCGGGTCAGGGGCTGGGCGGCGTGGTCCAGGGCACGTTGTACCTGGGGCTGGAACTGTGGGTGCTCCAGCGCCTCGCCAGCAATCCATTTGGCAGCAGCCACCAGCGAGGGTTCCTTTTTCAGATGGTGGGCATACCACATCCGACCTTGGAGGGGGGCACTGCCTGCCAATGGCTCGAGGGCTACGATACTGTCCAGAACATCCAGTGAGGGGGCATTTTCATAGTGTTGGCACAGGAAATGCAGTACCTGCCGCTCCTGTCCGGCGGCCTGGGCGGCTTGCGCCAGCAGCGCTGCTGCCAGAGGCAGGGCATGGGGCGTTTCACTGCCCATGGCCGTGAGGGTGGCGACCGCTTCAGGGGCTTGGCCCAGGCGCAGTTGCAGCTTGGCCAGTTCAATGCGGGGGCGGGGTGCTTGCGCCGCAGTTTGCAGTGCCTGCTGCAAGCGCTGGGTGGCACCGTCCCAATCCTGTTCTGCTATTTGGGTTTGCGCTTGTTCACACAGGTAGTGCGCCTGCCGGGTACTGAAATCACCTTGCTGGGATTGCTGCATTTTTTGTGCGATGGCGGTTGCCAGGGGCCAGTCGCGTGAGCGCTCATGGATGGCCAGCAGCGCCAGGCGTGCCTGGCTCTCAAAAGCAGTTCCTTCCAGGCGTTGCAAGGCCGCTTCCGCGCGGTCCAGCAAACCTGCTTTCAGAAAGTCCAGTGCCAGGGCGTGTTGCGCACGATCGCGGTCTTTGTCGCTCAAGTCGCCGCGCGACAAAAGGTGCTCATGGACGCGCACGGCCCGGTCGTATTCACCCCTGCGGCGAAACAGGTTGCCCAGGGCAAAGTGCAGTTCCGAGGTGTCGGGGTCGCTTTGCACTGCTTCGATAAAGGCGTCAATGGCCTGGTCTTGCTGCTCGTTGAGCAGGAAGTTCAGGCCCTTGAAATAGGCCTGGGGCACACGGCGGTTTTCAGCGCGCAGCTGGCGCAGATCGAACCGCGATGCCAGCCAACCCAGCATGAAGGCCAGGGGCAAGCCCAGCAGTATCCAGCCAATATCAAATTCCATGGGATGGGGGGGCAGCTTCTGTGCCAGAAGGGGTTCCCGGAGCCGGTGTGGGTGGGGTTGCATGTGCCGTGCGGCGCGCTGCGCTGCGGTGCATCCACCAACGCGGCACCATGCCCAGTACACCCACGGCTACGCCCACGGCAAAAGCCGACAACACCACCAGCACCAGCGGAGCACGCCATTGCGTGCCAAAGAAGAAATGCACGGTGGCGTCTTGCTGGTTATTCAGGGCAAAAGCAAACAGGGTAAAAAAAATGGCTGCCTTGAGCAGCCACAGAAGGTATTTCATGCATCCCCTTTATGACGCGGAGATTTTAGTGTCGCCGCACTGGGGATGGCGTATGTTGGCCCGTGGTCGTCAGTCGGCAGATGCCGTCGTGGCACGGTAGGTGGCATCGGTCGTGCGGTGATCGACGGCCTCACGCAAAGCTTTGCCGGGCTTGAAGTGGGGGACCCGCTTGGAGGGAATGGCAACGGCCTCACCGCTGCGCGGATTGCGACCCATCCGGGGAGGGCGGGTGTTGGCAGAGAAACTGCCAAAACCACGAATTTCGATACGGTTCCCGCGAACCAGGGCTTCGCTCACGGCATCCAGAATGGTTTTGACAGCGTGTTCTGCATCACGGTGCGTGATGTGACCAAAGCGGGCCGCAAGCTCTTCAACGAGGTCTGATCGGGTCATGGATTCCTGCAAGGGCATGAACTGGGTTCTGATGGACATATGGGCCGGGTGGGCACTTGCGCACCCACCCGGCCCATATTCAACCGAACAAGGCGTTACTTACTTGTCGGAGTTGTCCAGCTTGGCGCGCAGCAGGGCGCCCAGGCTGGTGGTGCCGGCGCTTTCGCGGCTGGCTTGTTGGCTCAGGCTGGCCATGGCGCCTTGTTCGTCGGCCATGTCCTTTTGCTTGATCGACAACTGGATGTTGCGGGTCTTGCGATCCACATTGACCACCACGGCAGTGACTTCGTCGCCTTCCTTGAGCACGTTGCGGGCATCTTCCACGCGGTCGCGGGAGATTTCCGAAGCACGCAGGTAACCGATGATGTCTTCACCCAGATCGATTTCAGCGCCACGGGCGTCCACGGTCTTGACCTTGCCGGTCACGGTCTGGCCCTTGTCGTTCACGGTCACGAAGGTGGTGAACGGGTCGCCGTCGAGCTGCTTGATGCCCAGGGAGATGCGTTCGCGATCCACGTCCACGGCCAGCACGATGGCTTCGACTTCCTGGCCCTTCTTGTAATTGCGGACAGCGGCTTCGCCCGCTTCGTTCCACGACAGGTCAGACAAGTGCACCAGGCCGTCGATACCAGCAGCCAGACCCACGAACACGCCGAAGTCGGTGATCGACTTGATCGGGCCCTTGACGCGGTCGCCGCGCTTGGTGTTTTGTGCGAATTCTTGCCAAGGGTTGGCCTTGCACTGCTTCATGCCCAGGCTGATGCGGCGCTTGTCTTCGTCGATTTCGAGAACCATGACTTCGACTTCGTCGCCCAGCGTGACCAGTTTGGAAGGAGCGATGTTCTTGTTCGTCCAGTCCATTTCGGAAACGTGCACCAGGCCTTCGATACCGGGTTCGAGTTCAACAAACGCGCCGTAGTCGGCGATGTTGGTGATCTTGCCGAACAGGCGGGTGCTTTGTGGGTAGCGGCGCGACACGCCCATCCATGGATCGTCACCCATTTGCTTGAGACCCAGAGAGACACGGTTTTTCTCGGTGTCGAACTTGAGGATCTTGGCGGTGATTTCCTGGCCGGCAGTGACCACTTCGGAGGGGTGACGGACACGGCGCCATGCCATGTCGGTGATGTGCAGCAGGCCGTCGATGCCGCCCAGGTCCACGAACGCACCGTATTCGGTGATGTTCTTGACCACGCCTTGAACGATGGAGCCTTCCTTCAGGGTTTCCATCAGCTTGGCGCGCTCTTCGCCCATGGAGGCTTCCACCACAGCGCGGCGGCTCAGCACCACGTTGTTGCGCTTGCGATCCAGCTTGATGACCTTGAATTCCATGGTCTTGTTTTCGTACGGCGTCAGATCCTTGATCGGACGGGTATCGATCAGCGAACCGGGCAGGAATGCGCGGATGCCGTTGACCAGAACGGTCAGGCCGCCCTTGACCTTGCCGCTGGTGGTGCCGGTGACGAATTCGCCGGATTCCAGGGCCTTTTCCAGGGCCAGCCAGGAGGCCAGGCGCTTGGCGGTGTCACGCGACAGGATGGTGTCGCCGTAACCGTTTTCGATCGAGCCGATGGCCACGGAGACGAAATCGCCCACTTGAACTTCGACTTCGCCCTGATCGTTTTTGAATTCTTCCAGCGGTACGTAGGCTTCAGACTTGAGGCCAGCGTTCACGACGACGAAGCTGTGTTCCACGCGCACGACTTCGGCGGTGATGACCTCGCCAGGGCGCATTTCGGTACGCTGCAGGGATTCTTCAAAAAGGGCGGCAAAAGATTCTGACATGTGTTTCCTTGCCACTGACAGGTTTACTGCGGCACGATGGCGCAGTTTCAAAGGCTGTCGGTGGTGGTTTGCTGTGCGGCGGTGCCGCAGGTTAAGTGACAAGAACCACACTGTCTGTGCGCAGGCGCGCGGTGGGAGGCAGTGTGGGCCGGTGGGGTTTAGCGCCCCGTTTTCAGCTCTGCACCCCGGGGGTGAAAGGCTGTTGTTGCTGCCACCATTCAAACACTTGGCCCACGGTTTGATCTGCCGTGAGCTGTGTGCTGTCCAGTGCCAGCGCATCTTGTGCGGCCTGCAAGGGAGCTGTGCTGCGGGACATATCCCGTGCGTCGCGCGCCTCAAGGTCTGCAAGAAGGTCGGCAATGTTAGCCGAAATGCCTTTGGACAGCAACTGCGCATGCCGCCTGTGGGCGCGCTGCGCTGCGCTGGCCGTGAGAAACACCTTCAGTGGTGCGTCCGGAAAAATCACGGTGCCCATGTCCCGGCCATCGGCGACCAGGCCGGGCAGGCGGCGAAAGCTGTGTTGCAGCGCCACCAGTGCGGTGCGTACCGCTGGCAGCACCGATACGCTGGAGGCGTCCATGCCCGCTTGTTCGGTGCGAATGGCTTCGGTCACGTCTTCGCTGGCCAGCAGCACCCGGTCGCCTTCGAAACGAATGGCCAGCTGTTGCGCCAGGTCGGCAATGGCCGCTTCGGCACTGGCATCCAGCGGCAGGCCAGCACGCCGCGCAGCCAGTGCCACGATGCGGTAGAGCGCGCCCGAATCGAGCAGGTGGTAGCCCAGTTGCTGCGCCACCCGGGCGGCCACCGTGCCTTTGCCCGAGGCCGTGGGGCCATCAAGGCAGATGACGGGGATTTGCTCTGCGCGCACCACCGAAAACAGCGCTTCAAAGTAATCCGGGAAGGTTTTGGCCACGCACTGCGGGTCTTCGATGCGCACTGGCAGGCCCGCCGGGTTGAATGCTGCCAGCGAAAAACACATGGCCACGCGGTGGTCATCGTAGGTGTGGATACTGGCAGCCTTCCAGTTAGCTACAGAGGCTGGTGGTGCCACGCGGATGAAATCGGCGCCTTCTTCCACGGTAGCGCCGAGTTTGCGCAGCTCGGTGGCCATGGCGGCGATGCGGTCGGTTTCCTTGACGCGCCAGCTGGCAATGTTGCGCAGCACGGTGGTACCTTGGGCGTACAGCGCCATCACCGCCAGCGTCATGGCGGCGTCGGGGATGTGGTTGCAGTCGAGGTCAATGGCCTTCAGGGGCCACTGGCCGCGTTCAATCTGTAGCCAGTTGGGGCCGCCGGTGATGTGCGCGCCCATGGCACGGGCCGCATCCACAAAGCGGATATCGCCCTGGATCGAATCCAGCCCCACGCCCAGAATTTTGATGCCATTTTGGCCTTCAGCGCCCGCTGCAATTGCGCCAGCAGCTATGAAATAGCTAGCAGAAGAGGCGTCTGCTTCAACGTGGATGTCGCCGGGCGACTGATAGCGGCTGCCCGCCGGAATGGTGAAGCGTTGCCACTGGTCGTGCGCCACGCAGATGCCAAAGCGCTCCAGCAGTTGCAAGGTGATGTGGATATAGGGCTTGGAGATCAGTTCGCCCACCACTTCGATGACCACATCCTGCTCAGTGGCTGCCAGCGGCAGGGCCATGAGCAAGGCGGTGAGAAACTGGCTGGAGACATCGCCACGCACACGGATCGGTTGCCCCAGTTGCAGCGGCGGCACGCCCGTGGCGTGGGCGATGCGCAGCGGCGGGTAGCCATCTTGACCCAGGTAGTCGATCTGGCAGCCCAGCTGGCGCAGGGCGTCCACCAGGTCGCCAATCGGGCGCTCGTGCATGCGCGCGATGCCGCTGAGCGTGAACTCGCCGCCCAGCAGTGCCAGCGCGGCTGTCAGCGGGCGCATGGCCGTGCCGGCATTGCCCAGAAACAGTGCTGCGGGCGACTGCGGTGTGCGCCCGCCCAGGCCGGTAATGCGCGCTTGCGTGCCTTCTTCTTCGACGCCGCAGCCCAAGGCTTTGAGTGCGTCCAGCATGACGCGGGTGTCGTCCGAGGCCAGCAGGTCGTGGACGGTGGTGGTGCCGTGGCTCAGGGCGGCCAGTAGCAGCACGCGGTTGGAGATGCTCTTGGAGCCGGGCAGGCGCACGCTGCCAGCAGCGCCGCTCAAGGCGGGAATATCGAGAAACGGTGTGCTGAACATTCAGCGGCCTTTGCTGGTGCGTTGTGCGCCCATGCGCCAGTGGGTGCGGGTTTCGCTGGCCAGGGTGAGCATGTCTTCGAGGGCTTGTGGATCGTCGCTGCGCACCAGGTGCTCCAGGCGCTGCAAAGCCTGTTGGAACAGCTGCGATTGGGTCAGGAGTTCTTCACGGTTGGCCAGAAAGATATCGCGCCAGATTTTGGGCTCGCCACCGGCAATGCGGGTGAAATCCCGAAACCCCGGGCCAGCCAAAGACAAGAACGTATCGGCCTGCGATTGGCCCGCCAGGCCATTGATGAAGGCGAAAGCCAGCAGGTGGGGCAAGTGGCTGATGGCGGCAAATGCCTCATCGTGGGATTCTGGCGACATGCTGGAGACGCGGCAGCCCAGTGCAGTCCAGACTTCTTCGGCTTTTTTCAGCTGCGCCGTGAGTGTGCGCTCAATGGGCGTGAGAATGACCTGGCGGCCACTGTACAAGTCCGCCTCGGCGTGTTCGACGCCCGAAACCTCGCGGCCCGTGATGGGGTGGGCCGGAACGAACGATCCAACCTGATCGCGCAGCGCACGCCGCGCCGCCTGCACCACATCGGTTTTGGTGGAACCCACATCCATGACCAGCATATTGGGCGTGACCAAATGTTTGATGGCTTTGAGCGTGGCTTCGGTGGCCGATACAGGCACGGCCAGCAGCACGATGTCGGCGCCCGCTACTGCCAGCAGGGCCGAAGGGGCCTCGACGTCAATCACACCCATCTGGCGGGCGCGGTCGGTGGTGGAAGGAGATTTGCTGTAGCCCACCACGCGCTGTACCAGGCCAGCGCGCTTGAGCGCCAGCGCAAACGAGCCGCCCATCAGGCCGCAGCCAATCAGGCCGAGTTGTTCAAACATGCGGTTTCCTCAAGGCGCTACAGGGTAGGTGCCCAGAACTTTGTAAAAAGCGCACAGCGCCCGCAGCTCGGTCAGCGCGGCGCTGACGTGGGGTTGGCTGGGGTGGCCGTCGATGTCGATGTAGAAGTAATACTCCCACTGGCCGGTGCGTGCCGGGCGCGACTCAAAGCGCGTCATCGAGACGCCGTGGCGCTTGAGCGGCACCAGCAGATCGTGTACCGCACCGGGGTGGTTGGGTACGGAAACAATCAAGCTGGTGCAGTCTTTGCTGGAGGGCGGTGGCGTCTGCAAGGTGTGCGGCAGGCAGATGATGGCAAAACGGGTGCGGTTGTAGGCATCGTCCTGGATGGCGTGCGAGACGATGTGCAGGCCAAACTGCTGTGCGGCACGCTCGCTTGAGAGTGCTGCCCAAGCCGGGTTGGTGGCCGCCAGGCGCGCGCCCTCGGCGTTGCTGGAGACGGGGCGGCGCTCGGCGTGGGGCAGGTGCTTGGACAGCCAGGCCTGGCACTGTGCCAGTGCCTGCGGGTGGGCCAGCACGGCTTCAATGCCATCGAGCGTGTTGGTCTGGCGCAGCAGGTTGTGCCGGATCAGCAGGCTGACCTCGCCCACCACATGGCAGGGCGTGTGCAAGAACATGTCCAGCGACCGCGTGACCACGCCTTCGGTGGAGTTTTCCACGCCGACCACGCCAAACTGCGCGCTGCCCGCTGCCGTGGCGTGGAACACCTCGTCAAAGTTGGCGCAGTACATCAGGTCGGCAGCGCCGCCAAAGTATTCGACGGCGGCCTGTTCGCAGAACGTGCCTTCGGGGCCCAGTACAGCCACCCGCTGGGGTGACTCCAGCGCCAGGCAGGCCGACATGATCTCGCGCCAGATGGCGGTGACATGGGCATTCTTCAGCGGCCCGGGGTTGGCTGTCTGGATTTTTTCAATGACCTGCGCAACGCGGTCGGGCCGGAAAAAGGGCGTGCCTTCGCGCTTTTTGACCTCGCCGACGCGCTCTGCCACCAGCGCGCGCTGATTCAGCAGGGTCAGCAATTGCTGGTCAATGTTGTCGATCTGTACGCGCAGACTGGAGAGATCGGGAGAGGTGTGGGGCGTGTTCATCAGAGGGGCCTGGGTCATGCGTGCTGCTGTTCAAATTCTCGCATGTAGCTCACCAGCGCCTGTACGCCTTCGAGTGGCATGGCGTTGTAGAGGCTGGCGCGCATCCCGCCCACCGATTTATGGCCTTTGAGTTGCAGCAGGCCACGGGCCTTGGCGCCCGCCAGGAAGGCATCGTTGCGGCTTTCGTCGTGCAGGAAAAACGGGATGTTCATGCGCGAGCGGCAGTTGGCTGCCACTTTGTTGACGTAAAAGCCTGACTGGTCGATGGCGTTGTACAGCAGCTGTGCCTTGGCGATGTTGCGCAGTTCCATGGCGGCCACGCCGCTGGCTTCGCCTTCGCGCTGGCGTTTGAGCCACTGGAATGTCAGGCCCGCCATGTAGATGCCCCAGGTGGGTGGGGTGTTGTACATGGATTGGTGCTCGGCCACGATTTTGTAGTCAAACGCACTGGGGCAGATGGTCAGTGCGTGGCCCAACAGGTCTTCGCGCACGACCACGATGGTCAAGCCCGCTGGCCCGATGTTTTTTTGCGCACCGCCAAAGGCCAGGCCCACGCGCGACCAGTCCACCGGGCGCGAGGCGACGTGCGACGAAAAATCAATCACCAGCGGCGCATCAACCCCCAGGGCCTTGAGGTCAGGCAGCTCGTGAAATTCAACGCCATGGATGGTTTCGTTGGTGCAGATGTGCAGGTAGCTGGCGCCCCGGCTGGGTTGCCAGTAGGCCGGGTCGGGCAGGGTGGTGAAGTGGCTGTCCTTGCCCGATGCAATCACGTTGACTTCCGAGGCGTACTTGCGCGCCTCTTTTTGCGAGTTCTGGCTCCAGCTGCCAGTAACGACAAAGTCCACTGTGGCCGCGCGAGAGAGGTTCATCGGCACGATGGCGTTTTCTGCCAGACCGCCGCCTTGCATGAACAAAATCTTGAAGTGCTCTGGCACTGCCAGCAGCTCGCGCAGGTCGCTTTCGGCCTGCTCGTAGATCGAGATGAATTCCTTGCCGCGGTGGCTCATCTCCATCACGCCCATGCCGCAGCCGTGCCAGTCGAGCATGTCAGCCGCAGCTTGTTCCAAAACCTCGGCAGGAATGGCCGCAGGGCCCGCAGAAAAGTTATAAGGACGTTGCATTTTTTAAGGTCAAATCAGGCTATAGCCCTTGTGTATCGGGCGCTAGTAGCTATTAATTTAATAGTAAAAAGCAGCGCTGCTCAGGTGCAGCGCCACTGGCTGGCTCAGGCCTCGGGGGGGGCGGTGGGCGCTGCGGAAGCGCTGTCTGCGTTCTCGGGGGGCTCTGTGCAGTCGCTGGCGCTGGTGTCGGCTGCGTTGGCATCGTTTTCGACGATGCGTTGCAGGCCGCTGAGCTTGGCGCCTTCGTCCAGTGCAATCAGCGTCACGCCTTGTGTGGCACGGCCCAGTTCACGGATCTCGGCCACCCGGGTACGTACCAGCACGCCCCGATCGGTGATGAGCATGATCTCGTCGTCGGCATGCACCAGCGTGGCGGCCACCACTTTGCCGTTGCGCTCGGATTGCTGGATGGCGATCATCCCCTTGGTGCCACGGCCATGGCGGGTGTATTCAGCGATGCCGGTGCGTTTGCCGTAGCCGTTTTCAGTGGCCGTGAGCACGCTCTGCTGCTCGTCTTGCGCCACCAGCATGGCGATCACGCCCTGGCCTTCTTCGAGCATCATGCCGCGCACGCCGCGGGTGTCGCGACCCAACGCGCGCACATCGTTTTCGTCAAAGCGCACGGCCTTGCCGCCGTCAGAGAACAGCATCACGTCGTGCTGGCCGTCGGTGATGGCAGCGCCGATCAGCTGGTCGCCTTCATCGAGCTTGATGGCGATGATGCCGATTTTGCGCGGGTTGGAGAACTCGGCCAGCGCAGTTTTCTTGACCGTGCCCATGCGGGTGGCCATGAACACGTAATGGTCCGATGGGAAGGTGCGCATGTCGCCAGTGAGCGGCAGCACGACGTTGATTTTTTCCCCGTCTTGCAGCGGAAACATGTTGACGATGGGGCGACCGCGCGAGCCACGCGAACCGGCTGGCACTTCCCAGACCTTGAGCCAGTACAGGCGACCCCGGTTGGAAAAGCACAGGATGTAGTCGTGCGTGTTGGCAATGAAGAGCTGGTCGATCCAGTCGTCTTCCTTGGTCGCCGTGGCCTGCTTGCCGCGCCCGCCGCGCTTTTGCGCGCGATATTCAGACAGGGGCTGGCTCTTGATGTAGCCCGTGTGGCTGAGCGTGACCACCATGTCGGTGGGCGTGATCAGGTCTTCGGTAGAGAGGTCTTGGGCGCTGTATTCGACCAGGCTGCGGCGTGTGCCCAGCTTGTGCTGGCCAAACTCCTGTTTGATGGTCCCCAGCTCTTCACCAATGATGGTGGAGACGCGCTCGGGTGTGGCCAGGATGTCGAGCAGGTCTTCGATGACTGCCATCACATCCTTGTATTCGGCAACGATCTTGTCTTGTTCCAGCCCAGTGAGGCGTTGCAGGCGCATCTGCAAAATTTCCTGGGCCTGCGTTTCCGACAGGCGGTAGAGGCCGTCCTGGCCCATGCCGAATTCCGCTTCCAGTCCCTCGGGGCGGTAGTCATCGGCGTTTACCACGCCGCCATCCTGGCGGGTGCGGGTAAGCATCTCGCGCACCAGCTTGCTGTCCCACGTGCTGCCCATCAGTGCGGTCTTGGCCACGGGTGGCGTGGGGGCGTTGCGGATGATGGCGATGAAATCATCGATATTGGCCAGCGCCACGGCCAAGCCTTCCAGCACGTGGCCCCGGTCGCGCGCCTTGCGCAGTTCAAACACCGTGCGGCGTGTGACCACTTCGCGGCGGTGCTGCAAAAAGACTTCGATCAAATCCTTGAGGTTGCACAGGCGTGGCTGCCCCTCAATCAGCGCGACCATGTTCATGCCGAAGGTGTCTTGCAGCTGCGTCTGCTTATACAGATTGTTCAGCACTACCTCGGGGACTTCGCCGCGCTTGAGCTCAATCACCAGGCGCATGCCAGACTTGTCGGACTCGTCCTGAATGTGGCTGATGCCTTCGATCTTTTTCTCGTGCACCAGCTCGGCCATGCGCTCTTGCAGCGTCTTTTTATTGACCTGGTAGGGCAGCTCATCAACGATGATGGCTTGGCGCTGGCCGCGGTCAATATCCTCAAAATGGCACTTGGCCCGCATGATCACCCGGCCACGGCCTGTGCGGTAGCCGTCTTTGACGCCATTGATGCCGTAAATGATGCCGGCGGTGGGAAAGTCGGGCGCCGGAATGATTTCCATCAGTTCGTCAATGGATGCCTCGGGGTGCGCCAGCAGGTGCAGGCAGGCGTCCACCACTTCATTCAGGTTGTGCGGGGGAATATTGGTGGCCATGCCGACAGCAATGCCGGACGATCCGTTGACCAGCAAATTGGGCAGCTTGCTGGGCAGTACCAGCGGCTCTTTTTCGCTGCCATCGTAGTTGGGGCCGAAATCGACGGTTTCTTTATCGATGTCGCCAAGCATCTCGTGGGCGATTTTTGACAGGCGGATTTCGGTGTAGCGCATGGCGGCGGCACTGTCGCCATCGACCGAGCCAAAGTTGCCCTGGCCATCGACCAGCATGTGGCGCAGCGAGAAATCTTGCGCCATGCGCACGATGGTGTCGTACACCGCGCTATCGCCGTGGGGGTGGTACTTACCGATCACATCACCAACGATACGGGCAGACTTCTTATAAGGTCGGTTCCAGTCGTTGTTGAGCTCGTGCATGGCAAACAGCACCCGCCGATGCACTGGCTTGAGGCCATCGCGTGCATCCGGCAGTGCCCGACCCACAATCACGCTCATGGCGTAGTCGAGATAGCTGCGGCGCATCTCTTCTTCGAGGCTGATAGGTAGGGTTTCTTTGGCGAACTGGGTCATGGGGATGGCGGATACAGCAAGGGAGGTTCATTTTAGGCGCAAGCCGATGTAGCGACCGCGCAACATATCCGTGCAAATGCGCACCCGTCCTGCGACTAGCGGCCTTGCAGCGGCATTGCTGCCCTGTTACGTATGGCACAATCAAATCAACGTTTTTGGTGGTGGTCACCGACGACGTCATTGATTCGCAGCGCGGCTGCGGCTTTTTCCCCAAGAGGAGAACCATGAAAAAACTGAATAAAGTGGCGATGTTGTTTGCCTCTGCAGCGCTCGCAACCGCCGCTGGCGCACAGACTATCGACAACTGGAAAAACGGTTCCGGCGAGTTGGTCTGGAAGAACGGTACCAACGAACTGTGCTGGCGCGATGCCAACTGGACTCCTGCCACGGCCGCTCCTGGCTGTGACGGCGCTCTGGCCGCAGCTGCACCTGCAGCAGCACCTGCTCCCGCAGCAGCACCTGCTCCCGCAGCAGCACCTGCCCCCGCAGCAGCACCCGCTCCTGCCGTGGCCAGCAAGGTGACTTACGCCGCAGACGCATTCTTCGACTTCGACAAGGCTGTGCTCAAGCCCGAAGGCAAGGCCAAGTTGGATGACCTGATCTCCAAGGTCAAGGATGTGAACCTGGAAGTCATCATTGCCGTGGGTCACACTGACTCCGTGGGCTCTGATGCTTACAACCAGAAGCTGTCGGTGCGTCGTTCTGAAGCCGTGAAGGCTTACTTGGTGTCCAAGGGCATCGAAAAGAACCGCGTTTACACCGAAGGCAAGGGCGAAAAGCAGCCTGTCGCCGACAACAAGACCAAAGAAGGTCGCGCTAAGAACCGCCGCGTTGAAATCGAAGTGGTCGGTACCCGCGCCGCTGCCAAGTAATTCTTGGTTGCACCAAAAAAGCCCCGGCGACGGGGCTTTTTTTATGGCTCCGCACTATTGTTCCCATTGCTGGAAAATCATTCCCATGAATCAGACTGTCAATGCCGATCCGGCCGAACTGGCCAAGTTTTCCGACCTGGCCCATCGCTGGTGGGATCCGGAGAGCGAATTTCGTCCGTTGCACCAGATCAACCCTTTGCGTCTGGAGTGGATCAACGGTTTGTCGCCGTTGCAAGGCCAGCGGGTGCTGGACGTGGGTTGTGGCGGCGGCATTCTGGCCGATGCCATGGCGCGCAAAGGGGCGCAGGTCACGGGCATTGATTTGTCCACGAAGGCGCTGCGTGTGGCCCAGTTGCACGCGCTGGAGGCGCAAACGCCAGATATTGAATACCGCGAAGTCAGCGTAGAGACTCTGGCGCAGGAGCAGCCCGGCAGCTTTGATATGGTCACCTGCATGGAAATGCTGGAGCACGTGCCTGACCCGGACTCCGTGGTGCGTGCCTGCGCTGCGCTGGTCAAACCGGGGGGCTGGGTGTTTTTCTCCACCATCAACCGCAACCTGAAGTCGTTTTTGTTTGCCATCGTGGGTGCGGAATATGTATTGAATATGCTGCCCCGGGGTACACATGAATACGCCAAGTTCATCCGCCCTAGTGAACTGGCCGCCAGTTGCCGCGCTGCCGAGCTGGATTTGCTGCACACGCGGGGGTTGGAGTACAACCCGATCACCCAGCGCTACTGGTTGAGTGCCGATACCAGCGTGAACTATTTGTTCGCCACCCGCCGCCTGGGCTGAGAGGGTGCCTGCCATGTTCCAGGATATTCGCGCGGTGCTGTTCGATCTGGATGGCACGCTGATTGACAGTGCCCCCGACTTGGGTGCTGCCGCCGACAAAATGCGCACCGATCGCGGCCTGCCCCCTCTGCCTTTGGCTGCTTACCGGCCTATGGCCGGTGCCGGGGCGCGGGGCATGCTCGATATCGCTTTTGGCATGGCGCCAGACCACGCCGAGTTTGCGCTGTATCGGGAAGAGTTTTTCGCCAACTACGAGTCCCGTATGACGCAGCACACGCGCATTTTTGCGGGTGTGGCCGAACTGCTGGCGCAGCTACAGGCGCAGCAACTGCCCTGGGGTGTGGTGACCAACAAGTCTGCCCGTTTCACCGATCCGCTGGTGCGCGCCATTCCCACCTTTGCCTCGGCCATGACGGTCATCAGCGGCGACACTACGCCCCACGCCAAACCCCACCCAGCGCCGCTGCTGGAAGCCGCGCAGCGGCTGGGCATAGCCCCGGCGCACTGCATTTATGTGGGTGACGATGAGCGTGACATCGTGGCGGGCCGTGCCGCTGGCATGGCCACCGTGGCCGCTACTTATGGCTACCTGGGCGCGCAAAGCGATGTGGCCGCGTGGGGTGCCCACAGCGTGATTGATGCACCGCTGGCGCTGCTGCCGCTGTTGGGCGGCACTCTTTGACCAGCCACCACCGCGTCGTGCGGTGGCGCGGGGTGTTGGCCCTGCCGTCAGCCCATGGCCTGTAGCAGTTGGGCTGCTGCCGCTTCCGGGTCAGCGGCATTGACCAGTGCCCGCACCACGGCAATCGAGCCCACGCCCGTGGCACGTACTTGGGCAAAGTGCTCGGCCGCAATGCCACCAATGGCCACCAGCGGATACGCCTGCATCAGCCGGGCATAAGCAGCCAAGCGCGCCAACCCCTGCGGTGCTGTGGCCATGCGTTTGAGCGTGGTCGGAAACACGGCCCCTATGGCGATGTAGCTGGGGCCCACGGCGTCGGCGCGCAGCATTTCAGCGTAGCCGTGGGTGCTCACGCCCAGGCGCACCCCTGAGGCGCGCAGCATGACCAGTGCCTCGGGAGCCAGGGCATCCAGGTCTTCCTGGCCCAGATGCACGCCGTAGGCACCAGCAGCCAGCGCCTCTTGCCAGTGGTCGTTGATGAACAGCAGTGCGTTGGTGCCTTGCACCGCTTGCACGGCAGCGCGCACTTCGCGGGCGATGGCAGCGGCATCCTCGCTTTTGAAGCGCAGCTGTACCGTGGGTACGCCAGCGCGCGCCATACGGCCTACCCAGTTGGCATCGGGCAGCACGGCGTACAACCCCAGTGCCTGTGGGCAGGGGGCAAAAGCCTGCGGATGCGGCTGCGCTTGCAAGCCAAAGTCTTGCGGCGCATCGGGCCAGTGGCTGGTATCTGCGCTTCTGGTGCGCTCAAAGCGCGCTTGCCAGGCCCGGGCCAGGCACTGGGCGTCAGCGGCGATAAAGCCCAGTGCGCTGCACGCTTGTAGCGCCGCACGGTACACGGGGGCGGTTTCCATGCTCTCGGGCACGGGCTGTGCGGTGCAGGGCGCGAATGTGGCGGTGTGCTCGCGCACGATGTCCTGGGCCAGCAGGGTGGCTATGTCGGTCATGGGCGCTTTCATGCGGGCTGGTCGTGGTGCCAGAACGGCGTGCCCAGCACGGGTGTGCTGGGTTGGGCGGTATCCTGGGCTTGCATGGCGCCGGCGCGGCGGGCGCTGCGGCCTGCCTGCACGGCATCGGCAAAGGCACCGGCCATGGCCACCGGGTCTTGGGCCAGCGCCACGGCAGTGTTCAGCAGCACGCCGTCATAGCCCCACTCCATGACCTGGCAGGCGTGCGATGGCAGGCCCAAACCTGCATCCACCAGCATGGGCACATTCAGCCGCTGGCGCAGCAGTTGCAGTGCATACGGGTTGACCGGGCCGCGCCCGGTGCCGATGGGCGCCGCCCAGGGCATGACGGCCTGGCAGCCCACGTCCACCAGCCGCTGGCACAGCACCAGGTCTTCAGTGCAGTAGGGCAGCACGTAAAAGCCGTCGCGAATCAATTGCTCGGCAGCCTGCACCAGGTTGAGCGTGTCGGGTTGCAGCGTGTAATCGTCGCCGATCAGTTCGAGCTTGATCCATGGCGTGTTGAACACCTCGCGCGCCATGTGCGAGGTGGTGATGGCTTCTTGCACGCTGTGGCAACCAGCGGTGTTGGGCAGTACCGGCACGGCCAGTTCGCGCAGCAGTTCCCAGAAGCTGTGGCCGCTTTCCGCCGGGTTGCTGCCCTGGCGGCGCAGCGATGCCGTGACCATGGCGGGCCGGGCGCGCTGCACGGCAGCTTTGAGCGTGGCGGGCGAGGGGTAGCGCGCCGTGCCCAGCAGCAGGCGGCTCTGGAAAGTCTGGCCGTACAAGACCAGGGCGTCGTCAACAACAGAAGATGGGTTCATGGCAAGGCGCGGCGCTTTAGCCGCCAGTAACGGGAGAGATCACTTCCACCCGGTCGCCCGTGTGCAGCGCATGCTGCGCGTGCTGGGCGCTGGGCACAAAAACCGTGTTTACGGCCACGGCAAAGGGCGGTTTGGCGGCAATGGCCGCCACGGCATCGGCCACGGTAGCGCCGTCAGGCAGGTCGTGGGGTTGCTGGTTGATGGTGATGTGCATGGCAATTCAAAGGTGCAGATAGCGTCAGAGCAACTGCACTGACAAATCAAAGGTGGCGGCCAGCGGTGATTGTCCGGTGGACAGCAGCTGCAACACCACATCGAGCATGGCAGGCGCAATCATGAAGCCGTGCCGGTACAGACCGTTGATTTCGAGCACGCGCGGTGCGCTCTGGCGCACGGCGGGCAGGTTGTCGGGCAGGGTGGGGCGGCACTGGGTGGCGATTTCCACAATCCGTGCTTCGGCAAAGCCCGAATGCACGGCATAGGCCGCGCTCATCAGCTCCAGTGCCGAGCGCACGCTGGCAGGCGAGAGGTCGTCCGATTCGATCTCGGTGGCGCCGATGACGAACAGGTGGTCTTCCTTGGGCGCGATGTAGATGGGGTAACGCGGGTGTACCAGCCGCGTGGGGCGCTGCAAGGTCACTTCGGGGGCGTGTACGCGCACGACTTCACCGCGCACACCGCGCAGCGCGCTCCACTGGTGGCGCGCACCCAGGCCCCGGCAGTCCAGCAGCCAGTCGGGTTGGCCCGCTGTGCCTGGGGCAAAGTCGGTCACTTCGCGCGGGGTGTTCCAGTGTGTGGTCACGCCCGCTTGCACCAGTGCGTGCGTCAGCGCGGCCAGCAGTTGCCGGTTGTCAAGCTGGCCCTCGCCGGGCAGGTACATGCCCTGGGCAAAGCGCCCGGCCAGGGCGGGCTCCAGTGTGGTCAGGCGATCACTGCCCAGCGCCTCCATGGCGGGCAGCGTGGGCACGGTGGTGCGGGTGGTTTCAAACTGCAAGCGCAGCCGGGCAGCATCGACGGCGTCCTGGCGGTGCCAGACCACCAGGGTGCCGTTTTGCTGGAAGAACACGGGCTCTGGCAACTGCGCCAGCAACTGCGGCCAGCGCACCAGAGCATGTTCGCCCATGCGCACCACACCCGGCTCGGTGACGGCCGATTCGGCCAGCGGCGCCAGCATGGCCGCAGCCACCCGTGCGGCGCTGCCCTGCGCGTCAGCGCCTTGCTGGTCGTAGAGACTGACGCGGTGGCCAGCGCGCGCCAAGGCCAGCGCCAGCAGCCTGCCCATGAGGCCAGCGCCCAAAATGGCAAAGGAGGAAGGGTGAGAGATCATCAACGTTGTCCGTCTGTGGGGTGTACGCGGACAAAACGGGCAAGCGCCAGTGCTGTGAAACTCCCCACGCCAGCATGACCTGGATCGGGTAACGGGGCCTGGGCGCCATGGCGCTTTGCAAACGGCCCCAGGGTGTTTCTCAGTCCGCACCCCATTGGTGCAGACACCCCTGTTTCGTCCTGGCCGGAATTACAGCACAAGCGGCCCGCACCGGTTTTGACCTTGCGCATAGGCCACAATGTCGCCCCGACCATGTGCCATGGCTGCAATTTCGGAGACTTCCCCGGCATGAAACCTTCCCCTTTGAACGCCCCCGCGCTGGCGCGCTATGCCCGCGTACTGTCGATTGCTGGCTCGGACAGCGGCGGCGGCGCCGGTATCCAGGCCGACCTCAAAACCTTCAGCGCGCTGGGCTGCTACGGCATGACCGCCATCACCGCCATCACCGCACAAAACACGCTGGGTGTGCGCGCCATTCACGGCATTCCGGTGGATATGCTGCGCGCCCAGATCGACGCCGTGGCCGAGGACATTGGCGTCGATGCCGTCAAGATCGGCATGCTGCACACGCCCGACGTGGTGCGTGTGGTGGTCAAAGCCATTGCCCGCCACCAGATGTTGCAGGTGGTGCTGGACCCCGTGATGGTGGCCACCAGCGGCGACCGCCTGATGGCGCAAGACACCGTGGAGGTGCTGGTGCAGGAGCTGTTTCCGCTGTCCACCGTGGTCACGCCCAATCTGGACGAGGCGGCGCTGCTGCTGGGCCGTGCCATTGACGGCGCCGATGCGCTGGACGAGGCCGCCACCGCCTTGCTGGCGCTGGGCGCGCCCGCCGTGCTGCTCAAAGGCGGGCACCTGCCCGGCGATACCGTGACCGATGTGCTGGCGCTGGCCGGTGGCGGTCGCCTGCGCTTGCAGTCGCCGCGCATTGCCACGCACAACGGCCACGGCACGGGTTGCACGCTGTCGTCGGCCATTGCCTGCCACCTGGCGCTGGGCTTGCCGCTGCCCCAGGCTGTGGAGCAGGCGCGCTCTTACATCCTGGGCGCGATTGCCGCTGGTGCCGATGTGCGCACCGGCCAGGGCCACGGCCCGCTCAACCACGGCTACGCACCACTGGCGCAGCGCGTGGTGCGCAGCTGAAAAACGCGCTCTGGCGCGCAGGGATGGGCATCGCATCGGCGCAATGCCCAGAGCACTGCCTCGGCTGCCAGCGCAGCCGCCTGCGCTTTACCAGCCCCAGGCCAGGCGCCGCGAAATCCAGCCTTTTTGGCCACCCTCGCGCTGCACCTGGGCCCAGTCGCCGGATTTTTTCAGGGTGCGCACCACCTCGTGCTGGTCGAGCTTGGCCAGTGGCTTGTGTTGCGTGCCCGGCCCGGCGCGCAATTGGGCGCTGCGTGCGGTGATGACCATGTGGGGCTTTTTGTGCGTTTGCGGTGCGTGTACCCAGCCCAGCGTGGCCTCGTGGTCTTTCACGCGCAGCCAGCCGTTTTTGCGCTGCGTCACTTGCAGCGGGTAGCCTGCACCCAGCTCCCACAGCGAGGGCGCGCGCGCTGCGGGCTTCTCGCGCACATGCGCCGTGGTGGTTTTGATGCTGACAAATTCCTGGGCCTGGGCTGCGCTGATGCTGGAGAACACAGCGCCGGCAGCCAGCCCCAGGGCGAGAAAAGTTTGCGAGAGTCGGTGGGTCAAAGACAGCACGGGAACATCACTCCTATCAAAAAAATATGGAACTTGCGCCGCCTGTGCGACAGGCCTGTGGTAACGAAGTTCCGGGCATTGCTCTAGAAAAAAGAGCTAGTCGCGCTTACTGGGTGCTGGTTTCAGGCACTTTTAAGCCTGAAAGCTTTGTACGGCATGCGCAAGCAGCTATTCTTTTTGATTGATTTTTGTGGGTACGCAGCCTGTGGTGGGCCGGGGTCACCCCCGCGAGCGGCTGAAAAACGCCAAGGCAAAGCACAGCGCCAGCGTGGGCAGGGCCGAGCCCAGCGCGGGCGCAAAGCGCGGCACCAGGTGGTAGAACGCGATGCCCGCCAGCCACAGTGCAATTGGTACGGCATGGGCTTGGCGGGCTTGCGCCAGCAGCGCGCTGGCGTTGGCGCCAAAGGCCAGGCGCCCCAGGATCACGCCAAACAGCGGCACAAACACCGAACTGAGCAGCAACAAAAACGGCTCCAGGCTGTGCATGGGCAGCACCAGCGCCAGCAGCGTACACACCAGCGCCACGCCCACGCCCCATTGGCGCACGCTCCAGCGCGGTTGCAGGCTGTGGGCCGAGACAGCGCCCGAGTAGGTGTCGCCATAGGCGTTGTCCACCTCGTCGATGAGGATCAGCGACAGCGCAATCAGCCCGCCTTGCGCCAGCAGCAGCGCCGTGACCAGGTCTTTGCTGGGCAGCGTCAGGGCTACCAGCACGCCCAGCGCATAGCACCAGATGTTGGCCAGCGCATAGCCCGCCCAGGTGCCGCGCAGTGCCGCGCGGCCACTGGTGCCGTGGCGGGCGTAATCGGCCACCAGCGGCAGCCAGCTGATGGGCATGGCAATCACCAGGTCGAGCGCGGGCAGCACGCCCATGCCGCCCGTACCCCGGCGTTGCCAGAGCTGCTCCAGGCCCTGCGTTTGTGCCAGTGCCACAAATTGCCAGCTCAGCCACAGCAACGACAGCACCACCAGCGGCAAGGCCACGCGCGCAATGGTGCGGCGCACCAGCTGCACCATGGAGCCGCTGATGAGCGCCACCACCACACCGCCCCACAGCAGCGTGGCCAGCACCGGCCAGTACGCTGCCAGCAGCTGGCCCGACTGGCGGCCAATGGCCACGGTGGCATCGCGCATCACCACCAGCTCAAACGTGCCCCAGCCCAGCAATTGCACGATGTTGAGCAGGATGGGCAGGCGGGCAAAGCTGCGGCCATACACGGCGTGCATCAGCCCTGCGCTGGCCAGGCCGCTGTCGCAGCCTATTTTTGCCACCCAGCCCAGCAGGCCCGCGCCCAGCAGGGAGCCGACCACGATGGCCAGCAGCGCCTCCTGGGTGCCCAGGGCGGGCACCAGGTAGGCGCCCACCTGCATCACCAGCAGGCCCACGCCCAGGCTGAACCACAGCGCGGCATGGTCGTGCCAGCCAAAAACGCGCTGTTGCGCCGCGATGGGGGCCAGCGCCTCGTTGGTGGGGGAAGTGGAAAGGGTCATGCCGGGGTTGCCGCAGGGGCGGTGTCGTAAATGTTCAGGGCTTCTACTGGCCCGGGGCGGCCAAACAAATAGCCCTGGCAGGTGTGGCAGCCATTGCGTGCCAGGCAATCGCGCTGCTCGGGCGTCTCTACGCCTTCGGCAATCACTTGCAGACCCAGGCTGTCGGCCAGGGTCACGATGGTGCGGACAATGGCGGTGGCCCGGGGCTCATTGACCAGGTCGTGGACAAAGCTGCCATCGATCTTGAGCTGGCTCAGGGGCAGGCGGCGCAGGTAGGCCAGTGAGGAGTAGCCGGTGCCAAAGTCGTCCAGCGAGAAGCCCACGCCATACGCTTTCAGGGCGGTCATTTTGGTGATGGCGTCTTCCTGGTTGTCCAGCAGCAGGCTTTCGGTCAGCTCCAGCTTCAGGCGCCGTGGGTTGGCGCCGGTGCGCTCCAGCGTCTCCAGCACCTGGGCGACAAAGTCGGGTTGGTGCATTTGGCGGCCACTGACGTTGACGGCCAGCGTCAGCGCGGCGTGGGCGGGCACCTGTGCCCAGCGGGCCAGCTGCTCGCAGGCGGCGTTCAGCACCCATTGGCCCAGTGGGAGGATGAGGCCGCTGTCTTCGGCCAGCGGGATGAAGTCGCCGGGCGAGATCATGCCCAGTTGCGGGTGGTGCCAGCGCACCAGGGCTTCTGCGCCCAGTACCCGGTCCAGGGCATCCACCTGGGCCTGGTAATAAAGTACCAGTTGGCCCTCGCGCAGGCCCTTGCGCAGGTCTTTTTCCAGGGCCACGCGCTTGACCACGGCGGCGTGCATTTCGGGGTCAAAAAAGCGCAAGGTGTTGCGCCCGGCCTCTTTGGCCTGGTACATGGCCAGGTCGGCGTGCTTCATGAGGTCGTCGGCGTTGGCGTTGTCGTCGGTGAACAGCACCACGCCGATGCTGCAAGAGTTTTTCACCTCGATGCCCGCCAGCAGGCAGGGCTGGGCCAGGCTGAGCAGGGCTTTCTCGGCCACCACCTCGGCCTGCTTGGCCGCCTCGTGGGACTGGGGGCTGAGGTTCTCCAGCACCACCACAAACTCGTCGCCGCCCAGGCGCGCCACGGTATCGCCCTGGCGCACGGTGGCCACCAGGCGCTGGGCCACTTGCTGCAGCAGCATGTCGCCCTTGTCATGGCCCATGGTGTCGTTGATGAGCTTGAAGTTGTCCAGGTCGATGAACATCAGCGCGCCCTGGCGCCGGGTGCGCCGGCTCGTCAGCAGCGCCTGGTGCAGCCTGTCGAGCAGCAGGCGCCGGTTGGGCAACCGCGTCAGGGGGTCGTAGAAGGCCAGGTGGCGGATTTCGTCCTCGGCGGCCTTGCGTTGGGTGATGTCGGTCAGGGTGCTGACGTAGTGCGTGACCTTGCCGTCTTCGGTCTGCACGGCGGTGATGGTCAGCCACTCCAGAAAAATGGCGCCGCTTTTGTGCCGGTTCCAGACCTCGCCGCTCCAGGCGCCGCTGGTGCGGATGGATTCGTACATGGCGGCGTAAAACTCGGGGCCGTGTTTGCCCGAGCGCAACATCGCTGGTGTGGCGCCAATGGCTTCGGTGGCACTGAAGCCGGTGATCTCGGTGAAGGCGCTGTTGACGCGCAAGATGGTGTGGTGCTCGTCGGTGACAAAAATGCCTTCCTGCGACTCAAAGGCAATGGCGGCGATGCGCAGGTTGGCCTGGGCGTTTTGCAGCTCGCGGTGGTAGCGCAGAAACAAATGCCGCGACCAGTGCGAAAACGCGAACGAACCGGCCACGCCCAGCGCCAGCGCAGCCAGCAGCACCAGCGCCAGGCGCACCCGGCGTTCGGTGCTGCCTTGCTCGTGGGCCTGGCGCTCTGCGTCCATCATGGGGCGCAGTTCGTCATTGAACATGCTGGTCACCAGCACCCAGCCCCAGGGGGCGTAGGTGCTGACCAGGGCGGTTTTGCGGCCCATGACGGGTTCAGAGGCTGCGGCGGCGGTGGCGTCGGTGCGCGGCCAGTCGTACTCCACAAAGCCGCCGCCCGCCTGGGCCGTGGCTTGCAATGTTTCCAGGGCTTTGCGCGCATGGCTTGGCATCTGGCGCGGCAGCAGCCCCTCCAGCGCGGCGTTGCTGGGGCTGAGCAGTGAGCGGCCATCGCTGCTGAGCAGGCCAATGTGGCCGCTGGCACCAAAGCGCAGGGAGCGCAGGCGCCCCAGGGCCTCTTGCTGTTGTCGGTTTTCCCATTCGTAAAGGTAGTCGCCCGTGCCGATCAGCCAGTCGTAGGGCTCGAAGCGGCGCACGTAGGCCAGTTTTTCGGCCATTTGCTTGGGGGCGTCTGGCCGGTACCAGCGGTAGCTGGAAAAACCCTCGCCCTGGGGTTTGCGCGCCGCCTCGATGAGTCCGCGCATGATGTAGTGGCCGGTGTCGTCCTGGTTGTCGATGCCGTTGCGCCCCTCAAACTCGGGGCCTGTGGGCAGCAGCACAAAGCGGCCTTGCATGTCGTCAATGAAGAAGTAGCCCCGGCCATCAAAAAAACGCATCGGGCGCAGGGCCTCGACGATCAGGCGCTGCACCTCCTGGGCCGGGCGCTTGCCCGATTCGCGCGCGTGGATGGCCTGTGCCATTTGCATCGCCATGTCCACCTGCTCGACGGCGCTGCGGCGCAGCACGCTGGCGGTGCGCTGGCGCACGAATTCCAGGTAGTCGGTGGCGGACTGCATTTCTGCCGTCAGGCGCGCTTTTTGTTCCTGGCTGACGGCTGCTTCCACCCGCCCCAGCGAGGCGCGCTGCTCCTGGATGTTCTGCCACGAGAAAAATCCCGCCATGGCCAGCGTGACGATCAGTACCAGGCCCAGGGTGCCAATCAGGTGCAGCCGAGGCATAGTGGTTTCGTTGGCAGACAAGCGCATCAAGGGGGGCCCAAATTAGTGCTGCGGATTTTAGGTGGCATGGCACAGGGTTCTGGCCCAGTGCGGGCAAACAAACTGCTGTACCAGCACCATGAAAGCTTGTTTTGCATCAAAAAAAGGCTGTAAGGCCCGCGCAGCGTGCGCAGGATGCTCCTTTTTTTGAAGGGTTCAGGGCGCTGGTGCCACGCCCAGGCGCTGTTGCAGGCGGGTGCTGCTGGTGGTGTATTCGAGGGGCACTTTGTGCTGGGCCAGGCGCTCGGCGCAGGCAAAGGCGGCCAGCGTGGCTTCGTGAAAGCCACAGACGATGAGCTTGCGCTTGCCGGGGTAGCTGGCGATGTCACCCACAGCGTAAATGCCCGGCACGCTGGTGCTGAAGGTGGCGGGCTCCACCACCAGCTGCTTGCGCTCCAGTGCCAGGCCCCAGTCGGCCAGTGGCCCCAGCCGCGCGGCCAGGCCCAGGCGCACCAGCAGCACATCCAGGGCCAGGCGCTGGCTGCTGCCATCGGGGGCCAGCAGCGCCAGGGCGCGCAGGCGGCCAGCGTCTTCTTCGATGCCGGTGGCTTGGCCCACCGCTACGGCGATGCGCCCGGCCTCGCGCAGCGCCTGCAACTGCGCCAGCACGGACGGCGGGGCGTCGAACACGTCGCGCCGGTGTTGCAGCGTGGTGCGGGCAGGGCGCAGGGCCTCGGGGGCGCTGGCGCAAGCGATGGCTTGCTGCACAGCGGCCTCGTCGCCACCGTGTACCACCACGTGCTGGCCAGCCAGCGCGGCAGCGTCGTCCAGGTGGTAGTGCACTTGCGTGCCGACAAAGGCGTCCAGTCCGGGCAGGTTCAGCGCCCGGGGCACAAAAGCGCCCACGCCCGCAGCGATGAACACCGCGCGCGCCAGCAGCTGCGTGCCCTGGCCGGTGCCGACCAGCAAGCGCCCATCGGCCTGCACGGCCACGCTGCTGACCAGATCGCCCCAATGCCATTGCGGCGCAAACGGCGCCACCTGCTGCTCCAGGCGCTGCACCAGCTCGCGCGCGCTGCACACGGGCACGGCGGGGATGTCGTAAATGGGTTTGTCCGCGTACAGCTGCGCGCACTGGCCGCCCGCGTGGGGGAGGGCATCTATCACGTGGGCGCGCAGGCCCTGCAAGCCCAGCTGGAACACCTGGAACAAGCCCACCGGCCCGGCACCAATCACCACCGCATCGGTGGCGATGGGCTCAGGGGCGGTGGGTGGGGAGTAGGAAGTGTTCACAGGCGGGGCCAGGGTGCGCCCAGAGGGAAGTGGGCCAGGGGTGGTGGGCAGGCAGCCGCAGCGCTGGGGGCGCCGGGCCAGTGGCGCAGCAGCCACCCGGCGGGGGCGCTGCGCCCCACTGCCAGCGCCTTAACGCTGCAAGTCTTTGATTTTGCCGGGCTGGCCGTTCCAGGCGTCGGCGTCGGGCAGGGCGGCCTTGCGCTTGGTGATGGCTTTCCAGCCCGAAGCGTTGGTCAGGTCGGCGTTGATCTTGATGAAGGCCAATTCGGCTGGGGGCAGGTCTTCTTCGGCAAAGATGGCATTGGCCGGGCACTCGGGCACGCAGACGGCGCAGTCGATGCACTCGTCGGGGTTGATGACCAGCATGTTCGGGCCTTCAACAAAGCAGTCCACCGGGCACACGTCCACGCAATCGGTGTATTTGCACTTGATGCAGTTTTCAGAAACGACGTGGGTCATGGGATTTCTTTTGAGAGGGTCGGTGAAAACCCGCGATTTTAGAAGCTTTCACCAGAGGGTTGGAGGGCAAGGGCCTCCCCGGCGTGGGGAGGATGGCGGGCAGGGCATGCCGCGAGAGGAGGGCCGACTGGCTGCGCCGGTCTAGTTCACCAGCACGGCGGCAGCGGTTTTGTGGCTGGCCGTGTCCACCAAAATCAGCGAACCGAGCACGCGCGCCTGGGCAAACGGCGCAGCGGGCAGCGCTTCTTGCAGCAGCAGCTCGACATGGCCGATGGCGTTGGGCTCCAGCTGCGTGGCGTCTTCTTCGGCCAGCGTATTGATGTTGAGGCGGTGTACCACGCGGCGCACCTTGGCCTTGACCCAGCGGTGGCCGTGCAGCGCCCAGTAGGTGCGCCCGGCCACCAGCGGTTCGTCGTCCATCCAGGCGATGGTGGCAGGCAGCTCTTTGCGCCCCGGCCAGGCGCTGGCGGCGGCGGGGGTGTCGAAGTCGTCTTCGGCCACGGCAGCGGCCACCGGGGCGGCCACGATCCAGTCGCCGCGCGACACGTCCACCTCGCGGTCGAGGGTGATGCCAGCGCTCAGGCCCGCAGCCACGCTGCCTGCGCGGCGGGCGTGGTCAATCACCTGGGCCACCACGGCCTTCTGGCCACTGGGGAAGATTTGCACCTCGGCGCCCACGGTGGCGCTGCCTGCGGCCATACGGCCCCAGAACACGCGCCGCCCCTGCGTGGTGACGGCAGAGTCGTGGAACTTTTCCACCCACTGCACCGGAAAGGCCAGCGGCAAATGCGCATCGGTGGGCGTGTTGGGCAGCTGCTCCAGAATTTGCAGCAGCGTCGGGCCGGTGTAGCCGCACCAGCCGCTGTGGGCATCGACCACGTTCCAGCCCTTGAGCGCCGACACCGGCACCGTGGTGTGTACGGCAATGCCCGCCTCTTGGGCAAAGCGCTCCAGCGCGGCGCTGATGTGCTTCCAGGCCAGTTCGGGGTCGGCCACGGCGTCGAGTTTGTTGACGGCAAACACCAGCGAATGCACGCGCAGCAAATGCACCAGCAGGCTGTGGCGGCGCGTTTGTGGCAACAGGGGCAGCTGCGGGTTCTGCCAGTCGAGCTTGGTGGCGTCCACCAGCACCACGGCCGCATCGGCCTGCGAGGCCGCCGTCACCATGTTGCGCGTGTACTGCTCGTGGCCGGGCGCGTCGCCAATGATGAACTTGCGGTCTTCGGTGGCGAAGTAGCGGTAGGCCACGTCGATGGTGATGCCCTGCTCACGCTCGGCGCTGAGGCCATCGGTGAGCAGCGCCAGATCGGTTTCGCCCTGGCGCTGCACGCCCGCCAGGTGGTCTTGCAGCACAGCTTTGCTATCGACCAGCAGGCGGCCAATCAGCGTGCTTTTGCCGTCGTCCACGCTGCCGCAGGTGATGAAGCGCAGCGCAGAAATGTGGTCATTTGTGCCCGTAGCGCCCGCTGGATGCGCGCTGGTAGCTATCGAATTCGTAGTGCTCATGTTCTTCTTTCCGGTCAGAAATAGCCGTCTTTTTTGCGCTTTTCCATCGAGGCGTCGCTGGTTTTGTCGTCCATGCGCGTGGCGCCGCGCTCGCTCACGTCGGCGGCCAGGGTTTCGATGACGATGTCGGCTGCCGTGGCGGCGCTGCTCTCGACGGGGCAGGTGCAGGTGATGTCGCCCACGGTGCGAAAACGCACGTCGCGCGTGACCACCTCTTCACCCTCGCGCGGCGGGGTCAGCTCGGTCACGGGCACCAGCAGGCCCTTGCGCTCGACCACCTGGCGCGGGTGCGTGTAGTACAGGCTGGGCAGGGCAATGTTCTCGCGGTCGATGTACTGCCACACGTCCAGCTCCGTCCAGTTGCTGATCGGAAAGACGCGGAAATGCTCGCCCGGTTGCAGGCGGGTGTTGAACAGCGTCCACAGCTCGGGGCGCTGGGCCTTGGGCTGCCATTGGCCAAAGCTGTCGCGGTGGCTGAAGATGCGCTCTTTGGCGCGGGCTTTTTCTTCGTCGCGGCGGGCGCCGCCAATCAGCGCGTCAAAGCGAAATTCTTCAATCGCCTCCAGCAGCGTGACCGACTGGTGGACGTTGCGCGATTCGCCCGGGTGCGCCAGCCGCACCGTGCCGCGCGCCATCGAGTCCTCGACGCTGCGCACGATGAGTTCGGCGCCCAGCTCTTGGGCACGGAAGTCGCGGAAATCGGTCACTTCCGGGAAGTTGTGGCCGGTGTCGATCATCAAGAGCGGGTAGGGGATGCGGCCCGCGCCAAAGGCTTTTTCGGCGCAGCGCAGCATCACCAGCGAATCCTTGCCGCCCGAGAACAGCAGGGTGGGGCGCTCAAAGGCGGCGGCCACTTCGCGCAGGATGAAGATGGTTTCTTCTTCCAGCGCATCGAGGTGGCGGTTGCTGAGGTGGCTCAGCGCGGAGGTGTCGATACGGGCGTTCATATTATTTCCAGTCAAATCTGGTTCTAAGGCTTATGGGGTAAGCGCTAGCAGCTATCATTTTTTGACGTGCAAGCCGCATTCCTTCGCATCCTCGCTTTCCCACCACCAGCGGCCGGCGCGGAAGTCCTCGCCCAGGCTGATGGCGCGGGTGCAGGGCGCGCAGCCGATGCTGGGGAAGAACTGGTCGTGCAGCGGGTTGTAGTCCACTTGGTTCTCGGCGATGTAGTGCCAGACGTCGCCCAGCGTCCAGTCAGCCAGCGGGTTGAACTTGGTCAGCCCCTTGCTGGCGACCTCGGCGGTGTCCACCAGCGGCACCTCGGCGCGGGCGTTGGATTGCTCGCGGCGCAGGCCGGTGATCCAGCCTTGCTTGCCCGCCAGCGCGCGCGCCAGCGGCTCCATCTTGCGGATGTGGCAGCACTGTTTGCGCAGCTCGATGCTGCGGTACATGGCGTCCTGGCCGTTCTGGCGCACAAACTCGATCACGCCATCGAACGCAGGCTTGTAAACCACGATGGGCGCGCGCGAGTGCGCTTGCGTGCGCTCCAGCAGGGCCAGGGTTTCGGTGTGCAGCGCGCCGGTGTCCAGCACAAACACGGGGATGTCCAGGGCCAGCGCGTTGATGAGGTGGGTGATGACCACATCTTCAGCGCCCAGGCTGGAGGCCTGCGTGACCGCACCCGGCGCGCCCAGGGCGGCGGCCTGGCGCAGCACGGCGCGGGTTTGCTCCAGCTTGGCGGCAAAGTCGGCGCTGGCGCGGGCATGGACGGCGGTGGCTTTGGCAGCGGCGCCGCGCGCAGAAAGCAGGCTGCTGGTCATCATGGTTCCAGAGAAAAAATGGGCTTGGGCTGCACGGCGTCGGCCTGGTAAAAGCCCTGAAAGCGCTCGAACTGGCGCTGCGCGTCGGCGGCGTCCACGCCTTCTTTCAGCACCGCTGAGCTGAAACCGGTGCGCTGCATTTGCACCAGCTGGTCGATCAGCACATCGCCCGTGGCGCGGATGTCGCCCGCAAAGCCCCGGCGGCGGCGCAGCAAATAGGCCTGGCTGAAGGCGCGGCCATCGGTGAAGTTGGGAAAGTGCAAATCGACGCGCACCACGCCGTCCAGCGGCAGGGTCAGGGCGTCGGCATCGTTGGCCAGGGCCACGGTGGTGGCATCGCCCTCGGCGGGGGCGGTGTGGCTGGCAGCGGCAAGAATCTGGAAGTTCATAAAGCGATCCACAGGGGTTGTCAGGCGGCGGCAGGCACTGGCGCCGGGGTGCGCACAGCGTTGGCGGCCTGCTTGAAAGGCTCCAGGCCGACGCGGCGCACGGTGTCGATCAAGGGCTCGAAGGGCTGGCGCTGGTCGCGGTAGGTGGTGAGCACGGCCTCGATCACATCGGGCACTTCGGCGGCCGAGAACGAGGGGCCAATCACCTTGCCCGCACCCGGCGCGCCCGACAGCTTGGAGCCGTCCGAGCCGCCCAGCGTGATCTGGTACCACTCCTTGCCGTCTTTATCCACGCCCAGGATGCCGATGTGGCCGCTGTGGTGGTGGCCGCAGGAGTTGATGCAGCCGCTGATGTGCAGGTCGATTTCGCCCAGGTCGTCCAGCTCGTCCAGGTCTTGGTAGCGCTGGGTGATGGCTTCGGCCAGGGGCAGGCTGCGGGCGTTGGCCAGAGCGCAGAAGTCGCCGCCGGGGCAGGCAATCATGTCGGTCAGCAGCTGCACGTTGGCACTGGCCAGGCCCAGGGCTTTGGCCTCTTGCCACAGCGCAAACAGTTGGCTGCCATGCACCCAGGGCAGCAGCACGTTCTGGTCGTGCGTCACGCGGGCCTCGCCGGCGGAGTATTTGTCCACCAGCGCGGCCAGGGCGTCGAGCTGGTCGGCGCTGGCGTCGCCCGGCGACTGGCCCACGCGCTTGAACGACAGCGTGACGGCGCGCAGCTGCGGGTTTTGGTGGGCGTGGACGTTGCGCGCCAGCCAGCGGGCAAACTCGGGGCGCTCGGTGCCCAGGGCTTCGAGCTGCGCCTCCAGCCGGGCGGGTTCCACGTCGGGCAGATCGGCCAGCACGGGCGGCACAAAGCAGGCGGCCACGCGGTCGAGTTCGGCCTGCGGAATGGTGTGCGGGCCGCCGTCCACTTCGACGATCTGGCGGAACTCTTCTTCCACGGCGTCAAAGTAGCCCTGGCCTTCGGCCTTGACCAGAATTTTGATGCGCGCTTTGTATTTGTTGTCGCGGCGGCCATGCTCGTTGTACACGCGCACGATGGCCTCGATGTAATTCATGATCTGGTTCCAGGGCAGGAACTCGCGGATCACGGTGCTGATGACGGGCGTGCGGCCCATGCCGCCGCCCACCGATACCTGAAAACCCACCTCGCCCGCCGCGTTTTTCAGCAGCTTCAGGCCCACGTCATGCCAGGCGCTGGCGGCGCGGTCTTCCGTGGCGCCGGTGATGGCGATCTTGAACTTGCGCGGCAAAAAGGCGAACTCGGGGTGCAGCGTGGTCCACTGGCGGATGATTTCGGCGTAGGGGCGCGGATCGACCACTTCATCGATGGCCACCCCGGCCAGCGCGTCGGTGGTGGTGTTGCGGATGCAGTTGCCGCTGGTCTGGATGCCGTGCATATCGACACTGGCCAGCAAATCCATCACATCAGCGCTTTTAGACAGCGGAATCCAGTTGAACTGCACGTTGGTGCGGGTGGTGAAGTGGGCGCAGTTTTTGGGCAAAAAGGTGGTGCCCAGCTTGCCCTGGCCTTCCATCGCCGTTTTGAACACTTCGGCTTCGGGCTCGTCGTACTCGCGGGCGATGGTGGCCAGCACGCGCAGCTGGCGGCTGGCAATCTCGCCATAGGGCACGGCCACGCGCAGCATGGGTGCGTAGCGCTGCACATACCAGCCGTTTTGCAGGCGCAGCGGACGGAAGTCGTCTTCGCTGAGCTTGCCGGTTTGCCAGCGCTGCAATTGGTCACGGAATTGGTCGGCGCGCAGGCGCACGAACTGTTGGTCAAAGTCGGTGTATTGGTACATAAGGCAAAACTCAAATCAAAACCAGTTTGGCGCCTGCCCAGGCAAGCAGCACGGAAAGCGCCGAGCGGATCAGCCGCTCCGGGGCGCGCGAGACTAAACGAGAGCCCAGCCAGATGCCCGGCAGCGAGCCCGCCAGCAGCAGCGCCAGCAGGCTCCAGTCCACCGAGCCCAGCGAGGCGTGGCCCAGGCCCGCCACCAGCGTCAGCGGCACGGCGTAGGCGATATCGGCGCCAATCACCCGGGGCAGCGGCAGCAGTGGGTACACCAGTAGCAGCACCGTGACGCCCACCGCGCCCGCGCCCACCGAGGTGAACGTGACCAGCGTGCCAATCACCGCACCCAGCAGCACCGGCAGGCTCCAGTGGCGCGGCTGCGTGGCCAGGGCGGGGTTGGCCAGGCGGGCGGCGTGGTCGATGGCGTGTTTGGCCTTGGAGAAGGCAAACACCTTGTACAGCGTGGCCGCCGCCGTCAGCAGCAGCGCCACGCCCAGGGTGGTGGTCATGATGTGCTGCGCTTGCGCGCTGGCCGGGCCGAGGTACTTCAGTAGCCACAAGGCAGCGAAAGCCGCCGGGATGCTGCCCGCGCACAACATGCCCACCACGCGCCAGGGCACCAGCCGCTGGCGCGCCAGGCTGACGGTGCCGCCCATTTTGGTGAAGGCGGCAAACAGCAGGTCGGTGCCAATGGCCATGTGCGGCTTGACGCCAAAGAAAAAGATCAGGATGGGCGTCATCAGCGAGCCCCCGCCCACGCCGGTCAAACCGACGATCAGGCCCACACAAAAGCCAGCAAATATGAACGCGAAATCAGGCATGGCGCTGAATGTAGGGGGGCTGCATATAAAAACAAACGATTGTTTTGTTCTCCCAATATGTGAATTTGGTTATTTGAAAATCGAGGATAGCGCTGGGAAGGGCTTTGTCTTTGATGCCAAAAATGCCTCCAGCGCCCGACTGGTGGGCGCAAGCAGCTATGAATAAAGTAGCATTTTGTGCGCAGCGTTCTACCGTCGGTGGTGCATTCAAAATGCATAGCTGCTTGCGCTTACTGCGCAAGGGCTAGAGGCCAATTTGACCCCTGTTTTTGGCGGGCGCTGCTGTGTCGCCCCGCGCTGGCTTGTCCATCCGCGCAGTATCCAGCGCCTGGGCCAGCTTGCTGTCCAGCGGCAGGGGTTCGCCGTGCAGGCGGGCGGCCAGCAGCTCGCCGCACAGCAGGGCCAGCGTCAGGCCGCGCGCGCCCATGGCGGTGCTGACCCACAGGCCGGGCAGCGCCTGCGCATCGACCGGGCCGACCAGCGGCAGGCGGTCGGGGCTGGCGCAGCGGATACCGGCCCAGTGGCGCAGGCTGGGGGGCAGGGGCGCTGCGTCTGCGGGGGCGGCGTGTGGCGCTGGCTCCTGCGCTGGTGGTTGCGCTGGTGGTTGCGCTGGCGTGGGTGTCGGCAGGGTCGTCCACGGCAAGGCGCTGCCGGGCAGCAGGGCTTGCAGTTTGCCCAGGTTGTGGTGGTGTGCGGCGGCTTGCTCCGGGGCTGCGGGCGGCCAGACACTGGCCGGGCCGCGCTCAAAGGTGGAACCCGCAATCCATGACATATCTGCCGCAGCGGTTGCGGGCGCGGCACCGGTCTGGGCGGGCGCTGGATCGGGCCAGACAAAGGCGGGCACGGCGTTGCCATGGCCGTTGACCGGGAAGGCCGGGCCTGGCCAGGGCAGGTCGGCCTGGCGCGCGCCGGTGACCTGGCCGCGCACGATGCCCAGCGGCCAGCGGGCCAGGGCGGGGTCGGTCTGGGCCAGCAGCTGCGGGCTGCCAAAACCAGTGGCCACCACCACCAGCGGGGCGCTGGCCAGCACGCGGCCCTGGGCGTCCAGGGCTTGCCACAGGTCGGCGCTGGAGTTGGCAACGCGCACCAGCCGGGCCACGGCCTGCCCGCCGTGAAACTGCACGCCCGGCTGGGCCAGCAAGGCCTGCACCAGCCGCGCGGGCCGAATCCAGCCGCCGCGCCGGTGCCAGGTGGCGCCCACGCCCGGCGCGATGCCCAGGGCTGCACGCACCACGTCGGGGGCAGCGTGGCTCCAGTCGGCGCCGGGGCCAGCGTCCCAGTCGGTGGGCAGGCCGCGTTTGCCATCCACGTGGTGTTGCAGCACGCCGCTGGGTTGCCAGTCCGTGCCTTCTTGCAGGTACTGGGCGGCGGCTTGCAGCGTGGCGCGCACGCCGCTGCGCGACAGGCGCGATACCACGCTGTCATCGACCGAGACATGGGGCGCAAACACCCCCGCTGGCAGGCCCGAGGCACCGGCTGCCGGTGCGTCACCTTGGTCGAGCACCTGCACCTGCCAGCCGCGCCGTGCCAGGCTGGCAGCCACAGCAGCACCGGCCAGGCCCGCGCCAATGACGATGCAGCGCGCGGGTGTGCCGGTGCCAGGTGTTGCACTGGCGCCGGGCGCAGGGGTGGCCCCGGGCGCGGCACTGGCTGTATGGGCAGCGCTGGCCGCCTGCGCCTGGCGCGGCTCCCAGCGCGGGTCGAAGGTGGCGTGCAGGTTGTCGCGCTTGGGCGGCACACCGGGCACTTTGGCCACGGTGAAGCCGCACTGCGCCAGGTCGTCGCGCACGGCGCGCGCCACCGTCCAGGTGGCCAGGCGCGTGCCGCGCCGGCAGCAGCGCGCCACGGCCTTGAGCGTGTGCAGGCTCCACACCTCGGGGTTGCGCTGGGGGCTGAAGCCATCCAGGTACACCGAGTCCACCGTCCAGTCCTGCTGGCGCAAGAGCGTTTGCGCATCGCCAATGCACAGCGTCAGCAGCACCTGGCCGCCATCGAGGGCGATGCGGTGGATGCCCGGCAGCAGCCCCCAGTAGTGGCGGTGCAGCTCCTGGGTCAGTGGCGCCAGTGCGGGATGGACGCGGGTGGCCCGCAGCAGGTCGTCTGCGGCCACGGGCCAGGCTTCGAGCGAGACAAAGTGCAGCAGCTGGGGGCGCTGCGGGTCGGCGCGCCAGGCGGCCCAGGTGGTGAGGAAGTTCAGGCCAAAGCCAAAGCCGGTTTCCAGAATGCGCCACTGCGGCTGATGGGCCCAGGCCGCTGGCAGGCCGCAGCCGTGCAAAAACACCTCGCGCGCCTGCGCCAGACCGCCTTGTTCGCTGTGGTAGCGGTCGCCAAAGCGGGGGCTGTAGGGCGTGCCGTCGTCCAGCCAGTCCAGGGGTTCGGCCATAGGGGGTATTCCGAGAGTAAAGACCACGAAAAAGGCGCCGCAAAGGGCGCCCGTGAGGGGGAGAGGCGGGCAGCGCGCTCAGGCCCCGCCGTGCTGGCAGGGCGCGCGCACCGGGCTCAGGCGCTGGGCGGCACGTAGCCCTGCACGGTGTCGGCGCCGCCGCCAAAGAAGTGCTGCTCCATCTGGCGCGCCAGGTACTGGCGGGCGCGCGCATCGGCCAGGTTCAGGCGGTTCTCGTTGACCAGCATGGTCTGGTGCTTGAGCCAGGCCGCCCAGGCCTCTTTGCTGACGTTTTCCCACAGGCGTTTGCCCAGATCACCGGGATAGGGAGGGAAATCAAGGCCCTCGGCTTCTTTTCCGAGCTTGATGCATTGAACCATTCGTGCCATGGGGTGGTGTTTCTTTAGATGTTTGGGTAATTAAAAACTGAAAACTCAGTCGTTCCAGTTTTGATGGGCGGCTTTCAGAATCCATCCATCGCATTTTCAGACCCCCGGAGTTACCCCCATGAGCCTTCGCCGCCACTTTATCAAGATTCCCCTGGCCACCGCGCTGGTGGGTGGTTTGGCCCTGACCGCATTGCCGTCGTTGGCGCAACAGCCGCTGACGCTGCTCAACGTCTCGTATGACCCCACCCGCGAGCTGTACGTGGAGTTCAACCAGGCGTTTGCCAGGCACTGGAAGGCCACCAGCGGCCAGGATGTGGTCATCCAGCAGTCGCACGGCGGCTCGGGCAAGCAGGCGCGCTCGGTGATCGACGGGCTGGCCGCCGACGTGGCCACGCTGGCCCTGGCGGGCGACACCGACGCACTGCGCAACAGCGGCCAGCTCATTCCCAAAGACTGGCAAAAGCGCCTGCCGCACAACAGCTCGCCCTACACCTCCACCATCGTGCTGGTGGTGCGCAAGGGCAATCCCAAGGCCATCAAGGACTGGGACGATCTGGTCAAGCCCGGCGTCAGCGTGATCACGCCCAACCCCAAAACCTCGGGCGGCGCGCGCTGGAATTATTTGGCCGCGTGGGAGTTTGCCAAGCGCAAATACGGTGGGGATGCCAAAGCCAAAGACTTTGTGCAAAAGCTCTACGCCAACGTGCCGGTGCTCGACACCGGGGCGCGCGGCTCGTCCATCACCTTCTCGCAGCGCGGCCAGGGCGATGTGTTCATCTCCTGGGAGAACGAGGCTTACCTGCTCAAGAAAGAGTTTGGCGACAAGATCGACATCGTCGCGCCCAGCATCAGCATCCTGGCCGAGCCTGCCGTCACCGTGGTCGATAAGAACGTGGACAAAAAAGGCACCCGCACCGTGGCCGAGGCTTATCTGAAGTACCTCTACAGCGAAGAGGGCCAGGACATTGCGGGCAAGCATTTCTACCGCCCCGCCGTGTCGGAAAAAGCCCGGGCCAAGTACGCCGCCCAGTTCCCCAAGCTCAATCTGTTCACCATCGACGACGCCTTTGGCGGCTGGGAGCAGGCGGCCAAAGTCCACTTTGCCGATGGCGGCAGCTTTGACCAGATTTACGCGCGCAAGTAAAGCGCGCCGTACCCGCCTATTCACGCAAAGGTGTATCCATGTCTGCCTTGTTGATTGCCGGAAGCCCCTCGGAGCGCTCGCGCTCGGCGGCTTTGCTCGATGCCGTTGCGCTGCGCCTGAGTGCGCAGGGCGCATTGGTTGATCGCATCCATATCCGCAACCTCTCGCCCCAAGCGCTGGTGCTGGCCGATTTTGGCCACCGCAGCATCACTCAGGCCATTGAGCAAGTGGCCGCCGCGCGCGTGCTGGTGGTGGCCACGCCGGTCTATAAGGCCGCTTACAGCGGCGTGCTCAAGGTGTTTCTGGACTTGCTGCCGCAAACGGCGCTCAAGGGCAAAACCGTGCTGCCCCTGGCCACAGGCGGCAGCCCGCACCACATGCTGGCGCTGGACTACGCACTGCGCCCGGTGCTGCAGTCGCTGGGTGCGCGACACATCCTGCCCGGTATTTACGCCACCGACGCCCAGGTGGCGCTCACGCCCGAAGGCGCCTACACCCTGGACGCCGACATCGCCGCCCGCCTGGACGAAGCCACCCACACCCTGCTCACCGAAACCCTGCGCCCGCCGCCTGCGCAATCGGGCCGGTTTGCGCCCGTGGCGTTTTCGCAGGTGCAGTGCAGCGTCTGAGCACCACCGCAGATTTTTTACTCCCCCCACCGCACCCACCACCCAGGAGGCTCCCATGGCTGTACCCATGCCCTTTGTCTTGCACCAACGTTTGCAGCGCGTGCTGTGCGTCACGGCCATGGCCTGGGGCCTGAGCGCGCAGGCCCGCACCCCCGTGGCGCGCGCTCCCCGGGGCGGCTTTGCGATTTCTTGCTGATTTTTTGGGTTTTTTGCGGCTTTTCGCAGACTTTTTCAACGGACTTTTCAAGGAGAAAACCATGTCCATTCAAGCCATCAACGTGCGCAACCAGTTCAAGGGCAAAGTGCGCGAAATCATTCGCGGCGATGTTGTCTCGGAGGTCGATGTGGAGACGCCCTGGGGCATCGTCACCTCGGTCATCACCACCCGCTCGGTGGACAGCCTGGGCCTGACCATCGGCTCGGACGTGGTGGCGCTGGTCAAGTCCACCGAGGTGTCTATCGCCAAGCTGTGAGGCTGGGTTTTTGAGGCCAAATCGGCCTCCAGCCCTTACAGGTTGGGCGCAAGCAGCTATTTTTTCAGTAGCGTTTTTCAGAACCAGGCTTGGGCCTGGTTTTTTTCTGGGCGGGTGGTCAGTGGCCGCAAGCGGTAGTTGACGCTGCGTGGCGGTACAGCAGGGTGCGAGGGCGCAAGCAGCTATGCTTTTCTTCTCTTCACCAGCCAACGAAACCGCCATGAACGCCATGGAACCACCATGCTGGATTGACCTTGACACCCCTCGCCTGGGGTATGCGTTATGAGCCTCAGCGTGGTGCCGCCCGCTGACTACGGCGACTTTTTGCACGAAGTCAAAGTGCAAATCCGCCAGCGCCAATACCAAGCCCTGCGCGCGGCCAACAAGGAGTTGCTGACTTTGTATTGGTGGCTGGGGGAGGTTATTTGTCGCAAGCAAGCCGAGCAAGGCTGGGCAAAGCTGTGGTCGAAACCTTGGCCCGTGATTTGCAAGTGGAGTTTCCGGGGCGCAACGGGTTTTCTTCCCAAAACTTGTGGTTGATGCGGCAGTTTTTCAACGAATACAGCGACAAGCCAAAACTGCAACCGCTGGTTGCAGAAATCAATTGGGCTAAAAACCTGCTCATCATGGCCCGATGTTGGGCGGTTTGGCGGCGGATGAGGGGGCGTAACCGCGCCATCGGGATGGCGCGGCGGGGTGGGGCGCTGCCTTACGCTGCCTTGGCCAGCGGCACGGCGTAGCGGCTGGCCGGGCGCTCCAGTCCCAGGTTTTCGCGCAGGGTGGTGCCCTCGTAGGCGGTGCGGAACAGGCCGCGCTTTTGCAGCTCGGGCACCACCAAATCGACAAACTCGTTGAGCGACTGCGGCAGCACCGGCGGCATGACGTTGAAGCCGTCGCAGGCACCGTTTTCAAGCCATTCCTGCATCTTGTCGGCAATGGTTTGTGGCGTGCCGATCACCACCCAGTGGCCGCGCGCACCGGCCAGGTATTCGTACAGCTGGCGCACGGTGAGTTTGTCGCGCCGGGCCAGCTCCAGCACCACGTGGGCGCGGCTGTTGATGCCCTTGGGCGGCTCGGGGATGTAGGGCGGCGGGGCGTCCAGGTTCCACTTCGTCAGGTCTTCGCCCGGCCAGAAGGGCACCAGCGTGGCCAGGCCCACGCTGGGGTGGATCAGCGCTTGCAGCTCGGCCCACTTGGCCTGGGCTTCTTCCTCGGTGCGGCCAATCACGGTGGAGATGCCGGGCAGCACCAGCAGTTGCTCGGGGCGGCGGCCATATTTGGCCAGGCGGCCCTTCACGTCCTGGTAGAACGCTTTGGCCTCGGCCAGGCTCGTCCACGCGGTGAAGATGGCTTCGGCGCTGGCGGCGGCCAGCTCTTTGCCGTCCTCGGACGAGCCCGCCTGCACGATCACCGGGTGGCCCTGCGGTGGGCGCTCGATGTTCAGCGGGCCTTTCACCTTCAGGTGCTTGCCGATGTGGTTGAGCGTGTGCAGCTTGTCGGGGTCAAAGGCCACGCCGCTGGCTTTGTCGCGCGTGAAGGCGTCGTCGTCAAAGCTGTCCCACAGGCCCTTGACCACATCGACGAATTCATGCGCTTTTTCATAGCGGGTGGCGGGGTCGGGGTGGGCCTCGTAGCCAAAATTGCCATAGACATCTTCGGCGCTGGTGGTGACCACGTTCCAGGCGGCACGGCCCTTGCTGATGTGGTCGAGCGAGGCAAATTTGCGCGCCAGCAAAAACGGGTCTTCGTAGGTGGTGGAGGCGGTGGCGACAAAGCCGATGTGCTTGGTGACGGCCGACAGCGCCGCCCACAGCGTCACGGGCTCGAAGTGCGAGACGCGGCCCTGGCGGCTGAAGGATTCTTTGTCGCCCTTGTGCCAGACGCCGGGGCTGTCGGCCACAAACACCTGGTCGAACAGGCCGCGCTCTGCTGTTTGCGCCAAGGCGATGTAGTGGTCGATATTGACCCCGGCGTCGGCCTGCGCGCCGGGGTGGCGCCAGGCGGCAATGTGGTGGCCCGTGGGCATGATGAAGGCGCCCAGGCGCAGTTGGCGTTGGGGGGTGGTCATAGGGTTTTTCTCCGGTGTGGGGTGGCTGGCGCTGCGCTGGTGCTCAGAAGGTTTGCGGCGCGGTGATGGTGATGCGGTGCAGCTTGCGGTGTGCCGGGAAGTAGTCGCCCACGGCGTAGTGCTGGGTGGAGCGGTTGTCCCACACGGCCAGCGTGCCCTCTTGCCAGCGCAGGCGGGCCTGGAATTCAGGCACCTGCGCCAGCGCAAACAGTTGGCTCAGCAGCGCATCGCTTTGTGCGCGTGGCAGGCCCTTGATGTGGCTGGTGAAGGTGCTGTTGACGTACAAAATCTTTTTCCCCGTGATGGGGTGGGTACGCACCACCGGGTGCTCCACGGGCGGGTATTTGGCGCGCGCTTCGCGCAGCTGCTCGCCGCTGGCGTCCTTGTTCAGCAGGTACTCCGTCCAGTTGCTGATTTCCCAGGTGTGTACGGCGGTGAGCGTCTCCAGGTAGGCCTGGAACGCGGGCGGCAGGCTGGCGTAAGCGGCGGTCAGGCTGCTCCAGATGGTGTCGCCGCCGTGGGGCGGAATCACCTGCACATACAGGCTGGTGCCCAGCGGCGGCTGCTCGCGCCAGGTGATGTCGGCGTGCCAGTTGTTGGCCGCCTTGGGGCGCTGCGCCGTGCTCTCGACGATCTCGATTTCCGGGTGGCTCTCCAGCCGGGGGAAGAAGGCTTTGACCTCGGCCACGCCGCCAAACGTGCGGGTGAAGGCCACATGCTGCGCCGGCGTCAGGTGCTGGCCGCGAAAGAAGATGACTTCGTGTGCGGCCAGGGCGTGGCGCAGCTCGGCCTGCGTGGTTTCGTCCAGCGGCTGGCCCAGGTCCAGGCCGTGGATGACGGCGCCAATGGTGGGTGTGTAGGGCTCGGCCACAAAGCGGGTGTAGGGCTGGGCCAGATCGTTGAGTTGGGACATGCAAGGTGCTCCTGAAGTTGCGGGGTGTATCGACAGGAATGGACTCTAGGCAGGCCCCTGCGCCGCGCGAACGAAGCAGTTCGCATATCGATAGTTGGGCTGCGCCTTACTACTGCGGGGTGGCAGCTCATGCGCAAAACATCTTTGTCGTTGCTCATGCTTTTTTATTCTTTATTGATTTTAAAAAACTGTTCTACATTCATTTCAGTTATTAAAAATCGCAATGGAGGTCGAGCATGAAACCCTGGAAAACCCTTTGGCTGGCGGCACTGTCGCTGTCACTGAGCGCCGTGGCGCCCGCACAAGCACAGGCGCCAGAGCCGTTGAAAGTCATCCGCATCGGCGTGGCCACGGGCGGCGTGGGCAGCAACCCGGTGCGCCACGGCGGCACCTCGACGGCGCTGGCCTACACCGATGGCGTGCTGGAAGAAGAATTCAAGAAAGACGGCGTGAAGGTCGAGTGGACGTTCTTCAAAGGCGCAGGCCCGGCGGTGAACGAGGCGCTGGTCAACCAGCAGTTGGACTTTGCCTGGCAGGGCGATTTGCCCTCCATCGTCCACCGGGCGGGCGATGTCAAAACCAAAATCATTCTGGGCAGCGGCGTGCGCACGGGCCTGTACTTGGCGGTGCAGCCCGACTCGGGCATCCAGCGCATTGAAGACTTGAAGGGCAAGCGGGTGGCGGTGTTTAAGGGCACCAACCTGCACCTGGCCGCCGCACGCGCGCTGGCCAGCAAGGGCCTGAAAGAGCGCGATCTCAAACTCATCAACCTGGATTTGCCCACCTCGCAGGCGGCCCTGGCCAGCAAAGATGTGGATGCCGTGTTTGGCTACGTCGGCCTGTTTGACCTGCGCGACAAGGGCCTGGCCAAAGTGATCTGGTCGGCCGCAGAAGACTCTTACCAATACACCCGCCAGACGGTGTTGCTGGTCACCGACGCCTTTGCCCAGCGCCACCCGCAGGCGGTGCAGCGCGTGGTCAATGCGGTGGTCAAAACCACGCACCAGTATTCCGACGAGAACCGCCGCGCCGAGCTGTTTGCCCAGTGGGGTAAAACCGAATACCCCGAGAAAGTCTGGCGCGAGGATTTTGTCGGCCAGCCGCTGCGCGTGCGCCTGTCGCCGCTGCTCGACCCGTTCCTGGTGGGCATCTACAAAGACTCGGCTGAGCAAGCCTTGCAGCTCAAGCTGATCCGCAAAAAGCCCGAGATCGACTCCTGGTTTGACCGCCGCTACCTGAACACTGCGCTCAAAGAGTTGCAGCTGGAAGGCTACTGGCCCAGCTACGCCGCCGACGGCAAGTTGCAAACCCGTTGACCCGCCACCGCGCAAGGAGTGATGCCATGTGGATCAACCATTGGATTGCTGTGGCCACGGGGGGCAGTGTTCCTCCAGGCGCCGCTGCGGGTGTTGGAGCGCAGGCCGCCGCGCCGACCCGGCAGCCCCGCCGGGGCGCAGGCCACTGGAACTGGCGCTGGCTGTGGGCCTGGCCTTTTCCGCTGGCGGTGCTGGCGTTGTGGCAACTGTCGGCGGTCAACGGCTGGGTGCCCGACCAGGTGCTGCCACCGCCGGGCGTGGTGTTTTCCACCTTTGCCGACATGGCCGCCAGCGGCGAGCTGTGGAGCCACCTGTCCATCAGCCTGGTGCGGGTGTTCAGCGGCTTTGGCATCGGCCTGGCCGCCGGGCTGCTGCTGGGCGCGGCCATGGGCTTGTCGCCCACGGTGCGGGACTACGTGTTTCCGCTGTTCAAGGCGTTCAGCCAGGTGCCGGTGATTGGCTGGCTGCCGCTGCTCATGCTGCTGGTGGGCATTGACGAGGCGCTGAAGTTCTTGCTCATTGCCAAGGCCGCGCTGGTGCCGGTGGCCATCAACACCTGCCAGGGCATTCAAAGCGTGCCCAACCGTTTTGTCGAGGTGGCCAAGGTCTATGGCTTTACCCGCTGGCAGATGCTGACCAAAGTGGTCTTCCCCGCCGCCACGGCGCCCATCTGGAACGGCGTGCGCTACGGCCTCACCCACGCCTGGCTGGCGCTGGTGGTGGTGGAGCTGCTGGCCTCGTCCGAGGGCGTGGGCTTTTTGATTGTGTATGGCCGCCAGTTGTTTCAGCTCGATGTGGTGCTGGCAGCGGTGCTGGCCGTGGGCATCGTCGGGCTGGCGCTGGACAAGGTGCTGGCGCGCACGGAATCGTGGTTGCTGCGCTGGCGCAGGCCCGGGCTGTGAGGAGGGGGCTGAATATGTCGAGTTTGGTACAGAACAAAGTGTTGATCCCCAAGCGCCTGCGCGGCTGGGTGCTGCCGCTGGCGCTGCTGGCCCTGTGGTGGGCGGCGGTGGCCTCGGGCTGGAGCACCTCGGCGCTGCTGGTGTCGCCGGTGGCGGTGTGGGAGCGCGGCGCCCAGCAGGTGGCCAGCGGCGAGCTGTGGGTGGCGCTGTCGGCCAGCCTGTGGCGCAACGCCTGGGGCTTTGCCATTGGCGCCAGCGCCGGGCTGGTGTTTGGCGCGCTGCTGGGCGGATCGCGCTGGTTTGACCGGCTCATTGGCCCGTCATTCCACACCCTCAAGCAGATTTCGCTGTTTGCCTGGATTCCGATGCTGTCGATGTGGTTTGGCCTGGGCGACGCGGCCAAGATCGCCTTCATCGCCATGGCGGCGTTCTTTCCGGTGGTGCTGAATACCTTTGAGGGCATCCGCAGCGTGCCGCGCGAATTCATCGAGGTGGCGCGGGTGTACGAGTTCAGCACCTGGCAGCTGCTGCGCCGGGTGGTGGCGCCTGCGGCGGCGCCGTCCATCTTCACCGGCATCCACCTCTCGCTCATCTACACCTGGCTGGCCACGCTGGGCGCCGAGTACCTGCTGGCCTCGGGCAAGGGCATTGGCAACACCCTGATCGACGGGCGCGAGCATTTCTGGATGGACTTGGTGCTGTTTGGCGTGGTCGTGATCGGGCTGGTCGGGTTCATCTTGAACTGGCTGCTCGGCACGCTGGAAAAGCGCCTGCTGGCCTGGCGCGACCGCACCCTCGCAAGTTACTGATAAATACAAGGAAACCCACCATGGCACACGCCGGAACCCTGCGCATCCAAGCGCTGAACAAGCAGTACGAAGTCAAGGGCGAAGTGCTGCCCGTGCTGCAAAACATCGATTTGACGATTGCGCCGGGCGAGTTCGTCAGCATCGTCGGCTCCAGCGGCTGCGGCAAATCGACGCTGTTGCGCCTCATCATCGGCCTGGAGGGCGACTACCAGGGCGACATCCTGCTCGACGGCCAGCGCATCACCGGCACCAGCCTGAACCGGGGCATCGTGTTCCAGGAGCATCGGCTGTTTCCGTGGCTCACGGTCGAGAAAAACGTGGCCCTGGGCCTGCTCAACTCGAATCTGACCGAGGGCCAGCGGCGCGAGACGGTGCGCGAACACATCGCGCTGGTGGGCCTGAACGGTTTTGAAACCGCCTACCCGCACCAGCTCTCGGGCGGCATGTCGCAGCGCGTGGCCATTGCGCGGGCGCTGGTCAACCGGCCCGACATTTTGTTGCTGGACGAGCCCTTCGGCGCCCTGGACGCCATGACCCGCGCCCACTTGCAGCAAGAGCTGCTGCGCATCTGGCGGCAGGAAAACATCACCATGATTTTGGTCACGCACGACGTGGAAGAGGCCGTGTACCTGGGCGACAAGGTGGTGGTGATGGAGCCGCGCCCGGGCCGCATCCGCCGCACCGTGCCCGTGGGGCTGGCGCACCCGCGTGAGCGCACCTCATACGCCTTCACCGCCGTCAAAGACGATGTGCTGAAAGAGTTTGCCGGCCACCCCGCCGCCGAGCTGGCCGAGCCACCGCTCAAGCGCGATGCCGAGCTGGCCCCGGCCACGCAATGGCAGTTTGCGATTTAAAGCATCAAAACGGCCTCCAGCGCCCGCACAGTGGGCACTAGTAGCTATCAAAAAAATAGTAATTGTTGATTTCAATTGGTGTACTGAACCATGAACAATCCCATTTTTTCGTTTGTGCCCGGGGTGCAACGCCGCTCTGTGCTGCTGGCCGGTGCCGCGTTGGCGGCCGCCCCGGTGCTGCGCGCGCAAACGCCCGCCAAGGTCATCCGCATTGGCTCGCCCGACCTGGGCACGGCGGGCAAGCCCTTTCCGGGCGGCAGCGTGACGGCGGTGCTGCACGCCAACCGCTGGCTGGAAGAAGAATTTGCCCCAGATGGCATCAAGGTGGAATGGAGTTTCTTCCGGGGCGCTGGCCCGGCGGTGCACGAGGCGCTGTCGGCCAAGCAGTTGGACGTGGTGGCGTTGGCCGATCTGGCCTCGGTGATTGGCCGTGCGCGCGGCCTGCCCACACGCCTGATTGCGGCCTCCGGGCGCGGCAGCAACAGCTACCTGGCCACGGCGCCAGGCGTGTCCGTGAAAACGGTGGCCGACCTCAAGGGCAAGCGCGTCACGGTGCTCAAGGGCACGGCCTACCAGCGCCCGTTTGACAACCTGCTGGCCAGCGCGGGCCTGACCGAAAAAGACGTCAAGCTCATCAACATGGACTGGCCCAGCTCCAAGGCCGCCCTGGTGGCCGGGCAGATTGACGCCACTTTTGGCGGCCCCGATCTGTTCTTGCTCCAGCCCAAGGGCGTGGGCATTGCGCTGAGCACCAAAGGGCTGGGGCCTGCCTACACCATCCAGTCGGGCCTGTTGGCCACGCAGGACTTCTTGTCCGGCCAACCCCAGCTGGCACAGCGCCTGGTGGTGCAGATGGTGCGGGCTGCGCACTGGGCATCGCAGGAAGGCAACCGCGAGGCGCTGATCCAGCTGTTTGCCGACCGCAGTGGCAGCCCCGAGGTGGCTTTCCGCGAAGAGCTGGCGGGCGAACGTCTGGCCAGCCGGTTCTCGCCGCTGCTGGACGAGGGCTTGATTGCCAGTTACCAGGGCGTGCTCAACGATGGCCTCAAGCACGGTTTGCTGCGCCAGGGTTTTGATGTGCCCACCTGGTTTGAGCCCGGTTTGGTGCAGCAGGCCGTCAAAACACTGAAGCTGGACAACCAGTGGCCAGAAACCGATGCCAGCGGCAAGCTGAAAGGCAAGGCATGAGCAGCACCACCACCGCCCCCAACATCATTTTTATCCTGGCCGATGACCTGGGCTGGGCCGACCTGAGTGTGTACGGCCAGACCGACTTCCAGACGCCGCACCTCGATGCCTTGGCCGCCCAGGGCGTGCGCTTTACGCAGGCCTATGCCAACTCGGCGGTGTGCTCGGCCACGCGCTTTGCCTTGATCACCGGGCGCTACCAGTACCGCCTGCGCGGCGGGCTGGAAGAGCCCCTGGTGCGCACCGCGCACAAATACGGCCTGCCGCCCGAGCACCCCACGCTGCCCTCGCTGTTGCAGGGTGCCGGCTACGAGACGGCACTGATCGGCAAATGGCACCTGGGCAATCTGCCCACGTTCGGCCCGCTGAAAAGCGGCTACCAGCACTTTTTTGGTAACTACGGCGGCGCGATCGATTACTTCACGCACAAGCCCCGCGTGGGCGAGGCCGTGGCGCGCGACCTGTATGAAGGCGAGGTGCCGGTGGAGCGCGTGGGCTACTACACCCAGCTGCTGGCCGATGAGGCCTCGAACTGGATACGCCAGCAAAGCGCGGCCAAACCCTTCTTGCTGTCGCTGCACTTCACGGCGCCGCACTGGCCCTGGGTGGGGCCGGAAGACGAAGCAGTCTCGCGCAACCTCACCGACATTTTTCACTACGACGGCGGCAATCTGCACACCTACGCCAAGATGGTGCGTTCACTCGACGCGGCCGTGGGCCAGGTCTTACAGACGCTGCAAGCGCAGGGCCTGAGCGACAACACCATCGTGGTGTTCAGCAGCGACAACGGCGGCGAGCGCTTTGCCAAAACCTGGCCCTTTACCGGGCAAAAAACCGAGTTGCTCGAAGGTGGCATCCGCGTGCCCACGTTGCTGCGCTGGCCTGCGCGCCTGAAGCCCCAGGTCAGCGAGCAAGTCACCATCACCATGGACTGGTTGCCCACGCTGCTGGCCGCAGCCGGTGTGGCGCCCGACGCACGCTACCCGTCTGACGGCGAGAACATCCTGCCCGTGCTCGAAGGCCAGGCGCCGGTACACGAGCGCACGCTGTTCTGGCGCTACAAAGCCCAGCGCCAGCGCGCCGCCCGCGACGGGCGCTGGAAGTACCTGAAGATCAACGACAACGAATTTTTGTTCGACGTGGAAACCGACACCCTGGAGCGTGCCAACCTGCGCCACCAGCAGCCAGCGGTGTTTGCGCGCCTGCGCCAGGCCTGGGCGGATTGGAATGCGCAGTTCTTGCCCATCACCGACGAGGTCATCACGCATGGCCTCTCGCCCGACATCCAGGCCGACCGCTATGCGCCGGATTTGGCCACGCGTGGCATGTAAGCCCATTGTTGGAAAAAAGTGCCTCCAGCGCCCGCACATTGGGCGCTAGCAGCTATCAAAAGAAGAGTAATTGAGCCCCGGTGTGCCGGGGGTTTGCACCGCCATGAACTTTCAGCAACTGCGCTCCGTGCGCGAAGCCGCCCGCCGGGGCTTCAACCTGACCGAGGTGGCGGCCATGCTGCACACCTCGCAGCCCGGCGTGAGCCGCCAAATCCGTGAACTCGAAGAAGAACTGGGCGTGGACATTTTTGTGCGCGCGGGCAAGCGCCTGACGGGCATGACGCCGCCGGGCCAGGCGCTGCTGCCCATCGTGGAGCGCCTGCTGCTGGAGGCCGACAACCTCAAGCGCGCGGGCAGCGATTTTTGTGCCAGCGAGGAAGGGCGCCTGTCGATTGCCGCCACGCACTCGCAGGCGCGCTACGCGCTGCCGCAGGTGGTGCGGGATTTTCGGGTGCTGTTTCCCAAAGTGGGCCTGCACCTGCACCAGGGCTCGCCCCGCCAGGTGGCCGAGATGCTGCTCTCGGGCGAGGCCGACATCGGTGTGGCCACCGAGGCGCTGGCGGGCTACGACGCGCTGGTCACGTTGCCGTGCTACCGCTGGACGCACAGCATCGTCGTGCCGCCGGGCCACCCGCTGCTGGAGGGCGCCGAGCCGCCCACGCTGGAGCAGCTGGCGCGCTACCCCATCATCACCTACGAGCTGGGCTACACGGGCCGCGCGCACATCGACGCGGCCTTTGCCCGCGCGGGCCTGGCACCCGACATCGTGCTCAGCGCCATGGATGCCGACGTCATCAAAACCTATGTGGAGCTGGGCATGGGCGTGGGCATCGTGGCCTCGATTGCCGTGGATGCCGAGCGCGACCGCCACCTGCGCCTGTTGGACGCGGGCCATTTGTTCGAGGTCAACCTCACGCGGCTGGGCCTGCGCCGGGGTGCCTGGCTGCGCGGCTACGCCTATCGGTTTATCGAGAGCTTTGTGCCCACCCTCACGCGCGAGGTGGTAGACCGGGCGCTGGCCAGCGCTGCTGTTGTGGCCCGTTAGGGAATATCTTCAGGCTTCTAAGAACCACCCCTTTCAAGGTGTTTCCCGCCCAGCCTTGATAACCCGCGCGGTTGCCACATGCGAGCGAGCGAGGCTGCCGTCCACGAACCCTTTG
>NZ_SLXH01000020.1 GCF_004341365.1 Simplicispira metamorpha | reverse complement strand
GCTCTTGAAGGTGGTGCTGCTCATGCTGCTGCCTCCGCGCGCTCAAACGCGGCCAGGCGGCGCAGTGCGGTCAGGGCTTGGACGCTCTTGCGGGCAGCGGCGGCGTGTTGGTGGCGGGCGGCGTACCAGCGCGCCATGGCACAGGCGTTGACGGCCTCAAAGTGCAGGGCGACGGTATCGAGGGTGGGGGTATTGCCCGTGGTGGGCAGGGTGGCAGGCGTGCGCGCGCTGGCGCTGGCCACGGTGGTGTGGTGCATGGTTGGTGCTCCTTGTCGAGACTTGAGAACCACGCGCTGCCTTACGAAGGGCAACGGGTGGGCATGGTGGTTCGTAACACGGGACAAGCCGTGCGGGCGTCCTTGCGGATAGCCCCCACCATGCCCATAAACCATGCGGGGCCAGTGCAGGCGCACCAGCTCCAAGAATTTGAGCATGACAAAACCCCGCTTGTCGGTGGGGGCTGCAACCGCTTGTCCAAAGGTGTTACGACACACCGGGCCTTTCGGCTTGAGGCGGATTGTGCCACGGCTCCACGCCGAAGGCGAAGCGCACCAGGCGCGCAGCACGGCGGTGTTGAGGGCGTCAACCAGCGCCAGCATGGTGGTGCCGATGGCACAGCCTGGCGTCTTGCTGGCGCTGGCGGTATCCGGTACGATGGCTGCGCCTTGCCCGGCTGTGCCCTGTTCTGCATTTTTTGTGGGACGGGGCATTTTCATTTGTCGGCCCCTTCATCGCACCGGGGCAGGTTCGCGGTGCCAAGCTCCAGCAGGTTGACGATGGCAACGGCAAAGCCACCGGCAGCGCTGTCGGGGTGCTCCAGTTTGGTCAGGGTGCGCAGGGCCTCGCGTACAGCGCGGAACGTCTCGGCCTGGGGGCGGCCACGCAACGCGAACAGTTCACGCGCCAGGTCGGTGCCCAAAGCAGCGCCAGCGCGCTCGCTCTCTTCCTGGGCCGCGGTGGTCGCGTGTTCCAGCAGCGCAGCGCCCAAAGCGGCCAGGCCATCGGGGCCGATGGGCATGGACAAGGCAATGCCCTCGGCGGTGCAGGCGGTCAGCAGGCCCTGGCCCACGATGATCTGGTGGCCGTCGGGATGGGCGTAGATGGGGGTGTGGTGCATGGTCAGTGCCCCCTTACGCTGCGGCCTGGGCCAGCACCTTGAAGCGCTCGGCGCGCTGGGCGTGCAAGCTGTCCACCAGGCCGCGAATCTGCTCTGGCGTCTGGCCTGCAATCTGCGCTGCCACGATGGTTTTCACCTCGTAGTCAGGCCAGCCGGTGATGCGCTGGCCGATGGGCACCGGCTTGGTGAAAACGCCTTCCTTCACCCGGTTGTAAATACTGGTCTTGGAGCGGTCGCCGGTTTCGTTCAGCACCGCATCGATTCTCAAAATGGCCACTTGGCCCCCCTTGTTCGTAGTTGCAATGGGGGCAAGTTTTCCGGGCAATTAGGGTGGTGAATAGGTGGGTAGGATGCAGAAAACCTACCCCCCCAAACAGAAAACCGCCCCCCCTCAAACCGGGTCGGGGTGGGTAGGTTGGCTCCTGAAACAGCGCCAGCGCGGCCATGAAAAAACCCGCAAAGCCAATAGCCATGCGGGTTTCAGTGGGGGTGGGTAGGTTATGCCTTGGGGGTGGGTGGGTTCACATTTGCAACCGACTTGGGGGCGCCGCCATCTGGCATCCAGTTGGCCACCTGTGCCGCTTGCTTGATTGCGCCGCCATTTCGGTCGCCGGTTTTGTAGCCTGACTTGCTGTTGTCCTGCCGGTGAACCAAGCCGAATTCTTTGTATCGAGTTTCCAGCCACTCAATCATTGCCGTCGCTGGATTTTTGCCGCGCAGCAAGTTTTCATCTTCCGTGGCCTGCCATGCCCGCACAGCAGCGGCCAGCTTTGGCGAGTAGCGCGGGTGGTTGGGGTTGAGGTAGTCGGGCTCACCGCTGGCGCTGGCGTCTGGTGGGAAGAAAAATGCAGGGCGCAGATTGCGAGACTCCAGCCAGCTTTTGAGCACGTCCACGTCAATCAAGGTTGCCCATGCGTCAATGTCCCCAACAGGCTCCCAGCAGCCTTCGGACGCATCGCCCACCATTCTGATGTGATGATATTCACCCTGGTAAATCTTCATTGCTGGCAGTTTTCCAGCCTTAACAGAGTTGCGCAGCGCTTCCACTACACGGTGGAAAACACCGTGGCACTCATCTTGGCCGTTGTCCCTCTCCCATGGTTCCTGTGACAAATATGGGCCAATCGTCGTGTTGTGCCCCAGCCTGGTTGTAGGTATACCCACAATGCAGCAGGCGGCTTCCGCGATTGTCAGAACGTCCGCTATTCGCATGGCATCCCACTCGCTCATGATTTGAAAATCCACCGCGCCCCCCTGTATCACCCCCTGAAATGAGAAAACACGCCAGCCGGTCAGGGGGTGTCCGGGGTTCACCATCGGGGATCAGCCGATGGCTAGGCGTGTTGGTGGTCATTGTGCCGCACCTGGGCGGCGCCGGGCCTACGCAGCTTTCTGTACCAGCGGAATAATGTCCGCGCCCGTGCGCAGCTTGTCCAAGTAGTCAGCCCATTCCTGCACCATCACCGTGCGTTCTTCCAGGTGGGTTGCGCGGTCGTAGGCGCCGCCGTGGGTAATCTGCCCTACGTGGGCAAGCTGGGCTTCTATCACGTCCTTCTGGTACTTCAGCACCTGCCGAATCAGCGTGCGGCCTGTGGCGCGGTACCCGTGCCAAGTGTGAACGTCCTTGTAGCCCATGGCGTTTAGGGCCGCCGATACACCGGCTTCGGACATAGGGGCCTTGGGATTACGCAGGCCGGGGAAAACGTAGGTGCCCCCGCCGGTCAGGTGGTGCAGGGCCTTGAGGATGGCCACGGCCTGGGTGGGCAGCGGCACTACGTGGGGTTGTCCGTTGATCTTGCCTTCCTTGGTGCGTTTCATGTCCTCGCTGGGGATGTGCCACAGCCGGGCCTGTAAATCAACGTCCTGCCATCGCATGGTGCGAAGGTTGCCGGGGCGCTGAAACAAAATCGGCGCCATTGCCAGCGCGGCGCGCACCACGGGGCCGCCCTTGTAGCCATCGCTGGCGCGCAGCAACCCTGCCAGCTCTGCCGGGGTCACGATGGCGGGGAGGTTCTTTTTCGTGTGCGGCTTCAATGCCCGCTTCAGGTCGCCCGTGATTTCGCGGCTCGCCCGTGCCGTGGCTACGGCGTAGAGGAAAACACTGCGCGCGGTCGATAGCACCCGACTTGCTGCCACCAGTGCGCCGCGATCTTCTACCCGACGCACCACCGCCAACAGCTCTACGGGCTCAATCTCTCGCACCGGGCGGCTTCCAATGTAGGGTAGCAAATCTTTCTCCAGGTTGCGCAGCTCGCGGGCGTGGTGGGCGTCACTCCAGCGGGGGCGGTGCAGCTCTATCCATTCCCGTGCGGTGGCCTCAAAGGTATCGGTGCCCGGAATGATGGCCTTGAGCTTTTCCACCTTGCGCGCTTGCACCGGGTTGATGCCGCTTGCTTTTTGCTGCTTTGCGGCATCGCGTGCCATGCGGGCCTCTTTCAGACTCACGGCGGGATAGCTTCCCAAGGCAAGGCGGGTTTCTTTGCCGTTGGCGTACAGCTTGGCAAACCAGCGCTTAGAACCGTTTGGGCTGGTTTCCAGGTACAGCCCCCCGGCGTCGGTCAGGCGCGCGCGCTTGCGGTCTGGTGGGCAAGTGGCGTTTTTGCAGTCGGTGTCTGTCAGCATGGCGGGGGGGGCCGGGACGTTGTGCCCCGGTCGGGGTTGGTTTGTTCCCCGATATGTTCCCCGGTTTTGCGGTGGCTGTATATGCCCGAGGCTGGCCTATCTTGGACTATAGCCACGCCATGCACCAATGAAAAAGCCCGCCAACTGGTCTTAGTTGGCGGGCTTTGTTCTATCTACTGGCGGAGAGGGCGGGATTCGAACCCGCGGTGGGGATTAGCCCACACACGCTTTCCAGGCGTGCGACTTAAACCGCTCATCCACCTCTCCGAAGCCCTCGATTATAGCCATGACTTTGGCGTTTTCCGGCCTCTCGGCAAGAAAACATGAAAACCCGCACTTACGTGGACTTCTGGGTCTGCACCATCTTCATGGCCGAGCCAATCAGCGCCGATACCTCGGTCATGTTGCTGGGAACGATCAGGGTGGTGGTGGCATCCTGGGCCACCTTGCCGTAGGCCTCGACGGCTTTTTCTGCCACCTTGAGCTGCACGGCCTGCTCTCCGCCGGGCTGGCGTATGGCGGCGGCTACGCGCTCGATGGCCTGGGCAGAGGCGGATGCCACCGTCAGGATGGCAGCGGCCTCGCCTTGGGCGTTGTTGATGGCGGCCTGTTTTTCGCCCTCGGATCGGGCAATGAAGGCCTCGCGCTCGCCGGTGGCGATGTTGATCTGCTCCTGGCGGCGGCCTTCAGAGGCCGCGATCAGGGCGCGCTTTTCACGTTCGGCGGTGATTTGCGCCTGCATGGCCCGCAAAATTTCGGTGGGCGGCGTCAAATCCTTGATTTCGTAGCGCAGCACTTTCACGCCCCAGTTCAGCGCCGCCTCGTCAATGGCTTGCACCACCTGGGCGTTGATGATGTCGCGCTCTTCAAAGGTTTTGTCGAGTTCGAGCTTGCCGATCACGCTGCGCAGGCTGGTCTGGGCCAGTTGCGTCACGGCCATGATGTAGTTGGATGAGCCGTAGCTGGCGCGCATTGGGTCGGTGACCTGAAAGTACAGGATGCCATCGACTTGCAGCTGCGTGTTGTCGCGCGTGATGCAGATCTGGCTGGGCACATCGAGCGGAATTTCTTTCAGGCTGTGCTTGTAGGCCACGCGGTCGATAAAAGGCACCAGAAAATTTAGCCCCGGTGTCAGGGTGCCGGCGTATTTGCCCAGGCGCTCTTTGACCCAGGCGTTCTGTTGCGGCACAACCTTGACCGAGCGCGCAATGAAGATTGCCGCAATGACGAAGATGACGATGGCTACTTCCATGACAAGCCTTTCTGCTGTGGGGAGGGGAACGGGTGGGACACGGGTAGGTGCCGGGACTGGGTGATAGGGTATGGGCGCTGGCGTCAGAGCGGATCGACCAGCAGCCGGCTGCCCACCAGTTCGGCCACGCGGTGCGGGCCGGTGCGCGGCACCGTGCCGGGGCGGTGAATGGCCGTCCACTGCGCGCCCCGGTATTTGACGCTGGCGGTGCCATCGGCATTCCATTGGTCTATGGACACGGTTTCGCCCACATCCAGGTTGACGTTGCGGTCGGCCCGGGCTGAAGGGGCGCCGGGGCCTTTTTTGCGAAAGTAGTAGCACGCCACCACGGCACCGCCGCCCACCACGGAGGCAGCGATCAATTGCGCCGCCAACCCCAGCCCGGCATGGGCGGCAGCCGCCCCGGCGGCCAGTCCTACGGCCAGCATGAGCAGGTAAAAAGTCCCGGTCAGCAGTTCGACGGCGACGGCCGCGCCGGTCAGCAGCCACCAGAGAGTGGATTCATCCATCAGAAGCACCTCGCTGTGTATGGGTCTCAAGAGCGCCCATTCTGGGTCATATCGAATGTGCTTCAAGAGAGCGACATACTTATTACTTACACTTCGCGCCTATTTTGTTTTTTGGCCGGGCACGGTACGGCTTTACAGAGGCTGCACATGAAATTTCGCTTTCCCATCATCATCATCGATGAAGACTATCGTTCCGAGAATACGTCGGGTCTGGGCATTCGTGCGCTGGCGCAGGCGATTGAGGCCGAAGGCTTCGAGGTGCTGGGCGTTACCAGCTACGGCGACCTGAGCCAGTTTGCGCAGCAGCAAAGCCGTGCCAGCGCTTTTATTCTGTCGATTGACGACGAGGAATTCACGCTGGGCGCGGGCCAAGACCCCATCGTGCACAGCCTGCGCAGCTTCATTGGCGAGGTGCGCCGCAAGAACGCCGATGTGCCCATCTACATCTACGGCGAAACCAAAACCAGCCGCCACCTGCCCAACGACATCCTGCGTGAGCTGCACGGCTTCATCCACATGTTTGAGGACACGCCCGAGTTCGTGGCCAAGCACATCATCCGCGAGGCCAAGAGTTACCTGGAGGGCGTGCAGCCACCGTTCTTCAAGGCGCTGCTGGACTACGCGGAAGACGGCTCGTACAGCTGGCACTGCCCCGGCCACTCGGGCGGCGTGGCTTTCCTGAAAAGCCCCGTGGGCCAGATGTACCACCAGTTCTACGGCGAAAACATGCTGCGCGCCGACGTGTGCAACGCGGTCGAAGAGCTGGGCCAGCTGCTCGACCACAACGGCGCCATTGGTGAATCGGAACGCAACGCCGCGCGCATCTTCAATGCCGACCACTGCTTCTTCGTGACCAACGGCACCAGCACATCGAACAAGATCGTCTGGCACCACACCGTGGCGCCGGGTGACGTGGTGGTGGTGGACCGCAACTGCCACAAGTCCATCCTGCACGCCATCATCATGACGGGCGCGGTGCCGGTGTTTTTGAAGCCTACGCGCAACCATTTCGGCATCATTGGCCCGATTCCGCAGAGCGAGTTCGAACCCGAAACCATCCAGGAAAAAATCCGCGCCAACCCCTTGCTCCAGGGTGTGGATGCCACCACCGTCAAGCCGCGCGTGCTCACGCTCACGCAGTCCACCTACGACGGCGTGCTCTACAACACCGAGACCATCAAGCAGATGCTCGATGGCTACGTGGACAACCTGCACTTTGACGAGGCCTGGTTGCCGCACGCGGCCTTCCATCCGTTCTATGGCGCCTACCACGCCATGGGCAAAAAGCGTGCGCGGCCACAGCATTCGGTGGTGTACGCCACCCAGTCCATCCACAAGCTGCTGGCCGGTATCAGCCAGGCCAGCCATGTGTTGGTGCAAGACTCGCAGAGCACCAAGCTCGACCGCCACCTGTTCAACGAGGCGTACCTGATGCACACCTCAACCAGCCCGCAGTACAGCATCATTGCCAGCTGCGATGTGGCCGCTGCCATGATGGAGCCACCAGGTGGCACTGCGCTGGTAGAAGAGTCGATCCTGGAGGCGCTGGACTTTCGCCGTGCCATGCGCCAGATCGAAGAGGAGTTTGGCAAGGACGACTGGTGGTTCAAGGTCTGGGGCCCGGACAAGCTGGTCGAGGAGGGCATTGGCCGCGCCGAAGACTGGATCATCCGCAGCGATGGCAAGGGCAAAGGCAAAAAGAGCGCCAGCAAGTGGCACGGCTTTGGCCCGCTGGCCGATGGCTTCAACATGCTGGACCCGATCAAGTCCACCATCGTCACGCCGGGCCTGAACCTGGATGGCGCGTTCGACAAGACCGGCATTCCGGCCAGCATCGTCACCAAGTACCTGGCCGAGCACGGCGTGGTGGTGGAAAAAACCGGCCTGTACTCGTTCTTCATCATGTTCACCATCGGCATCACCAAGGGCCGCTGGAACACCATGCTGACGGCGCTGCAACAGTTCAAGGACGATTACGAGAAGAACCAGCCCATGTGGCGCATCCTTCCCGAGTTCTGCCAGCAGCACAAAGTCTATGAGCGCATGGGCCTGCGCGACCTGTGCCAGCACGTCCATGAGATGTACGCCAAGCACGACATTGCCCGCCTGACCACCGAGATGTACCTCTCGGACTTGAAGCCGGCCATGAAGCCCTCGGACGCCTACGCCCACATTGCCCACCGCACCACCGAGCGCGTGGAAATCGACCACCTGGAAGGGCGCATCACTGTGGGGCTGGTGACGCCGTACCCACCGGGCATTCCGCTGTTGATTCCGGGCGAGGTGTTCAACAAGAAAATTGTCGATTACCTGAAGTTTGCGCGCGATTTCGCCAAAATCTGCCCCGGTTTTGAAACCGACATCCACGGCCTGGTGGAGGTGGAGGGCACCGATGGCGTGGTGCGCTACTACGCCGATTGCGTGGCAGCGTAAGCACGGTCAGGCCAGAAAGCCCTGGCCTTTTTTGCTATCGAATGCGTAGCTGAAAGCGCACGGCCCGCAAGCATTGCGGGCCGTTTTTGCTTCAAAAATAAGGTGATTTCCGGGTTTGCCGGCCCCGTGCGCCTGCCGTGGGCGCGCTGGGTGGGGCTTACTCCATCTCTTCAAAGATCAGCGATGGTGTGGACATGACGCGTGCGGTGTCCGAGAGCGACTCGATCAGTCCGTGGCTGGTGTAGCTGACCGGTGTGCCGGGCTCCAGCGCGGCCACGGCCAGGTGGGCCAGCGGCTGGTTCAGGGGCACATAGAAGCTGCCTGCGGGCACGTCGATGGCGCTGCGCACCAGGGTGATGGCTGCTCGCGCGTCGGGTTGCGTGGACGCTGCGGCATCGGCGGCGCGGAAGCTGTCCACCAGCACCCCGCCGGGCTCGGCCACGCGCAGCACTTGCAGTCCCAGCAGCGTAAGCCGCTCTACGGCCATGGTGGCGCTGGGGGCCAGCCAGTAGCCGCAGGGGCGCGGGCGCGATTGCAGCGTGCGCAGTTGCAGTGCGGAGTCCCAGGGCACGGCCAGCGTGCGATCGGCGCCGGTGTTGGGGTCCAGGGCGGTGGTGTTGCGATCCAGTGGCGTGGGGCCCGCTTCAAGCACTACCTGGCCGTGGCAGGCCAGGGCGGTGGTGTCGCGATCGACAAACTCGCGCACCTGTTCGAGCTTGTCAGCGCGTTCGGCGGTGCTGCGCAGGGCGTTGGTTAGCGCGGTGACGTGGGTGTGTACGCGGCGCTGGATATGGCGATGGCCCAGGCTGATGCCGCGTGTGGCCACCACCAGGCTGACGGCATTTTTCAGGCCATTGGCATTGCGGGCGTTGTCGGGCAGGGCCCTGCCCATGGCCATGCGCAGGGCCCCCGCAGGCGAGGTAGCGGGGGTGTGGTACCAATCGCTGCTGAGCCCTTGTGCCTGTAGCGCCTTGACCATCGGCTCGTGGTACCACTCTTGTGCTGCTTTGGTCACGAACTCTGGCATGTTGGCCGTGGTGGCGTATTGCAGCAGAGCGTCGTATCGGGGCAGGGCGTTGAGTTTTTCCAGGTAGTCGCCTGCGGCGGGGTATTCATGGGCATCGAGCACCAGCAGCGGGCGGTAGTCGCGCACCAGCGCGGCCAGGGCGCGGGCCTCGGGGGTGCGCAGCAGCAGGTGGTCGCGGTTCAGATCGATGCCGTTGGCGGTGTTGCGCGTACCGGCCTGCGCGCCATCGGGGTTGGCGCGTGGCACCAGAATGACGTTGATGCGCTCCAGCAAAGGCGCCAGTGGCCCGCGCAGCAGTTCTTGGGCCATGACCAGCAGGGCCTCGCTGCCCGCAGGCTCGTCGCCGTGTTGCTGGCCTATCAGCAGCACGGTGGGGCGCTGGCTTTCTGCCAGGCTGTTGGGATCTGTGCCGGGTGCGCGCGTGAGCACCAGGGCGTGGATGGGTTCTGCGCCCTGCGAGGGGCCCAGCGCCAGCAAGGCCGCCTGCGTGCCCGCTGGCAGGGGGCCAGCGGCCAGGTCGCGCAGCCACTGGGCCAGTTCAGCGTTGGTGGTGAAGGCAGAGCGCTGCGCTGCCAGGCCCGGTGTGTGGTAGCGCACCGCCGGGTCGGGAAAACGGGCGGCGACGGCGGCGTTGTCCAGCACGTTGCCCAGCGCTGCGGGCTGTCCGGCAGGCAGGGCTGGTGAGGGTGCTGTAGCAGGCGGCACTGCCAGGGGCTGCCCCAGGGGGGCGGGCACGACCACGGCTTGCGGCGGCTTGGGCGGCGGCACTTTTCTGACGGAAGGCCAGGGTGGCAGCGGTGTGGTGCTGCATGCGGCCAGCAGGGCCGTGGCCAGCAGGGTGGGCAGTGCGCGGCAAACGCCATGGGATGCGCTGCGCAAGCCAGGGGTGTTTGCGTGTTGGGGGGGCAAGACGCCAGAGTGCGGGTACATGGTCATGGTGTGTCAACCTGTATTCACCACATGCCGCCAGCAGGGTGCTGGGCAGTGGGGCGGGCAATGTTACCCCGTTGGCAGCATCTATGGCCTGCGGCCGCCGATGCGGTTGAAGGCAGTTTTTGCTATTAGATTAATAGCTGATAGCGCAGGCTGCACGCGCCTTTGAAGCCGTTTTTGCTTGGTATTTTTGGCTGTGGCCGACGCGCTGGGCCTGCGCTGGCGTACAGGGCTGGCACAGCATGGGCGCGGTGGGCCATGCTGCGCAGCCTGTGGTTTGTCAGCGGTTGAACGAGCCGCCGCGTGGGCCGCCGCCAGCGCCGCCGCTGCCACCGCGTGGGCCGCCGCGTCCACCACCGCCGCCACCATAGCCGCCACCGCCGCTGCGGAAGCCGCCACCGCCGCCACGGCGACCGCGCTCCAGCATGCTATCTACGCTGGTGCGCATGGGGTCTGGCTGGCCCGAGGGGCCCGAGCCCCGGCTCGATGGCATGCTGTGGCCGCCATGCGTTCCGAGATGGGCGTTTTCGCGGGGGGGTTGGGCGTCGCTGAAACGTCCGCCGCCGCCACCACCACCCGAGCGTCCGCGTGCTGGCCCCTGGCCTGGGCCACCTGGGCCGCGGCCAGCACCACCAGCAGGTGCCGCGCCGCGCGGGGCGCTGCGGCCACCGCCGCCGCCTGCACTGCGTTGGCCACCACCGCCACCATTGCCAGCAGCGGGTTTGCCGCCACGATCGCCCTGGGGTGCCTTGCCAGCGCGCATGCGTTCCATCATCTCGCCGCGCGCGGCCTTGGCTGCGGCCTGCATCACGTCACGGCTGGGGGGCTTGCCCGCGCCGCCCCAAATGGTTTGGCGACCCATGGCAATGGGTTCGGCCTTTTCGCCTTCTTCGGGGCCAAAGCCTTCAATGATCTGCACGGGAATCTGCTGCTTGGTAAAGCGCTCGATGTCCATCATGAAGCCTTCTTCGTCCATACAGACCAGGCTCACGGCTTCGCCGCTGTTGCCCGCGCGGCCTGTGCGACCAATGCGGTGAACATAGTCTTCGGAGACGTTGGGGATTTCGTAGTTGACGACGTGGGGCAGCTCGTCGATGTCGATGCCGCGTGCGGCAATGTCGGTGGCCACCAGGGCGCGGATGTCGCCGCTCTTGAAGCCCGCCAGCGCTTGCGTGCGTGCGCTTTGGCTCTTGTTGCCGTGCAGTGCCATGGCCTGCACGCCGTTCTTGGTCAGAAACTCGGCCACGTTGTTGGCGCCGAACTTGGTGCGTGTGAACACCAGCACCTGGCTCCAGTTGTGCTCCTGGATGATGTGCAGCAGCGCCTGCTTTTTCTTGCCCCGGCCCACCGGGTGAATCACCTGCGAGATGCGCTGCACGGTGGTGTTGCGCGGCGTCACCTGAATGCTTTGCGGGTCTTTGAGCAGTGTGCCGGCCAGTTCGCGGATTTCATCGCTGAAGGTGGCCGAGAACAGCAGGCTTTGCTTATCTTTGGGCACCAGCGCCAGGATTTTCTTGACGTCGTGGATGAAGCCCATGTCCAGCATGCGGTCGGCCTCATCGAGCACCAGCATCTGCACGGTGGACAAGTCCAGAAAACCTTGTTGCTGCAAGTCCAGCAGACGGCCTGGCGTGGCCACCAGCACGTCCACGCCGCGCTTGATGCGGTCGATTTGCGGGTTCATGCCCACACCGCCGAACACCACAGTGGAGTTCAGGTCGAGGTACTTGCCGTACTGGCGCACGGACTCTTCGACCTGTGCGGCCAGTTCGCGCGTGGGCGTCAGCACCAGGGCGCGCACGCCTTTGCCGCCAAATTTGCTTTTGGGCGCTGCTTCCAGCGACAGGCGGTGCAGCATGGGCAGCGTGAAAGCCGCTGTTTTGCCGGTGCCGGTTTGTGCGCCTGCCAGCAGGTCTTGCCCGGCCAGCACCGCAGGAATGGCCTGCGCCTGGATGGGCGTAGGGGTTTCGTAGCCCTGCTCACGCACAGCCTTCATGATGGCCGGAGCCAGATTCAGATCGTCAAATGTCATGTAAAAGACGCGCCCATCCGGGCGCCGGGTATCGGCCTGTCGTGGCAACCTGAGAGCTGCCGAGCCAGTGTTAGGCTGATAAGGTTCAAGGGTGGGAGCCGGCAATTGCTTGCGTCGTCCCCAGCAGACTGCTGATGTTGCGCACAACTGGAGTGCGCAACGACGGATATTGTCGCATGAGCCGATAATCGCGGTTTGTTCGCAGAATCCTCTGCCTTTTTTTGCAGGTGTGACTACTACAGATGGCCCAATACGTTTACTCCATGAACCGCGTCAGCAAGACGGTGCCCCCCAAGCGCCAGCTCTTGAAGGACATTTCGCTCTCGTTTTTTCCGGGCGCCAAAATTGGCGTGCTGGGTCTCAATGGCTCGGGCAAGTCCACGTTGCTCAAGATCATGGCCGGTGTCGACAAGGAATTCGAGGGCGAAGCGCTGCCCATGCCCGGATTGACCATCGGTTACCTGGAGCAAGAACCCAGGCTCAACGATGAGCACACGGTGCGCGAGTCGGTGGAAGAATCGATGGGCGCGGTGTTTGCCGCCAAGGCCCGACTGGAAGAGGTCTATATCGCTTACGGTGCCGAGGACGCTGACTTTGATGCCCTGGCTGCCGAGCAGGCCGAGCTCGAAGCCATCATCGCCACCGCCGGAACTGACTCCGAGCACCAGCTTGAAATTGCCGCCGACGCGTTGCGCCTGCCGCCGTGGGACGCCAAGATCGGCATGCTCTCGGGCGGTGAAAAGCGCCGCGTGGCACTGTGCCGCCTGCTGCTGTCCAAGCCCGATATGCTGTTGCTCGATGAGCCCACCAACCACTTGGATGCCGAGTCAGTGGATTGGCTGGAGCAGTTTTTGCAACGCTTTCCTGGCACCGTGGTGGCCATCACCCACGATCGCTACTTCCTCGACAACGCGGCGGAATGGATTCTGGAAATGGACCGGGGCCGTGGCATTCCATGGAAGGGCAACTACAGCACCTGGCTGGAGCAAAAGGGCGATCGCCTGGCGCAAGAGCAAAAGAGCGAAGAAGCCCACGCCAAGGCACTGAAAAAAGAACTGGAATGGTCGCGCCAGAACCCCAAGGCACGCCAGGCCAAGAGCAAATCGCGCCTGGCTCGCTTTGAAGAGCTGAGCGACATGGAATACCAAAAGCGCAACGAGACGCAGGAAATTTTCATTCCTGTGGCCGATCGCCTGGGCCAACAGGTATTCGAATTCCACAACGTCAGCAAGTCGTTTGGCGATCGGCTGCTGATTGACAACCTCAGCTTCACTGTGCCGCCCGGTGCCATCGTCGGCATCATCGGCCCCAACGGCGCGGGTAAATCGACGCTGTTCAAGCTGCTGGCCGGCAAAGAACAGCCCGACAGCGGCACGGTGGTGGTCGGCTCGACCGTCAACATGGCCTTTGTCGATCAGCACCGCGATGTGCTGGCCAACGAGAAAACCGTCTGGGAAGATGTCTCGGGCGGTCTGGACATCCTCAACGTGGGCAAGTTCCAGATGGCCAGCCGCGCCTACTGCGGGCGCTTCAACTTCAACGGTGCTGACCAGCAAAAGAAGGTGGGCATGCTCTCGGGTGGTGAGCGTGGGCGCCTGCATCTGGCCAAAACCCTGATTGCGGGCGGCAACGTGCTGCTGCTGGACGAGCCCTCCAACGACCTGGATGTGGAAACTCTGCGGGCTTTGGAAGACGCGCTGCTGGAGTTTGCGGGCAGCGTGCTGGTCATCAGCCATGACCGCTGGTTCCTCGACCGCATCGCCACGCACATCCTGGCCGCTGAAGGCGACAGCCAGTGGACGTTCTTTGACGGCAACTACCAAGAGTACGAAGCCGACAAGAAAAAGCGCCTCGGCGATGAGGGCGCACGTCCCCACCGCATGCGTTTCAAGGCGCTCAAGTAAGCCTGTTCTGTTGCATCCATTCACCGGGATTGCTTTGCCATGTCACAGTCTGAGTCCCGCACCCGAGCGGTTTTCAGGGCCTGCGTCGTCAACGCCGTGCGCGAGGGCGAGGCGCTCATGGCAAAGCTGCTGGAGGTCACGCGCAGCGCCCTGACTGCACAGGAGTCGGGCACGCGCGACATCCAGCAGCGCAATCTGGCCAGCGACGCACTGCGCTTGCTGCACGCGCATGAGGCGGCCATGGTCAAGGCCTATCCCATGGCCTTGCTCGAAATCTTTGCCGAAGGGCCAGAGACGGCCAAATCCCGCCCATCCGATCCTTCGGGCATGGACTTTGGCGAGCTGTCGCTGGTGGACGATGCCGAGGTGCAAGCCCAGGTAGAGCTGTCGCGTGCACAGCAGCAGGCGCTGCATGCCACCGATGCCGTGCTGGCTGAACTCAACGGTTTGGTCAGTGCCGCCCAAGGGCTGCGGCGTGTGCAACCTGAGCGCAACCCCTTGCGGCCAGAAAACTACATCCGCGCCCTGCAACGGGTGGTGGCTGAAACGGGTGTGCCTGCGCCGGTGCGCGAGGCCTGGATGCTGCACATGCGCCAGCTGCTGGGCCAGCAATTGGTGGCGGTGTACCAGCGTGCCGCCAAAGACCTGAGCGAGCACGGTATTGTCCCCGTGGGCTACGGCGTAGCGTCTGGGGGTGGTTTGGGTGCCACCGTGCGCGGTGGCCAGGGTGGCGCTGCCAGTTCGTTTTCCACAGCGCCAGGGGCGGGTGCCAGCCTGTACGGCGGGTATGGACAGGAGCCCGGCTGGAGTGCTGCGGTACCGCTGGCAGAGCAAGCCCAGGAAGCCTTGCTCACGGTGGGCATTCTGCGCCAGATGCTGGGCGGCATCGGCGACCCTTATGAATCGGTGCTGGGCGGCGGCGCCCACAGCGGCGCAGTGGCCCTGTCGCCCGGAGGAGCGCGTTCCGCCTGGGCACGGGCGTCCGATCCGCGCAGGCTGCCCGAGGCAGATGTTTCTGCCTCTGCATCGGTGGCGGCCCTGCAAGACATGGCTGAACTGGAGCGGTTGGTCGATCGCCTGTCGTACAGCCAGCAGGGCAGCCTTGTTGACCGGCTGGGGCAGGGCGTGTCGCGCACTGCGTACGCCGTCGCGCCTACCCAGGCACCCGACCCCCAGGCGATGGCGGTGGATGTGGTGGCGCGCATGATGCAAAACATTGCCCAGGACACGCGCCTGCTGCCGCCAGTGCAGCAGGCGGTGCAAGGTCTTGGCCCAGCCATTGCCCAATTGGTGCGTTGCGATGCACAGTTTTTCAGCGACGAGCAGCACCCTGCTCGTCGCCTGCTTGATGAGTTGACCCAGCGCAGCATGGCGTTTGATTCTGTCGATGCCCCAGGCTTTAGCGGCTTCATGCGCTTGACGGACCAGGCCGTGGCCCACCTGTCGGGCATGGAGATCACCAGCGCTGCTCCGTTCGAGTCCGTGCTCAAGGCGTTGGAGGCGGCCTGGGCCGTGCAGCAGCAGAAACAGCAAGCACAGCAGGAGCAGCGTGCGGCGCAAGCGCGTGCTGCGGCACGGGCGCAAAGGCGCCAACAGCTGGCGCAGCAAGTGGCGGCCAATATCCGTGGCCTGTCTGCCGAGGTGGGTCAGGTGCCCGTGGAGATCATGGACTTTGCCACTGGCCCCTGGGCCGATGTGGTAGCCCAGGCGCAACTGCAAGACCCGCAGGGCGCAGAGGGCGACCCGCATGGCTATCTGGCCTTGGTGCCACTGCTGTTCTGGAGCGTCCAGAGCGGCATGGAGAGCGCCGACCGGGAGCGTCTGGCGCAGGCGCTGCCCGGCATGCGGGCCACGCTGGAAGAAGGCATGCGCAGCATTGCCTATCCGGAGGCAGAAATCAGTGCCTTTGTCTCGTTGTTGCAGGGCCTGCACCAGCGGGCGCTGGAGGTGCCTGAGGCACCCGCTGCACCGGCCACCCTGCCCGCTGCAGCCGCCCCCAATATGGCCCTGAATGCTTCAGCCGAGCTGGACATCGTGCTCGATGACCTGCCAGCGCCCGCAGCCTCTGCCGACGATGGCTTTGCTGTTGGCGTCTGGGTGGAGCTGGTCAGCAACCGGCGCCGGGTGCGCACGCAGCTGACCTGGGCCAGTCCTCAGGGCACGCTGTTTTTGTTCACCGCCCCCGACGGCAGCACGCAATCCATGACACGGCGTATGCGCGACCGCTTGAGTGCCGAGGGCGCGCTGCGCATCCTGCCAGCGCGCTGACCGGGCGCTACCCCACCCAGTCCAGCTCAGTCCAGGCCAGCGGCCAGCGCCGCAGCGCAGGGCAGGTGCAAGCCCTCAGCGGTGGTGATGCTGCGCGCTGCCCGCACCGCGCGCACGGTGGCGCGGGCCGTGGCTTCGGCGGCCAGGGCGCACAGCAGCAGCATGTCGGGGCGCTGGCCCGAGGCCCCTGTTCCCAGCGCAAACAGCGTGTCGCCGTCGAGTTGGGTGTGTACCGGGTTGATGCTGCGCGCCAGGCCATCGTGCGCGGCCACGGCCAGGCGGTGCGCTTGCGTTTTGCTCAGGATGGCATCCGTGGCCACCACGCCAATCGTGGTGTTGGTGCCGGGCAGGATGGTGTGCGGCAGCGCACCGCGCAGCAGGGCGCTGCGGCTGCCCAGCAGCTGCCGCCCGTCCGGGGTGCGCGCACCGGCCAGCACCTGCGCGGTGTCAGGGTCGATCACATCGCCCACGGCGTTGCAGGCAATCAGCGCCCCCACCGTGATGCCAGCGACCGTGACCGATGCCGTACCCACGCCGCCCTTCATGGCGCGGGCCATGCCAAACAGCTTGCCCACGCTGGCGCCGGTGCCTGCGCCCACATTGCCCTCGGCGGGGTCGGCCCCGGATGCGGCAGCACAGGCCGCGTAGCCTGCTGCTGCATCGGGGCGGATGCGCATGTCGCCCACCGGCAGGTCGAACAGCACGGCGGCGGGCACGATGGGCACGCGCCCTATGCCCACGTCCAGGCCCACGCCATGCTCTTCCAGCCAGCGCATGGCGCCGCTGGCCGCATCCAGCCCCCAGGCGCTGCCCCCCGAGAGCACGATGGCATGCACCTGCTCGACCAGGTTGCTGGGGTGCAGCAGATCGGTTTCGCGCGTGCCGGGGGCGGCGCCGCGCACATCCACACCCGCCACGGCGCCCTGGCGCGCCAGGATGGCGGTGCAGCCCGTGGGGCGGCGCGTGTCAGTGAAATGGCCCACTTCAATGCCGGCCACGCGGGTGATGCTGCCAGCATCGCTGGCGTTGGGAGGTGTGTTCATGGCGCGCGATTATGGTGGCGCGCACTGCGCTGTGCTATGGCGCTGCTTGCAGGCGCGTCAGCACATAGGCGCCGTTGACCTGTTCGGCCCGGAAAAGCACCTTGGCGCCCGGTTGCAGGCCACCCACCATGCCCGCATCCGGTACACGAAACACCATGGTCATGGGTGGCATGCCCAGGTTTTTGATCTCCCGGTGGCGCAGTGTGACCTTGAGCGTGCGCGGGTCCCAGCGGGTGATTTCGCCTTCGCTCAGGTCACTGGGGTCTGTCTGGGTGCTGGCGGGGGCACTTTGCGGGGCCGCTGCGCCAGGTGCGGCGCTGTGGTGGCTGTCGTGGCCGTCTGCTGGCGCGGCAGGCTGCGCCAGGGCAGAGCCCAGTGCGCCCCAGAGCAGCACGGTGGCGATGGATTGAGCGAGTGCTTTCATGCCGATGCTTTCTGGTGGTAGCGCTTGAAGATGCGGGTGCTGCCATCTCGGGCCACCAGCAGCACGTCGTACGGATCACGGCGGTTGCCGTAGGCCGGGCCGTCCATGCCGGGCGATCCCACTGGCATGCCGGGTACGGCCAGTCCCAGTGCCTGGGGCTTTTGCTGGAGCAGTGCGCGCACGTCGCTGGCGGGCACATGGCCTTCGATCAGGTAGCCGCCCACCAAGGCAGTGTGGCAGGAGCCGAGCTTTTGCGGCAGGCCCAGGCGGGTGCGCACGGCAGTGTTGCCGCTGTCGTGGATGGTGAAATCAAAGCCGTTGGCCTGCATGTGCTCTATCCAGTCGTGGCAGCAGCCGCAGCTGGGGTCTTTCCAGACCTCGATGGGGGTGCTGGCGGCTGCGTACACCAGGCGCGGGGCGACCAGGGCTGCGCCCAGCACAGGCAGGGTGGCCAGCCATTGGCGCCGGCGCAGGGTGGGGGTGCGGGTTGTGGCCAAAGTGGCCAGTGACACAGTGGGGTGGTACATGGCGTTTTCCTTCGTTGCAGTGAATGGAAGTGGTGGCTGCGGCCTGCCCATCAGCGGCTGCGCGGCACGACGGTGATAGTGCCGGTCATGCCCGCCTGGTAGTGACCGGCAATCAGGCAGGCAAAGTCAAAGGTGCCGGGTCGGTTGAATTGCCAGACGATGTCGCCGCGCTGGCCCGCGCGCACATGGGCCATGTAGGGTGCATCGTGCTCCATGCCAGGAAATTTTTGCATCATTTGTGCATGCTGGTCGAGTTCAGCCCTGGTGCCCAGCACCATCTCGTGCAGCACCTTGCCTTGGTTCTCGGCACGCAGGCGCACGGTGTCGCCCTCCTGTACCTCGATGTGGCCGGGGGTAAAGCGCATGTTGTCACCCATGCGGACGGTGATGGTGCGGCTTACGGCCTGGACGTCGCCCGCAATGCCCCAGTCTTTTTGCTCTGGGGGCATGGCGGTACTGGCAGCATGGTGGGGTGAGTTTTCATGGCCAAAAGTGGCTCCGGCGCTTGCCAGTAAAGCGCAAGCAGCTATCAATTTAATAGTTTTCATGGGGGCTTCTCGCGGGGGTGTATTCAGTGTGGGTGAGCGCCAGCAGAGGGCTTGCGCGCATGGGCGGCGCCGGGTGCGGTGCCCGGTGCGTCTGCCCGTGCGGGGCGCGGGGTGTTGGCCGGGGCACCTTGCCACTCGTAGGCGCGCGTACCCGGTGGCTGGTTGAAGTGGCCCGGATCGCTGTAGTCGCCCGCAGGCTGGTTGGCGCGCACTTTGAGCGTGGTGAACATGCCGCCCATTTCCAGCGGCCCGAAGGGGCCGGTGCCGGTCATCATGGGGTGGGTGTTGTCGGGCAGGGGCATTTCCATGGCACCCATCTCTGCCATGCCGTGCTCGCCCATTGCCATGTAATCGGGGACGATTTTCTGGATTTTGCTGACCAGATCCGCCTGCCCAACGCCCACCATGGTGGGCACGCTGTGCCCCATGGCGCCCATGGTGTGGTGGCTTTTGTGGCAGTGCAGGGCCCAGTCGCCGGGCTCGTCGGCAATGAAATCGACCTGCCGCATCTGGCCCACGGCCACGTCGGTGGTTACTTCGGGCCAGCGTGCGCTGGGCGGCACGGGGCCGCCATCGGTGCCGGTCACCTCGAACTCGTGGCCGTGGAGGTGGATGGGGTGGTTGGTCATGGTGAGGTTGCCCACGCGGATGCGCACGCGCTCGCCTTGGCGGGCCACCAGCGGGCTGATGGCCGGAAACACCCGGCTGTTCCAGCACCAGATGTTGTGCTCCAGCATGGTGTTGACTTGGGGCGTCATGCTGCCGGGCTCCACATCAAACGCGTTGAGTAAAAAGGCGTAGTCGCGCTGCACCTTGGCGATGTGCGGGTGGCTGCCTTTGGGGTGGGTGATCCACAGCCCCATCATGCCCATGGCCATCTGCACCATCTCGTCGGCATGCGGGTGGTACATGAAGGTGCCGGGGCGGCGCGCCACAAACTCGTACACGAAGGTCTTGCCGGGCTGGATGGCGGGCTGGGTGAGGCCGCCCACGCCGTCCATGCCATTGGGCAGGCGCTGGCCGTGCCAGTGGATGGTGGTGTGCTCGGGCAGGCGGTTGGTGACGAAGATGCGCACGCGATCGCCCTCGACCACCTCGATGGTGGGGCCGGGGCTCTGGCCGTTGTAGCCCCACATGTTGACCATGAAACCGGGCGCCACTTCGCGCACCACGGGCTCGGCCACCAGGTGGAACTCTTTCACGCCCGCGTTCATGCGCCAGGGCGCTGTCCAGCCGTTGAGCGTGACCACCGGGTGGTAGGGGCGGCCCGTGGGCGGGTGCAGTGGCGGTGCGGTATCGGCGCTGGTTTGCATGGCGGGCTCGGGCAGCGCGGCCAGGGCCACGCGGCTGACGGAGGCGGCGGCGACCGCCGTGGCGGCGCCGGAGAAGAAGTTGCGGCGGTTCATGTCAGTGGCCTTGGGAAGTGGAGGGAGCGGTGGCACCGGGGCTCAGGCCCTGCAAGGCGCCCGGCGAGGTGCCCGTGAGGGCCAATTGCAGGTCGGTATCGGCCAGCCAGAAGTCGCGCTGGGCGTTGATGGCATCCGCGACGGCTTGCGTGCTGGCACGGGCCTGGGCCAGCAGTTCCCACACGCTGGCCAGCATGCCGTTGTAGCGCAGGGTGGTTTCCTCGGTGATGAATTGGCGCAGCGGCAGCACCTCGGTTTGTTGCTGGCGCGCCAGGTCGAGCGCGGTGCGGTAGGTGTGCCAGGCGGCGCGCACTTCGCTGCGGGCGCGCACGGCGGTGTCTTGCAACTGGGCCGATGCTTGCTCTACCTCGGCCTGCGAACGGCTGCGGGCGGCGCCGCCCCAGTCGAACAGGGGCAGGGGCAGCTCCAGTTCCCAGCCGCGCTGCACGTCGCGGTGGCCGCTGGCGCGTTCGGTGGCGGTGTTGCGGCTATAGGCCACACCGACGTTGCCCCACACGGCGCCCGCGCGGCTCCAGCCCTGGCGCTGGGCCAGGGTGTCGAGCTGGCGGCGTGCGGCCTGCACGTCCAGGCGCTCGCGCAGGGCGGTGGCTTCGAGGTCGTCGGCGCTCCAGGCGCTGGTGGGCAGTGGCGGTAGCTGCTGGGCCAACGGGTACTGCGCCGATTCGCCCCACACGCCCAGGCGGTGGTGGAGCTGCTCGCGCTCGGTGGCGGCGGTCAGGCGGGCGCGGGCCAGTTGGGCGCGGGCTTGGTGCAGCACGGCCTGTTCGCGCGCTTGTTGCAGGCGGCTCCAGTTGCCCGCACGCACCATGCGCTGGGCCAGCTCGGCACCGGCCTCGGCGGCTTCGACCATGCGCTCGTGTGTGGCCGCCACCTGCTCGGCAGCGACGGCGCGCAGCCAGGCGCGGCGGGTGTCGGCCGCCAGCGTGACCACGTCTTGCGCCGCTTGCAGCGTAGCCAGGTGCAGGCGTTCGGCCTGCCGTGCGCTGCGCCAGGGCAGGGTGATGAGATCGAGCAGGCCAAAGGACAGGCTGCGTTCGATTTCGCGCTCGTGGCCGTTGGCAAAGCGCCCCAGGGTCAGGTGTGGGTTGGGCAGCGTGAGGGCCTGCACGCGCTCGGCATCGGCCACGCCCAGCGCGGCCAGCCGCTCTTGCAGGCCGGGGTTGTTGAGCAGGGCGATGCGCACGGCGGTGTCTTGCGTCAGGGGCTGTGCCAGCCAACCTGCGATGGCCTGCTGCGCCTGGGCGCGGGCGGCGGGGTTGGTGCCTGGCAGGGCGGCGTCCACACCCCCGGTGCGGCCTGCGGTGAGTGCGGCCACGTCACTGCGCAGGCCGTCCGGCGAGACACTGGCGCAGCCCGCCAGCACGGCGGCTGCGCCCAGCAGGGACAGGCGCCGCCAGGGCGGTGGTCGGCGCGGCGACGGGGCCGGTGCCCGCAGCGCCAGCGCAGCCGCGAGGGGGGCGCCGCGCCGGGCACCGGTACGGGGGTAAAAAATGGAGAAGAACGACATCGAAAGCTCCTGAAAACGCTGCGCAGCGTGTACCCAGCCCGCATGGGCGGGTGCCGGGTACACCAAGGGCGGCGCGTGCCGGGGCACGCGCTGGGGCGGCACGCCAGTGCACGCACCCGTTGGCAGGCTCAGGAGATGGGGGGTTTGATGTCCTGCGCCGCGCAGGCGCTGGAGAAGCAGGCGTCGCGCTGTGGCGGCGCTGTGGCCACCGGGGGGACGATGGCGCTGGCAGGCAGGGCGGCGGCCAGCACCGACGAGTAGCAAATATCGCAGGCCGTGCAGGCGGGGCCGTGGCCCGCGTCGCAACTGGCGTCGGCATCGCCGTGGGCGTTGGCGTCGGGTGTGGCGTGGGCTGCGGCTGGCAGCGTGGTGCAGTGGGCAGGGATGGCCGCGTTCTGGGCGGCGTCAGCTGGTGCTGTGGCGGTGCCGGAGTGCCGCTCGCCGCCGCTGCCCGCGCTGTGGGCTGGGGTGGTGGCACCGGCGTCTGCCAGGTGCCCGTGCTGCGCCAGATCGCCAGCGCTGGCGTGGTGCTGCTGCTGTGCGCTGGTCATAGGCTGTGGGGCCGATCCGGGCCACGCCTCGTAGGCCATGGCGTTGCCCACCAGTCCACGCAGAACCAGCAGCACAACCATCCACAGATAAAAAGCACGGCGCATCCGCTAATGATAGGGCGCGCTGGCAATGGTTCCCGCCCCGCCGGGTGCGCGGTGCAGGCCACAGTCGTTGGGGGCTGCGCAGACAAAGCAATGCCCATTTGGAGCCAAATCGGCTTCCAGCCCTTGCGGGGCTTGCGCTAGCAGCTCACCTTTTTGATAAAAACCGGGGCGCTGCAATGCCTGCGCAGCGCGCGTACCATGGCGGCCCGTGTTGTTTGGAGCGGCCCGCTGCCGGTGGGCCTTGTGTGCTGTCGTGCTGGATTTTTCCTTTTCTTTTGCCTCTCGGCCCGAGTGCCCGATCCCTTCTGCCTGCCCCCAGGCCCTTTGCCGGGCGCCGCGCTGCGCGGCTCAGCCACCGCAGGGGGCGCCATGCCCAGCGCCGTGACCCAGGACACCGTGATGCTGCGCACTATCGGCCTGGCGGCCTTTGCCAGCATGGCCGCCATGCGTGTGTGCGACCCCATGCTGGTGACGCTGTCGCAGGAGTTTGCGGTGACTACGGGCGATGCCTCTGCCGTGGTGGCCGCGTTTGCCGTGGCCTACGGCGTGTTGCAGCTGTTCTACGGCCCGCTGGGCGACCGCATCGGCAAGCTGCGGGTGATTGCGGCGGCGGCTTCGGGCTGTGCGGTGTTCAGCGCCATCACCGCGCTGGCGCCCAGCCTGACGCTGCTGGTGCTGGCGCGCGCGGCCATGGGTGCGGCGGCGGCGGGCATCATCCCGCTGTCCATGGCCTGGATTGGCGACCAGGTGCCCTACGCCCAGCGCCAAGAGGCCCTGGCCCGGCTGATGGGCGCCACCGTCTCGGGGATGATGTTTGGCCAGTGGTTTGGCGGCTTTGCGGCACAAAACTGGGGCTGGCGCAGTGCGTTTGCTGCGCTGGCGCTGTTGTTTGCACTGGCAGCGGCAGGTTTGTTGCGCCAGTTGCGCGGTGGGCAGGGCGCTGCGGTGCCTGCGCCCGGTTCGGCTGCGGGTACTGGAGCGGCCACAGCTACAGAGGCTGCGGCACCACCGGCATCGGCGCTCTCCTATGTCCAAAAAACGCTGGCCTTGCTGCGCGTGCCCCGGGTGCGCTGGGTGCTCACGGTCACGGCCATTGAGGGCGCCTGCGCGTTTGGCACGCTGGCCTTTGTGCCCAGCCGCCTCATCGACGGCTTTGGCCTGAGCGCCTCGGCAGCGGGCGCGGTGATGGTGCTGTATGGCGTGGGCGGGCTGTGCTACAGCCTGTTCGCGCGGCGCTGGCTGGCTGCTTTGGGCGAACGCGGCCTGGCCCTGACCGGCGGCACGCTGCTGGCGGCGGGTCTGCTGGCGCTGGCCTGGTCGCCCTGGATAGCGGGCGCGGTGGCTGGGTGCTTTGCCTCGGGCCTGGGCTTTTACATGCTGCACAACACCTTGCAAACCCAGGCCACGCAGATGACGCCCGAGGCCCGGGGCACGGCGGTTACGCTGTTTGCCTGCCTGTTGTTTCTGGGGCAGTCCTGCGGCGTGCTGGTCATGGCCGCCAGCGTGGACCGGGGCCTGCTGGCGCCCATGTTCACCCTGGCGGCGCTGGGGGTCGGGGTGCTGGGCGTACTGGTGTCGCGCAAACTGCACGCTTGGTCATGATGGCAACGGCCCTGGGGTGGTTTTGCGGGTTTACCCTTGGAATTCGCGGTTTGCCAGGGTTTGTTATTACTGAATAACGAAATGCTTTGGCCTCTTATGCCAAAGCATTACATTACTGCCCTGCCCAACTTCACGCGCCGCCGCCTGCCTGGTGCCCCGCAACACCGGCACGGGCGCGGCGCTTTGCTTCCATGATCGACTTACGGGGTATCACCCAGATTTACCAGGGCCCACAAGGCCCGGTCGAGGCCCTGCGCGGCATCGACCTGCACATCACGCCGGGCGAAGTGTTCGGCATCATCGGGCGCAGCGGCGCGGGCAAAAGCTCGCTGGTGCGCGTGATCAACCTGCTCAACCGGCCCACGCGCGGCGAAGTGATCGTGGCCGGGCGCGACCTGACCCTGCTGTCAGATGCCGACCTGCGCGCCGCGCGCCGCGACATCGGCATGGTGTTCCAGCACTTCAACCTGCTGTCTTCGCGCACGGTGTTTGACAACGCCGCGCTGCCGCTGGAGCTGGCCGGCATGGACAAGGCCGCCATCCGCCAGCGCGTAGGCCCACTGCTGGAGCTGGTGGGGTTGAGCGCCCTGGCCGACCGTTACCCGGCGCAGATCAGCGGCGGGCAAAAGCAGCGCGTGGGCATTGCGCGCGCGCTGGCCAGCCACCCCAAGGTGCTGCTGAGCGACGAGGCCACCTCGGCGCTTGACCCCGAAACCACGCGCTCCATCCTCGACCTGCTGCGCCAGGTGAACCAGGAAATGGGCCTGACGGTGGTGCTCATCACCCACCAGATGCAGGTCATCAAGCAAATTGCCGACCGCGTGGCCGTGATCGACGCTGGCCGCATTGCCGAGCAAGGCCGCGTGCTGGAGGTGTTCACCCGCCCGCAGCAGGCCATCACCAAGAGCCTGATCGACGAGATCGTGCCGCAAGAGCTGCCCGCCAGCGTGCTGGCCCATGTGCGCAAACTCTCGGCCCAGTTGCAGGGCGGCGCGGGCCAGTTGCTGCGCCTGTCATATGCGGGCGAGAGCGCTTACCAGCCCATCCTCTCCCACATGGTGCGCGAGTTTGGCGTGGACATGAGCATCCTGCACGGCCAGGTCGATGAGATACAGAACCAGACCTTTGGCTCGCTGGCCGTGTTTGCCAGCGGCGAGGCCGAGCGGCTGCGCGCCGCGATTGCCCATTTGCGCGCTGCGGGCGTGCAGGTGGAAGAAGTGGTGAGCAAGGATTGAGCGATGTTTGAAAATTTCTCGGAAATGATGCTGGAGCTGTTTGCCACCTCGCTGTGGGAAACCATCGTCATGGTCGGCATCTCGGGCGTGGTGGGGGCGCTGATTGGCATTCCGCTGGGCGTGTTTTTGCGCCTGACCGACCAGGGCGGCGTGCTGGAGAACGGTCCGCTGAACAAAACCGTGGGCTGGATCGTGAACGCCGTGCGCTCTACGCCGTTCATCATCTTGCTGGTGGCCATCATCCCGTTCACGCGGCTGATTACGGGCTCGTCCATCGGCACGGGCGCCGCCGTGGTGCCGCTGACGCTGGCGGCCGCGCCCTTCATTGCGCGCCTGGTCGAGACCGCGCTGCGCGAGGTGGACAACGGCCTGGTCGAGGCGGCGCAATCCATGGGCGCCACCACCGGCCAGATCGTCTGGAAGATTCTGTTGCCCGAGGCGCTGCCCGGCATCGTCGCGGGCCTGACCATCAGCTTTGTCAGCCTGACGGGCTACTCTGCCATGGCGGGCGCCATTGGCGGCGGTGGTCTGGGCGACCTGGGCATCCGCTACGGCTACCAGCGCTTTCTGCCCGACATCATGCTGGCCGTGGTGGTGGTGCTGATCTTCTTCGTGCAGGCCATCCAGAGCCTGGGCGACTGGGTTGTGCGCCGCCTGAGCCACCGTTGATTGCTATTAAAAATATAGCTGCTAGCGCTCTCCTGGAAAAGGTTTGAGGCGTTTTTTACTGAAACTTTCGACATAGGCCGGGCCAAAAGTAACTTGGCTTGATGGTGCGCGCGCTTGCCGATTCCAGCGGCTTGACCCGCATGGCTGCGGGGCGGAAGATGGTGCTCTGTTCAATCCTGACAACCGGGGGTGTTCATGCGCGCCATGGTTCTGGAGCAGCCTGGCCGCCCTCTGCGGCTGACCGAGCTGGTGCAGCCCGTTCCCGGGGCGGGTCAGTTGTTGCTGGCCGTCGAGGCTTGCGGGGTGTGCCGCACCGATCTGCATTTGCTCGATGGCGAGTTGCCCGAGCCGGTGCTGCCCGTGGTGCCCGGCCATGAGATCGTGGCCCGGGTTGCGGGCCTGGGGGCCGGTGTGCAGGGCTGGCGGCTGGGCCAGCGGGTGGGGGTGCCTTGGCTGGGCTGGACTTGCGGGCAATGCCGCTTTTGCACCAGTGGCCGCGAGAACCTGTGTGGGCAGGCCCGCTTCACGGGCTACCAAATCCACGGCGGTTATGCCGACTACACACTGGCCGATGCGCGCTATTGCCTGCCCTTGCCCGAAGCGCCCGATGCCGTGCATTTGGCACCGTTGCTGTGCGCCGGTCTTATCGGCTACCGGGCGCTGCGTTTGGCGGGTGATCCGCACCGGCTTGGCGTTTATGGCTTTGGCGCGGCTGCGCACCTCATCACCCAGCTGGCGCGTGCCCAAGGCCGCGATGTCTTTGCTTTCACCCGTCCTGGCGATGGGGCCAGCCAGGAATTCGCCCGCAGCCTGGGCGCGGATTGGGCCGGGGGCACCGACGAGGCGCCGCCGCAGCCGCTGGACGCGGCCCTGGTCTTTGCGCCCGCAGGTTCTCTGGTTCCCATTGCCCTGCGGCAGCTCGACAAGGGCGGTTGCGTGGTCTGCGCGGGCATCCACATGAGCGACATTCCCGGCTTTCCCTATGCCTGGTTGTGGGGCGAGCGCAGCATCCGCTCCGTGGCCAACCTGACGCGCAGCGACGGGCTGGCGTTTTTTGAGGCCATCGGGCAGGCCCCGCTGCGCACCGAGGTGCGGGTGTTTGCACTGGAGCAGGCCAATGAAGCGCTGGCGCAGTTGCGCCAGGGCGCATTCCAGGGGGCTGCAGTACTGCGCGTGGCCTGCGGGGCGTCGACCTCTGACGGGAGGCGCCCATGAGCTTGCCACTGGAACAGCTGGTTCATATTCCCGTGGGCCAGGTGCATATCGAGGGCCTGCTGGCGCTGCCCACGGCACCTGTCGGGGTGGTGCTGTTCGCCCATGGCAGTGGCAGCAGCCGACACAGCCTGCGCAACAACTATGTGGCCGGGGTGCTGCACACGCGTGGCGTGGGCACTTTGCTGCTGGATTTGCTCACGCCCGAGGAAGACCAGGACTACCGCAGCCGCTTCGATATTTCCCTGCTGACGCAGCGGCTGTGCGTGGCAACACGCTGGCTGGCCCGGCATCCGCTCACCCAGTCTCTGCCCGTGGGCTACTTTGGTGCCAGCACCGGGGCCGCAGCGGCCCTGAGGGCGGCCACTGCACCGGGCTTTGCCATCCGTGCCGTGGTGTCGCGTGGCGGACGGCCCGACCTGGCAGGGCCCGAGGACTTGGCGCGTGTGGATTGCCCCACCCTGTTGCTGGTGGGCAGCCGTGATGAAGAGGTGCTCGAACTCAATCGGCAGGCGGCTGCGCTGATGCACTGCCCGCACCGCTTGAGCGTGGTTCCGGGCGCCACCCATTTGTTCGAGGAACCAGGCACCCTGGAGGCTGTGGCCCGGCAAGCGGCTGACTGGTTTGAAACCTGCCTGCCGCCTGATACGCCCGCCTGACCCGGTTCGCCCATGTCTCCCTATGGCTGGAGCAGGGCGATGACTTCATCGTCCTCGACCTGGGAAAAGTCCCGGTAGAACTGGCCCACGGCATGGAACTCTGCGGGCGCTTGCAGGCACAGCACCTCGTCGGCCAAGGGGCGAACCATGGCCAGCGCCTCTGGTGACGACACCGGCACGGCGCAGATCAGCTTGGCGGGATGGCGCTGGCGCAGGCCGTGCAAGGCGGCCACCATGGTGGCGCCGGTCGCCAGGCCGTCGTCCACCACGATGACGATGCGCCCCGCAGGGTTCAGGGGTGGCCGTATCGGCGTGTACTGCACCCGCCGCTGGCGGATGACTTCCAGTTGCCGCTGCTTCTCGGCGGCGATGTAGTCCTGATCGGCACCTGCCGTAGCGGCGTAGGGCGACAGATAAGTCCAGCCGCTCTCATCGACGGAGCCAATGGCGACTTCGGGCGCGAAGGGTGCGCGCAGCTTGCGCACCAGCACCACGTCGAAGTCACCCTCCAGCGCCGCCGCGAGGGATTTGGCCATGGGCACCGCACCGCGCGGTATGGCCAATACCAGCGGCTTTTTGCCACGGTAGGGCTGTAACTGCGCTGCCAGTTGGTGGGCAGCGTCGGTACGGTCGCGGAACACGGTGGCGCGGTTCGATGGGTTCATGGTGCCTGCCCTGGTTGCCGTTGGAGGTGGAAATTCCCAGCATACGGCGCGACTGCTGGAGCGACTACCGGCGCTACCCTGACCCGGCTGCGGCGGGTATTTGTTATGCCTTAAAAGATTGAAAAAATGAAAAAATAGTCGTTTGGGTTTTATAGAGTTATTTTTAAGATACAACCCATTCCTATTTGAAAGGTTTTCCTGTGAACAAGCGCTCTCTGTTGCAATCCACCTTCGCCCTGGCCTTGGTCGCCAGCTTCGGTTCCAGCGCGCTGGCCCAGGACAAGCCCCTGAAAATCGGCGTCACCGCAGGCCCGCACGCGCAGATTTTTGAGCAAGTGAAAAAAGTCGCGGCCAAGCAGGGTTTGCAGATTCAGGTGATCGAGTTCAGCGACTACGTGCAGCCCAACGCGGCCCTGGCCTCGGGCGACCTCGACGCCAACGCCTACCAGCACAAGCCCTATCTGGACGCGCAGGTCAAAGACCGGGGCTACAAGATCGTGTCGGTGGGCTACACGGTCAACTTCCCCATGGGCCTGTACTCGAAAAAGGTCAAGAGCCTGGCCGAGCTGAAAGACGGCGCCCGCTTTGGCCTGCCCAACGACCCCACCAATGGGGGCCGCGCGCTGTTGCTGCTGCAAAGCAGTGGCCTGATCAAGCTCAAGGAAGGCGCTGGCCTCAAGGCCACACCGCTGGATGTGGTGTCCAACCCGAAAAAGCTCAAGTTTGTGGAGCTGGATGCGGCCCAGTTGCCACGCTCGCTGGACGATCTGGACGCTTCGGCGGTCAACACCAACTTTGCCATCCCGGCGGGCCTGAACCCGACCAAGGATGCCATCGTGCTGGAAGATGCCAAAGGCCCCTACGTCAACCTGATTGCCGTGCGCGAGGCCGACAAAGACAAGCCCTGGGTGGTCAAGCTGCTCAAGGCCTACCATACCGAAGAAATTCGCCAGTTCATCCAGACCGAGTTCAAGGGTTCGGTGCTGCCCGGGTTCTGAGCCCGCCACTGCACTTCAGAAAGCACCACCTATGCGACACCTTCTTTGCCTTGGCCTGTTGTCCGCTTCGCTGTTGGGGGCGGCCCAGGCCCAAACTTTGCGCTGGGCCGCAGCGGGCGACCCGCTCACCCTCGATCCGTATGCCCAGAACGAGTCGCTGACCAACGTGGTCAACGGCCAGATTTATGAGTTTCTGGTGGCGCGCGACAAGCAGCTCAACATCGTCCCGCAGCTGGCCACCGAGTGGAAGCAGAACGGCCCACTGCAATGGACGTTCAAGCTGCGCCCGGGCGTCAAGTTCCACGATGGCCGCGCGTTCACGGCAGACGATGTGGTGTTCTCGCTGCAACGCGCCAAGCAGCCCACGTCGCAAATCGCCGCCTACGCCAGCGCCCTGGGCGAGGCGCGCAAGATCGATGACCTGACGGTGGAGTTCAACCTGCCGCAGTTCAACCCGGTGTTTTTGCAGCACCTCAACGCGCTCTACATCCTGAGCAAGGGTTGGGCCGAGGAGCACAAGGCCACGCAAACGCAAAACTTTGCCAGCAAGGAAGAGTCTTACGCGGCTTTCAACGCCAACGGCACCGGCCCCTGGATCGTGGAAAAACGCGAGCCCGATGTGAAAACCGTGCTCAAGCGCAACCCTAACTACTGGGGCCAGATAGAGGGCAACGTGCAGCAGGTGGTCTATACGCCCATCAAGAGCGATGCCACGCGCACGGCGGCGCTGCTCTCGGGTGAGGTGGATTTGGTGCTCGACCCGCCCCCGCGCGACCTCGATCGCCTGCGCAGCACCGCGCAGATCAAGGTGGTGGAGGGGCCGGAAAACCGCGTCCTCTACATCGGCATGGACCAGGGCCGTGATGAACTGCTGTACGGCAGCAAGGGCAAAAACCCGTTCAAGGACGTGCGCGTGCGCAAGGCGCTGTACTACGCCACCGACATCGAGACCATCAAAACCCGGCTGATGAACGGCCAGTCCAGCCCGACCGGGGCGCTCATGCCATCGCCGCTGGGCAGCTTCAACGACCCCGAGATTGAGGCGCGCCTGCCGTTTGACCTGGCCGCTGCCAAAAAGCTGCTGGCCGAAGCGGGCTACCCGCAGGGCTTTGAGTTCACCCTGGATTGCCCCAACAACCGCTACGTTAACGACGAGCGCATCTGCCAGGCGCTGGCGGCGCAGTGGGCCAAGGCCAACGTGAAGGTGCGCGTCAATGCCCAGCCCAAGGCGCTGTTCTTTGCCAAGCTGGACAAGCTCGACACTTCGGCCTACCTGTTTGGTTGGGGCGGCTCCATCACCGACCCCGAAACCACCTTCACGCCCATCTACCGCAACCGGGGTGAGAAAGGCGTGGGCGAATACAACCGGGGCAACTTCAAGGACGATGAGCTGGACGCGCTGGCCGCAGCCTCCAGCAAAGAGGCCGACCCGGACAAGCGCAAGGCGCTGATCAAACAGGTGTTCAAGCGCCACAACGACCAGGTTCACCATATTCCGCTGCACCGCCAGTACAGCGCCTGGGCCACCCGCACCAACGTGAGCGTGGTCCACCGCGCCGACAACTGGCTGGAGCTGCGCTGGGTGCGCGTGGCGCCCTGATGGCGCCGGGCTGTGGGCGCATGGCGCAGCGCCACAGCCTATTTTGCTCCTAAAAGAAGAGCTGCTTGCGCCCATTGGGCGTGCGTTTGAGGCTATTTTCATGTTAAAAGAGCCGCTTCACATTTGACTGGGGCCTTGGCAGGCCCCCATTTTTTATGCAACGCCATTGGCCCCCGTTTGCCTGGGTTTGTTTTGCGATGTGCGTGGGGGTCATGGGCACGGCCCTGGCCAGTCCGCTGTACCCGCTGTACCAGGCGCAGTGGCAACTACAGCCCAGCCACATCACCGGCATCTATGTGGCTTATATGGGCGGGGCGTTGGCCAGTTTGCTGTTTCTGGGGCGGTTGAGTGACCGGTTTGGCTTTTTGCCGGTGCTGCGCAGCGGTTTGGCGCTGGTGACGGCGGGGGTGCTGCTGTCGGCGGCGGCCTGGAGCGTGGTGTCGTTTGTCGTTAGCCGTGTGCTCATCGGCATTGCTTCGGGAATGATCACCACCTCGGCCTCCATCGGCCTGACCCAGCTCAGCCGCAGCGGCAACGTCATGCGTGCCTCTGCCATGACCAGTTTTGCCATGGCGCTGGGTTTTGGTCTGGGGCCGCTGGTGGGCGGGCTGATCGCGCAGTGGCTGCCGCAGCCCTTGGTCAGCGCCTATATCCCCAGTCTGGTGCTGGGCGGGCTGGCGTTGTACGCGCTGTTTCAGGTGCGCGTGGCGCTGCCTGCCAACGCCCCCGCCCTGACCGCCCGCGACTGGCTGCCGCGCATCACCTTGCCGCTGCCTGCCGTGCGCCGGCCTTTTCTGATCGCTTGCCTGGGGGCTTTCAGCACTTTCGGGATTTTTGGCCTGTATGCCTCGCTGGCACCGAGCTTCATGGTGCAAATGGTGCCCTGGCACGGGCCTGCCGTGAGCGGCTTGTCCATCGCCATGATTTTGTTTTTGTCGGCCGGTTTTCAGTGGCTGGCCCGCCCGGTACACACCAAAACCTGTGCCATCTGGGGGCTGGGTTTGCTGGCCGTGTGCAACCTGCTGCTGATGGCCACCACCTGGACGGGCTGGCCTGCGCTGTTTGTACTCAGCGTGCTCACCACCGCCAGCGGCCATGGCCTGGTCAACCTGGCCGGGATTGCCATCGTCAACAAGGTGGCGCAACCGCAGACGCGCTCGGGCTTGCTCTCCACGTACCTGGTGGTGGGGTACCTGGGCACCATCGTGCCTATTCTGGGTGTGGGCTGGCTGTCCGACCACCTGGGTTTGCCGGTGGCGATCATGATTTTTTGCATCGCCATGGCCGCCCTGACTACCGGGCTGGCTGTGCTGGCGCGCAACACCCCGGTCATCGAGACGGCTTGAGTGCGGCTGGACCACCAGGCCTGGGTGCCGCAGGGGGAGGAGGGCGGCGCGGCCTTGCGTTGCGCACAAGGTGGGAGGGGCATCATTTTTCGTTAAATGAAATAAATTTTCTACATAGTGAAAAAAAGGACGCTCACCATGTGCTTTTATTTTTCACAACAGAAATAAAAAATTCATATTGTGAAAATAAGATATTAAGTAATTGATTTAAAAAGAAAAATTCTTTTGTCTTATATAAGACATAAGAGGTTGCTTTAGTCTTGTATAAGACTTAAAGTTGCTCTGTGAGCGACGCACTGCCGCCCTGTAAATTCAACAACCTCTGGAGTGACCACATGCCCCAATCCCTGACCCAACAACTCAGCCGCGAACAGCAAATTGCCGCCTTGGAAAAAGACTGGGCACAAAACCCCCGCTGGAAGGGTGTCAAGCGCGGCTATAGCGCTGCTGACGTGGTGCGTCTGCGCGGTTCGCTGCCTATCGAGCACACGCTGGCCCGTCGCGGCGCTGAAAAGTTGTGGGAAAAGGTCAACGGCGGTGCCAAGAAGGGCTACGTGAATGCCTTCGGCGCTATCTCCGCCGGTCAAGCCATGCAGCAAGCCAAAGCAGGTCTGGAAGCCGTGTACCTGTCGGGCTGGCAAGTGGCTGCTGACGGCAACACGTCGGAAACCATGTACCCCGACCAGTCGCTGTACGCCTACGACTCGGTGCCCACCATGGTGCGCCGCATCAACAACACCTTCAAGCGCGCTGACGAAATCCAGTGGGGCCGTGGCATCAACCCTGGCGATGAAGGCTTCATCGACTACTTCCTGCCCATCGTGGCCGATGCCGAAGCCGGTTTCGGCGGCGTGCTCAACGCTTTCGAACTGATGAAGAACATGATCGCCGCCGGTGCTGCGGGCGTTCACTTTGAAGACCAACTGGCTGCCGTGAAGAAGTGCGGTCACATGGGCGGCAAGGTGCTGGTTCCTACGCAAGAAGCCTGCGAAAAGCTGATCTCGGCCCGTTTTGCTGCTGACGTGATGGGCGTGCCCACCATCATCTTGGCCCGTACTGACGCAGAAGCCGCCAACCTGATCACCAGCAACCACGACGCCAACGACCAGCCCTTCCTGACCGGCGAGCGCACGCAAGAAGGCTTCTACCGCGTCAAAAACGGTCTGGAACAAGCCATCAGCCGTGGCGTGGCCTACGCTCCTTACGCCGACCTGGTGTGGTGCGAAACCGGCGTGCCCGACATTGGCTTCGCCCGTGAATTTGCCCAGGCCGTGCTGGCCGCCAACCCCGGCAAGCTGCTGTCGTACAACTGCTCGCCTTCCTTCAACTGGAAGAAAAACCTCAACGACTCGCAGATCGCTTCGTTCCAGGAAGAGCTGTCGGCACTGGGCTACAAGTACCAGTTCATCACGCTGGCCGGTATCCACATCAACTGGTTCAACACCTTCCAGTTTGCCCACGCTTACGCCCGTGGCGAAGGCATGAAGCACTATGTCAACATGGTGCAAGAGCCAGAATTTGCTGCCCGCGACAAGGGTTACACCTTCGTATCGCACCAGCAAGAAGTGGGCGCAGGTTACTTCGATGACGTGACCACCGTGATCCAGGGCGGTTCTTCCTCCGTCAAGGCACTGACAGGCTCTACCGAAGAAGAGCAGTTCCACTGATATAGCAGGCCCAGGCGCTTGCCAGAGCGCCGGGTTTCTGCCCGTAGCCAGCCACCCTGCGGGGTGGCTTTTTTGCATGGAGTAGGTCGATGAATTGCTTGCCAACAAGGGTGTGTGCAGGGCTGCTGGCCGGGTTGGTGGGCTGCATGGGGTGGTCGCCGGTGTGGGCTGTGACCGTTTTGCAATGTCAGGTGACTTACGCTGGCACAACGGAGACAGTCGTCGCCATGCCCACTGAAGATCCTTATCGTGTCGCCGGGGTGGACATTGCCGGGCGTTTTCGCTTCAAGCCGGTGCTGGTGGGGCAGGGGGCGCAACTGGGGCACCTGAGCATTTATGTTTATTGGCAGACGCAGCGCCAACCGGTGCTGATACAGCAAGCCAAATACTGGCCTCCTTATCCATCCCCAGGGCCGGATGGACGCGTTGCACTCACGGGTGAGCAGCGCCTATATGCAGGGCCTATGGAGCGTGAACTGGTATACCAATGTGCTTTGATGGAGGTCGCACCATGAAATGGGCGCTGGCTTTGCTGCTTGGCCTGGCGTGCAGCTGGGGGAGTGCGGATACACCCTCGTTTTCTTTGGTGTTCGCGGGGGACACCACCTTGGACGATGCCGCAGGCGCCCTGATTGCCCGCGGCGGTGATCCACTGGCCGCCGTGGCGCCGCTCTTTGCCAGTGCCGATGTGCGCGTGGCCAACCTGGAGTGTGTGGTTGCCACCACCGGTGAGCCAGTGGACAAAAACTACACCTTTCGCGCTCACCCTCAAGTGTTGCCGGTATTGCGCCGCCATCTCGATGGCGTCACGTTGGCCAACAACCACTCGGGCGACTATGGCCGGGCGGCATTTGCCGAAATGCTGGGGTGGTTGCAGGCCGCGAATCTGGCCCAGGCAGGAGGTGGGCGCAATCTCAGTGAAGCCCATGCCCCGTGGCTGGTGGAGCTGGCTGGTTTGCGCGTGGCTTTGCTGAGTTACAACGAGTTCATGCCGCGCAGTTTTGAGGCCGACCACGATGCGCCCGGCATTGCCTGGAGCGAAGATGAGCAAGTGGTGGCCGATATCCAGCGCGCACGCCAGCAGCACCGTGCCGATCTGGTGGTGGTATTCATGCACTGGGGTTGGGAAAACGAGTCGACAGCCAACGGCAGGCAGCGGCAGCTGGCGCGCTTGCTGATCAATGCCGGAGCAGATGCCATCATTGGCGGGCACCCCCATGTCACGCAAGACGTGGAGTTGTACCAGGACAAACCCATCATCTACAGCGTGGGCAACTTCGTCATGAAAGAAACCGACAACGACCGCCAGCGCCAAGCCTGGGTGCTGCGCATGACCTTCGACCGTGCCGGGGCCAGCGGATTCAGTACCTACCCAGTGCGCCTTGACGACGACGGTATTCCGTACCCCGATCCCCATCGGCAAAGTCCTTGCTGGCAACGGGGGCAGGGCGAGCCGGACTTGTGTACCCACTGAGTAGCGTGGTGCGCTGAAGTGCCAAAAGCGCGGTGCAGTCTGTACCGGACTTTTGGCGTATTCGGGTAAAATCCAAGCAAATTTTCATTTGCATAAGAGCGAGAAAGGCAATCTGGTTATGACACCGCGAACTACATCGGAGACTTTTTCCGGCCTTTGAGGCCGGTGGTTCGCGCCTGCACGAGATTTGCCTATCCCTCCAAAGCGCGGACTTGTTCCGCGCTTTTTTTTCGAACAGCGCGCATTCATTTTTTGGATTTGACAAGGATTTTCATGATTCACATCACGCTCCCCGACGGCTCTCAGCGCGAATACCCCGGCCCTGTCACAGTGGCCGAGGTGGCCGCCTCGATTGGTGCCGGTTTGGCCAAAGCGGCGCTGGCAGGCAAGATTGGCGACAAAGTGGTCGATACCAGCTACCAAATCACGCAGGACAGCCCGTTGTCCATCGTCACTGCCAAGGACGCTGACGGCCTGGACGTGATTCGCCACTCCACCGCCCACTTGCTGGCGTATGCGGTGAAGGCGTTGTTCCCGGATGCGCAAGTCACCATCGGCCCGGTGATCGACAACGGTTTTTATTACGACTTTTCGTATAAGCGCCCGTTCACCCCTGAAGACTTGGCTGCTATCGAAAAGAAAATGGCCGAACTGGCCAACAAAGACGAGCCTGTGGTGCGTCGCGTACTGCCGCGTGACGAAGCAGTGGCCTACTTCAAAGGCTTGGGCGAGCATTACAAAGCCGAGCTGATTGCCAGCATCCCCAGCAATGAAGATGTGAGTTTGTACCGTGAAGGAGCGTTTGAAGACCTGTGCCGTGGTCCCCACGTGCCCAGCACCGGCAAGCTCAAGCACTTCAAGCTGATGAAAGTGGCAGGAGCCTACTGGCGCGGTGACCACCACAATGAGATGCTGCAACGCATTTACGGCACGGCCTGGGCCAGTAAGGATGAGCTGCAGCAGTACCTGACCCGTCTGGAAGAAGCCGAAAAGCGTGACCACCGCAAGCTGGGCCGCGAACTGGATTTGTTCCACATGGACGAACATGCCCCCGGCCTGGTGTTCTGGCACCCCAAAGGTTGGACGCTGTGGCAGGAGGTGGAGCAGTACATGCGCCGTGTGTACCGCGACAACCATTACCAAGAGGTCAAGGGCCCGCAGATTTTGGAAAAGACCCTGTGGGAAAAAACCGGCCACTGGGACAAGTACCGTGACAACATGTTCATCACCGAGTCGGAAAAGCGCGATTACGCGCTCAAACCGATGAACTGCCCTGGTCACATTCTGATCTTCAAGCAAGGCATCAAAAGCTACCGTGATCTGCCGCTGCGCTACGGTGAGTTTGGCCAGTGCCACCGCAATGAGCCTTCGGGTGGCTTACACGGCATCATGCGTGTGCGCGGCTTTACGCAGGATGATGGGCACATTTTTTGCACCGAAAACCAAATTCTGGCTGAATGCGACACCTTCACCAAGGTGCTTAAGCAGGTGTATGCAGATTTTGGCTTTACCAACATCCTGTACAAAGTCTCGACCCGTCCGGCTGCGCGCATCGGTTCGGACGAACTCTGGGACAAGGCCGAACAGGCGCTGATGGACAGCCTGCGCCATTCGGGCTGCGAGTTTGTGATTTCCGAGGGGGATGGTGCCTTTTACGGCCCGAAGATCGAATACACGCTCAAAGATGCGATTGGCCGCGAATGGCAGTGCGGCACCATACAGGTGGATTTCAACCTGAGCGAGCGCCTGGATGCCGAATATGTGGCCGAAGATGGATCGCGCAAGCGCCCGGTAATTTTGCACCGCGCCATTGTCGGTAGCCTGGAGCGTTTTATCGGGATCTTGATCGAAGAACACGCTGGTGCACTGCCCACCTGGCTGGCACCGGTGCAGGTGGCGGTGCTCAATATCACCGACAACCAGGCCGATTACTGTCGTGAAATTGCCGAAAAACTCGAAAAAGCACTGCCGCAGCACCCTTTGCGCGTAGCGCTGGACCTGCGAAACGAAAAGATTACGTATAAAATACGTGAGCATTCCATGCAGAAGCTGCCTTTCATCCTCGTCGCTGGCGACAAGGAGCGTGCAGCCGGTGCAGTCGCAGTGCGAGCTCGGGGCAATAAAGACCTTGGTGTGATGTCTATTGATGCGTTTATTGAACTCATCAGTAAGACTGTCGCTGAAAAAGCCTGATGAAAGGCTTTTGCGCTTGCGCAGTGTGCCAAAGCAGCTACGCTTTTTGTAGCATTTTGATTGAAGGTGATAGCCATAGCTACTGAATTTCGTGATCGTCGCCACCGCGAAGAGCGCAAACACCGTCTGAACCGTGAAATCATGGCGCCTGAAGTGCGTCTTTCCGGCCCTGAGAACGAGCCGCTCGGCGTGGTCAGCTTGATGGAAGCCTTGCGTATGGCAGGCGAGTTGGATGTGGATCTGGTTGAAATTGCCGCCACAGCCAACCCTCCAGTGTGCCGTCTCATGGACTATGGCAAGTTCAAGTACCTTGAGCAAAAGCGTGCTGCAGAAGCCAAAGCCAAGCAAACGGTCATTGAGATCAAGGAAGTCAAGTTTCGTCCTGGTACGGACGATGGCGACTACAACATCAAAATGCGCAACATCCGCCGTTTTTTGGCGGATGGCGACAAGTGCAAGATCACGCTGCGGTTTCGTGGCCGTGAAATCACGCACCAAGAGCTGGGTTTGGCATTGCTCAATCGCATTCGCGACGATCTGGCCGACACCATTCTGGTCGAGCAATTCCCTCGGCTGGAAGGTCGGCAGATGATCATGATGATTGCGCCTGCTCGCAAAAAAGCTTCTGCGGCCAAAACGGTCACTGAAGCGCCTGCTGAATAATCTATTGGCCTAGTGCCATTGAAATAAGCCAGGGCTGCCTGAAAAGGTGGTTCTGCTTGCAGGAAAAACAGCGCAAGCGTTTTTCCGTGATGGGCGTTATGCCTGTCGATAAAAGTGGCTCGGGGCCAACAAGTTTGCAAATCGGTTTGCAGACGCCTCACGAGCACAACTAAAGGAGCATTCACATGCCCAAAATGAAGACCAAGAGCAGCGCTAAAAAGCGCTTCCGCGTTCGTCCGGGTGGTACCGTCAAGCGCGGTCATGCCTTCAAGCGTCACATCTTGACCAAGAAGACCACCAAGAACAAGCGCCAGTTGCGTGGTATCGCCGCCGTTCATGAGACCAATATGGGTCACATGGCGCAGATGCTGCCCAAGTCGGGCCTGTAATTCACTGACGAACAAGGAGTAAATACATGCCTCGCGTCAAACGTGGTGTAACGGCCCATGCCCGTCACAAAAAAGTTCTGAAACTCGCCAAGGGTTTCCGTGGTCGCCGCGGTAACGTCTATCGCATCGCCAAACAGGCGGTGATGAAGGCTGGGCAATACGCCTACCGTGACCGTCGTAACCGCAAGCGCGTCTTCCGCCAGCTGTGGATTGCCCGTATCAACGCCGGTGCCCGTGAACTGGGCCTGACGTACAGCCAGTTCGCTAACGGCCTGAAGAAAGCCTGCATCGAAATCGACCGCAAGATGCTGGCCGATCTGGCCGTGCATGACAAGGCTGCATTCGGTAGCATCGTGGAGCAGGTCAAGGCCAAGCTGGCTGCCTGAGTTCACGGCGAACGCTATTGATTCGATAGCGTTCAGCGCACAAACAGCAAGGGCTAGAGCTTGAAAAGGCGCTAGCCCTTGTTTCTTTTTCAAGAGCGAATATGAACGAGTTGGACTCCCTGGTCGAAAGTGCGCGGCAGCTGTTTGCACAGAGTGCAACACCGGCCGATCTGGAAAATGCCAAGGCCCAGTTTTTGGGCAAGTCCGGTCGCATGACCGAACTCATGAAAGGCATGGCACAGCTTTCCGTAGAGGAAAAGAAATCGCGCGGTGCTGCCATCAACGTGGCCAAGCAAGCGATTGAAGCAGCCCTCACTGCCCGCCGCCAGGCGCTGGCCGACGCTGAACTGCAGTTGCAATTGCAGGCCGAAGCACTGGACGTGAGTTTGCCGGGCCGCCAGCGCGGTGCGGGCGGATTGCATCCGGTATCGCTGACGCTGGAACGCATCGAAGGCATTTTTGGCTCCATGGGGTTCGACGTGGCCGAAGGCCCGGAAATTGAGACCGACTGGTTCAACTTCACGGCGCTGAACACGCCCGAAGACCACCCCGCACGCTCCATGCACGACACGTTTTATGTCGAAGGTGGCCCTGCGCACGCGCCCAATTTGCTGCGCACGCACACCAGCCCGGTGCAGGTGCGTTACGCCGTGCAGCATGTGAAAAAGCACCGCGCGTTGCTGGATGCGGGCCAGGCCATGCCCGAAATCCGCGTCATCGTGCCCGGCCGTACCTACCGCGTCGATAGCGACGCCACGCATTCGCCCATGTTCCACCAGTGCGAAGGGCTGTGGATTGGCGAAAATGTCAGCTTCAAAGACCTGAAGGTCGTGTTTACCGACTTTTGCCGCACGTTCTTTGAAAGCGATGATTTGGTGTTGCGCTTTCGTCCCAGTTTTTTCCCGTTCACCGAGCCCAGTGCAGAAATCGACATCCAGTTCCAGACCGGCCCGCTGGCCGGGCGCTGGCTGGAGGTGGCTGGCTCGGGCCAGGTTCACCCCAACGTGGTGCGCAACATGGGCCTGGACCCAGAGAAATACATCGGGTTTGCCTTTGGCATGGGCCCGGATCGCCTGACCATGCTGCGTTATGGCGTGAACGACCTGCGACTGTTCTTTGACGGTGATATCCGCTTCCTGTCGCAGTTCCAATAATCAAAAAAGTGAGCTGCTAGCGCACGGCTGCACTGGGTTTCATCGTGTTTTTATGCTGAAACGACCTGCCAGTAAGCGCTACCAGCTCTCTTTTTCAGAGCACGCCAACAAAGTCTGACTATGCAATTTCCTGAATCCTGGTTGCGCGAATTCTGCAACCCGCCGCTTTCCACCCAAGAACTGGCCGACACCCTGACCATGGCGGGGCTGGAGGTCGAAGAATTACAACCGGTTGCGCCGCCGTTCACCAAAATCGTCGTCGGTGAGATCAAGGACGCGCAGCAGCACCCCAACGCCGACCGCCTGCGCGTGTGCCAGGTGGACGTGGGCCAGCCTGAGCTGCTCAATATCGTCTGCGGCGCGCCCAATGCGCGCGTGGGCATCCGCGTGCCGTGCGCGCTGGTGGGCGCTGAACTGCCGCCCGGTGAAGACGGCAAGCCTTTTCTCATCAAGGTGGGCAAGCTGCGCGGCGTAGAAAGCCAGGGCATGTTGTGCTCGGCGCGCGAGCTCAAGCTGTCTGAGGAGCATGGCGGGTTGCTGGAGCTGGCACCCGACGCCCCGCTGGGCCAGGATATCCGCGCGCACCTGAACCTGGACGACACGCTGTTCACGCTCAAGCTCACGCCCAATCTGGCCCATGCCCTGAGCGTGTACGGCATTGCCCGTGAGCTGTCCGCCCTGACCGGCGCGCCGCTCAAGCAGCCGGAGTTTCCGGCCGTGGCGCAGGCGCACACCAACCGCCTGCCCGTCAAAATCAGCGCCCCCGATTTGTGCGGCCGTTTTTCCGGGCGCATTGTGCGCGGCGTGAATCCGCGCGCCGCCACGCCGCAGTGGATGGTCGATCGCCTGGCGCGCTGTGGCCAGCGCAGCGTGGCGCCGCTGGTGGACATTTCTAACTACGTCATGTTCGAGCTGGGCCGACCCTCGCACATTTTTGACCTCGACAAAATCCACGGCGGCCTGGATGTGCGCTGGGGCCAGCCGGGCGAACAGCTCAAGCTGCTCAATGGCAACACCGTGGAGGTCGATGGCCAGGTGGGCGTGATCGCCGACGACCAGCAGGTGGAATCGCTGGCTGGCATCATGGGCGGCGATGCCACAGCGGTGTCGGACGACACGCAAAACGTCTATATCGAAGCGGCTTTTTGGTGGCCCAAGGCGATTGCCGGGCGCTCGCGCCGCTATAACTTTTCTACCGACGCCGGGCACCGCTTTGAGCGCGGTGTCGATCCCGGCCAGACGGTGGAGCACATCGAGCGCATCACCGCACTGGTGCAGGCCATTTGTGGCGGCAGCGCTGGCCCGGTCGATGATGTGCAGGTGAATGTGCCGCAGGCCCAACCCGTCACCTTGCGCGTGGCCCGCGCTGCCCGTGTGATTGGCATGCCTTTGACGCAAGCGCAGTGCGCCGACGCGCTGGCCCGCTTGGGCCTGCCGCTGGCGCAGGGCGAGGGCACCATCACCGTCACGCCGCCGTCCTACCGCTTTGATCTGACCATTGAAGAAGACCTGATCGAAGAAGTGGCGCGCATGGTGGGCTACAACCAGCTGCCCACCACGCCGCCGCTGGCGCCCATCACGCCCAAGCTGCGTGCTGAAAACCAGCGCAGTGCTTTTGCTGCGCGCCGCCAGATGGCCGCGCTGGGCTACCAGGAAACCATCAACTTCAGCTTCGTCGATGAGCGCTGGGAGCGCGAACTGGCGGGCAATGCCCAGCCGATCAAGCTGCTCAACCCGATTGCCAGCCAAATGGGCGTGATGCGCTCGTCCTTGCTGGGTTCACTGCTACAGGTTTTGAAGTTCAACCTGGACCGCCGTGCGCAGCGCGTGCGCGTCTTTGAGCTGGGCCGGGTGTTTTTGCGCGATGCCTCGGTGGCCAACACCGACTCCACCGTGGAAGGCTTTGACCAGCCCATGCGCATCGCCGGTCTGGCCTGCGGCCCAGCCGACGTGCTGCAGTGGGGACGCAAGGAGCAGGCCATCGACTTCTTTGATGTCAAAGGCGATGTGGAAGCGCTGCTGTACCCCCTGAAGGCCGAGTTTGTGCCCGCCACCCACCCGACCATGCACCCGGGCCGCTGCGCGCAGGTGCTGCTGGCGGGCCGCGCCATCGGTTTTGTCGGCGAGTTGCACCCGCAGTGGCGCCAGTCGTGGGAGCTGCCCCAGGCGCCGGTGCTGTTTGAGCTGGAACTCGATGCCGTGTTGCAGCGCGTGGTGCCCCAGTTCAAGGCCGTGCCCAAGCACCAGAGCGTGGAGCGCGATCTGGCCGTGGTGGTGGCCGAGAGTGTGACCCATGCCCAGCTGATGGCGGCGATCCACTCTGCCGTGCCCGAAGCGCTGCTGCGCGATGCGGTGCTGTTCGATGTGTACCGTCCCAAGCCAGTCAAGGGTGCTGACGCGGCCCCGACCACCGGTCTGGCGCCCGGTGAGAAGAGCCTGGCTGTGCGCCTGACGCTGGGCAGCGGCGAGGTCACGCTCACCGAGGCGGACATCGACGCCGCCGTGCAGGCAGTGGTAGCGCAACTGGCCGCCCAGACCGGCGCCAGATTGCGTGTGTAATGCGCAACGGGAGCACAGCATGACGCAATCCGGCACAGAAAGCCCCGACACACCTGCATTGACCAAGGCGCAGTTGGTCGATTTGCTGTTTGACCATGTGGGCTTGAACAAACGCGAATCCAAAGACATGGTGGATGCGTTTTTTGAGCTGATTGCGCAGCGGCTGATCGACGGTGCGGATGTGAAGTTGTCTGGTTTTGGCAATTTTCAGATACGCACCAAGGCGCCCCGGCCCGGGCGCAACCCGCGCACCGGAGAGATCATTCCGATTGGCGAGCGCCGGGTGGTGACTTTTCACGCCAGCAGCAAGCTGAAAGAGCAGATTCAGGCGGCCTCTGCTGCCTGAGCGGGTGTGGCTGTTCCGGTGGATCTACAGCGTTGTTGCGGTTTTTTTCACAAAAATTGACTGATTCTTGGATAGGGTAAATTTTCAGTATATAATTCAATTCTTGTCGGTGTGTGGCGCAGCCTGGTAGCGCACTTGCATGGGGTGCAAGGGGTCGAAGGTTCGAATCCTTTCACACCGACCATTTGACAGTACAGAACCCGCCAACCGGAAACAGTTGGCGGGTTTTTCATTGGGCGAACGGGTGAGCAACTGGGCAAGATAGGCCAACAAGGCACATTGCAAGCCCCCTTAAAACGAGGGAACAAACGGGGGAACAACTGGCGCAGACGTAGGGAAACGGGGGTTTTGTTCCCCCATCCTCCTCTGTAGAAGCCCATTTCCTGCTGTTCCCCCACCGCTTGGAGGAGCTGCACCATGCTGACCGATACCGCCTGCAAGAAAACCACCTGCCCACCAGAAAAAAAGCGCGAGCGACTGGCCGACTCTGGTGGCCTGTATCTGGAAATCAGCCCGAGCGGCTTCAAGCGGTGGTTCTGGAAGTACCGCAAGGACGGCAAAGAAGGGCGCATGGCGCTTGGCAGTTACCCAGAGGTGGGCTTGGCCGCTGCCCGCGATGCCGCCAACACCGTCAAGGCTGGCGGCTTTGACCCCGTGCAGGAGAGCAGGGTGGGTCAGCGCAAGGCCGCTGCCAATTTGGGCGAGGGGCTCGAGCTGGTGGCGCGCGAGGGGTACGCAAAACGGTCGCCGGGCTGGAGCAGCTACCACCAAATCCGTGAAAGCGGCGTAGCCACCCCTAGCTACATGGCTACAGCCTGATTTACCAGTCAAAACCAGCACCAGCCCTTATACAGTGCGCGCAAGCAGCTATCGTTTTTGAAGTCTGAGCCGGACAACAAGGCCAGACCCGTGGGCGCGTAGCCACCCCTGGCGACAGCGGCGACAAGGGGGCGGTGCTGGTACTGCTGCTGGCGCTGCGCCAGGTGGCCAAGGCCCACGGCATGAGCGAGGTGACACGCCGTGGGGCAGCGCCAGTAAACAGGGTCGTGCGCTTCTGAAAAAACGTAACTACAATTAAGCGATGAAAGTCGCATTCGACCCGGCCAAAGACAGCGCCAATCTGGCAAAGCATGGGCTGTCACTATCGGATGCAGTGGGCTTTGAATGGGACACCGCCGTGGTGTGGCCGGACAAGCGCCGGGACTATGGCGAGCCACCGCATGGTGGCGCTGGGCTACATCGGCTTGCGCACCATGGCCCTGGTGTTTGTTGACCGCCCGCCTGAGCAGCCGACAGAGCGCCGCGTTATCAGTTTGAGAAAAGCCAACAGCCGAGAGGTGAAACGCTATGCCGAAACTTAAAGCCGGAACCATTCTGCCGACACCTGCCGAGGATGCAGCCATTGCTGCTGCTGCGCTGGCAGACCCTGACGCGGTGCCGTTCACGGATGCCGAATGGGCGCAGGCCAAACCCCTGGTGCGCCGTGGTCGCCCACTGGGCAGCGGCACCAAGGCCCAGGTAACGCTGCGCCTGGATGTGGAAGTGCTGGAGAGATTCAAGGCATCGGGCGACGGCTGGCAAACCCGCATCAATGACGTGCTCAAAAGCTGGGTTCGCACCCACGCCTGAACCGTTTACGCCCCAAGATTATTCGCTGGTGTGCAGCTGGTTGGCCCAGGCTTGCAAACCGGCCTCGGGCAGAGGGCGGCTGAAGTGGTAGCCCTGAAAAATATCACAGCCCGCGCGCACCAAACGCTCGCGCTGGGTGCCGGTTTCCACGCCTTCGGCCAGCACGCGCATTTCCAGTTGGTGCGCCATGGCGATGATGGCGTCAATCAATACAGCCGGACGTTTGCCCGGGCCACTTTGTGTGGTGGCATCAATATCCATGACGAAGGAACGGTCGATCTTCAGCGTGTCGATGGGCAAACGCTTGAGGTAGGCCAGGCTGGAGTAGCCAGTGCCAAAGTCATCCAAGGCAAAGCGCACGCCCCGGTCACGCAGCAAAGCCATTTTTTCCAGGGTGGTTTCCAGGTCGTCGGCCACCACGCTTTCGGTCAGTTCCAGCTCCAGTGACAAGGCGCTGACCCCCACCTGCGCCAGCACGTCTTCGATGCGGGAGATGAAGTCGGGCTCGCGGAACTGGCGTGGACTGACGTTGACAGCCATGGTCAACTGCTTGGCCCACGGGGCGCAGTCGGTCTGCTGCTGCCAGCGGCGCAGGCACGCTACCGCCTCTTGCAGTACCCAGTGGCCCAAGGGAACGATCAGGCCGCAGGATTCAGCCTCGGCAATGAAAGCACCTGGCGGTATCAGACCCCGGCTGGGATGTTGCCAGCGTACCAGTGCCTCTACCCCCAGCAGGTTGCCCGCTGCGTTCACTTGGGGCTGGTAATGCAGTAGCAATTGCTGCGCTGACGGCGGCAAGCGCAAGGTTTGGCGCAGGTCGTTGCGCAGGGCCAGGCGCTCGCTTGCCGCTTCTTGCAGGGCGTGGGCGAAAAACTGTACTTGGGTATCGTTCGCTTCCTTGGCGCGGTGCATCGCGGTTTCGGCTTCGCGCAACAGCTCGGGTGGGTCGCGGCTGTCGTTGGGGATCATCACTACCCCGGCACCTGCGGAGAGGTGCAAGGTCTGGCCTTGTACTTCCAACGGTTCAGCCACGGCTGTCAACAGTTGCTCAATGGCACGTGCTGCCTGGGCGCTGGCAGTTTGCAGATTGCCTTGTAAGTCGGTTACCAAGATGGCGAACGTGTCGCCGTCCACACGCGCCAGGCTCTGACCGGCAGTCAACAAGCTGCTCAAGCGCTGTGCCACGATGCGCAGTGCCGCATCCCCAGCTGCCATGCCCAAGGAGTCGTTCACTGACTGGAAGGCGTTGAGGTTGAGCGTGGCCAGCGCAGCGCGCTGAGGCTGGCCATCCACGGACGGACGGGCCAGCTCCGCCGCCACTTGCTCGAGCAAAAAGCGCCGGTTGTGCAAACCCGTGAGGGCATCGAAATGGGCCAGTTGGCGGATTTGTGCCTCAGCGGCCAAGCGTTCACGGATGTCGCGCACGGCCACCACCCGCAGCGAGCTGCCATCAATCTCACGCTGGCGCACGCTGGCTTCGGCAGCAATCAATTGGCCCTGGGTGTCCACCATGTCTACTTGCCATGTGCCCTCAATGCGCAGTGAAATGCGTTGGCGGATGGCATCGCGGCTACCCGGTGCCACCCAGGACAGCATATCGGTGCCACGCAAACTACCGGGGGCTACGCCCACTAGGCGCTCGGCGGCAGCGTTGGCGTCCACAATGCGTCCCCCCGCGTGCAAGAAAATGGCCTCAAAGGACACATCGGAGAGCTGGCGAAACCGTGCTTCGCTCTCGCGCAGTGCTTGGCTGCTGTGCTGTAGCGCTTGTGCCATCTGCCCCAGGGCTTGGCCCAGTTCTTGGAATTCGCCCTCGCCGCGCAGCGCTGGTACCGCCTGAAAATCACCTGCGCCAATGCGGGCCATGCTGGCGCGCAGTGCGTTGACGGGGCGCATCACGCCCCAGCGCGCCAGCACCAGCAAACACATCGCCGCCAGCAGCACTACGGCGGCAAAAACCTGGGCTTGCTGGCGGATGTGGGCGCTCGATTGCGCAGCAATCGGCGTCAGGTCGTATTCCACCAAGAGCACGCCTTGGCGGCTGGAACGGATGGCCCCGGCTTCCAGCGCCAGCATGACTGGGGTTACGGCCCACAGGTGGCGCTGCTCCACGTCCAAGTGCAGTTGCTCACGTTGTTGCTGGCGTGCCTTGTTCACCAGGTCTTGTGGGTAATGCGGCAGCACTTCCACGCCAGGACTGCCACGCCAGGCAAACCGGGTGGCCGCTAGCACGCCGTCGCTTGCGTCGAGCAAGAGCGCGTGGGCCACCGCCGGGTTCAGACCCAGCTCGGCCACCACGCCGTCGAGGCCACTGCCGTCTTTGCGGCGCAGCACGGTTTCCAGGTTGCGCTGCGTGCCCAGCAGTTCGGCATGGGCGGTGCGGTCGCTGAAATGCTGTAAATCGAGGGCGTAGTGGCGCTGTTGTTGTAGCACCAACAGCGTAAAAGCCAGCCCGCAGGTGATCACCAGCGTCAGCGGCAGCCACCAGCGCAGCGGTAGCACCCGCACCGTGGGAAGGGGTGCGCTCGTCGGTGGCAAGGGCTGGTGTGTCATGGCGATGGCTCCCGTACAAAGCGCGCATCAATCAAATTTTGCACCGACACATCGTGGCCCAAGATGTCTTTGGCACGCATGATCTGCGCCAGGCGCTGTGCCGTATCGTGCAGCGTGGGGCTGGGGGCTGCCCCGGCAGCAGGGCTTTGCAGCAGGCTGCGGTTGCGTGCGGCGTCAGGCAGTTCCATTCCAGCCAAGGCTACACCCACGTCTTCAGGCGGGCTGCCTGGGCGGCGCGACATGCGCAGCAAGGCATCGTCGCGGTGCTGTGCCAAATAGTCCAGAGCCTGGCGCTGGCCTTTGAGCAATGCAGCAATGCGCTGTTCGCAGCACTGCAAGGCGTTGTGGCGGGCCACCAACACATCAACGATTTCGCCGGGGAGTGCGCGGCTGTCGAAAATCTCTTTCCCCCCTTCTTTCAGCAGGGTCTGGCGGGCCGGGTCAAAGGTCACTACAGCATCGACGTTGCCACTGCGCCAGGCGGCCACATGTTCATCAATCGGCAGCGGCACCACTGTCACGTCTCCTACCTTCAGCCCCGCTTGCTGTAGCGCACCTTGCAGCATGTAGGCGCCCACGGCAGTTTGCTCTACCCCCACACGGCGCCCGCGCAGTTGCGTCACTTGGGTGATGGGAGGGCGGGCCACGATGGCATCGGCCCCAGCCGAGATGTCCATCACCCAGATGACTGCAATGGGTACCCCTTCGTGGGCCAGCGTCAGTGCCTCGTCCAAGGTGACGCCAGCCACATCCAGACGTCCGGTACGCAGTGCGTCCATCACCTGGGTGGTGGAGCCCAGTTCCACCAGGCGCACGGGTTGGCCCTTGTAATAGCCCAGGTCGCGTGCCAGATACAAAGGCTCATAACCGGCCCAGATGTTGGTTCCCACCATCAGTGGCGGCTCATAGCGTGGGCCGCAACCAGCCAGCAGCCAGACCATGCAGACCGATGCCAGCCAGGCCGCACAGCGGTGGCCAAAGTGACGGGGCAGCACCAGCATGGTCAAAAAGCTTCCCAATCGTCGTCGTTGTGCTTGGCCGGTGGTGGGGGGGGCATTGCGGGAGTGCTCGCAGGCGCATGGGCCGCAGGGGCTTTGGCCGGTGCCGGGGCGCGAGCGGTCAGTCTGGCTGCTGCTGGCGCTGTGGCTGGCACCTTGGGCGCTGGTGGAGCCGGGCGTGGTGCTGGTGCTGTTGCACTGCGTGCAACAGGGCGGTAGGCTGATCCCGCCTCCAGACGGAACACAGACACTGCCTGCACCAGGTCTTGCGCTTGCTGGTTCAGGCTGGTGGCCGCCGCAGACATTTCCTCCACCAGCGCAGCGTTTTGCTGCGTAGCCTGGTCCATGTGCGTCACGGCCTCGCTGACCTGGGTGACTCCAGCGCTTTGTTCGCTGCTGGCCGCGCTGATCTCGCCCATGATGTCGGTCACGCGGCGCACGCTGTGCACCACTTCTTCCATGGTCTGTCCGGCCTGGTTGACCAAGGTGCTGCCTTGTTCGACACGATCGACGCTGTCGGTGATCAGGCGCTTGATCTCTTTGGATGCCTCGGCACTGCGCCCGGCCAGGCTGCGCACCTCACTGGCCACCACGGCAAAGCCCCGGCCTTGTTCGCCAGCCCGCGCCGCTTCGACGGCGGCATTCAGTGCCAGGATGTTGGTTTGGAAGGCAATGCCGTCGATGACGCTGATGATGTCGGCAATTTTCTTGCTCGATGTGCTGATGCCGTCCATGGTCTGCACTACCTGGGCCACCACTTCGCCGCCTTGCACCGCCACGCCGGAGGCGCTTTGCGCCAGCTGGTTGGCCGCACGCGCGTTGTCGGCGTTTTGCCGCACGGTGGAACCCAGCTCCTCCATCGAGGCGGCGGTTTCTTCCAGCGCGCTGGCCTGGCTTTCAGTGCGCCCAGACAAGTCTTGGTTGCCTTGGGCAATCTGCGCGCTGGCGGTAGCGACGGCCTCGCTGCCCTGGCGCACGCGTGCCACCACCTGGGCCAGGCTGTCACGCATCATCTGCATGGTGGCCAGCAAGCTGGTGGTATCGCCCGGACGCAGTTGCACCTGCACAGCCAGGTTGCCATCGGCAATTTCATGCGCAATCGCCGCAGCGTAATAGGGCTCGCCCCCCAGCTGGCGGGTGATGGAGCGGGTGAGAAAAAACGCCACCCCTGCACCGATCAAGGCCGAGAGCAAGGCAATCACCAGCATCAGTCGGCTGGTGTTGCTGGCAATGTCTTCAATGCGGTGTGCAGCCACTTCCATCTGCTTTTGCTGGAAGGCCACGGTGTCTTTGAGTGCGTCAATCGCCTGCTCATGGCCCTGGCGTGCCGGGCCGATCAAAATGTCCCGGGCCTGTGCAGTGTCGTTGGCCATGCCCAGGGCGATGGCCTTGTCAAGCTGTCCCACATACGTCCAACCGGCGTCCTTGGCCCGCTGGAAATTGGCTTTTCCTTCGGGCGAGTTGAGCGACTGGTCCAGCAACTTGAGCAACTCGACGCCTTGCGTGCGCAGTCTGTCGATGCGTTGCTTTTCTGCTTGCATGGTTGCAGGGTCTCCCGCCAGCACAATGTTGCGCACGGCATTGGCCTGGCTGTTGAGGTTGTCAATGATCTCGTTGGCGCGCGTGACCTTGACCATGCGGTCTTCCACCAATACGGTGGCCTCTGCGCTGGCGCGGGTGAACTGCACCCAGGCCACCAGGGCCATGACAACACCCAACACAATGACCAGGGCAAAACCCAGCCCCATGGCTGTGCCCACCTTCATGCGCGAGCGCACAAGAGCAGGCGAAACAGAAAATGTAGAAGCAGTCATAGAAAGATGTGGTTGGCCGTGGGAGGAGTGCGCCGCGAAACCTACACCGCACCGACAGTGCAGGCATTAACCCCATGCACTTTGTGACAATTCACCACAACATCCTACCGCAGGAAAAAAACAGGTCGCACTCTTTGGAGTGCGCAGCCACGAAGGCGTGAAAAAGTCGATGTGTCTATACCGAATCGCTGCCCTGTGAGTGGGGTGGTATCAGAAAAAATGCCGACCTTGGGCCAACACCCCAGCAGTCAGTGCTTCCTTGGCAGGCCACTGGTCGGTGGCCAGGCCGTGTGCAAATACGGCCTCAGTGGCCGCCTGCGGCGCGTGGATGCCGCTGGCCCAGCGTGCTGCCACCATGCCTGCCAGTACATCGCCAGTGCCCGCAGCAGCCAAACGGGCGTTGCCTGTCGGGTTGAGCCAGGGCGTGGTGCCAGGTGCTGCCACGACCGTGCCGGAGCCCTTGAGTACCGCCACGCAAGCAAAGCGCTGGGCCAGTTGCTGTGCTGCCATCAGCCTGTGGGCTTGCACCTGGGCGGCACTGGTGCCCAGCAGGCGCGCAGCTTCCAGGGGATGGGGCGTGAGGATGGTGGTCTGACCGCGCTGCGCCCGCATTTGCAGGGATTGCTGGAAGGACTCAGACGAGGCCACGGCGTTGAGCCCATCGGCATCGAGCACCAGCCGTGCGCTGCGCTCCAGCACCTGCGCCAGCACGGTGCGCACAGTCTCGCCGCCACCGCAGCCGCACACCACGGTCAATTGCTCCAGTGGCAGGGCAGCAAACTCGCGCAGCATCAGCTCGGGTTGCTGTATGTCCAATTGCAGTTGGGTGTTGCCGAGCAGGCTCACCAGCACGCGGCCTGCACCGCTGTGCAACGCAGCGCGTGCCGCCAAAATCGCCGCGCCGACCATGCCCATGCCGCGTGCATGCAGCCCTTCTCCACCCACCACCGCCACGTCGCCATAGCTGCCTTTGTGGCTGGCATGGGGGCGTGGCAGCGGATGGGGTGGGCCTGTCAGCCAGGCACAAGGTGCCTCGTGTGCGGGGGGGGTAGTGAGCAGGTCGTCCAGCCAGACGGTGCCTGCAGCATCCCGTCCCGCAGCCGTGAACAGGCCAGGTTTGAGCGTCAGCAGACTCAGGGTGTGGCGCGCAGCAGAAGGTGCGTGCTGGGGGACGGTGGCTGCGCTGGGAAAAAAACCAGCCGCGTATTGCCCTGTATCGGCTTGCAGTCCGGTGGGTACGTCCACGGCCAGCAGCGTGGCGGGGCTGGCGTACAGCTGCTGCAGCAGTGCCAGCAATGGCTCTGGCACCGGGCCGGGGCGCAGACCTATACCCAGCAAGGCGTCAATGCACAGGTCTTGTGGGCCCAGTGCGGGGGGGTGTTTGACCAGCGCAACGCCGGCTTGCTGCGCGCGCTGCCACGATTGGCGTGCATCGGCAGGGCAGTGTTCCGGATCACCCAGCCAGGTCACGGCCACGTCCAGGCCCTGGCGGTGCAGGTGCATGGCGGCCTCCAGGCCATCGCCGCCGTTGTTGCCGGGGCCACAGGCAATCCAGATGGTGCGCGCGTGCGGTGCCAGCGCCCGGGCCAACTGCGCCACAGCCAGGCCCGCGCGCTGCATCAAGGTGTGCGCGGGCAGCGCGGCAGCAGCGTGGCGCTCGATGCGCTGGGTGGTCGCCGTATCAAACAGCGGGTAAGGCCGATGTGGGGTGATGCATTGCATGGCGTACCAGTGGTGGTTGGGGCGTGCCCCAGGCCGTGCGGTGGCCCGTTGTGCCTGGGGGCGTGCAGCGTCAGAGCTTGTGCGTCACGAACTTGAAGTCCGGGTCTTCCGCGTAGGCTTTGATGGAAAAGCCCAGGCTGCGCATGAGTTTGAGCATGCCCGGGTTGTTGGCCAGCACCAGGCCGTCGATTTCGCTCAAGCCTTTCTCGCGGGCCACGTCCATGATGCTGAGCATCAGCCGCGATCCCAGGCCCTTGCCATTGAAATCGTCGGCCACGACAAGGGCAAATTCACAGCTGGAGCGGTCGGGGTTGGTCACGTAGCGCGAGACGCCCACCATGCGCTCGGTCTCCACGATATGGCCGTCGGCGCCTGCCGTGCGTTGCTTGTGGATGGCCACCAGTGCCATTTCACGGTCGTAGTCGATCAGCGTGAAGCGCGCCAGCATGCTGGGCGGCAGCTCTGCCATGGAAGAAACAAAGCGGTAGTAGCGGCTTTGCGGCGACAGCTGCTGCACCAGCGTTTGCAGCATCTGCGCATCGCCCGGATGGATGGGGCGCACCGTGTATTCACCGCCCCCGCGCAGCGGCCACACCTGCTCATGGCGTGCGGGGTAGGGCAGGATGGACAAATGCCCGTAATGGTTGGCGCTGCCGATGGTGGTTTGCGGGGCCTGGTCGATGGCGATGCGTGCATCCACGGCCACGGCACCGTGTTCGTCCACGATGATGGGGTTGATGTCCATTTCGCGCAGTTGGGGCAGCTCGCAGGCCATTTCCGAAACTCGCAGCAGTACCTGCTCCAGGGCTTCGATATTGGCTGCACTGGCGCCGCGCCAGGCGCCCAGCGTTTCGGACACGCGCGAGCGCTCGATCAGGCGGCGGGCCAGAAACTGGTTCAGCGGTGGCAGCTCCATGGCCTTGTCGTCGATCAGCTCGATCATGGTGCCGCCCGCGCCAAAAGAGATGACCGGGCCGAACGGGTCGTCGGCCACCAGGCCGATGCAGATTTCGCGCCCGCGCCGCGCCGGGGCCATGATTTGCACCGTCACCCCGTTGATGCGGGCGTTGGGCTGCAGCCGGGTCACGCGCTGCACCATGTCGGTGTAGGTGTCGCGCGCGGCTGCACCGCTCATCACGTTCAGGGCCACGCCGCCCACGTCGGACTTGTGCGAGATGTCGGGCGAGTCGATCTTGAGCGCTACCGGAAAGCCCAACTGGGTGGCGATCATCATGGCCTCGTGGGCACTGCGCGCCAGGATGGTCTTGGTCACAGGGATGTGAAACGCTGCCAGCAGCGTTTTGGACTCCATCTCGGTCAGCACTTTGCGCCGTTCGGCCAGTGCGCTTTCAATGACCAGGCGTGCGCCTTCGATATCGGGCTTGGCCAGCGTGGACAACGGTGGCGGCGTTTGTTGCAGCAGTTGCTGGTTTTGGTAGAACGAGGCGATGTTGCCAAAAGCGCCCACCGCGGCCTCGGGTGTGCGAAAGCTGGGAATCGTTGCCATTTTGAGCACCCCCCGCGCCGCCATGACCGAGGCATCGCCCATCCAGCAGGTCAGCAGCGGCTTGCCCATGCGCGGCTTGGCATCGGCCAGCGCCTGCGCAATGCCCTGGGCATCGGTGCCGGGGCGCGGCGAGAAAATGGCCAGCACACCGTCGATCTGGCGGTCTTTGTCGGCGGCCTCAATGGCGGCTTTGTAGTGCTCGGGGCCTGCGGATTCGGACAGGTCGATCAGGTCGGTCAGCGAGGCGTGCGGTGGCAACAGCGGTTGCAGCGCGCTGACGGAGGCCGCTGAGAGCTTGCCCAGTTCCAGTGCAATTTCATTGACCCAGTCGGCCGCCAGCACGCCGGGGCCACCGCCATTGGCAATGATGGCCAGGCGCCGCCCCACGGGCCGGTAGCGCGATGCCAGGCATTTGACCGCCGAGAACAGCTCCACAAACGAGCGCACCCGCACCGCGCCCGCCCGGCGCAGGGCTGCGTCAAACACATCGTCGCTGCCGACGATGGTGCCGCTGTGGGTTTGCGCCGCTTCGTTGCCCGCTGGCTTGCGCCCGGCCTTGAGCACCACCACCGGCTTGGTGTTGGCCGCCGAGCGCAGCGCGCTCATGAAGCTGCGCGCGTTGCTGATGCCCTCCAGGTACACCACGATGCTCTGGGTGTGCCGGTCGTGGGCCAGAAAATCCAGCACCTGGGCAATGTCCACCGCCGTATTGGGCCCCAGCGACACCACCGAAGAAAAGCCCACGCCATTGCCCCGGGCCCAATCCAGAATCGACGAGGTCAGCGCGCCCGACTGCGACACCAGCGCCAGCGGCCCCGACTGCGCCAGCGGGCCCGCCGCACTGGCGTTGAGTTGCAGTTGCGGGCGTTGCAGGCCCAGGCAGTTGGGGCCCAGCAGGTGGATGCCCTCGCGCTGGGCGATTTTTTTCAGCTCGGCGGCATCGTCGGCACTGGTGCCGCTGGACAGCACCAGGGCGGCGCGGCAGTGCATGCGGGCTGCCAGCTCCAGTGTGGCGGCCACTTCTTTGGGCGGCAGGGCAATGATGGCCAGATCGGCCTTGACCTGCGCCAGGTCTGCCAGCGTGCCGCTGGCCTGTGTGTCCAAAAACTGCAATGTGCCGCTGTAAGTCTGGGCGCGCAAAAACTCGTGCAATACGCCGCCCAGCAAGGTTTGTGTGGACGGCTCATCCGCCTGGCCTGCGAAGACAACAATGGATTCGGGCGAAAAAAGGGGGGTGAGGTAATGAATGTCCATGGTTTTTTACAGCGTTGCCATCAAAGAAACCGGCGTTGGGCCAGCGTAAGCCTGTGGGGGTTGGGGTGCCAGTGCATTTTGTACCAGCATTGCCGAATGTATAGTGGCGCGCCACCGCCATGCACCACCCCCGAGACCCCCACGTTCTGCCCCTGCCCCTGCGCGATGGCGTAGGCCCCAGCTGCGTGGCGCTGCCCGTTGCGGGGCAGGGCAGCATGCTGGATTTTTTGGCGCAGCATTTGCCTGCCGTGGACCGTGCCGAATGGCTGCGCCGCATCGAGGCGGGCGATGTGGTCGATGAGCATGGCGTGCGCGTCACTGCCCAGCGGCCTTTTGAGCGCGGCCTGCGCCTGTATTACTACCGCCACCTGCCCGCCGAGCCGGTGATTCCGTTCGATGAAGTGGTGCTCTACCAGGACGAGCACCTGCTGGTGGCCGACAAGCCGCATTTTTTGCCCGTCACCCCCTCGGGGCGGTATTTACAGCAGACGCTGCTGGTGCGCCTCAAAAAACGCCTGGGGCTGCCAGAGCTATCGCCCCTGCACCGCATTGACCGCGATACCGCCGGGCTGGTGCTTTTTTCAGTGCAGCGCGCTACGCGCGGGCGCTACCAGGCGCTGTTCCGTGACCGCACCATCACCAAGCACTACGAGGCTGTGGCGCCCTGGCGCCAGGAACTGGCCTTCCCGCGCGAGCACTGCAGCCGCCTGGACGAGAGCCCGCAGTTTTTCCGCATGCACGAGGTGCCCGGCGAGCCCAACACCTGCACCCGCATGGAGGTGCTGGAGGTGGCCGGTGGCTGGGCGCGCTACCGTCTCAGTCCCGTCACCGGCAAGCGCCACCAACTGCGTGTGCATATGGCGGCGCTGGGCCTGCCGCTGCGCCACGATGCGCTCTACCCCGAGGTCAACGATGCGCCGGAAGGCGACTTCTCAAGGCCACTGCAACTGCTGGCCCAAACACTGGCCTTTACCGACCCCCTGAGCGGCAAGGCGCTGCAATGGCAAAGCCAGCGCAGCCTGCTGGCGCTGCCTTGAGGGTGTGATTGGCAGTTTTTGTGCTATTGAAAAGAGAGCTGCTGGCGCTTGTAGCAAAAGCGCTGGAGCCTGATTTGACCTGAAAAATGAAGCCCCTGCACAGGGGGGCAACCACGCACCCAAACTGCTTTTTTCCAGCTACACAATAGCCATCTGGTCTGACGAAGACAGTGCCCGCCGACCCTCTGGCGTGACCACCAGCACCCGGGCAAAGGGCGTGGGCGAGTGGGGTGAAGAGAGAAACACAGCCACCAACCCGGCAGCGCGCAGCAGCCGTAATTGGTCGATGGCGTCCCTGTCATTCACGGTCAGGGGCAGGGTGGAGCGAGAAAGATCCCGAAGCAACTGCAGCGTCATGAAAGCCTCCGTTAAAAGACAACGGATTCATTGTGGAGGTGCCTTGCACTTCGCCGCAAGCGGGTGAAACACGTGCTGACAATAAAGACAATTTGCGAATCTTTTTTGCGGTAGCGCGGTTGCATTCGAGAACGTGCCACGGCGCACCGTGTCATCCGGGGGCGCCAGCGTGGCCGTGAAAGCCCTCTGCCCACTCGACCCGGTTGCGTCCAGCGGCTTTGCCACGGTACAGGGCCGCGTCGGCTTCGCGCATGGCGCCCTCCCAGGCATGCGGGCTGGCGAAGTGGTGTGACACCCCGATCGTGGCCGTGCAGTGCAGCAGATGGTCGCTACCAGCAACGTGGATGGCTTGACTTTCGATGACCGATCGCAAGCGCTCCGCCAGGTGCGCGGCGCCCACACCGTCGGTGTCCAGGCAGATGGCGACAAACTCTTCTCCGCCAATGCGGCCTGCCAAGTCGCCCCGGCGCACCGTAGCGCGCAACACCTTTGCGACCTGGCACAGCACGGCATCTCCAGCGTGGTGGCCATAGGTATCGTTGATGCGCTTGAAATGATCGATGTCCACCAGCAGCAAGTACGCCGGTGTGGCATGGCGGGAGTGGAAATGCTGCTGCAGCGCCTCTGACAGCCCCCGGCGATTGAGCAACTGCGTCAGCGGATCGCGCGCTGCCATGCTGCGCAGGTCATCGGTCAGGCGGCGCAGCACCAGCCAGACGATGGCGGGCGGCAGCACGGTGGCCAGGGATGACATGTAGATGTAGAACACCATCTGAAACTGGCTGTCCATGTGCAGCGCTGGCAGGCCACCATCCACAATCTTCACGAACTTGATCGCGTTGAGCACGCCAATGCCGCCGATCAGCAGCGCAAAAAAACCATCTCTCCGTACAAATCTTTGGCAAATGTGCGCACGCCATAGACCACAGCGATCACCATGCCAAAAAACAGCAGTGCCGACATTCCTGCGAGCATGGCGTAGCGGGCCACCGGCCCCCAACCCCACTGCACCAGGCACTGCGCAGCGGCGTAGGCGATGGCAAAAGCGACCAACGGACGCCACAAGGGCGCCTGGTACCCAAAAAAACGCATGGCACCGAGCCCATAGGCGATGGGTGCTGCCAGTGTGAGGGTGTGGTTGACCACGCTCATCACACTCCAGGCGGGGCCGCCTTCCAGCAGTTGCAGCACATAGGCCAAGCCCAGCAGCAGGTTGCCCAGGGCGAAAAAATCCATGCCCATGGTGTTGCCGTGCAAACGCTTGCTGATGAGCAAAAACATCACTGCAAAGCACAGCAGGTGTGCGCACAGCATGCCGACAAGAAGGGATGCAACCATGTTGACGCTCACAGGGGATGACACACAACAAAGCCAAAGAAAAAAGCCCCGCTACCGATGAAGGAGGGGGCTTGCGGTGGCCTGGTACGGCCTGGAATACTGGACTGGAGCGGGTGATGGGAATCGAACCCACGTTATTTGCTTGGGAAGCAAGAGTCCTACCATTGAACGACACCCGCGAAGGCGCTGATTATAGGCAGCTGCCGCAGGCCATTGGCTACGCCAGCCCGCTCAGGCCATCAAAATACAGGTGTTTTATGCCTCAAACGCCCGTGCAATAAGCGCTTGCAGCTATCAAAAAAAGAGCAATTGCAGCGGGCCTGTTGCACGGCATCACTTCTGGATGTCGCCCAGACAGAGGTATTTGATCTCCACGTAGTCGTCCATGCCGTGGTGCGAGCCCTCGCGGCCCAGGCCCGATTGCTTGACGCCGCCAAAGGGCACATGCTCGGTGGCCAGAATGCCCACGTTGATGCCCACCATGCCGTACTCCAGCGCCTCGCCCACGCGGAAGATGCGGCCCACGTCGCGGCTGTAGAAGTAGCTGGCCAGACCGAACTCGGTGGCGTTGGCCGCGTCCACCGCCTCTTTTTCGGTGGCGAACTTGAACACCGGCGCGAACGGGCCGAAGGTTTCTTCGCGGGCGCAGAGCATGTCGGCGCTGGCGTGGGCGATCACGGTGGGCTCAAAGAACTGGCCGCTGCCCAGATCGTTCAGGCGTTTGCCGCCCACCAGCACCTGGCCGCCTTTGGCGATGGCGTCATCAACGTGGCGCTGCACCTTTTGCAGCGCGGCTTCTTCGATCAGCGGGCCTTGGTTCACGCCGTCCTCAAAGCCGTTGCCGACCTTGGCGGTTGCTACCCGGGCGGCAAACTTGGCCACGAATTCGTCGTACACGCCTTCCTGCACGTAAAAGCGGTTGGTACACACGCAGGTCTGGCCAGCGTTGCGGTACTTGCTGGCAAAGGCGCCTTCGACGGCGCTGTCGATGTCGGCATCGTCAAACACGATGAAGGGCGCGTTGCCGCCCAGCTCCAGCGACATTTTCTTCACGGTGGGGGCGGACTGCGCCATCAGAATGCGGCCCACCTCGGTGCTGCCGGTGAAGCTGATGTGGCGCACCACGCTGCTTTCGCACAGCACCTTGCCGATGGCAATGGAGTTGGTGGCATCGGCGCAGAGCATGTTCAGCACGCCCGCCGGAATGCCCGCGCGCTGGGCCAGCTCCATGGCGGCCAGGGCGGTGAGCGGTGTGAGTTCCGCCGGTTTGATGACCACCGGGCAGCCTGCGGCCAGCGCGGGTGCCACTTTGCGCGTGATCATGGCCAGCGGGAAGTTCCAGGGCGTGATGGCTGCGCACACGCCAATGGGCTGTTTGAGCACCAGCAGGCGCCGGTTGTTGTCGAACTGGGGCAGTGTCTCGCCGTTGACGCGCTTGGCCTCTTCGGCAAACCACTCGACAAAGCTGGCGCCGTAGGCCACTTCGCCTTTGGCCTCGGCCAGGGGCTTGCCCTGCTCGGCGGTCATGATGCGGGCCAGGTCGTCCTGGTGCTGCATGAGCAGGTCGTACCACTTGCGCAGGAGGGTGCTGCGCTCTTTGGCGGTTTTGGCGCGCCAGGCGGGCCAGGCGGCGTTGGCGGCGGCAATGGCTTGCTCGGCTTCTTGCGGGCCCAGGTTGGCCACGTCGGCCAGGTGCGCGCCCGTGGCCGGGTCGTGGACAGCAAAGCGGCTGCTGCCCGGCACCCACTGGCCGTTGATGAGGGCATCGGTTTTGAGCAGGCTGGGGTCGGCAAGCTGGGCGAGGGGGCTGGCGGTGTGGCTGGTAGGCATGAAGGCTCCGACGGGTGTGAAGAAAACACAGTGGAAGAAAACAGGAACTTACCCCAAACCCGCCCCGGGTGCGCTCGCTCTGGTGACAGGCGCGCAGGGTGGTTCAGGGTAATTTTTGCTATTGAAAGCGTAGCTGGTAGCGCTTGCTGTGAAAGGGCTGGAGGCTGATTTGGTGTGAAAAACAGCGCAGGCGCTCACTTGCGCCGCCCGCGCAGCCATTCCAGCGTCATCATCAGCGCCGTGGTGAACAGCGTCAGCAGCGTGGCCACGGCGGCGATGACGGGCGAGATGTTCTCGCGGATGCCGGTGAACATCTGGCGCGGCAGCGTGACCTGGTCGGGCCCGGCCAGGAACAGCGTGACCACCACCTCGTCGAACGAGGCGGCAAACGCAAACAGCGCCCCGGAAATCACGCCCGGCGCAATCACCGGCAGCGTCACCTTGAAGAAGGTGTGCAGCGGGCTGGCGCCCAGGCTCAGGCTGGCCTTGACCAGGTTGTGGTTGAAGCCTTGCAGCGTGGCCAGCACGGTGGTCACCACAAACGGCGCACCCAGCGCAGCGTGTACCAGCACCAGACCCAAGTAGGTTTCCGACAGGCCGATGCGCGCAAAAAACAGGTAGGTGCTGACGGCCACGACCACGATGGGCACCACCATGGGCGCAATCAGCAAGGCGCTGACCAGGCCCCGGCCCATGAAGCGGGTGCGCGCCAGCCCCATGGCCGCCAGCGTGCCCAGCGTGGTGGCCAGCACGGTGGCCAGGGGCGCGACGATGAAGCTGTTGCGCGCGGCGCGGGCCCATTCGGGCGAAGCCAGCAGCTCGCGGTACCACTGCAATGACCAGCCCGGCAGCGGGTAGGCCAGAAACGAGCCGCTGGAGAACGACAGCGGCACGATGACAAAGATGGGCAGCAGCAAGAACAGCAGCACACCGATGCTGAAGGCGCGCAGCAGCAGCCAGCCCAGTTTGTCGCCCAGGCGGTAGTGCGCGGGGAAGTAGGGGGTTTTCATGGCGGGGGTTCTCCGGTTAGCCCAGGCTCAGCTCGGCCTTGCCGAACTTGCGGTACACGCCATACAGCGCCAGCGTGGTCACCAGCAGCACCGAGCCCAGTGCGGCGGCCATGCCCCAGTTGACCTCGACGTTGGTGTACTGCGCCACGTAGTAGCTCAGCATCTGGTCGCTGGGGCCGCCCAGCAGTGCGGGCGTGACGTAGTAGCCAATGGCGGTGATGAACACCAGCAGGCCGCCTGCGGCCACGCCAGGGTAGGTTTGCGGCACATAGACGCGAAAGAACGCGGCCAGCGGTGGGCTGCCCAGCGAGACAGCCGCGCGCAGGTAGTTGGGCGGAATCGACTTCATCACGCTGTACAGCGGCAGGATGAGAAACGGCAGCAGGATGTGCACCATGGCAATGACCACGCCCAGCCGGTTGAACAGCAGCGGCACGGGCGCATCGGTGAGGTTCAGGAACATCAGCAGCCGGTTGACCAGACCGTTGTTTTGCAACAGCACGATCCACGCAGCGATGCGCACCAGCACCGATGTCCAGAACGGCACCAGCACCAGAATCATCATCAGGTTGGCGCGCCGCTCAGAGAGCGTGCTGAGCCAGTAGGCCAGCGGGTAGCCGATCAGAATGGCCAGCAGCGTGACGGTGGCGCTCATCTGGAAGGTGCGCCCCAGGATGTCGCGGAAGGCGGCGGCCTCGGCGCCCACCTGCTCGATGGCGCCTTGCGGGGTGCGTTGCAAGTCCACGGCGGCCAGCAGGTAGTCGGGCGTCCAGCGCGAGGCGTTTTTGGCAATGGCCTGCCAGTAGGGCAGCTCTCCCCAGCGCGCGTCGTGCGCCAGCAGCCAGTCGCGCGTCTGGGCGGCGTCCAGGCCCGCGGGCACGGGCAAGGCCCGGTAGGTGCCCATGACCAGGGAGCGCGCGCCGCTGATTTCGCTGTTCAGGCGCCGTGCCAGCGCGCCCACCTGGGCCGTCTCTTGCAGGGCCGAGAGGTCTTGCACCAGGCCCTGGTAGGCGGTATCGGGCGGGGCGCCCTGGCGGTCCCAGCCCGACAGGGCCTGGCCGGTGTGCGCCAGGGTGTCAGCGACTTCGGGGTTTTCTACCGCGCGCACCAGCAGGCTGCCCAGGGGCAGCAAAAACACCACCAGCAAAAATGCCAGCAGGGGAAGGGTCAGTGCCAGGGCGCGCAGGCGCTTGCGTCGCTCGGCACGGCGCAGTTGCTGCGCCAGTTCAGGGCCTGCGTGCGCGCTGGGCGCGGCGGCCATTGCGGCTGTGCTCATGCGGGTGCTTTCATCAGAGGGTGCGCGGAAATATCCCGAAAACGGTGCCAGTGCAGCGGCGCCAGCGCTTATTGCGCGGCCCAGGCGGTGAAGCGTTTCTCCAGCGCTTCGCCCTGGTCGGCCCAGAAGGCCACGTCAAAGCGCAGTGCATCCTTGCTGTTGGCGGGCGACGTGGGCAGCAGGGCCTGCGTCTTGGCATCGATCTTGGCCATGGCCTTGGTGTTGGTGGGGCCGTAGGAGATGGTGCGTGCGTACTCGGCCTGGGCGTCGGGGCTGCTGGCCAGGGCGATGAACTTCATGGCTGCCTCTTTGTTGACCACGCCCTTGGGCATGACCCAGTAGTCCAGGTCATAGATGCCGCCTGCCCAGGCGATTTGCAGGTTTTGGCCCTCGCGCTGGGCGGCGTCGATGCGGCCGCTGAAGGCGCTGGTCATGGCCACATCGCCCGCCACCAGGAACTGCGGTGGCAGGGCGCCCGCTTCCCACCACTGGATGTGGGGCTTGAGTTCGGTCAGTTTCTTGAAGGCGCGGTCGGCGCCGTCTTTGGTGGCCAGCACCTTGTACACGTCGGCGGTTTTGACGCCATCGGCGATCAGCGCAAATTCAAGGTTGTAGCGCGCGCCTTTGCGCAGGCCGCGCTTGCCGGGGTATTTCTTCACGTCCCAGAAGTCGGCCCAGCCGGTGGGCGCATTTTTGAGCTTGTCGCCGTTGTAGGCCAGCACGGTGGACCACACGAAGGTGCCCACGCCGCATTCATGCACAGCGGCGGGAACGAAGTCGGCTTTGTTGCCCAGCTTGGCCCAGTCCATGCGCTCGAACAGGCCCTCGTCGCAGCCCCGGCTGATGTCCGGGCCTTCGACTTCGATCACGTCCCAGGTCACTTTCTTGGCTTCCACCATGGCCTTGATGCGGGCCTGCTCGCCGTTGTATTCCACCTGGGTGATCTTGCCGCCGGTGGCCTTTTCGTAGGCCTCGAAATAGGCTTTCTTTTGCGCAGCGCCGTTGGCGCCGCCAAAGTTCACCACGGTGAGGTTGTGCTGGGCCAGTGCGGGCAAGGCCAGTGCGCTGGCGGCGGCCAGCAGCAGGGGCTGGAGCAGGTGGCGGATGGGGGGCTTGGTGTTCTTTTGCATGGTGCTTGTCTCCTTCATGGTTTTTTTGGGGGGGGAAGATTCAGAGGTACACGCGCATGTGCTGGGGCGGCGCATGCAGGTGGACGGTGTGCCCGGGCGTGGGCACGGCGGGGTGGTTCAGTGCCAGTTTGACCATGACCTCGGCCTCGGCGCCCATCTGGCAGCGCAGGCGCAGGTGGTCGCCAAAATAAATCACGTCCATCACCTGGCCGGGCAGGGTGTTGGCGCTGCCTGCTTCGGCCAGCTCGATGCGCTCGGGGCGCACGCTGCACTGCACGCGGTCGCCCACGTTGGCGCGGTTGACGTTCACGCCCCGCAGCAGGGCACCGTTGGGCATGCGCACCTCGCAGTGCTCGCCTGTGGTGGTGTGGACGGTGGCGTCCAGCACGGCGTTGTCGCCGACAAAGCTGGCCACAAAGCGGTTGACGGGAGTTTCGTAGAGGCAGTCCACGCGGTCGATCTGCTGGATGCGCCCGTCGCTGAACACGGCCACGCGGTCACTCATGGTCAGCGCCTCGGCCTGGTCGTGGGTGACGTACACAAAAGTCACGCCCAGGCGCCGGTGCAGGGCCTTGAGTTCGATCTGCATGTGCTCGCGCAGTTGCTTGTCCAGGGCGCCCAGGGGCTCGTCCATCAGCACCAGCTGCGGGTCGAACACCAGGGCGCGTGCCAGCGCCACGCGCTGCTGCTGCCCGCCCGAGAGCTGCGCCGGAAAGCGCGCACCCATGGCGCCCATTTGCACCATGTCCAGCGCGCGCTTGACCTTGGCCTCGCGCTCGCTCTGGCCCAGTTTGCGCACCGTGAGGGGGTAGGCGATGTTGTCGGCCACCGTCATGTGCGGAAACAGCGCGTAGTTCTGGAACACCATGCCAAAGTTGCGCTTGTGCGGCGGTGTGCGGGTGATGGGCACGCCGCCGAGGCTGATCTCGCCCGCGGTGGGCGACTCAAACCCCGCCAGCATCATCAGCGTGGTGGTCTTGCCCGAGCCCGATGGCCCCAGCAGCGACAAAAACTCGCCGCGCTGGATGTCCAGGTTCAGGTCGCGCACCACCAGGCTGGTGCCGTCATAGGTTTTTTGTACCCCTCGGAACGTGACGAGGGCGTCGTTTGCGGTCATGACAGGGTGTCCGGTAATCGAAGCCATGCGATCAACTGTAGGGGCTTCAGGGGGTGGCAAACAGGTACACAAGGGGGCTGTGCGGCGCGCACTGTGCCGCACGCCGGGCCTCTACACAGAAACCCTTGGTGGTGCGCAGCGCCGGGGGGAAGTGGATTTTTGCTATTTTTATGATAGCTGCTGGCGCATATCCAACGGGCGTTAGAACCACTTTTGACTCTATTTTTGAGTGCGCCCATTCCTCCGACCACTGCGTGCGCTCAGCTGGCCAAGGCGGCGTCGAAGCACTCGGCGATGATGGCCAGGCCCTCGTCCAGCAGCGCGTCGCTGGCCGTCAGCGGCACCAGGATGCGGATCACGTTGCCGTAGGTGCCGCAGGTCAGCAAGATGAGCTTGCGCGCGGCCGCTTCGGTGGCGATGCGCTTGGTCAGGGCGGCGTCGGGCTCTTGCGGGTTGCCGTTCTTGAACAGCTCGCACGCCACCATGGCGCCCATGCCGCGCACGTCGCCAATGCTGTGGTGCTTGGCGGCGATGGCCCGCAGGCCGTTGGTCAGGCGCTGGCCCACGTCGCGGCTGCGCTGGAGCAGGTTTTCTTTTTCAAACACGTCGATCACGGCCAGCGCGGCGGCGCAGGCCAGCGGGCTGCCCGCGTAGGTGCCGCCCAGGCCGCCTGCGGTGGGGGCGTCCATCACGTCGGCGCGGCCCGTCACGGCGGCCAGCGGAAAGCCCCCGGCCAGCGATTTGGCCATGGTGATCAGGTCGGGCGCCACACCGCTTTGCTCCACGGCAAACCAGGTGCCGGTGCGGCCCGCGCCGGTTTGCACTTCGTCGGCAATCAGCAAAATGCCGTGCTGGTCGCACAGGGCGCGCAGGCGTTGCAGCAGCTCAGGCGGGGCGATGTTGAAGCCGCCTTCGCCCTGCACCGGCTCGATGATGATGGCGGCCACGCGGCTGGGCTCGATCTCGTTCTTGAAGATGGCCTCGATGGAGTCCATGGCGTCATCCACACTCACGCCGCGCAGGGCGTTGGGGAACAGGGCGTGGAACACTTCGCTGGGGAAGGGGCCAAACCCGGCCTTGTAGGGCACGACCTTGCCCGTCAGGCCCATGGTCAGCAGCGTGCGGCCATGGTAGCCGCCGCCAAAGGCGATCACGCCCGAGCGGCCCGTGGCGCTGCGGGCAATCTTCACCGCGTTTTCCACGGCCTCGGCGCCGGTGGTCAGGAACAGCGTTTTCTTGGCAAAGTCGCCGGGCGCCATGGCGTTGAGGCGCTCGGCCAGTTCCACATACGACTCGTAGGCCAGCACCTGAAAGCAGGTGTGCGTGAAGCGGTCGAGCTGTGCCTTCACGGCCTCGACCACGGCGGGGTGGCGGTGGCCGGTGTTGAGCACGGCAATGCCGCCAGCAAAGTCGATGTAGCGCTGACCTTCCACATCCCAGATTTCGGCGTTCTCGCCCCGGTCGATGAAGATTTGGTGGCTGTGGCCCACGCCGCGCGGAATGGCGGCTTCGCGGCGGGCAAACAGGGCGGCGTTGTTCAGGTGGGGTTCGCGTTGCATGGGGCTCCTTCAGGGCATGGGCAAGTGGGTGAGACTGGCCCTGACTCTAGAAGGCATACGGGCGGGCTAACATATACAGATACCCCCCGGTCAGCTAAGCACTGTGTTGTGCAGGCGCCCTGTACATACAAACCCTTGGGCCGCGCGGGGCGCCATGTCTGCATCCTATGTTTTCACTCAATCCCCAATCAACGACGCCCCTGGTATTGCAGGTGGTGGACGGCTTTCGCCTGATGGTGGAAGACGGCTCTTTGCGCGCAGGCGCCAAGGTGCCTTCCATCCGGCAGTTTGCCCATGCCCACGGGGTCAGCGTGTACACCGTGGTGGACGCCTACGACCGGCTGGTGGCGCAGGGCTATTTTGTGTCGCGCCCGCACTCGGGCTTTTTTGTGCGCCGCCGCGCTGATGAGGCACTGGCGCCCGCCGAGGCATCGGGGCAGTACAGCTTTGACTCGATGTGGTACATGCGCCGCATCTTTGAGAACCGCGCGCTGCGCCTCAAGCCCGGCTGCGGCTGGCTGCCCGGCGACTGGCTGTTTGCCGACGGCGTGCGCCGCGCCCTGCGTGCGCTGGCCGCCGAAGACGCTGACCTGAGCGGCTACGGCGAGCCCAAAGGCTACCTGCCCCTGCGCCAGCTGGTGCGCGATCTGCTGGCCGAACACGAAGTGGTGGTGACGGCAGAGCAGGTGCTGCTCACGCACGGCTCCACCCAGGCCATGGACTTGGTGGCGCGCCGCCTGGTGCGCGCCGGTGACGCCGTGCTGGTGGACGAACCCGGCTATGCCAATTTGCTCTCGTCGCTGCGGTTTCTGGGCGCTCGCCTGATTGGCGCGCCGCGCACGCCCACGGGCTACGACCTGGAGGTGCTGGAAGAGCGCATTGCGCAGCACCGGCCCAAGGTGTTTTTCACCCAGCCGCGCCTGCAAAGCCCCACGGCCTCTACGGCGCAGGCCAGCCACCTGCACCGGGTGCTGCAACTGGCCGAGAAGTACGACTTCACGGTGGTGGAAAACGACATCTACGCCGACATTGACCCCGAGCCGCGCGCCTCGCTGGCCAGCCTCGACCAGTTGCGCCGCGTGGTCTATATCAGCAGCTTTTCCAAAACCATCTCGCCCAACATCCGGGTGGGCTACCTGGCCGCCAGCGCTGATCTGGTCGAAGACGTGGCCCGCCTGAAGATGATTGCGGGCCTGACCTCGTCCGAGTTCACCGAGCGCCTGGCCTATGGCGCCTTGCTCGATGGGCGCTGGCGCAAGCACACCAAAAACCTGCGCGAGCGCCTGGCCCTGGCACAGCAGCAGGTGGCCGCACGCCTGCTGGGCCTGGGGTTTGTGCTGTTTTGCGAGCCCAAGGCGGGCATGTTTCTGTGGGCGCGCCACCCGGCCATCCAGAACGCCAGCGAGCTGGCCTACAAGGCCGCAGAGCAGGATATTTTGCTGGGCCCCGGGCACCTGTTTGCCGTCAATCTGGAGCCCAGTCCGTGGCTGCGCTTCAACGTGGCGCATTGCCAGGACGACAGCGTTTTCACTTTTTTGCAGCAGCAAACCAGTGCGTGAAAGCCCCCTAAAATTGCCGATTCGCCCGCATCGCGCCGTTTTTGCCGCACGGGCACGCCATTGCACACCCCCCTTGTGAAGAAAAAACCATGACCCCCAGCTTTACCGTTGCCGACATCCGCAAGACCTTTCTGGACTTTTTTGCCGCCAAGGGCCACACCGTGGTGGCGTCCAGCCCGCTGGTGCCGGGCAACGACCCCACGCTGATGTTCACCAACTCGGGCATGGTGCAGTTCAAGGACGTGTTCCTGGGCACCGACAAGCGCCCCTACCAGCGCGCCGTGTCGGTGCAGGCCTGCCTGCGCGCAGGGGGCAAGCACAACGACCTGGAAAACGTGGGCTACACCGCGCGCCACCACACCTTCTTTGAAATGCTGGGCAACTGGAGCTTTGGCGACTACTTCAAGCGCGAGTCGCTGAAATGGGCCTGGGAGCTGCTGACCGAGGTGTACAAGCTGCCCGCCGACCGCCTGCTGGCCACCGTGTACCAGGAAGACGACGAGGCCTACGACATCTGGACGAAAGAAATCGGCCTGCCGCCCGAGCGCGTGATCCGCATTGGCGACAACAAGGGCGGGCGCTACAAATCCGACAACTTCTGGATGATGGCCGACACCGGCCCCTGCGGCCCGTGCTCCGAGATTTTTTACGACCACGGCGACCACATCCCCGGTGGCCCCCCCGGCAGCCCCGATGAAGACGGCGACCGCTTCATCGAAATCTGGAACAACGTGTTCATGCAGTTCAACATGGACGAAACCGGCGCCGTCACGCCGCTGCCCGCGCCTTGTGTGGACACCGGCATGGGCCTGGAGCGCCTGGCCGCCATCCTGCAACACGTACACAGCAACTACGAAATCGACATCTTCGACCAGCTCATCCAGGCCGCCGCCCGCGAAACCGGCGTGACCGACCTGAACAACAAGAGCCTGCGCGTGATTGCCGACCACATCCGCGCCACGGCGTTTTTGGTGAGCGATGGCGTCATCCCCAGCAACGAAGGCCGGGGCTACGTGCAGCGCCGCATCGTGCGCCGGGCCATCCGCCATGGCTACAAGCTGGGCCAGAAGACCCCGTTCTTCCACAAGCTGGTGGCCGACCTAGCGCGGCTGATGGGCGATGCCTACCCGCAACTGCGCGCGCAAGAGCAACGCATCACCGACATCCTCAAGACCGAGGAAGAGCGCTTCTTTGAAACGCTGGCCTACGGCATGGATATGCTCGACTCAGTGCTTGACATTGCTCAAGCAAAACGTGTCTTGAAAACTCCCGGCCTGAATTGGTTTGCATCTGAAGGCAGAGCTATCAAGCTGCTTTCATTTAAGAGTGATGCGGCCGTTGCGGAAACGGTCATCCTGGCTAACCGGTCTTTGAGTGATGCCGAGGTGCAAGAACTTAAGAGCGATGTTCCGGGCTTATCTGAGTGCCCATGCGTCCACGCTGTGGTTCGCGATTGGTCTGGATTGGTTCTGCCCGGTGATGTGGCCTTCAAGCTGCACGATACCTATGGCTTCCCGCTGGACCTGACCAACGACGTGTGCCGAGAGCATGGCGTGGAAGTGGATGCTGCCGGCTTTGCTGCCGCCATGGAAAAACAAAAGGCCCAGGCGCGCGCCGCCGGCAAGTTCAAGATGGACAAGGCGCTGGAATACACCGGCGCGGGCAACCAGTTTGTGGGCTACGAGCAGCTGCAAGCGACTGCAAAAATCGTAGCGCTTTACGCAGACGGGGTGAGCGTTGCAGCCCTGAAGCAGGGTCAAACCGGGGTGGTGGTGCTCGACAGCACGCCGTTCTACGCCGAAAGCGGCGGCCAGGTGGGCGACGAGGGCGTGATCACCAGCGGCTCGGCCCGCTTTGCCGTGGGCGATACGCTCAAGATCAAGGCCGACGTGTTCGGCCACCACGGCCAACTCGATGAAGGCACGCTGAACGTGGGCGACCATGTGGCGGCTGCCGTCAACACGGCGGTGCGCGCGGCCACGGTGCGCAACCACTCGGCCACGCACATCATGCACAAGGCCCTGCGCGAGGTGCTGGGCGCGCATGTGCAGCAAAAAGGCAGCCTGGTCAACGCCGAACGCACGCGCTTTGACTTTGCCCATGGTGCCCCCGTGAGTGCCGCCGAAATCCGCGAGATCGAGCGCCGCGTGAACGAAGAAATCCTGGCCAACGCCGCCACCCAGGCGCGCGTGATGGACATTGAAAGCGCACAAAAAACCGGCGCCATGATGCTGTTTGGCGAGAAGTACGGCGAAACCGTGCGTGTGCTCGACATCGGCACCAGCCGCGAGCTGTGCGGCGGCACGCACGTGCAGCGCACGGGCGACATCGGTCTGTTCAAGGTGGTGGGCGAGGGCGGCGTGGCCGCTGGTGTGCGCCGCATCGAGGCCGTGACGGGCACCAACGCGCTGGCCTATCTGCAAAACCTGGAAGACACCGTGCAGCAGGCCGCTGGCACCCTCAAAGCGCCCGTGGCCGAGCTGAACGCCCGCATCACCCAGGCGCTGGACAATGCCCGCACCCTGGAAAAAGAAGTCGCCGCGCTCAAGGGCAAGCTGGCCTCCGCGCAGGGCGATGAGCTGCTGACGCAGGCCGTGGACGTCAAGGGCCTGAAGGTGCTGGCCGTGGTGCTGCCCGGCGCCGACGCCAAGACCCTGCGCGAGACCATGGACAAGCTCAAGGACAAGCTCAAAACCGCCGCCATCGTGCTGGCCGCCGTCGATGGCGACAAGGTGCAGATTGCCGCAGGCGTCACAGCCGACAGCGTGGGCCGCATCAAGGCCGGTGAGCTGGTCAACTTTGTCGCCCAACAGGTGGGCGGCAAGGGCGGTGGCAAGCCCGACATGGCCATGGCCGGTGGCACCGATGCCGCGCAGCTGCCAGCCGCACTGGCCTCGGTGGTGGGCTGGGTGACGCAGAAGGTGTGATGGCGGGCGGCTGTGCCCGCTGATTGGTAGAAAAAGGGGGTGACGCAAAGGCGTTTACCCCTCACTATGGGGAACATGGATTCCCCGCGAGACAGCACCCCCGAGCCCCGCCAACCACCCCAGCGCCCCGCCCTGGATGCGGGGCTGGCGCTGTCACTGCCCTGGTGGCGCCGCGCCACAGTTCGGTTTGAGGTGCTGACCGCATCGGTCGTGGTGCTGGCCATGCTGCTGCTGACGGCGCTGATGACCTACCAGATCAGCACCAGTGCCCGCCAGGCCATCATGGCCGCCTCCAGCGACAGTGCGCATCGTGTGAGCCTCTTGGTCAGCGAGCGCATGCACCGCATCGTCAACCCGGCAGATGCCACTTTGCGGCTGCTGGCATTTGACCCCGTTACCACGGCCCCCACCCTGGCGCAGCGCCTGCGCCGCCTGCCGGTGCTGGTGCGTTTGCTCCACCAGAACCAGCTGCTGTCAGCGGTGTACGTGGGCTACCCCGATGGGCAGTTTCTGCTGGTGCGGCCACTGCGCAACGCGGCTTTGCGCGCGCAGGAGGGGGCGCCCCCCCATGCCGCGTTTTTGCTGCAGTCCGTGGCCCGGGAGCAGGGCAGCGGCGCGCCGCTGGTAGGGCGCTGGAGCTTTTACGATGCGCAGCTGGAACTCGTGAGCACGTCGATACGCCCGCAATACCGCTTTGACCCGCGCACCAGGCCCTGGTATGCCGAGGCGGTGCAGACCAAGGCGCAAATTCTCACGGCGCCCTACGTGTTTTTTACCACCCATGAAATGGGCGTCACTCTGAGCCAGCCCAGCGAAGAGGGCAGCGCGGTGCTGGGACTGGATGTGGCACTGACCGATCTGGGCCGGGAAATCGGTGGTTTGCGCCTGGTGCCGCGCACGGAAATCGCGGTGTTGGACAAGGAGGGTCGGGTGCTGGCCTACCCCGACATGTCCCGCGTGTTGCAGCGCGAAGGCGATCAGGCCCGCATGCGCCCCTTGAGCGAGCTGGGGGTGCCCAGCCTGATTGCCATCCACACGCTGGGCATGAAGCCGGGCGAGTCGCGCCGCTTTGAGGCCCAGGGCGAAGAGTGGCTGGGCCAGGTGCAGCCGTTGCAGTCCATGCGCTGGCGGGATTTGCACCTGTTGATGGCCATGCCCACCGCTGAACTGCTCTCTGACCTGAACCGCGATCTGCGCCGCCAGCTGTGGCTGTCACTGGGCCTGATCGGCCTGCTGCTGCCATTGGGGTGGATAGCCGGGCGGCGTGTGGGCAGCAGCCTCAGTGGCCTGGCGGCCCAGGCGCAGTCGCTGGCACTGTTTGATTTTCGCCGTCCCCAGCGCCGCGCCTCCCCCGTGCGCGAGGTGCGCGAGCTGGGGCTGGTGATGGACCGCATGTCCGCCACCATCGAAGATTTTTTGCGCATCAGCCGCCATATCAGTGCCGAGTCGCGCCTGGATGTGATGCTCTCCAGCGTGCTGTACGAGCTGGTGCAGGCCAGCATTTGCAGTGGCGGCGCGGTCTATCTGGTCGATGGCGACAGCACCCACCTGGAGCGCACTGCCCGTTACTGCGCCGACCCGCAAGACCAGCCGCTGTACCCCGAGCAACTGGGCATGGCGCACTTCATCAACTACACCGAGCACCCGCTGGACGATGTGCTGGCCGCACCAGGCGCGCCAGATGGAGCACTGGCCCAGCAGGTGCTGCGCGTGCAGCTGCGCACGCGCGGCGGCCAGCCCCTGGGCCTGCTGGTGCTGCGCTACGTGCAAGACCGGCGCCAGGGCGAGGGGCACTTCCGCGCTTTTGTCGAAAAACTCTCGGGCACCTTGTCGGTGGCCATCGAAACGCGCAACCTCATCGAAGGCCAGCGCAAGCTGTTTGATGCCGTCATCCGCGTGCTGGCCGACACCATCGACGCCAAAAGCCCCTACACCGGCGGCCACTGCGAGCGCGTGCCCCAGCTCGCAGAGGCCGTGATGCAGCGCATGTGCGATGCGCGCGAAGGGCCTTTTGCCGACGTCTCCATGACCGAGGCCGAGCTGTACGAGTTCCGCTTGGGCGCCTGGCTGCACGACTGCGGCAAAGTGACCAGCCCCGAGCACATCATCGACAAGGCCACCAAGCTGGAGACGCTCTACAACCGCATCCACGAGGTGCGCATGCGTTTTGAGGTGCTGTGGCGCGACGCCGAACTGGATTATTGGAAGCAGGTTGTTTCTGGTGCTGAACCCGCGCAGATAGAGCGCGAGCTGCTACAAAAGAAAGAGCAATTGCAGGCCGACTTTGCCTTTGTGGCGCAAAGCAACGTGGGCGGCGAGTCCATGGCCGATGCCGACGTGCAGCGCCTGCACGCCATTGGTGTGCAGCGCTGGCAGCGCCATTTTGACGACCGCATCGGCCTGTCGCGGGCCGAGCACGAGCGGCTGCTGGGCGTGCCCATACCGCCCTTGCCCGCGCAGGAGTTTTTGCTGGCCGACCGGCCCGAGCACGTCGTGTCCTGGGGCGCGCGCCGCCCGCCGGTAGAGGCGGGCAATCCGGCCAACCGCTGGGGCTTTGACATGGTGCTGCCACCCCAGGAGGTACACCTGGGCGAGCTGCACAACCTGGCCGTGCGCCGGGGCACGCTGACCGACGAAGACCGCTTCAAGATCAACGACCACATCGTGCAGACCATCATCTTGCTCAGTGGCCTGCCGTTTCCGCCGCACCTGGCGCGCGTGCCAGCCATTGCCGGCTCGCACCACGAAAAGCTCGATGGCACTGGCTACCCGCGCCGATTGCAGGGCGATCAGCTCACGCTGGCCGATCGGGTGATGACGCTGGCCGATATCTTCGAGGCGCTGACGGCCTCCGACCGGCCCTACAAGCCGCCCAAAACGCTGTCCGAGGCGCTGTCTATCATGGCGCGCATGGTGCGCGAGCAGCACATCGACGAGGAGGTGTTCCGGTTCTTTTTGCGCAGCGGCGTTTGGCAGGACTATGCCCAGCGCTTTTTGCCCGACAGCCAGCGCGATAGCGTGGACTTGGACGCCATCGAGCAGTTGCTCTACCGCAAGCCGAAGCTGGTGTAGCGGTGGGGGCGCTCAGAACAATTCGACGTCGTCGTGGGCCACCTGGGTGACCAGATCGCCGCTGGCGATCAGGTCGTCGTAGAAGCAGACCTGGTTGCGGCCATGCTCTTTGGCGTAGTACAGCGCCTGGTCGGCCTGGCCCAGAATTTCCACGGGCAAGCCCAGGGCGGTGCCGACAAAGCCAATGCTGACGGTGACCTGTCCCACCTGCGGAAACGGGTACTCCTGTACCGCCAGGCGAAAGCGGTTGAACACTTTGTGCGCCACGTCCAGGCTGGTCGAGCGCAGCAGCACCACAAACTCCTCGCCGCCAAAGCGAAAAATGCGGTCGTGGGTGCGAAATGAGCTGCGCAGGATGTTGGCCAGCAAAATCAGCACTTCATCGCCATACAGGTGGCCAAAGCGGTCGTTGACCTGTTTGAAATGGTCAATGTCCACCACGGCCAGCCACTGCTGGCGCGGCCCGTCGGCCACGTCTTCGTGGCAGTCTGCCTGGGGCAGTTCGGTCAGCTGCGTGGCAGGTGGACGGTAACTGGCATGGCGCGAGAACTGCTCGTCAAACGTCTTGCGGTTGTACAGGCCCGTGAGGGCATCGCGCTCGCTGTAGTCCAGCAGGCTTTGGTAGTTTTGGTAGACGTTGAAGATGCCGGTAATCACATCCAGCCGGTGCGCCGAGAAGGGGCGGCTCTGGCTGATTTCCAGGCAGGTGGTGGCCTTGTCGTGCATCCAGACGGGCAGCCACAGCGTGTAGCGGCCCTTGCCGATGCGTGCCTGTGCGTGGGCCGTGCGCTCGCTCACGCAGGCGTGCAGCGCCGGGTAATGGGCCAGTGGCTCGCGGTGCGGGTCTTTGGCGGCTTCTTCGTCGTTGGATATCCAGTCGCTGGCGCCTTGCCAGGTGCGTGGGCGCACCTGGGGCACATCGTTGATGGTGAACATTTCCAGCGCCCGCACCTGCGTGATGCCCGAGAGTTTTTGCAGCGTGGACAGGACGGAGATTTCCAGTCGCAGGTGGTCGCGCTGGCCTGTCATTTCCACAAGGTTTTGCAAGATGGGTTTCATGGCAATGGCAATGGCGGCTGGTAACGGGAAGCCAAGGGGGGCGGTCAGGCGCGGCGCAGGAACACCAGATCCCACACGCCGTGGCCCAGGCGCAGACCCCGGTTTTCGAACTTGGTCAGCGGGCGGTAGTCGGGTTGCGGGGCGTAGCCGCTGGCGCTGTTGGCCAAGAGCGGCTCGGCGCTGAGCACCTCCAGCATCTGTTCGGCGTAGGGCTGCCAGTCGGTGGCGCAGTGCAAGTAGCCGCCGGGCTTGAGGCGCGCGGCCAGCTTGGCCACCAGGGGCGGCTGGATCAGGCGGCGCTTGTTGTGCTTTTTCTTGTGCCAGGGGTCGGGAAAAAAGATGTGGACGCCATCGAGGCTGCCCGGCGCCAGCATGTGGTCGATGACCTCGACGGCGTCGTGTTGCAGGATGCGGATGTTGGTCTGGCCCTGCTCGCCCAGGCGCTTGAGCAGTGCGCCCACGCCGGGCTCGTGCACTTCGCAGCACAAGAAGTTGTCGTCGGGGCGCACGCGGGCGATGTGGGCGGTGGCCTCGCCCATGCCAAAGCCGATTTCCAGAATCAGCGGTGCGCTGCGGCCAAAGGCGGCGTTGGCGTCCAGCGGCTGGGGGCTGTAGGGCAGGATAAAGCGCGGCCCCAGGTCTTCAAACGCCTTGGCCTGGCCGGTGGTGGTGCGGCCAGCGCGGCGGACAAAGCTCTTGATGGTTTTGGGGTAGGCCACGCCAGCGGGTGCGCCATGCTGGGCGGCGGCAGCGGCGGTGTCAGTGGCCGTGGCGGCAGGGTGGGGCATGGCGCTGGGAGCGGGGGCGCTGGCTGCGCCAGCGTCGGGTGTGGGGAGGGTGTTTTGGGGTTCAGTCACGGGGCAGATTGTAGAGAGGCATCCAGGCCCTGACCCACAGTGCGAGGGCTTCTGGCAACGCAATTTCGCCGTGATGTGACAAGGATGACAAGCCCAGCACGGTGGCAGCGGCTGACAGTGCCTGCAAGGGCTGGCGCAGGTCGATGGCGGGCGCGCCGTGCTGCTTGGAGAGCTTCTCGCCATCGGCGGCGCGCACCAGCGGGGTGTGCAGGTAGTGCGGCGTGGGCACGCCCAGCGCGTGCTGCAACAGCATCTGGCGCGGTGTGTTGTCGGCCAAATCCTCGCCGCGCACGATGTGGGTGATGCCTTGGGCAGCGTCGTCCACCACCACGGCCAACTGGTAGGCCCACAGGCCATCGGCGCGCCGCAGCACAAAGTCGCCCACGCTGGCGGGCACGTCTTGTTGCTGTGCGCCCAGGCGGCGGTCTTGCCAGTGCAGGGTATTGTTTGCTATTAAAAACGAAGCTGCTTGCGCGCACTGGTAGGGCGTTTGAGCCACTTTTGACCATACATCGTGTGCGTTGAAGCGCCAGGCCCGCGCGTTTCGGCCATGCAGGCCGCTGCGGCAGGTGCCGGGATAGGGCAGCTCGGTGTGGCGCTCGCGGGCGTGGCCTTGGGCGGCGTGGGCCAGGGCGATGTCTTTGCGCGAGCAGGCACAGGGGTAGGCCAGGCCGCGCGCCAGCAGAGCGTCCAGGGCGGCCTGGTAGGCGCTGGCGCGGCTGGACTGCCACAGCACAGGGCCGTCGGGGTGCAGGCCGCAGGTGGCCAGCTGGTGCAGGATGTGTTCGGCAGCGCCGCTCTGGCAGCGCGGCGTGTCCACGTCTTCGATGCGCACCAGCCATTGCCCGCCGTGGGCGCGCGCGTCCAGCCAGCTGGCCAGCGCCGCCACCAGCGAGCCCGCGTGCAGCGGCCCCGTGGGCGAGGGCGCAAACCGGCCCACGTAGCCGCCCGCCGTGGGTGCCGCAGCGGCGGTGGCGGGCGCAGCGGTGGGCACGCTGAGGCTCATGCCACAGCGGCTTGCGGGCTGGGAAATTGCGCGGTCACGGCCAGGGCCAGCTCCAGACCCGAAACAAAGGCGTCTTCCAGGCGGTGGCCCAGGCACCAGTCGCCGCAGGCACCGATGCCGGTTTTGCCATCCCACAGGTGCGATTCGCCCAGGGGCTGTGTGGTCTGGGCGTAGCGCCAGCGGCGCAGCGCAACATAGCCGGGCTCGGCCCGGATGCCGGTGACTTCGCCAAACGCTTTGAGCAGCTTGGCCTGCACGCGCTCGCTGTCGTCTTCCAGGTGTTCGTGCGACCAGGCTGGGCTGGCCTGCACCGTCCAGCGCTCTACGCTGCTGCGTTTGGGTTTGGAGGATTCGCGGGCCAGCCAGGCAATGCGGTGGTGGGTGCTGCGCGCGGCGTTCCACTGCGGGCCCAGCGTGGTCAGGCCCGGGCGCACGGCCTGCGGAAAGGCCAGCATCAGCGTCCAGCACGGGGCCGTGACCACATTGGCCATGGCGGCCACCAGCGGTGTTTTCAGGGCCGAGGCGTCGAGCAGCGCACGCGCCGGGTCGGCGGGCTGGGCCAGCAGCACGCCATCAAAGCCTGCCACCACCTGTTGGGCGCCATCGGCGCTTTCGGCGTGTACCTGCCATTGGCCTGCGTCCAGCCGGTCGCGCTGGATGCGCACCACATGCGCATTCAGGTGCAGGTTGCCCGCCTGCAGCAGCGGCTGGGCCCAGGCCTGTGCCAGGGCATCCATGCCAGGGCTGGCCACCCAGTGCGGCTCGTTGGTGGGCTGGCTGGCCGCGCTGACCCGCCCGGTGGCGTCGAGCACACGCACGGCATTGGCGCTCCAGGGGCGGAACACCCCTGGCACCGTGTCCAGGGCCTGGCCAAAGCGCTCGTCGCGCACGGTGAAATACTGAGCACCTGCATCAAAACTGCCAAAGGGCGAGTCGTGCGTGGCGGTGCGCCCGCCCACCCGGTCGGTTTTTTCAAACACCGTGACGCGGTGGCCAGCCTGCACCAGCGTGCGGGCGCAGGCAATGCCAGCCAGCCCGGCGCCGATGACGGCAAAGTGGCGTGGTGCGGTACCCGTCTCGGGGGCGCTGGCAGCGCTGGCGGCAGAAGAGGGACGGCGGCGGGGTGCTGGAGCGGGGGAGCGGGGGGGCATGAAAGGCCTTTCAGAGGGCGGAGGAGGAATATCGAATAGAGGAGGGCCACTCTACACGCCAGCGGCCATGCGGTGCGCCTGCATGGGGTGGTTTTCGAGCAGCGCGGCCTGGGTGGTGGGGCTTTGCAATTGGCCCAGCCACCACTGCAAGGCGCGCCCGCCCACGGGCTGGGCGGCGCCGTTCCAGGCGCAGTACATGCGCACGTTGCGCGCGGGCCGGGCCACGCGGCGCGTGACCAGGTGCCCGGCAGCGATGTAGGGCCGGGCCATGGGCTCAGGCAAGAAACCGTAGCCCAGGCCGCGCAATTGGGTTTGCACTTTGGCCTGCATCGAGTCCACCGTGAGCACGTCCTGCCCACCCAGCAGTCCCATGCTGACGCGGCCACTGTGCGCCGAATCGGCCACGGCCACCAGCCGGTGGCCCAGCAAGGTGGCATCGGTCAGCGGCTCGGGCAGCGCGGCCAGGGGGTGGTGCGGGGCCACGGTAAAAATGAAAGCGACTTCGCCCAGCAAGCCCAGCTGCACGCCCGCCACGTTGGAGGTGTTGACCGCCACGCCAATGGCCAGATCGGCGCGGCCCGAGGTCAGCGCCTCCAGGGTGCCGGTGAGGATTTCCTCGCGCAGCTTGAGCTGGGTGGGCGGGGCCAGGGCGTAAAAAGCCTCGGCCAAATCCAGCACCGTGCCGGGTGAGATGGCGCCATCCACCGACACGGTGAGCTGCGGCTCCCAGCCCGTGGCCACGCGCTGCACCCGGTGCGCCACGGTGTCTATCTCTTGCAGCAGGCGTGCGGCCTCGCGCAGCAGTTCGGCGCCCGCCTGCGTGGGCCGCGCCTGGCGCGCGCTGCGGTCAAACAGCAGCACATCCAGGGCGTCCTCGATCTGGCGCACCCGGTAGGTGAGGGCACTGGGCACCAGCCCCAGGTGGCGCGCAGCGGCGGCAAAGCTGCCCGTCTGGGCAATGGCTTGCAGCATGGAGAGGCTCTCGGGCGTCAAAACATTGCGCGGACTTTGCATGCTCTACCCATGTGGATTGAATATTTTTGAAATCCCCCGTCAATTGTGCTGCACCGCGCCACGCCCCAGGCGGCCTACAGTGGGGGTACTTACCAGGAGATGTTGATGCTGACCATCCGCAAATCACAAGACCGGGGCTATGCCGACCACGGCTGGCTGCGCTCCCACCACAGCTTTTCTTTTGGGCACTACCACGATCCGCTGCACATGGGCTTTGGCAACCTGCGCGTGATCAACGAGGACTACATCGCCCCCGGCACCGGCTTTGGCAGCCACGGCCACCGCGACATGGAAATCATCAGCTACGTGCTCTCGGGTGAGCTGGCGCACCAGGACAACCTGGGCAACGTCACCGCCATTGCGCCCGGCGACGTGCAGCGCATGAGCGCAGGCAGCGGCGTGGTACACAGCGAGTTCAACCATGCGCCGGGCCAGACCACGCACTTTTTGCAAATCTGGCTGCAGCCCAACCTGCATGGCATCGTGCCCAGCTACGAGCAGGCGCATTTTCCGCAGGCTGACAAACGCGGTCTGCTGCGGCTGGTGGCGTCGCCCGATCGCGCGCTGGGCTCGGTGCGCATCCATGCCGATGCCCGCCTGTACGCGGGGCTGTTCGACGCCGGGCAATCGGCCACGCGGGTGCTCAACCCGGAGCGCAAGTGCTATGTGTTTTTGGTGCGCGGGGCGCTGGAGGTCAATGGCCAGCCGCTGTCGGCGGGAGATGCGGCGCTGCTGGAAAACGAGTCGCTGTTGTCACTGGGCCGCGCCCAGGATGCGGAAGTGCTGGTGTTTGATCTGGCGGCCTGAAAATTTGAGCCAAAACGGGGATTGCTAAATAGGTATCTCAATAGCCTGATTCCACAGTCGTTCGCTGACAAGCGCGCCCGTCTGGGGCTGTAGTTGGGCCCCAAACTTGCGC